>JBKCMR010000087.1:0-39604 GCA_046300055.1 Bacteroidota bacterium
GACAAGGGAATGGATAGAAGAATACAATTACCGAAGACCCCACGAAGCCCTGAACAATCTAACACCGGATGAATGGAAAAGAAACATAGAAATTACCGAAATTCACAAATCAACGACTGTCTGTTAAAAGGGGTACTTACAGTAGCAACCGGATTATTTCTAGCTATTGCTTAGCTTTTTTTATTTTCAAACCTTTTTAATTAAACTTCAAACTTCGCCAGCCAGTAACATAATTTGTTTGAAATTTAAAATCATCGTTGGGGCCTGATACATTTCCTGAAATTCCAAAAGAGGCCCCACTAGAATAACCAGTAGAATAGCAACTCCAACTAAACCCTTGCGTTGAAACTGTTGGTGTTATCGAGAAAGTATAGGTTTGATTGGAAGATAAGTAAACAGGAGATTGTAAATTTAAAGTTTTTTCACCTGAACTGTTTATTGATACTTGGCAAGTAGCAATTGGCGTTCCTAAAGCTGATAACTCGCAGGTCGAGCCATTATTTCCACAACCACTTGGACTACCATTATAGACATTTAGCTCATAAAGTGTAGAAGTTGATTCAGGAACAACCGAACCTACCTTGATTGTTATTGAACTAAGGTTCCCACCTCCGGAAACAAATGATTGAGCCATTCCGCGAGTCTCATTAAACCATTGGTTCATCATATAAAAACTTCCAATACCGATAGAGCAAAATTCACTTCCAGATAGAAATGATTCACCACCGCTAGCACCGCTGATATAAACTTCTATACTTTTATTTGTTGTATTAAAAATTAATAACCCTTCAGCGGGTGAAGCTATCGCATCTCGCTGAGCAGAGGTCATTCTTGGGGGTAAAAACCCTTTTGAAGTGGATGTTACATCCAGCTGCGCAGAAGCGTTAGGAGTACTCGTTCCAATCCCCACCTGCGTAAATGCAAAAGTGGGTGTACATATAACGAACAGGATGAGGGTTCTTAAGTATAGCATAGATTTTTTTTTAAATTTATTCAAATTCTTTATTAAAACGGCTTTTTTAACTCTGGTGAGCCATTTAGCCGAAAATGAAAAAGGCGATACAGTTAAGAATCGCCTTAAATCCAACTTTGTGCCCAGGACTGGATTCGAACCAGCACACCTCGCGGCGCCGCCACCTGAAGACGGTGCGTCTACCAATTTCGCCACCTGGGCATCCCGTTGAGGGAGTGCAAATATAGGGCAAAAAAATACCGGCACAAAGCCCAAAAAACAACCGGATCTGGAGAGCGCCCGTATGCACGCATTTGAAAAATCGCCCCCTCCCCTGACTGCCATCAGCATCATTACTTTGTGTGAATCAAGCAATATACCTTTAATGAGTGAGTCGCATCAAACAGGTCATGCACATCGGCTATTCGCCCCGAAACCGGGTGGAACTGATCCGCGGCGGAAAACCCTACTTCACCCGGCTGGAACAACTCATACAAGAGGCAAAACAGTCGATCCATCTTCAATTTTACATACTTGAACCCGACTCTACCGGCGACAGGATACTTGAACTTTTATCAGCCGCAGCCCTTCGTGGTGTATCCGTACACCTGCACCTGGATGCCTATGCCTCTGCCCATCTCGACAACAAACGAATTGAGCAATTTCGAAAATCGGGCGCTGAACTGAAATGGTTCGAACCACTGCTGCGCAGCACCCGTTTTTATGTAGGCCGACGCATGCACCATAAGATCGTGGTTGCAGATGGCGTTAAACTGCTGATCGGCGGACTGAACATCTGCGACCGCTACAACGACCTGCCGAACGAACCCGCTTGGTACGATATGGCCGTCTACCTGGAAGGGGAAACTGCCTATATTGCCTACCACCAATGCCGATCACTCTGGGGCGAACAGGAGCTACCCACCCGCATCGATTGGAGATCTGTAGATTCTTTTTGCGACAAGATCTCCAACCCCCAACAAAAAGATTGTCGCTTGCGATACAACGACTGGGTACGTAGGAAGCGCGAGATAACGCGTAGCTACCTTGAACAATTCCAGGCAGCTGAGAAAAGCATACTGATCTGTTGCAGTTATTTTCTGCCGGGTCGACTCCTTCGGAAAAAAATTGCTCAAGCACGAAAGAAAAACGTGCGCATCCGAGTCATCCTCACCGGCGTCTCCGATGTTCCGCTGGCAAAATCTGCTGAACGATTTCTATACCGATGGATGCTGGATAAAGGGATCGAGATCTACGAATACCAGTTTAACGTACTACACGCCAAAGTGGCCACGGCAGATGATAAGTGGACCACCGTCGGATCTTATAACCTGAATGAGATCTCCGCACTCGCCTCACTCGAAGCGAACCTGGATGTTCGAGATAATAATTTTGCAGTAGTCACCCGAATGATGCTCGAGGATCTGATCCGAACGGATTGCAAACAGATCGATCCAATGGCCTTTGCAGTATACACCGGATTTTTTCAGCAGATCGGACAACGCCTCTCCTTTTACATCATACATGCAGTACTCCGTTTGTTCACCTTTTATTTTCGGCAAGAGTAAACTACTGGCATCCCCAACCACCGATGCGCTCCCATAAACGTTGCAAGGCCGATAAGCCCCAACCCTGAAAGCGTCCTCGTTGAATCACCAATTCATTATTCTCCGGATGCGATAAATAATAATAAAATACAAATGGAGCAGCTGGATCACTCCAACCCTGCTGCTGACCGAATCGGAGGTCGCTGAATATCAAACTGTCATTTCGTTGTTCGACTGTATAATACCCTTGCGAGAAACGGATCAAGTGCTGCAACGGCTCATGTCCGAACAAGGGATAAAGCAAGGTATCCCGACGAGGAAAGAATTTAAAACTCATGGTATCACACTGATCATAGAGCGAACGGTGCGAGATGTATGCGCCATCTGGCCGATTGACCACCGCATACCAAAGCCAGGTATTCAATGGAGCAGGAGTCGTAAAATAAGCTGAGTCGGACCAATTATGCCTGCGAATCTCACTCTGAACATCCCGATCGATCTGCATTTTATTTGAACCGGCATAGCCCAAATAGACCATACTTATGATCAATCCGGCCTGACTAATTCGAATCCGCCAGGGGTGCTGCCTTCTCAATACAAGCAATAAAAACAAGGCGATACCCGGACCCACAGAAAAAAACGGATCGGCCACAAATAACCAATTGAATGCCACCCGCACGTGAGAGAACGGTTCGAACCAGCCAGTACCGTACACGTTGAATCCATCGAGCAACAGATGCAAAAAAACCAAAATCCCAAAAAAACCATAAGCAGATCTTCGTTGCGGATAAGCACCGGGATGCAAACGGGCATGAGCCTGCACCAACAAATACATGGCAATAAAGGCGAATACGATCGAATGGGTGAATCCGCGATGCGCCAGCAGGTCTTCAGCCGGATCATTCCAAATGCCGGCAATAAAATCAATGTCGGGTAAACTATGTGCCAGTGCCCCCCAAAGCATAGCCTTTCGGCCTAATCTTTTTCCGGCCATCCACTCACCTGCGCAGGCACCGATGGCAATATGGGTCAGTGAATCCATTCGGCTTAAAGATAAGCGGACCGCAGGATTGAGCAGATGATACTGCTCAAGTCAGTAACCGTATCTTTGAAAAAGAAGTCTCACCATGGATCTTGCCTACCAACAAAATGAGGATCGGTACCGCCAGCTGCTGAGTGATCTGCGTCAGCGGCTGGACAGGATCCACCTCGGCGGCGGAGCAGCTGCACAGGACAAACAACGTCAAAAAAACAAACTCCCTGCGCGTGAGCGCATCGAATACCTGATTGATCCGGGCAGCGAATTCCTCGAGATCGGCGCACTCGCCGGCTACGAGATGTTTGCCGAACATGGTGGTTGCCCAGCCGGCGGTACTGTCGGCGGCATCGGTATCATACAAGGAAGAACCTGTATAATCGTCGCCAATGATGCCACTGTAAAAGCCGGTGCCTGGTTCCCCATCACCGGAAAAAAGAATTTGCGCCTTCAGGAAATCGCCATGGAAAATCACCTTCCTGTGATCTACCTAGTCGACAGTGCCGGTATTTATTTGCCTTTGCAAGAAGATATATTCGCAGACAAAGAACATTTCGGCCGGGTCTTTCGTAACAATGCCCGCATGAGTGCTATGGGTATTCCGCAGATCGCCGCCGTACTCGGTCCTTGTGTAGCCGGTGGCGCCTACCTGCCAATCATGAGCGACGAGACCTATATGGTCGAAGGAAACGGATCCATTTACCTGGCCGGACCCTACCTCGTGAAAGCCGCAATCGGTGAAGTCGTGGAACATGAAAAATTGGGCGGAGCCGAAACACATACAACGATATCAGGTATTGCCGACAGAAAATTCGCCACCGAAAAAGAATGCCTGCATCACATCCGAGAAACCATCGGCCGATTGGGACACATACCCAAAGCCGGGTTCGATCGGATCGACACCAAAGCACCTGCTAGTCCCATTGAAGAAGTGCATGCACTGTTTCCGACGGATGGAAAACCTTACGACATGCAAGTCATCCTGGATCGACTGGTGGATGAAGGTTCCTACTCACCGTTCAAGCCGGAATATGGGCAAACCATTCTTTGCGGATATGCTCGGATCGATGGATGGTCGGTCGGTATCGTGGCCAACCAACGCAAACTGGTCAAAACCCGACTGGGCGAACAACAAATGGGTGGTGTGATCTATAACGACAGCGCCGACAAAGCTGCCCGTTTCATCATGAACTGTAATCAGAAAAAAATACCGCTGCTCTTCTTGCAAGACGTGACCGGCTTCATGGTCGGCAGCCGTAGCGAACACAGTGGGATCATTAAAGACGGAGCCAAAATGGTGAATGCCGTTGCCAATTCCGTTGTTCCGAAATTTACCATCATCGTTGGAAATTCTTTTGGTGCCGGTAATTATGCGATGTGCGGTAAGGCATACGACCCCAGATTGATTCTGGCCTGGCCTACTGCCAAGATCGCGGTGATGAGTGGTGATTCCGCGGCCAAAACGCTTTTGCAGATTGAAACGACTACACAAAAAGCGAAGGGAAAAGCATTGACCGAGACAGAAGAAAAAGAAATGGGAGACAAGATCCGAAGCAAATACGAGGCGCAAACTTCTCCCTATTACGGAGCTGCCCGATTGTGGGTGGATGCCATCATCGATCCGGTCGATACACGTAAATGGATCTCTGCGGGCATCGAAGCGGCCAACTGCAATGCTGAAATCCCTCCCTTCAAAACCGGCGTATTTCAAGTATAGATGTCGGATGCCGTAATCATATATACCGACGGCTCTGCCAGAGGCAATCCCGGTCCTGGTGGTTATGGCGCCATTCTGATGTTCGGCGATCATCGAAAAGAATTGGCGCAAGGATATAGGAAGACCACCAACAATCGGATGGAACTCATGGCGGTGATCGCTTCCCTAAAAGCTTTGAAAAAATCCGGACTACGGGTGACGATCTACTCCGACAGTCAGTATGTCGTTAAGGCCATTGAAGAAAAATGGCTCGACAAATGGATCCGAACCGGATTCAAGGGTGGAAAGAAGAACCGTGATCTGTGGGAGGAATATCACCTCCTCTCAAAACAATATCAGATCCGATTTCATTGGGTTAAAGGACATGCCGACAATCCGCACAACAATCGATGCGATGAACTGGCCACACAGGCAGCCGATGGATCAAGACATGAACTACTGATCGATGAGGGCTATGAAGCCGGAATCAACGATTGCTGAGTACCGCTACTCGTGTAGCAACCCAATGACGGTAGGTCGTCAGTAACATGGGAAGTAAAACCAGCGTGGCGATCAATGAATTCCGATAGAATGGGATGGCCAGCGTATAGCACTGGACGAGACCATTCATGTCCTTGGTGTACACAGCCTCTCCGGCTTGCATCCAAACAAGGAAGTTGGAGATCAGAAAATAGAGGGTCGGTCCGGCTACAGCACCGATCAATACCCGCACACGAGAAGAGGCACCGATAATGGCTGCCAGGAAGGGCAATGTCAACAGGAGTAAATAATTCTTCCATTGTCCAGCATAGAAGCCAGCATATGGGAAGAGGTTTTGCTCATACAACAACTGCATAAAAGCATCACTGACAAATAAAGCTACCAATGGGAGCATGAACATTTTGTCTTTCTCTCGGGCGATCATTCCGCTGAAGAGAGCCAAAGCGATCACCGGTGATACCCCGGAGAAGGTAACGTTGGGCCCAAGAAAAAATTTGCTGGCAACCGTTAGGACCAGTACGGAGAAATAGAAGAGAACGTATTTGACAGTGCTTTTCATAATGCTGTGTTGGAGAGAGACAAAAATAGTCCAATCAAGGCTTTCCTGTGGGGGATTTATCAACGACTGTGGATAGTCGGTTTGTGGAGGTTTACACCCGCTGTTCTCCCATGGCTATGAACAATAAACCTGATTCCATGACCTCCAGCATGGCCCGGGTTCCACCATCAAGATAAGCACTGATCTGCGGGGCACCCAATACCATCTTGTCCGATTCGGTGCTGATGGTTAGTTTACCCTCCGGCATCAATAAAATACAGGGGCGATCCGAGGTAAACGGATAGCGTTGACCTGGATGGCATTCAAGCAACTCCATTCGGAAATCCGAAACGGGCACCGGAAAACGGCGCCATCCGTCTGCACCCGTTATTGGATCCAGCACCATCGGCTCGATCGGCACGGAGTTTACGTGACGAAGCAATTCAGCCACATCGATGTGTTTGGGCGTGAGTCCGCCCCGCAACACATTATCCGAATTGGCCATGATCTCCACATTTTGTCCTTCCAGATAAGCATGGGGCACCCCGGCTGCTTGAAAGATCCCCTGCCCTTTTTGCAAGTGGACCAGATTGAATAAAAAGACAGAGAAGATGCCGCGGTCAACACCCGATCCCTTTGAAAAACTCAGGTGCGCCCGGGCGGCCCAAAAACACGGATCATTTTTTTCCAGTGTACCTGACTTATAGTGTTGAACCATCTCCTCCAGCGGCTTCAATAGGATCTCGTCCACTTCGAGTTGTGGAAGCTCCATGACCCATTTGTACAATCCCGCATATCCACGCTGCTTCCAGGTAGATTGAAGCGGATGAAGAAAACCATGCCGCGTAAAGATGTCATTGAGTGAATCCGGAGAACGGAATCCGTGTAAGAGCCAAAACTCGCTCAGGGCAACCATCAACTCGGGCTTATGGTTGGGGTCTTTATAGTTTCGGGTAGGATCGGATAGCGGAATACCCGCCTCATTTTCCCGTTGGAAATCAGCCGCGGCCATTTCCTTATTCGGATGAACCTGAATGGATAACATGTCCCGTACATCCAGCAACTTCAGTAAAAAAGAAAGATTCGAAGCCTGCTCCGCCAGTGAACTGGGATGGCCTGACTGATCGATCAATATAGCCGGACCTTGCGCGTGAACCCCCATCCAATATTCGGCAAAGGGTCTGTTTTCCGCGTTGTCAATAGCCAACAACGACGGAATAAAGGAATGGCCTCCCCAATCATAATGCTTGACCTGTCCTTTTAACTGAAACAAACCCGACATAAAACGAATAAATGATGTATTTAATCTCTTGGCCGCAACCGCCTGCCGTTGGAGATTGCATAAAGATAAACAATGGCGGAGCATCAGGACTTTGGCCGGTGGGGCGAATACACAGCCGCTGAATGGCTGGAAGCGAACGGCTTTGTGATCCTACACCAGAACTGGCGAATGGGAAAGCTGGAGATCGACCTGATCGCCGTGAAAGATAAATACCTCCATGTGATCGAAGTCAAAACCCGGCACGGAAATCGGTACGGATGGCCGGAGGAAAGTATCTCTGTAAAAAAATTCCGCCACCTGCAAATGGCTGCCGGAGTCTTCATCCGCGCGCACCCACAGTATAAATGGTTGCGATACGACCTGCTTTCCATCACCCGATTTCCGGATGGAAGTGTCAACTTTTTCTTTCGGGAAGATATTTACTTCAGCCGTTGAGCGATAAAGACTCCTTCAGCCGACGAACCAGTTCGAATGTAGCGGGACAGTGTTCTACGTTTTGATGATGCACATGACCGTACACGTCGAATTTCTTTCGCAAGTGAGGGAACCCCGCACAATCGGCCGGACGAACAGAGTAGATCCTGCATTTATTATCAGAGAGGTTCAAGAATTTGCAAGGCGTAGCACGGTTCATCCAATCGCGATCGCCGCCACGCTCCCGCTCCAGGTATTTTTTTTGAAACGCACTGACTGTGATCCCGAGATACTTTGATATCCGCTTTTGATCGGCATCCGTGTAAGTGGGGGTCATGGTCTTGCAACAATTGGCGCAGGACAGACAATCGACTGTTTTCCAAACGCCTGGCTCCAATGAACGGATGCGTGCATCCAGTCCGCGTGGTTGATTTTTAGATATGCGGGTTAGAAAACGTCTGAGAGATGTGCGATGTTTCTTGAACAAAGGACGATAACCACGGATCTGCTGCGAAGGTGATTGAGACATGTTGCGAAGATATTGGCTTTCGCATATCAAAGCCATTTCTTAGATTTGGATACAACTCCATCTATATGCGGTATGTACTCATTCTTGTGATCGTGCTTCTGGGCATGACTTTCACCCAATGCGGTGGTTCAGCTAAAACCTCCCCTCTTCTTTGCGACACTACTTGTCTGAAGGATAGTATTCGATTTGCGGGCGATCATTCCA
This sequence comes from Bacteroidota bacterium, assembly GCA_046300055.1. Lineage (GTDB taxonomy): Bacteria > Bacteroidota > Bacteroidia > Chitinophagales > Chitinophagaceae > JJ008. Next base: position 8,700 of record JBKCMR010000087.1, read on the forward strand.
CCCGTCCAACAGTCATCATTGCTCCGAATCAGTGCCAGGCCGATACGCTGCTTTGGTCCTATGAAGGAATGGGCGTGAACAGGAAGATCGGACTACGTACCATCATCGGACATGCCGTACCCATTCAAGCAAGTCACGCTCGTTGCCTCTTCGATGACAATAAAAAAGCCTGGCTGCTTTTCAATAATTGTGCTACAGGAAGAGGCTATCAGGTGAAACTGTCATATGATAAACGGGAGAGCATCTCTGTTCGGAGCAGCGGCATCAACTCGATCGATCCCAAATTCAACATCGACCCGGAACTCATGGCCTACACGGACCGCGGTAATATCTATGTAGAACACATGAAAAAAGGCACCAATGCCATGATGACCTTCCGGGAACAGGTTCCGATCGATTACGATCGTATTCATGACCACATTGACTCTGTACGCATAACCCCAACCAAGATCTGGGTTCGCATCAAGATCCAAGAACAATGGAAGGAACTTGAGAAGGAAATCGACCTGGAGACTATCGACAAGTAAGGTGAATGTGGGAGCCGTATAAAAAAGGGTTCAAAGCCTACCTGCAACTAGAAAAATCGCTGGCAGACCATACCGTAGAGGCCTACGGAAGAGACCTGGAACACCTGACGCAATTTCTGCAGGGCCGCAACGATTCCGGCGGCCCCGATACCTTGCAGTTGCAAGACCTGCAACAATTCTCCCGATACGTGGCTGAATTGGGCATGAGCGCCGCCTCCCAATCCAGAATGCTGTCCGGCATTCGAACCTTCTATAAATATTGCCTGATTGAAGGCATCGTACGGGAAGACCCGACGCTACTCCTGGAAACACCCAAACAAAAAAGAGCCCTGCCTGATGTACTTAGCTTTGAAGAGATCGAACGCCTGATCCAAGCCATCGACCTAAGCAAACCCGAGGGAACCCGAAACAAGGCCATGCTGGAGACCCTTTACAGCTGCGGACTTCGGGTGAGTGAACTGATCGGTTTACGATTGTCTCAACTATACCTCGATCTGGGCTTTGTACGGGTGATCGGTAAGGGGGATAAAGAACGACTCATCCCCATCGGAAGCAGTGCGATCAAGTACCTGGAGATCTACCGAGACTCCGTTCGATGTCATGTTCCCATCCAAAAAGGGAATGAAGATTTTGTATTCCTGAACAACAGAGGAAAACAATTATCCAGAGTGATGGTCTTTTATATCATTAAATCCTTGGCCGAAACGGCGCGCATTCAAAAAACAGTTTCTCCCCACACGTTTCGGCACTCCTTCGCCACACACCTGATCGAAGGCGGGGCAGACCTGCGGGCCGTTCAGGAAATGCTCGGACATGCCAGCATCACGACCACAGAGATCTACACCCACCTCGACCGGGAATTCTTGCGTCAAACCTTGGCGAAATTTCACCCCGCCTTTACGGGGTGAGTTAGTCTTCTCGCTCTTTTCTTCTGTCCATAAGATCAAACTCCTCCTTACGTATATTCTTGATCGGCTTTACTGGTTCGATCCTTCTGACAATGGGCTTTCCCATAATGGCGCGCAACTTGACGGTTCTGACGTACCTGGGCTCCCTACCCTCCACCTGAGCAACCGTATCCTGTCGCTGTGCATCGGCCCTAGACGTCATCAGAAAAGGAAGCAATATGGCAGCAATGGAACGAATCCAGGTCCACCAAGGACGACCTGCCTGTAAAGTCGTACCTACTTGTGTATCCCGAAAACGGCCACAAACCCGGTCGGTATTATTCGTTGAAAAAAAAGCAAGCAGCTGCTCATCTGTGTAATTCGAAAAATCGATCACCGTCTGTGTGCAAGCACCACAAAAACGTCCGTTGCTTTCAGGTGACATTTCAGACCAAGATTGCATACAGGGTTCCTGGACCCGGATCTGCAGGGGATTTTTGTTTTGCATGGTGACTTGTTTTAATCGAGATGTAAGAACCAATACCATTACACATCCCGCAAATGATTATTTTTAAGTGTGGCCTTTCTTAAGAACATAAATACCTCCAACCTCCCCGATGCCGATCTGGTGATCCTGTATAAGGAGAGCAATGACCTATCAATACTCGGGGAACTGTATCAGCGACACATGGACCTGATCTATGGGGTCTGCCTCAAGTATCTGAAAGAGCCCGAACTGGCCAAAGACAGCGTCATGGCCATCTTTGAAGAACTGATACAGAAGCTAAAAAAACACGAGGTAGCCCATTTCAAGGCCTGGCTTCACCAGCTGGCCAGAAACCATTGCCTCATGTACCTGAGAAGCCCTCGAAATAAAAATTCACTTGCCCTTCCGGAGGAACTTATGCAATCCGCCGAAACAGAGCATCTGAATGCCGTAATGGAAAAGGAACAAAATCTGAACGACATGTCACGCTGTCTGGAAACCCTTGGCGCCGAACAACGAACGGTCATCGTGGCCTTTTACCTTCAAGAGCGATCCTACCAAGAGATATCCCAAACCTCCGGCATCGACTGGAATAAAGTTCGGAGCCTCATACAAAACGGAAGAAGAAACCTTCGCATCTGCATGGAAAAATTAAATGCAAGTAATATCAACTAAATATTCAAAACCAACTATTTAAATAAATAAAATAGAACGAAATAAAGCTCCTACTTGGAAAATTGCAGAAAACTATTGACTTGCAATTTTAATTAAGGCGCCCAACGCAATCAACACAAATTGAACACATGAGTTCAGAAAATAGAATTCGATACGACGGCCATTCCTTGGAGAAATACAGAAAGGGTGAGCTAAGTCCGGCCGAGGCCCATGCCTTGGAAAAGGCCTCGCTGGAAGATCCGCTTCTTGCAGATGCTTTGGAAGGATTCTATTCATCTACAAGGAGTTCTGAGCCTGAGTTAAATTATTTAAAACAGTGGGTGGAGGACCGTGTAGCGGAAAATCAAGCAGCAATCCGCTTCATCCCCAAACGAAGAACTTTTGCGCCCATGCTGCGGGTTGCAGCTGTATTTCTTGTATTGATTGGAGCTGCCTGGATGAGTTATATATTTTTACTTTCCCCCTCCACTGCTGTTTTGGCAGATACCAAGGTGGGTAAAACTGATTCGCTTCCGCCATTATCAGTTCCGGAGAACGGATCAGCTACTCAGGCTAATCCGGTTGTGACCCTTACACCAGAGCCCGAAAAGAAACTGGGTGCGTCTACTGAAACCCAGGTTCAGCCGGAAAGCAAAGATGCCGCTAAGCCTCTGGTTGTACAGGATGAGGCAATCAAGGATCTCTCCCTGTCTGCTCTACCTGCTACTGAGGTAGTAAAAGAGGAGCCAAAACCAGCCGAGGATGAAAAAGACGAAGTGACCGTAGCTAAGGTAGATAACATCGGTTATCGCACGAACGAGGAGGCAAAGGCCTTGAGTTCGACAGCGAAAAAAGTCACGGCAGAAAAAACCGCTACGAATAATACCTCTATGCCTTCCGTCGGATGGGAGGCCTATGAAGAGTACTTGAGCCGTAACCGGCTGGCGGCCCCAACAGCCAGCAATACGATTACCAGCCATGTGGTTGTGCTGTCTTTTGACATTTCAGAGGAAGGTCGGCCCAAGGACATAAAAGTTGAACGCTCTGCCGGAATCTTCTATGATGAGAAGGCGATCGAATTGCTCAAAAAAGGTCCGGTATGGGTTCCAGGCAACGATAAAAAACGAAGCGAGCTTCAGGTGCGATTCTAGGGTTACCTTTGCCTTTCTAAAATCAATTTTACATGAAACGCGTGCTCCTGTTCGGACTCTTGCTGTCCACCACCCTTCTCACAGAGGCTCAACTCAAAACCCCCGCACCCAGTCCTGCTCAATCGCTGCGCCAGGACTTTGGCCTGGGCAATATTGAAATTTCCTACTCACGTCCCGGCGTACGTGGAAGAAAGATTTTTGGCGACGTAGTGCCTTTCGGTCAGGTATGGCGGACGGGCGCAAATAACGCAACTACAATCGCATTTACTGACGAGGTAATCATAGGCGGCAAAAAACTGGCTCCCGGCAAATACGGTTTGCTCACGATCCCCGGTTCGAAAGAATGGGTCGTCATCATTAGCAAGCAAACCAACGTGACCAGTCCGGCTGATTACAAAGCCGATCAGGACCTGGTACGGGTGAATGCCGCCGCCGCCAAAAGCAAAACTGCCACTGAAACCTTTACCATCTCTTTGCAAGACATTAAGAACACCAGTTGCAATCTGGTTATCAGCTGGGACAAACGTCAAATAACAGTACCTATCCAAACAGAGATCGAGGCAAAGATCATGGCGAACATTGAGGCTGCCATGAAAACGGAGAAGCCTCCTTACTACAATGCTGCCATGTATTACATGGATAATGGAAAAGATCTTAATCAGGCACTTAGCTGGTTCGATAAAGCAGTCGAGGCAAACCCCACCGCTTTCTGGATCCACTACCAGCGCGCTAACTGTTTAGCCAAACTCGGTAAGAAAGCAGAAGCCATCGCCGGAGCGGAGAAATCAAAACAACTGGCTACAGAAGCTAAAAACGGTGACTATGTAAAACTCAACGAGAAACTGATCGCTGAATTGAATAAATAATAATTACTGTCAAGATTATTGAACCCCGTCAACCGACGGGGTTTTTTCTTGCCCCCCGATTTCGGTCGAATAAAAAGGCCAGCAACACGACGGCGATCACGCCTACCGGATTCAACCAGAGAAAACCCAATTTGAATGATTCGGGCCAGAAGTACCCATAGAAAAACACACCAAGTACAATGAATTCGCCGACGATCATCGCCCAGAACACAGCCGAGGCTGAACGAATACCGGGCATGAACATAGCAATGACAAATACGCCCAGGATCACTCCATAGAACAAAGAGCCCAGGATGTTCACCGCTTCGATCAAACTATTACCCAGGTTATAAGTGAACATGGCCACTACGATGCAAAATATGCCCCATCCCAAGGTATAAAAACGGGAAAGCTGATAGGCTTTCTCTCCTTCTGCCGGCTTCGAAGCGAATCGTTGATGCACATCCACCATCGTACAAGCCGCCAATGAATTGATGGCAGCCGCAATACTGCCCCAGGAAGCGAGAAAAATCATGGCGATCAACAGCCCCACCAAGCCGGCCGGCAAATGATCGGTCACAAATCTGATGAAAATATAGTTCGTATCATTCCCATCACCACCTGGCACTTTTTCATTCAGCCAACGCTTCACTTTTTTTCGAACGCCATCGGCACCGGCCTGCAAATCTTGCAATTGAGGGATATAGACGCTGGCCGTATCGGATGATTGTCCACCAGCCGCAACATACTGCTCCGCCACCATGCGCTTTCGGATCAACAGGGAATCATACTGAAGCTGTGCTAGTTGAAAGGAATCTCGATAAGCCGATCGTTCGATCCGGTCTTGCTGCACTTGGTTAAAGATCAACGGTGCGCGCTCGAAGGCGTAAAAGCTGAATAGCAATGCACCCACCAATAAGATCAAAAACTGCATGGGAATTTTGACGAGTCCATTCATGAGTAATCCCAAGCGACTTTCTCGAATGGATTTACCGGTCAGAAATCTTCCGACCTGACTCTGATCGGTCCCGAAATATGACAAGGCCAGAAAAAATCCCCCGATCACACCGCTCCAGATATTGTAATTATCCGACCAATCGAAGGCATCGCCTTTCATGCCATCGGTGATCACATTCAGTTTTCCCAATTTCCCGCTGATGTCCAATGCATCCATAAAGCCAACCTGTTCAGGCATCAATCGAACCAAAAGAAAACCCGCCAAGAACATCGATAGTAAGATGATCGCAAATTGCAATTGCTGCGTATATGCCACGGCCTTCGCACCGCCACTCAATGTATAGATGATCAATAATCCCCCCATGAAGAGGTTTGTCCAGTAGATATTCCATCCCAACAAAGAGGAAAGGATCAAGGAAGGAGCGAAAATACTGATACCGGTGGATAGCCCACGCTGTAGAAAAAACAGAAATGACGTAAGGGATCGAGTCTTGCCATCGAATCGGTGTTCCAGATATTCGTAGGCGGTGATCACATTCCATTTACGAAAGCGAGGCACGAATACCGCACTGATCACGATCATCGCGATCGGTATACCGAAGTAATATTGCACAAAACGCATTCCGTCAGTATAACCCTGGCCCGGGGCCGATAAAAAGGTGATCGCAGAGGCTTGAGTGCCCATGATACCCAGTAATACCAATCCCCATGATAAATTTTGATTCGAACGAAAATATCCATCCAAGTCTCTTGAGGTTCGACCTTTACGCACCCCATACCAAACCACACAGGTCAAGGTCAAACAAAGCACGATCCAGTCAAGCGGCTGCATAAGTTGAATTAAGAAAAATATTGGGTGAATCGTTGGAACAACAGGATCAAGGCGACCAGTACGCCGATCAATGCCAGATACCAACCGCGGTATGGATGTTCTGATGGAGTCTCTTGCATATCCGACAATTTTTTATTTACGACTGGCTTTCAACCAACCGGTAAAAACGATCAGACCAGCCAATACCAACCCCAAAAGAATCCCCAACCGAACCCGCTTAACGAGCAGACCGAGTATTAGCCCCAATACAATGGCTATCCACATGGCCACTTCGCTCCGCGACTTTTTGGAGGAATTATTCATTACTAGGTTTTGTGGTGAGTGCGATCAAGTTCGCGAGTAACCGGTATGCGCCGGGAACACCGACGGGTAATTGACGAAACAATGCCAGTCCGGTGTATGTGAAATAACCTTTGCCGTAGGAAGCAATCAGTAAGGAACCATCATCCGACTTTTCACCTGGATCAGACATTGACAGAAGCTTGATAAACCTTCCGCTAGTATCCGCACCATGATAGATGGAACGTTCTTGCACCCATCCCGCAAAGTCCTGCTCATCTAATTTATTTGGCCTATTGAATACAGGATGCTGCGGATCAATGAAACGAACGGTGGCCGTTTCATCCGTCACCCGCGTACGTGTGATCTGAAAGGGATAGGGACCGATCTTGGCGCGTACCGGACCGATCTGGTTGCTGGTATTGTATTGTACAATCAAGTGACCACCATCAGAAACATATTTCATCAACGGCTCGTACGAATCATTAAGCCATGCATGTGTATTGTAGGCTCGTACGCCCGTGATGATGGCGTCGAAGGTGGCAAAATCGATTTTTTCCAAATCCTTTTGACCCAATGCGATCACCTCATATCCCATTCGCTCCAATGCCTCGGCTACCTTGTCGCCTGCTCCCTCAATATAACCGATACGTTTTCCCGATTTCTTCAGATCGATGGATACGACCTTCTGAGTTGTTTGTCGGAAATAATGGATCTCAGGAACATGATCATATCCGATGCGCGTGAGACGACCCGACTGTGTAACAGCGCGGTCTTTGATAGTGCCCAACTGAAAAGAATAATTACCCGGCGCCACCGTCGTTTCCTTTGTTCGGGTCCAAACCTTGCCTTTATAAATTGCCTGAACGGCTCCCAGATCCAAGTTGCCATTTTTACTCGATGCGATCACATTAGCTGTTGTTAGCGATTGATTCGCCAGCAAACGGAAGCCAAGGTAGGCTTTGGCAGATCGACCTGAAATAAATGTCAGATCGGTAGCGGCATCAATTTCTGCTTGAGGACGGATGATCAGGGGTTTGAATACTTCTCCCCGAACCGGATCCGTAAACTTGTGAATAAGCGGAACACGTAATGAAATATTTTCTGCTCCAATTTTCAATGAAAGTTGAAACGTATAAGCAGGGGAATTCTCAGGTGCCCCAATCAGTTCTTGATTCCGAATGGAGAATCGTCCTGCTTGCATAGCCTCGATCAACCAATAAGACTGTGTGATCGGTACATCTGATCTTACATAAATACTTCCTGGCAAACTGAAGGTCCGATTCTGGAGGAGTGCAACATCCAGTACTGAATCTCTTCCCGCATATGAAACCAATCGGATCCGACAATTATCCGTTGTACGAGCGATCACATTCAATGCAAAGCGGAGCGAATCTCCATGCGCAACAGATGACTGTGTAGTTATCGCCTCCGCATAGATACCGGCACAACGCAAGATCAGCTGATGCAGTCGATCTAACTGATATTGCTTCCAAATACCGTTAGACAAGCCAACGATCTTCTTCTCAACTCCCATCAATGCTTCGATGGATCGCTCCGGATGTTGGGGGTCGAAGCTTTTGATCAATCCCTCGATCTGATCATTAATACCATTTGTTCCTGGCAAACGTGACCAGTCTGTTTGAATATCTTCAAATAAATCATTCTTGGGAGCCAGGCCACCGGTTGTTTTGAAATACTCAAATGATTCACCGCGCGTGGAAGGAACACCAAACCCCTGGCTTTTATGCTGCGAGCGGCTCTCGGCCGCGATCTCACCATAACTTTTTCCTAATAATGCATCATAGCCTCCTACGTCAAGTTTGAACTGATCAGCAGCCGTTGTATTTGTGCTGCCAAAATTGAAAGTATTCCAGAGTATACGTTTGGGCTTCCAGACAGAAACAAATTTGAGTTGCTCCGGAAATCGCGTTGGATCACCGGCCGCAACGAAGGCTTCGTTGGCTAATATCGCTGAAGCGGTGTGATGGCCATGCCCTCCTTCCCCGGTTGTAGGGAAACGAGTGATGATCACATCCGGCTGAAAACGACGGATTACCCAAACGACATCCGCGAGTATGCTATCCTTCTCCCAAATACGAAAAGTCTCTTCCGGATTTTTTGAATATCCAAAATCGTAGGCACGGGTAAAGAATTGCTCTCCCCCATCGATCCTTCTGGCAGCCAGCAATTCCTGTGTTCGGATCATTCCGAGCTCGATGCCTTGTTCATCACCGATCAGATTTTGTCCGCCATCCCCACGAGTAAGGGATAAATATGCAGTCCTGTATTTTTTTTCATTCGCCAGCCAGGTGATGAGTCGGGTGTTTTCATCATCCGGATGGGCCGCGATGTAAAGAACGGATCCCAACACGTTCAACTTTTGCATTTCATGCAAAAGCTTGGATGCTGGAACACTCACCGGTACTTGTGCGACCGTAATGATTTGAAGAAAAGCGATGAAACAAAAAAGTAGAAGCGATTTTCTCATTGAATCTGGTTATTGTCCTACTAAAAACACCGCATTGCTAAGCAGTAATTTGCCATTCTCCCAAAAACTTCGGAACAGTGGATTATCGACGAGGCATATCACCTGCCCCCTACCCATCGACTGAACTCCGAACAAAGTGCCAGCAGAAAGATTCGAGCGAAATGCTTTTCCCGCATACCCAGACACAGGTGAGTCTGTTCGCAGTACGCCTACATTCCATCCATCTTCCTTCAATGGTTCGAGCACATTACCATCCATCTTCAGGGTGAAATAATTGTTCCCATATCCAAATGCCAAGGGATGTGTGTTATCCAACTGAACAGGCCAGATGGAACCCGGAGTGATGCCGGATACAGCCTCCCGTTCGCGACCCTCGTAATTGGAAATGTTCACGGAGTCGCCACCAGCACTTTTTTCCTCCGCTTTACGCAATTTGATACCCCAGTCACTTAATTGTGATACGGCAGATTCCAACGCGATCAATCGTCCACCACTTTGGATCCATTTCTTGCAGGCCTCTGCTTGATCTTTATTTGAAAGAAAAGAATAGTTGCCGTCCGGCAGTATGAGCACATCTACCTCTGACCAATTCAGTCGATACAGATCGGATTGATTCACCAGGCTGATCGGGTAGTTCAGTTGCTGATCGAAATGATGCCAGATCTCTCCTCCGGCATTTGAGTTGGTGCCCTCTCCCGTGGCCAGTACCACCCTCGGCATTCGAAGGTTTCTTACTTTCTCACTTCCAAAATCGGAACCGGCATCAACTAAACCTGTTGAGATCGGATAAAGCTCTGCATCGGATGCTGCATACGCCGACTTCACGGTTTCATGTAATCTATCTCCTAGTTTTTGATTGGAGGCCGGAAGGATCAACACGGTACCGGCTGCGAATGTGCGTCCGTTGACCGTGAAGGGTTGCTCCGCATAGCGAAGGAATATACCGGCACGACCGATCCTCGTCACCAACCGGACCGCCGATAATCCATTCCATGGGATCGCATATCCATAGGTGGATCGAACAAAATCAGGCTTATTCGGAGCCTTATACGTCTGTGTGTTTAGTTTTTCCTTGCAAGCAAATGCTTCCAGGCCGTATGCATAGGGAAGTGACCAGGCCGTGATATCATAGGTGACCGAATCAGCCAGACGCGTACGCGGTTCAAAGAGTGCGGTGACCATGGCAGAACGAGGTTGCAAAGCAGAGACCACCAAATCACCAGGCTGCAAGGTGAATGTTTCTTCCTTGCCGCTCGAATAACGAAAACCCTTGCCGGAGCCGGCAGCAGCCTGTTCATAGCGAATGCCGTTTTTATCCAGTAATTCAGTGAGTGCACGCATGCGGGAGGTTCCATCAGATTGCGAACGGATCACATAGGAACGATATGTACCCTGTCCGTTCGAAACAGCCTGATTGAAGTATTTACGGAATTCACTGATCAGTCTGCTCGACTGATTAGCAGCCGTCTCCAGTGTACTGATTGAGGTCGTGAAATGATGCAAGGCTCGATCAGCCAGTGTAAGTGTATCACCATCCTTATTGATGACACCCAGTCCGGCACCGATACCTCCTTGCTCATACGTCATCCCGATCGATCCGTTATAGGTCGGATAGGTGTCGCCATAAGAAGGATACAGAAGATCGAAAACTTGTCGGGTGAAATAAAGCCAACCGTTGGAATCAAAATAACGCGCGTGGTTTTGTCCGATAGATTGTTGGAATGCCCGTTGCCAAGGCGTGATGACTTCATGAAACGGTTCTGCCGCCGGTGCGAAATAGTAGGGCTCGTTATAACCTTGTTCATGAAAATCAACATGCACTTGTGGCATCCATTGCAAATAGAGTTTCATGCGTTGCTGGCTTTCGGTCTGCATCTGCCAGGCCCAGTCGCGGTTGAGATCGAAATTATAATGGTTGGTACGACCGCCTGGCCAGGGTTCGCGATGTTCCCTTGACAACCCCTTTGGATCGTAATTAGATCCCACTACACTGTTATACCAATTCACATAGCGGTCACGTCCGTCGGGATTCAGACAGGGATCGATCACCACGATGGTCCGATCAAGCCAACGTTTGATCGCCGTATCTCGTTGGAGAGCCAAGGTATAGATCGTAAGCAGTGAGGCCTCCGAGGAAGAGGCTTCGTTTCCATGTACGTTGTAGCTGAGCCAAACGATGGCAGGTGCATCTGCTTCGATGGCGGCGGCGCGGTCTTGAACCACATTGGCTAAGCGAAGATTGTTCTGACGGATCGATTCGAGACGGGCGAGGTTAGTGGGACTGCTGACCGCTGCCACCATCAGCGGGCGACCCTCATTCGTAGTGCCATACGGGATCAACTTAACCCGGTCGGTGGCCTGTGAGGCGATCTTTTCAAAATAGCCAACCAAGCGATGATGCGGCGTGAATTTTTGTCCGACCGAATACCCTAAATACGCAGCCGGATTGGTCAGCTCCTGCGCCTGCAGGAAGCTAGCCAGAGTTAGGGAAAAAACAAGAATAAATATGGTACGAATGGCTTGGACGGTGGATGACATGAGATCGATTTAGACGGGCAATTTACTGAATGCCTACCCAAAGGAGACTGCCTCGATACATTTTCTTAGTTTCGATACCAATTAAATCCTTTATGATGCGACTCATTGCCGGAATGCTGTTGTTTTCCACCCTTTGCTTGTCAGTTCAAGCGCAAGTGTTCAACGGGACCAATCAACCCTTCAAGTACACGGTCACTAAAAAAATGGTGACTAACAAAGGAGCGGTTGTATCTGCCCACCCACTGGCCTCCGAAGCAGGTCTGCTGATCCTGAAAAAGGGAGGCAATGCGATCGATGCAGCCATCGCCACACAGTTGGCCCTGGCCGTTGTTTATCCCAATGCCGGAAACATCGGTGGAGGCGGATTCCTGGTAGCCCAGTTAGTATCCGGGGAATGCGTATCCCTCGACTATCGCGAAATGGCTCCTTCGCTCGCGCATCGTGATATGTACATCGACTCCAATGGAGTAGCCAGCACCCAAAAGAGTCAGAATGGTCATTTAGCATCGGGCGTACCCGGAACAGTCGCCGGACTATTTGCCTCGCATCGCTATGCCAAACTTCCTTTCGCTAAGCTAATCGAACCGGCCATTGAACTGGCTGAGAAAGGATTTGTGATCACGGAAAGTGAAGCGCGCTCCCTGAATTATCTTCAGAGCGACCTGAAAAAATACAATACGGTACTGCCGGCTTTTTATCGCACCACACCCTGGAAAGCCGGCGACACCCTCATCCAATCTGATCTAGCCGCAACTCTTAAAAGAATTCAGCGCTCCGGTAAAGCAGGATTTTACGGAGGAGAAACGGCGAAATTGATCGAGGCAGAAATGAAAAGAGGCAACGGACTCATCACGCAGAAAGATCTAGCTGCCTATGAAGCCAAGTGGCGTACCCCACACGAATTCGATTATAAAGGTTACCGTGTGGTGAGCATGCCTATGCCCAGCAGCGGCGGATTGCTACTACATCAAATGATGAAGATGGTAGAATCCCGAAACTTGGGTGCGATGGGATTCCAAACACCGGCTTCGGTTCAGCTGATGACGGAAGTGATGCGCAGAGCATATGCCGATCGAAGCAAATTCATGGGCGATGCGGATTTCTATCCAGTACCGGTATCAAAACTGACCGATCCGGAGTATCTGAAGATGCGCATGAGCAGTTATCGGACAGACGCGCCCACTCCTAGTAGCCAGTTGGAGCCCGGCAACGTGAACTATCACGAAAGTGAGGAGACCACGCACCTTAGTGTGATGGATTCCGAAGGGAATGCCGTAGCTGTCACCACAACCTTGAACGGATCTTATGGCAGCAAGACTGTTGTTGGAGGTGCCGGATTTTTTCTGAACAATGAAATGGACGATTTCAGTATCAAACCCGGCGTAGCGAACATGTTCGGTGCCATTGGAGGCGAAGCGAACGCCATACACCCCGGTAAGCGAATGCTGAGTTCGATGACTCCTACCCTCGTTCTGAAAAACAATAAACCTTATATCGTAGTTGGAACACCGGGGGGCACCACGATTCCCACACAAGTGTTTCAAGCGTTAATAAATATTCTTGAGTTCGGTATGAATGCGGATGATGCGATCAATAAACCCAAATTCCATCACCAATGGCTACCGGATGAACTAGTTACTGAAAAAGGATTCAATGCGGCTACCCTCGAGGCTTTGCGGGCAATGGGATATCCCATCGGAAAAGAACGTGGAGGTATTGGACGGACCGAAATCATCTTAGTTCGTCCTGACGGAAAAAAAGAAGCCGTGGCTGACAGAAGAGGTGATGATGGAGTAGCGGGTTACTAGTTTGATTTCTGTCAGTTTGGGGAATTGATTCAGTTTGGATAGTTTTAATGCATTGAGAAAGCTACTACTGCTTATACTACCCATCGCCGGTCAATTTCATTTGAATGCCCAGAATTTAGTGGGCCTCACCGGAGGCATTCAGTTTCCCGGTGCCCGATATGAAATCTTGCATCAACCACAAACCCTGCAGCATTTCCTGAGTTTTCAGGCAGGTGTTCAAATGAAGGTTCCGTTTGATGTGAACTTGTATTTTGTTCCGGCATTGCGCTACCACCTTCGAGGATATGATGTGAAACTAAGCCTATCGAATAGTTTACCTGATGCGGATGCGATCGATAACAGTTTGCGGATGCACACGATCGAAACTGCTTTTCTGCTCCAGTTCGATCTGGGAAAGAAAGCAACGCATCCATTCATCCGTGTAGGCCCCTCATTGGAAGGTCATTTGATAGGAACCGAGCGTTTTTTAAAGTCCAATGGCGAAGAAGTGGAACGTCCGGTCAGTTTTGCCCGGGGCAATTATGGAAGATATACAGCAAACCTCCTAGCCGAGATCGGACTAGAAAACGGATCGGGTTGGTTTCTGTATGGGTTTTACACCTACGGAGGCACCAATATGAGTAACAGGGATTATGGTCCGTCGATCAAATTACGATCCTTCGGTATCAACATTGGAAAATTCCTGAACAGTAAAAAGATCGTTATCGATACTCGAAACATCGAGTAAAAGATCAGACCAATTTAAATCCTTCCAGAAACTTGGTGTTGAAATCACCGCTGCGGAAACGTTCGTCCTGCATCAACTGTAAGTGGAAAGGAATGGTGGTCTTCACACCTTCGATCACGTATTCACTCAAGGCACGATACATGGTTTGAATGGCTTCCTGACGCGTTTGAGCAACCGTAATGAGTTTGCCGATCATGGAATCGTAATACGGAGGGATCACATAGCCGGCATAGGCATGGCTATCGACACGTACGCCATGACCGCCCGGTTGATGTAAGACGGTGATGCGTCCGGGTGAGGGACGAAAATCATTGTATGGATCTTCCGCATTGATCCGGCACTCGATCGAGTGCATCTGTGGAATATAATCCCGTCCGGAGATCTTATATCCGGCGGCAATGAGGATCTGTTCTTTGATCAAGTCGTAGTTGATCACTTCTTCTGTCACGCAATGTTCAACTTGAATACGCGTGTTCATTTCCATGAAGTAGAAGTTCCGGTGCTTGTCGACCAGAAACTCGATCGTACCCACACTCTCGTAATTGATCGCAGCAGCCGCTTGTTTTGCTGCCTCTCCCATTTTCATGCGCAACTCATCGGTCATGAAGGGTGAGGGTGACTCCTCCACCAGTTTTTGGTGACGACGCTGAATGGAACAATCGCGCTCACTCAGATGACATACCGTGCCATATTGATCACCGGCCACCTGAATTTCGATGTGACGGGGCTCCTCCACGAATTTCTCCATGTAGATGCCATCATTCTTGAAAGCCGCCAAGGCTTCTGCTTTGGCTGTATCATAAGCCTTTTCCAGTTCGCTCTCTTCCCAAACGATGCGCATGCCTTTTCCACCACCGCCGGCTGTTGCCTTGAGGATGATGGGGTACCCCATTTCACGGGCCAAGCCTTTTGCTTCATCCACACTTTGCAGCAATCCTTGGCCACCAGGCACCACCGGAACACCAGCCTTGATCATGGTTTCTTTGGCGGTGATCTTATCTCCCATGGAGTTGATCATCTCGGGCGTAGGACCGATGAATTTGATACCGTGTTTGGCACAGATATCGGCGAACTTGGCATTCTCTGCCAAGAAACCGTAGCCGGGGTGAATGGCATCTGCGTTGGTGATCTCGGCAGCCGCCATGATGTGCGGGATATTCAGATACGAATCGGCACCATGGGGTTTTCCGATACATACAGCCTCATCGGCAAACTTAACATGCAGACTGTCGCGGTCTGCTGTGGAGTAAACAGCAACCGTTTTGATGCCCATTTCACGGGCCGTGCGGATGACCCGCAGCGCGATCTCACCGCGGTTAGCGATCAATATCTTCTTGAACATAGAATGTCTTGAGGTGATAAATGGGATCCGATCAGGCTGGTTCTACGAGGAATAACGGCTGGTCGAACTCAACCGGCGAGGCGTCATCCACCAACACCTTAACGATGCGGCCTTTGACTTCGCACTCAATCTCGTTGAACAGTTTCATCGCCTCGATGATGCACACCACTTTTCCGGGGGCTACATCCGTTCCGATCTCAACAAAATTGGGCTTATCAGGAGCCGATTTGCGATAGAACGTACCGATCATCGGACTCTTTATCGTGATCAGGTTTCCTGCATCGGCCGGTTTCGGAGCGGCAGCAGGGGCCGCGGCGGGTGCGGAAGTGGACACGGGAGCGGCGGCAGCCATTGGAAGAGGTGCAGCAACAACCGGTGCAGCTGAAACGACCTGCGTGATGTTATCTTCTTTTTGCTTGACGGTGACCTTGAAATCTTTCTGCTCGATGGTCACCTCTCCGATATTGGATTTATTGACCATTTTGATCAACTCCTGGATCTGCTTAAAGTCCATGCTTTTCACTTTTTGGGTTTAATTTAGACAGCCGTTCGGCGGCGGGGCTAAGGTAGGTAAGAATCATAAAAACCAACGTTTTTGAGTGATTTTTACCCGATTTCGATAGAAAAAGACAAAAAAAAGGCCTGAAATCAGTGAAATCAGGCCAAACTTAAAATTTGATTTTTTTATTCTTTCACACGCTCCACATACTCTCCGGTTTTCGTATTCACCCGGATCAGCTCACCCTCATTTACAAACAAAGGGACGCTAACGGAAGCTCCAGTTTCAACGGTTGCGGGCTTCAGGGTTCGGGTGGCGGTATCGCCCTTCAGACCGGGCTCGGTGTATGTAACCTGAAGAACGATCTTATCGGGCAGCTCCACACTCATTGGCTGCTCAGTCTCGGTGTTGAACAGTACGCTGACCTCGGCTCCGTCCTTTAGAAATTGCGGTGCATCGATCAGGCCTTCCTGAAGAGCAACCTGCTCGAAGGTCTCAGCATCCATGAAATTGAAACCGGTATCGTCTTTATAGAGAAAAGTATAATTCTTGCGTTCCACCCGAACCGGAAAAATGTTATCCCCCGAGTTCCAGGTTTTTTCGATGGTACGGTTATTGTCGACGCCCTTAAGCTTCGCCCATACTTTGGCGGCGGCACGGGCTGTTTTATTTTCCCCGAACTCGACCACCGAATAAAGGCTGCCGTCCAATTTGATGATCAGCCCGCGGCTGATGTCTGAAGTACTTGCCATAACGCTTGATTGAGGCGCAAAGATAGCCGGTCCGCCTTGTATGACAAAGCCTCCCATGACCTACCTTTGCGGCGACATTTACCTCTCCAAATCCAAATACACATCACCATGAAAGTAACTGTGATCGGAGCCGGCGCCGTAGGCGCCACTTGTGCCGACAACATCGCTCGCAAAGAACTCTGTAATGAGCTTGTCTTACTCGACATCAAAGAAGGTGTAGCAGAAGGAAAAGCACAGGACATGATGCAAACCGCTACCCTGCTCGGGTTCGATACCAAGATCGTTGGATCGACAAACGACTATTCAAAAACAGCCGGCAGCGATGTAGTGGTGATCACCTCCGGTTTGCCTCGCAAACCCGGTATGACCCGTGAAGAATTGATCGGCGTGAATGCCGGCATCGTGAAAAGCGTTTGTGAGAACGTACTGAAATATTCCCCCGATGCCATCATCATCGTGATCAGCAACCCGATGGACACCATGACCTACCTGGCATTGCAATCGACCGGACTTCCTAAGCATCGCATCATCGGAATGGGTGGTACACTCGACAGTGCCCGCTTCAAATATCAACTCAGTCAGCACCTCGGATGCTCTCCAGCTGATCTGAATGCAGTAGTGGTGGGTGGCCATGGCGATACCACGATGATTCCACTGATCCGTCTTGCTACCTGGAACAGCACACCTGTTACCAATTTCTTAAGTACTGAGCAGCAGGAAAAGATCGTGAAAGATACCATGGTTGGCGGTGCTACACTGACTGCACTGATCGGTACGTCAGCTTGGTATGCCCCAGGTGCTGCCGGAGCGGCGTTGGTAGAATCGATCGTTCGCGATGAAAAGAAACTGTTCACTTGTTGCGTTTCACTGGATGGTGAATACGGACAAAAAGATATCTGCCTGGGTGTACCGGTGGTTATCGGACGAAACGGTTGGGAAAAGATCCTCGACTTCCAACTGAATGAGTCTGAAAAAGCCGCCTTCCAAAAAAGTGCGGATGCCGTTCGCAGCATGAACGACGTACTCAAGACACTCTGATCACTGAACATTGAACACTGAACTAAAAAATCCCGGCTAGCCGGGATTTTTTATTCGGAAGCAGGGCCGGTTGAGTCGTCCTTCAAAATCAAATGGTGTTGTCGCCCGGGTAATGTCTTTGATCTCAACATTTGAAAAAGCGGAGGCATCCAACTCGAACTTTGTGTAGTTATTGCTAAAATAAAGGAGTCCACCCGGCGTCAGTATTCGCAAGCATTCCTTGATCAGGGAAACATGATCCCGTTGCACATCCAATTCCTCCTCCATGCGTTTACTGTTGCTGAATGTGGGTGGATCTAAAATGATCAGATCGTAGCGGGCATTCGGGATTTCAGACAGATAGGATTTTACATCCGCTTGGATGAATGAATAGCTATCCCCTTCAAATCCATTTAAGATCATATTGCGCCTCGACCAATCCAAATACGTATTCGATAGATCGATCGTACAAACTTCTTTGGCGCCACCTGCCGCTGCATAAACCGAGAACGACCCGGTGTAAGCAAATAAATTCAGCACTCGTTTTCCGAAGGATTCAGAACGCACTCGTTGCCGGGTGGTCCGATGGTCCAAAAACAGACCTGTATCCAGGTAATCGGTGAGGTTGACCCAAAATTTCAGACCATTTTCATGCACTTCGAAGAATTCCTGCTCCTCTCCCGTTTTTTGATACTGTCCCTGTCGACCTGTTTTTCGCTGCCGGAGTTTTCCGTAGATCCGATCTACAGGAATGTTCAGGATCTCACTGATCACTTGGTAAACAGCATCCAGCCATTGATCGTGGAGCTCATCGGTCATACCATGGTACCTTTTGTATTCGGAGAGATATACCCGATCGCCGTACAACTCGATCCGGATGGGAAATTCGGGTAGATCGTGGTCGTACAATCGGTAGCACTCGATGCCCTGCCGACGGGCTTGTCGGCCTACGTGTCGGTAGACTTTTACCAATCGATTTCGGAACATCTCGAGCCGGGCTTCAAACATGCTTGCTTTTTAACGAAATTAGCGCATCCATGTACGCCGTAGTCGATATTGAAACAACCGGTTCTCATGCCGGGGAAGGGGCCATCACTGAGATCTGTATCCTGATTACGGATGGAGAACGCTTGATCGAACGATGGGAGTCTTTGGTGAATCCCGAAATGCCGATCCCACCTTTCGTACAACGTTTGACCGGTATCACCGACCGTATGGTTTCCAAAGCCCCCGCATTCCGTGAGCTGGCCGAAACTGTCTACGAAAAATTGAACGGCAAAATTTTTGTGGCCCACAACGTACAATTCGATCATTCCTTCATCGATACCGGGTTGCAGCGAAACGGTTATTGGCTGCAGGGAAAACGACTTTGTACGGTTCGGTTGAGTCAAAAAATTTTTCCGGGACAGGTCTCCTACAGCCTTGGAAAACTATGCCGCTCGTTGGATATCCCCCTTAGTGAAAGGCACCGGGCGGCCGGCGATGCATTGGCCACGTTGGAACTTTTTCATCGTCTGCTAAAAAACGATATGCAGGGGCTGATCGCCAAGTCACTTCCCAAAAGCAGATCAGAAACCAAATGGCCGCCGAATGTTCCATTGGCTGATATTGATCGCTTACCTTACACCCCGGGCGTTTACTATTTCCTGAACCAAGAAGGCAAAGCTGTATATATCGGGAAGGCAAAGAATATCCGTTATCGGGTGAACAGTCACTTCACCGGACGCACGCTTACCCGTCAGCGCCTTCGTTTCATGGAGCATGTACATCGCATTCAATACCGGGAATGCGCCACCGATCTGATGGCACAGGTATTGGAATCCATCGAGATCAAACACCAGTGGCCGAAATTCAACGCCGCACAAAAAAATCGGGAAGAGGTGTATGGCATTTTCCGGTTTGAAGATCAACAAGGTTATTTACGCCTGGCGATCAACAAGGTCCGTTCCGGAGAACAACCCATTCGCACTTTTCACTACTTGACGGACGGACAATCGCTGATCCGAAAGTTGATACAGCAACACACGCTCTGTCCAAAACTTTGTTTTTTACAACGATCGTCCATCCCTTGTCAAGAAAAATCGGCTGGTAATTGTTGGGGAGCCTGCGAATCGGTAGAAGCTCCTGAGGGGTACAATGCGCGCGTGGTAGAAGCAATCCGAACGCTGCGTCAGTCGCCGAGTTTTATTTTGGTCGACCGGGGCATAAAGGAAGGCGAACGATCTTGCATTCTGGTGGTGGAGGGCGCTTTTTATGGGATGGGATATCTGAAGGAAAACCACCCGGTGGACCGTAAATACCTGGAAAAAAAGATCCCTCGGATGCGGGAGAACAGTTTTGTCCGAAATCTGATCCTGGGTCATGCCAGCCGGTTCCCCGAAAAAGTCATCGAGATCCGATAAATATCAGATCGAATCCTGCCCGCTGAAAAGTTTGGCTGTTTGTTAGGGATGCGTTCCACTAAATTTGTTTTCTAAATCAAATTCATGAAACCTATTTCTATCTTGGGTATGGCTTTACTGCTTCCCGGTTTAGCCGTTGCCCAAAAACCGGGTACCCCTTCCACTCCAAAGCCAGTTGCTAAAACAACAGCCCCTGTTCAACCGACCCCTCCTCTTCTTAAAACATTGCTGGATTCGGCGAGCTATGCCGTGGGTATCAGTGTCGCTAATTTTTATAAACAACAAGGCATCAATAAGATCAATGCGAATCTGGTCTCCAAGGCCATCTCCGATCAATTACAGGGAGGAAAGGTCTTGATGGACGAAACAACTGCCAATGCCGTAATGAATAAATTCATGAGTCAGATGCAGGCGGAGAAATCGAAACCGAACATCGAGGCTGGTGAAAAATTCTGTGCGGAAAATAAGCTGCGGCCGGGCGTTAAAACAACTGCGAGTGGACTACAATATGAAGTACTGCAGGAAGGAACAGGTGAAAAGCCCGGTGCTACTGACAGCGTAACTTGCCACTATCGTGGTACTTTTCTGGACGGAAAACCATTTGACAATTCCTACGACCGCGGTGAGCCTATTACGTTCCCGTTGAACGGAGTGATCCCCGGCTGGACGGAAGGACTTCAACTTATGTCTGTCGGTTCGAAATACAAATTCTTCATCCCCTACAAGCTGGGATATGGCGAATTCGATATGATGTCAATCCCCGGTGGATCCACCTTAGTCTTTGAAGTGGAGTTGCTAGGCGTGAAGCGCGCCCAAGCTGCCCCCGAAGCACCGAAGCAATAAACGGCACCACCCACATAGAATTTTGCTGGTAGCACATACCCTGATGGGAGATACAATACATAGATATCTTGATCTGTTGCAGCATTAAGATAATAGGTTACAATTGTAATTCCATTAGTATTTAATCGAGTAAAACTATTGATGTACGACTCAAAAAACTTATAACGCCTGCTTTATGGACGAGTGTAGATTTCATTCAAAACAATTTGCTGCGCAAACCCCAGCAAACTGAGGCACCTAGAACAAGGGCGATATAGAATTTTTTCATAAACAAGGGTTTTGTCCGGAATGGTTGGATTCTAGGGTCGTGGAGGAAAACTCTTCGCTTTCTCTACGGATTATCAACAAACGTGGTTCTCGCCGGGGGCTTTCGTATAACCACGATTAAAACATGGGCATTTATAGGCATTTATACGTATTTTAATATTTGCATATACCTATAGCATGACAATTTTCAATAAGTTATGCTGCTAAATCAGCCCTGTAATGACTTAACCCAACCGGAGGCGATTTCCAGTTGCCCTTCTATGGTAAGTTCTGAATTGTCCAAAATCCGGGCATCCGGACATTGGATCAGCGGACTGACCGCTCTGGTCGAGTCTATATGATCCCGGTGGGATAAATTAGTTTTAACCTCCTCTACTGTAATCTCAGGGTATTTGGGTCGCAGTTCAGCCAGTCTGCGCTGGGTCCTTACCTCTGGGCTGGCCGTCATGAAGATCTTCAACTCAGCATGCGGGAAAACCACCGATCCGATGTCCCGGCCATCCATGACCACCCCCCCTGCCTTGCCCAGTGCTTGTTGTCTGGCTACCGCCAACTCCCGAACGGACGGAATAGCAGCTACTGCACTAACATGGGCCGCCACTTTCATGTCCCGTATTTCCACTTCCACGTTCTCTCCGTTGAGGATCATATCGCTAGCCCCCCGGGCCGGGTTGTATAAAAAATCCAACCGGATCTCCTTTAGCCGTTCCCTCACTTGGGTCAGGTCGGACAGGTCAACCCCCTTCCTCAAAAGATATAGGGTAATAGCGCGATACATGGCTCCGGAATCCACATAGAGATAGCCGAGCCTTGACGCCAGTTGCCTGGCCAGGGTGCTTTTTCCGCAACTGGACCAGCCATCGATGGCAATGGTAAGAGATTTGGACACACCCAAAAATAACAAGATGGCCGCTGCTTCCGAAAAGAAGTAGCGGCCATGCATCCCCAAAAAGAAAAATCAGATTAAGCGGGTTTGGTCTCTTCGGTCCGACTCTTGAAGGTGAATGTAAGCTTGGATTGTTCAGCATCTACTCCCGCCAACAACACATCGCCTGCCTTTACATTCATATTCAGGATCTCCTCCGCCAATGGATCCTCCAGGTATTTTTGGATGGCTCGGTGTAAGGGACGAGCGCCGAATTGCTGGTCATACCCTTTGTCGGCCAAGAAAGTTTTAGCTTCTTCGGTCAACTCCATACTGAATCCAAGATTGGCTAAGCGCTTGGTGACACCTTTCATGAGTATATCGATGATGCGGAAGATATCATCTTTGGTCAGGCTGTTGAATATGATCACATCATCGATACGATTCAAAAACTCAGGCGAGAAGGTCTTTTTCAAGGCTTTCTCAATCACCGCCTTGTTCGCCTCATCCTCACTTTCCAAACGAGCTGTTGTGGTAAAGCCCACACCCGAACCGAAATCTTTCAGTTGACGCACTCCGATATTGGAGGTCATGATGATCATGGTATTCTTGAAATCGACCTTGCGACCCAAGCCATCTGTCAGTTGACCATCATCTAGCACTTGCAGCAAGATGTTATAAATATCCGGATGCGCTTTCTCGATCTCATCCAGGAGTATCACGCTGTAGGGCTTACGTCGTACACGCTCGGTCAATTGTCCACCCTCTTCATATCCTACATAACCGGGAGGCGCTCCGATCAGTCGGCTCACGGTGAACTTTTCCATATACTCACTCATATCGATTCGAATGAGGGCCTCCTCCGAATCGAACATGTAACGAGCCAATGAACGGGCTAACTCTGTTTTACCGACGCCGGTCGGACCTAGAAAAATAAAGGTACCGATGGGCTTCTTGGGATCTTTCAATCCGACACGGTTACGCTGTATGGCCTTGACCACCTTTAAAATCGCCTCATCCTGGCCGATTACCATGCCTTTCATGTCATCCGCCATCTTACGGAGCTTCTCGGTTTCAGCTTCTACCATACGCTTCACCGGAATGCCGGTCATCATACTGATCACCTCGGCAATATCCTCTTCCCCGATCGGAAATTTCTTATGCTTACTGTCCTCTTCCCAGGAAGCTTTCGCCCGCTCCAATTCCTCTTGCAGTTTCTTCTCCGTATCCCGCAGGGCAGCCGCTTCTTCGAATTTCTGACTCTTCACCACCCGATTCTTTTCCACCTTCACATCTTCGATCTTCTGTTCGAGCTCAACGATATTTTGTGGCACATTGATGTTTTTCAAGTGCACACGAGCGCCCACCTCATCCAAAACGTCAATGGCCTTGTCGGGCAGTAGTCGGTCTGTAACATACCGATCACTCAGCTTTACACAGGCATCGATCGCCTCATTGTCATACTCCACATTGTGAAACTCTTCATATTTGGATTTGATGTTATTCAGGATCTGAATCGTATCATCTACACTCGGCGGATCCACGATCACTTTCTGGAAACGACGATCCAATGCGCCATCTTTTTCAATGTGCATTCTGTATTCATCCAAGGTAGATGCACCGATGCACTGGAGCTCGCCACGAGCCAATGCCGGTTTGAAAATATTACTGGCATCCAGTGAGCCACTGGCACCACCGGCCCCTACGATCGTATGCAACTCATCGATAAATAAGATCACATCCCGATTTTTCTCGAGTTCATTCATGATGGCCTTCATCCGCTCTTCAAACTGTCCGCGGTACTTGGTACCGGCCACCAACGCCGCCAGATCCAATGAAATGACGCGCTTATCAAATAGTACGCGAGATACTTTTCGCTGTACGATCCGAAGGGCCAATCCCTCTACAATAGCCGTCTTACCCACACCGGGCTCACCGATGAGGATGGGATTATTCTTTTTACGTCGGCTGAGGATCTGGGAAACGCGCTCGATCTCTGCCTCCCGACCAACAATTGGATCGAGTGCCCCGAGCTCAGCCATTTTGGTGATATCTCTCCCGAAATTATCCAACACCGGCGTTTTGCTTTTTGCAGCAGTACCGGATTTAGCAGACCCTTTCGATTGACTGAATTTTTTTTCTTCTTCGAACTCCTCATCGCCTTCATCCGAAAACTCGGCACGCGGTTCATTTGACTTTACGATGCCCAATTCCTGACGAAACAGATCATAGTCCACATCAAATTGATTTAAGATCTGTGTGGCCACATTTTCTTTATTCTTCAGTATAGATAACATCAGGTGCTCTGTTTCCACCGTGGCACTTTTCAATGCTTTGGCCTCCAATACGGTTACGCGGATCACTTTCTCGGCTTGCTTGGTCAGGGGCAAGCTATTGATGTTAGCGATGTTCTTTCCAGTCTTGTCCTTTACCGCCAACTCGATTTCCTTGCGGAGCTCGTAGATGTCGACATTAAAACTCTTTAGGATTCGAATGGCAGTGTTCTCACCCTCGCGGATCAGTCCGAGTAATAAATGCTCCGTTCCGATGAAGTCGTTGCCCAGCCGGAGGGCTTCTTCACGGCTGAAAGAGATGATCTCCTTGACCTGGGGGGAAAAGCTATTGTCCATAGGTATTGAGTGGTTCTTACAATATTAATGAATTATGATCGGCAGGATGCAGACAAAGTTATACACCGACCTGCAAGACGACATAAGGTCGACTGACCGCGGTTTGTTAAATTTGCTGAAACACATCCTACTCCTCATGCCCTTCAAATTCGAAACCAAGGAAAAGTTTCATGTCATAAAGGTGGATGAGTCGGAGTTGACTGCAAGTCTGTCAGCCGAACTCACTGTTCTTGCTAACCAGACTTTAAACCAGGATATCGGTGCCGACTCGGTCCGTAATCTGATCCTTGATATGAGTCCTGTTTCTCGGATCGAATTACCCGCAGCCGAATCCTTGGCCGAACTACAGGCATCCTTTTACGAATCCGGCGCCTCTTTTGTGATCTGCTGTTTGCAACCAGCTGTTGAAAAAAACCTGGAGCTGGCCGACCTATTGGATCTCATGAATATAACACCCACAGAAAGTGAAGCCTGGGATATTGTGCAAATGGAAGAGATCGAACGGGAATTACTAAGTGGTGAAGAGGAACAAGACTGACCATGCTCGTACTGACCATATTGGGAAATAATTCAGCGGTACCGGCATTTGATCGACATCCGACCAGTCAGGTCATCACGCACAACGGAAACAACTACCTGATCGATTGTGGTGAAGGAACGCAAATTCAACTGCTGCGCCATAAAGTCAGAAGAAGTAAGATCAGCCATATTTTCATCTCTCATTTGCATGGCGACCATTACTTCGGCCTGATCGGACTATTGAATTCACTGAGCCTGCTCGGACACACACAACCCATTACCCTGTTTGCCCCTTCCCCCCTCAAAGAGATCATCGATATTCAACTGAAGGTTTCCGATACAACCCTGAATTTCGAGCTGCATTTTCATCCGATCGAGTCAGCTGCCACACTCGTGGAAACGGCTTCGATCCGGATCAATTGTTTTCCGACCGATCACCGCATTCCCTGTTTCGGGTTCAGCTTTGAGGAAAAAAGGATTCCCCGTAAACTGCTACTCGAAAAAGCAAAAGCAGCCGGTATCCCCGCAGCCTATTATGAAAGGTTAGCAAAGGGAGAGGACTATCAAACTAAATCAGGCGAGATCATATCAGTGGATTCGGTTACGGAGCCTACGCCACCCGGACCGAAATACGCCTACTGCGCCGATACACGGTACAATGAATCGATCCTTGAGCACATCAAAGGATTTGATCTGATCTATCACGAATCAACCTACCTGCATGCATTGGCAGAACGGGCACAGGAGAGGTTTCACAGCACCAGTATTCAAGCCGCAACCTTAGCCGAAAAAGCAGGCGTCAAAAAATTACTGTTGGGACATTTCAGCAGCAAGTATGCCTCGCTAGAGGAGTTTCAAAAAGAAGCAAGAACGGTTTTTCCGAATACCGAGCTGGCATTGGAAGGACTCTGCTATCCGATCCGTTAATTACTGAGCAACTTTCATCAAGCCACGTATCTTCTGTAGGTGTCCGTCGCTGACCGGCCAAACCGGCATACGAAATCGGTTCTGACAGAGACCCATTTCAGACAGATAAGCTTTTACCCCACTGGGACTACCCTCAGCGAACATAGATGCGATGATCTCCAGATATTTTTCATGCAAGGGCCTGGCCTCCTCGAATTTCCTATCCAGACAAAGTCTGACCATCTGAGAAAATTCAGCCGGATAGGCATTAGCTACTACCGATATCACACCAACAGCCCCATCCGCGATCAGCGGCAACGTGATCGGATCATCTCCACTGATCACTAGAAAATCATCCGGCTTCTCCCGAAGGATCTGTTGAATGAGTTCCATACTCCCACTGGCCTCCTTGGTGGCAAAGACGTTCTTGCAATCCTTAGCGATCCGTAGCTGCGTTTCGGCTGTCATAGATTGTCCGGTTCGGCCTGGAACATTATAAATGATGATGGGCCTTGGACTCACCTCATCTATCGCCTTGTAATGCTGGTATATGCCCTCTTGATTGGGCTTATTGTAGTACGGACTCACAGAAAGAATGGCCTCGTAGCCATCCAGCTTGAATGATGTCATCTCCGACATCAATTTGCGGGTATCATTCCCTCCGATACCCGCAACCAATGGCACTCGCCCTTTAACACGATCCTTTACAAACGAGAAAACTTCCTGCTTTTCGGATCCATGTATGGTAGTACTTTCACCGGTAGTGCCCAACACAACCAAGTACTCCACACCACCGTTGATCCAGTGTTCGATCAGCTTTTCAAAACTGTTCCAATCGATGGAACCCGAGGCATCGAATGGTGTGACAATGGCGATACCGGTTCCGTAAAAAAGGGGATATTGACTCATTTTTGAAATTCCTCCCAGAAGCCCATCTTACCGAATTTTTCAACCCGCTGCTCGATGCGTTTTTGAGGATCGATCGCCGCGAGCTCTTTCAATGACTGGAGGATCGTGGTCTTCACGAGTGTGGCCGCTTCTGCATAATCCCAATGGGCGCCGCCGGCAGGCTCGGGTATGATACCATCGATGATGCCGAATTCCAGCATTCTATCTGCGGTCAATTTCAATTGATCGGCAGCCACCTCTTTTTTATCCCAGCTACGCCAGAGGATCGACGAACAGCTTTCCGGACTGATCACCGTGTACCAGGTATTTTCCATCATGTATACCCGATCACCGGCACCGATGCCGAGGGCCCCGCCGCTGGCTCCCTCCCCGATGATCACACAAATCACAGGTACTTTGAGCCGCATCATCTCATAGATATTTCGGGCAATGGCCTCTCCTTGTCCACGTTCTTCCGCTTCCAATCCCGGAAATGCGCCGGGTGTATCGATCAGTGTAACGACAGGCTTATTGAATTTTTCGGCCAGCTTCATCAACCGAAGGGCTTTTCTGTAACCTTCGGGATTGGCCATCCCGAAATTGCGCAGTTGACGAAGTCGGGTATTGCTTCCTTTTTGTTGTCCGATGAACATGACCGTTTGGCCATCCAGGTCAGCGAATCCTCCGACCATGGCTTTATCGTCCTTGACGTTCCGATCCCCGAATAACTCCACGAAATCGGTCGTCATTTTCTCAATGTACTTGAAGGTATAGGGACGGTCTGGGTGCCGGCTAAGTTGAACTTTTTGCCATGGCGTGAGTGTTTTTGTCAGGTCTTGACGCTTGGCATTCACTTGATCACGGAGACCATTGATCACGTCGGAATAATCAACCTGACTTTTCTGGGCTTTCTCCTCCAGGTCCATGATCTCCTCGATCAGGGACTTGATGGGCTGTTCAAAGTCGATGTACTGGCGGTTCTTATCAGTGGGCATACCTAGAGTTAGGTGACAAAAATAGGGGTTTGACCGCTCGAAACTCGCTGCTGTGGACAAGACCAAAATCCCCCAATCGATCCTCAAATTTTGAAAAATCATTTGGGGCAAAAACCGCTCCCTCCTATCTTTGCACTCCCGGAAAATTCCGGGCAACGGATCGGTAGTTCAGTTGGTTAGAATGCCGCCCTGTCACGGCGGAGGTCGCGGGTTCGAGTCCCGTCCGGTCCGCAAAAAGCCCCTTGATATTCAATGGGCTTTTTGTTTGGCATAGCAAAATGTAGCATGGAATATGCTCTTAACTATGATTTCGAAGTTTTGCCATCCACCTCCAGCATCAATGAAATAGATGCTATCACTCTTTGCATATCGCTGCATACTAAATAGATTCAGATGGCCAATTATGTTCATGAGTTGGGAATATGCTAGGAAAAGCCTAACCAACAGAGAGCCCAAGGCGCCTTATATCATTAGTATAGCCGAGTTAAAACGAAAACGTTTCACACATTGATACTATACAAAACACCACCTCATTCATGGGGAGGGTGAGGGTGTTTTTCAAATGAACACCAACTGTCCATTACAATTGAAATGCCGTTATAGCGAAAACAAATTAGTTGTTAAATAAAAAAGTCTCTAAAAAATGCTCGATTATCTCGTGCATTTTTTAAAAATTATCTGAAAAGCTTGCCAGACCTTCTTTTTTTATTCTGCTGAAGAATCTTAGCTCTTAAATCCTCAATTTGCTGTTGTTGCTCCTGCAGAGCTTTAGTCAGAATTGGGATGATGGCTATGTAGTTTACGCTCAAAGTTTTATCGGTATCTAAACCCTCTTTCACCAATTCAGGTAGTATAGGTCGTATATCCTGAGCTAAAAATCCATACTCTTTATTTTCAAAATAAGAATCTGAAAGATTGGATTTCTTTTCATAAGAATAAGGCTGCAACTGCAAAACCGTTGATATTGCATTGTCAATTGAATTAATTTTTTGCTTCAGCCTTGCGTCAGATGTGACATTAAATGAGCTGGCATTTATAGCTCCACTGGTATAAACATTACCGATTGACGAATTTCCTAATTGAACACTGTTATCGCTATTAGCTACAGCACCCTGTCCAATAGCTATTCGGTTTACAGCTGTAGGGGAGTTAACATCTGCTCCATGGCCAATAAGGGTGTTTGACGTTCCAGTTTGAATAGAGCCTCCAGCAAAGGTTCCTAATGCAGTGTTGAACGTCCCGGTTGTTAGATTTTGTAAAGCAAATGCTCCAATACCAGTAGCATAGGAGCCTGACGTCCTTTTTTCTAATGCCCAATCTCCAAATGCCTGATTATATGAGCCAGAAGTAATTGTTTGTAATGCAAATGATCCTACAGCAGTGTTATAACTACCATTCCAGTTTTTATTTGCATTACGCCCGATTGAAACACTATATCCACCAGTGGTAGATATACCAGCATCGCTACCAATCGAAACGCGATATTGAGGGGTAATATCCGAAGGATTAATTAAACGCGACCAACCTGAACCAGAATAGTAATAATAGCCTGGTGAAACATTATAAGGAGAAGAACCAGCAGTTGAAGTATTATAGATTAATAGCCCAACAGCAGGGTTAATGATAGGTGTATTGTCAATTGTGTTATTTAACGCAACACGGGGTGGCAAAAAACCCTTTGTGGATGAAGAAATTTCCAATTGGGCAGAAGCATTAGGACTATTTGTCCCTATTCCCACCTGGGCTTGAAGCAATGTAGTCGCCAGCAAAAATAGGCAAGTAGCAAGTAGTGATTTGATAGTCATATTCAACTGATTGGCTTTGTTTCGTGCAGGCTGTTGCACACCTAAAAATAAGCCATTCTTTCTTAAATTTTGATATTATTTTAAAAAAGACGACTCTTTTTTATCGCATATAAAAACTGATCAAAGACTCCACAAACGCTGGTTAATTACAGATTAAGTTGTTCACAAAAGTCTTTGTATTGCAGAAACACAAAATTCTCAACCAGGTTAACCAACCATAATCGAATCAGCTTCAGCTATGCTTCACTAAAGAACAATTTAAAATACACAAATATCTCACACATAAAGTATTTAATAACAATTAAATGAGTCCGGTCCGCGGAAATACAAATAAAAAAAACCTTGACATGTATTGTCGAGGTTTTTTGCTTTTCAAAAGTGTTTATAATAAGTTTATCTAACCTTGCTAAAGCCTACGCTTGGCTGAGAATATCTTTTTTTACAACACAAAAAACTAAAACCGATGAAACAATTTTTAAAAACCAATTGGTACAAAGTGATGATCAGTATCTCTGTGTTTATTTTCTCAGTAGGATTCTTTATTAATTCAATCACACCAGCTTTTGCTAGAAGTTCATTTGATCTTAACAAGACAAGTTTTAAAAAAAATACTTCTGGAGAAGATATAGGAGAGGATTATGAAGTTGTAGTAAGTGGCGGATATGCTTATTTGGTTCACTATTGGTCAGATGGCAAGTGGATAAACGTTAGTAATAAAGTACAATTGAAATAGATTTCAGCCGAAGCAAACACCGATGTTTCAGCAATGCTTCAATAAACTGTTTTACCAATCGTCTACTTCAAATTGGAGCAGCATCGGTAGGAATCCGAAAAAAGAACGTTTCAACCCATAGTTTGAGAAAGAGTGGAGCGAGATTCATATGGGAACTCCACAACAAATCAGATGAGAGCCTTATAAAATTGAGTTTGGTCCTAAATCATTCATCAACTACAATAACGAGAAGATACTTAGGAATTACAAAGGAAGAGAT
>JBKCMR010000088.1:0-9938 GCA_046300055.1 Bacteroidota bacterium
GACAAGGGAATGGATAGAAGAATACAATTACCGAAGACCCCACGAAGCCCTGAACAATCTAACACCGGATGAATGGAAAAGAAACATAGAAATTACCGAAATTCACAAATCAACGACTGTCTGTTAAAAGGGGTACTTACAATTGTATTTTGCATAGAGTTGACCGATACCTTTAATTGGGAATGAATGGCTTGGAGCCATTCGGTTTGCCATCTTGTAGTAATATAGTGCTAAGGAGTCATTCCCTTGTTTTTCGTAATTGTAGCCAAGATTTCCAATTGGATACATCCATGTCGGACAATATTCTATAGCTCTCTTATAGTAATATGATGAGCTGTCAAGTTTATTAATGCCAAAATATAAAGTGCCTAATTCATTGTATATTAAAGCATGATTATTGATTTTTTCATCAGCATTTTTTAGTTGTTCTATTAGGCTAGTATTTGCAGAAAAGATATTTGAAAAATACTGATATCTGGACTCTAACCAAGTTTTTATCGCTGCTATCTCATGGTATCGCAGATCACTTGAATCTTGGAGGGATGCGGCTACTGTAATATAATCGAGGTATTTTTTTGCTAGTAGCTTGCGATTATTTCGATGTATGAACTCCCCACGTAAAATTTTATTTGTAAATCCTTGGACTTCATCTTCCAAAATGGCTGATAGTTCTATCTTCATCTCTTTAATGAGCTGCGGATCTTCTTTTTTTACCTCGGCTTGTTGTATTGCATAGTGAGCGTTGTTTTCTGTCGGGCTAATTAATTGCCCCTTTTTTAAATATTCCTGAAAAAATGTGTATCTGGGGTTGTTCTCATGTGTAATGCCTATGCCTCCTCGTGATGGAGTGTTTTGTTTTGATATTACTTTTGTTTTTGATTCAACCACATTCCGTATACTGTCGTTGTAGGTGGTAACAATGAATAGCGGATTGCCTTCTACGCGCGGAATCTGTCGTTGATTTGTTTCTGATGCAACACTATCGAGGTAAACATCTAGCTCGCGAAGGTTTACAGCTCGATCATTATTTCTGTCGGCCAATCCGTAGAGTGCATTCACAAGGTGGTAGGTGAATATTCCATGCCCTCCGTCAGAATACCTTTTTTCCAAGGAAAGTTGATTGGGCTGACAGGAGAGGATTTTCGTGCAATTATTGAATCCCTGTTTAAGCGAATTCAGGGTTGATGTTGTTCCTGCCAGTCCGCCTGCTAAATTACCCGACCGACAGGCATCTGTTATCAATAAAACACTTGCGCCTTTATTGATGAATGCATCTACATAGCGTTGCAACATGTTAATATCGATGGAAGTGGCGGCGTAATTGCTTTTCTCGGTATTGAAGGAAAGTAAAAATCCGCTTTCTAGATCTGTTTCGACGTCTCCGTGGCCAGCAAAATATAGGATGACGCGATCCTTTGGCACGATCCTGTTTCTGATCAGATTAAGTTCTCTGTAGAAATTTGAAGTTGTTGCAGCTGAATCGATCAAGACTGCCATATTATTACGATCACAAATGCCCTGTGACCTCAAATATTCGCTGAATAAGGCTGCATCGTCGTCAGCATAAAGCAGATTTTGAATTTGTGCGTATTTGGAAATGCCGACTACTACGGCGTAATTGGTGCCGATGGTATCGGCTATTGGGTTTAGGGGGCTGTTGTTATTAGTCGGATTCAATCCGCGATGGACTGGCTGCGCCATTGATAAAATGGAGGCATTTGCAAGGTATATGAATAATAAAAGTCTCATGACTTAGTTAATAACCTAAATGTAAGAAATCCATTTTACGAAAAAGTAAAGGGGCGACAAAGGCGCCCCCTCAATTCAAAATAGAGCTACAATCACCTAAACTACCACCTATCTACTTGGTCGTCATAGTTCTTCTGATTCCAAGGCGCATTCGGATTAGAATTCTTCGTTTCGTTCGATGGCGTGCTGCGTTTCACCTGATTCGGTTTGGGCATTTCCATCTCCCGATTTTGTTTACGGCTCGGCGTAGTTGGACGAGGTCCATTCGGCCTTGCCGGTCGGTTTTGGAAATCATTGCGAGATCCGCTTGGCCTTTGTCCAGCCACTACAGAACTTGAATCGCGGCTCTCTGCCTGCTGATTTCGACCTTCCGCATGTTGACCCTGATTCCGGGGCGCATTCGATCGATGTTGAGGTCTATCGTTCGGTCTCGGACCTCGAGCTTCTGTCCTCGTACTATTGTTGGTGTTAGTACGTTGTTGTTGATTCCGAGCCGGACGCTGTTGTCTGCCTCCATGCGGTACCCGCTGCAGGGCAGCGGCCACTTCCACCGGGGCGTTCGGATCCACCGGATACGGATGCTCGCTAATCACAGGCACATGCTTTTGAATCAGCTTTTCGATGTCACGCAAAAACGGTTTTTCAGCCGGTTCACAAAGAGATATGGCTACTCCGCTCGCACCGGCACGACCGGTTCGTCCGATACGGTGTACGTAGGTCTCCGGAATATTCGGCAAATCGAAATTCACTACATGACTCAGTTCATCGATATCGATGCCACGAGCAGCGATGTCAGTGGCTACCAATACGCGAGTACGACGATTCTTGAAATTCTCCAAGGCCTGCACACGGGCGGACTGTGATTTATTTCCGTGGATCGCTTCCGCACGGATACCCGACTTGCTCAATTGCTCACAAAGTCGATTCGCCGCATGCTTCATTTGGGTAAAGACCAGAACGGATTTTATTTCGGCATTCTCTAGCAAATGGATCAGCAGATCTTTCTTATTATTCCGATTCGTGTGATACACGTGTTGCTGGATCATCTCGGCGGTGGAGGAAACAGGTGTTACTTCCACTTTCACCGGGTCGGTGAGCAGATCAGCCGATAAGCTCTGGATCTCCGGGGGCATGGTAGCCGAGAAAAACAGTGTTTGTCTTTTTGCTGGGAGCTTCGTGATCACTTTACGAACATCATGAATGAAGCCCATGTCGAGCATGCGGTCTGCTTCATCCAATATGAAATAACGGATCTCGTTCAGCTGCACAAATCCTTGTTGCATCAGGTCGAGCAAACGACCGGGTGTAGCCACTAAAATATCTACGCCGCGTCTGAGGGCTTCTACTTGAGGATTTTGTCCGACACCTCCGAAGATCACGAGGTGATTAAGTGGCAGGTTCGCGCCATAGGCAGCGATGTTCTCGCCGATCTGTAGAGCCAACTCTCGGGTGGGGGTTAAGATCAGTGTGCGGATCGGCCGTCGTTTGGCAGCCGAAGGTGTTTCGACCTGCATGAGCTGCAGGACGGGCAATACGAAGGCAGCGGTTTTACCGGTGCCGGTTTGGGCGCAACCAAGGAGGTCGCGTTGTTGCAGGATGGCCGGAATGGCTTTTTCCTGAATGGGGGTAGGATGGGTGTATCCTTGTTGTTGGAGGGCTTGTAAGATCGGTTCGATCAGCCCAAGGGGTTGAAAACTCACGTTAAAAAGATTAAGTAAAAAATGTGATAAGGCGATCTGAGTGATCCATTATCCGCCTTCCTTTATGCTACTACGACTGGCAGGAGCTCCTGCGGCTACGCAATCTGCGTTAAGAGAAGAAACACAAAGGTAGGGTAAACCAACCGGATCCTGGGTTGTTATTTTTGCATCATGAGCATCTTAAATCAATTGGCAGAGTATTTATACCTGCGAAAAAAAGATCCAAACCGTCCAAAAAGTCAATGGATCGGATACATGCATGGCATTAACCGGATCAGTTTGTTGATCTTTTTACTTTGCCTGGTGATCCTCGCGATCAAATTACTTCGCTAATTCACGCACGATGATGCGTGCTGCATTTTCGGAAGCCGAGCCGCCGGCTTCGAGTAAGGTTCGCAATTGTTGAAAAGCATCTTGCATCTGGCTTCTACGATCCGCATCTGTCAATAATTCCTGCAATTCTTTTTTCAGATTCTCCTCATTCATTTCATCCTGTATGAATTCGCGCACAACGAGTTTATTCAGGATCAGATTCACCAAAGAGATATAGGGAATCTTGATGAGTCGTTTAGCGATCTGATAGCTGATTGGATTTCCTTTATAGCAAACCGCTTCCGGTATCCCCAATAAAGCTGTTTCGAGTGTGGCAGTACCACTGGTTACCAGGGCCGCATCCGAATCCAATAAAATATCATAGGTGTGCCCTTGGCGCATCTGAACATTTGGATAAGATCGGAGGAAGGGTTTGTAGAAAGAAAGATCGAGTCCGGGTGCCGCCGCCACGATGAAGGTGTGATCCGGGAAATGCTTGCTAACCGACAACATCACCGGTAATTTTTTCTGGATCTCTTGTTTTCGACTGCCGGGGAGAAGAGCAACTTTTTTTGTGGGAAGATCGCTTCGCGGATGGGCAGATAATGTTTCAGCGGTGATCTGCGCCAGCGGGTGGCCCACATAATCCACTTCCCAGTCCCAGTGTTTACGGTAGTATTCATCTTCGAAGGGCAGGATCACGAGTAAACGATCGATGCATTGCTTCATGATCTTTACCCGATCGGCTTTCCATGCCCAGACTTGGGGAGAGATGTAATAAACAACTTTGATCCCTTGTTTTTTTGCCCACTGAGCGATGCGCAGATTGAATCCGGGATAATCGATCAGTACCAGCACATCCGGTTCAAAGCCTTGAATATCTTCTTTGCAGAATCGAAGGTTCCGTAAGATGGTGGGTAGGTTGCGGAGCACTTCAAAAAATCCCATGAAGGCCAGGTCGCGAAAATGTTTCACCAGCACGGCGCCTTCTTCTTGCATGCCATCGCCTCCCCAGCAGCGGATCTTGGCCATCGGGTCTTGTTGGCGAAGGGCACGGACCAAGTAACGACCTTGAAGGTCGCCAGAGGCTTCACCGGCAATGAGGTAATACTTCAAGCGGATCAGTTGAAGATTTTCAGGATCAGGATACCGATGCCGTAGATGATGGTGGATATAAAGATCCCTTTAGCCGTCTCGTCGCGTTCGGTGTTGATGTAGATCGTGAAGAGTAAAGCGTTGGCGAGCAGACTGAGTGAACCGATGGAGGTGATGAGTCGATTGTTCGACAAGAATTGTTCCAGAAATTCCATGAAGGAGACCTCACTCAATTTCAGTTGCCAGATAAGCAGGAGTCCGAGATAGGGTCCGATCACGCCCAATGCCAATCCCAATCGCAGATTATCTTTTTTCAGGATCATAGTTTCCATGATTTTTTCAGCCGAGTCAGTTGTTCATAGCGGGTCAGATCATATTGCACAGGCACCACGCTTACGTAATTGTTATCGAGGGCCCAGACGTCGGTATCTTTTCCTTTGTCGTGGTTGACGAATTCGCCGGTCAGCCAATAATATGGTTTGCCATAAGGGTCCTTACGCTCAATGAAATCTTCGTCGTATTTCGCATAGGCTTGTCGGCAGAGACGAAGTCCCTTCAACGTTTCCAGGGGCTTGGCCGGAATGTTCACATTGAATACGGTATGCGGATCGAGTTTGGTATCCAGCATGTGTTGTACCATTTCTCTTGCGTAATGTCTTGCTGCTGTGAAATCGGCCTCGATGCTGAAGTCGAGCAGGGAGAAGCCGGCCGCAGGAATACTTTCGATCGCAGCTTCCACGGCAGCCGACATGGTGCCGGAGTAAATGACGTTGATGCTGTGGTTGCCTCCATGGTTGATGCCGGACAAACAAATATCCGGTTTGGCATGCAACACTTTATCGACTGCAAGTTTCACGCAATCCACAGGTGTGCCGGTGCAGGCATAGGCTTCGATGTCGCCGAATTGATTTGACTTGTGAAGCCGAAGCAGGTGGCCTACAGTGATAGCGTGTCCCATGCCGGACTGTGGTTTGTCGGGTGCCACCACAACGATACGCCCCAGGTCTTTTACCGATTCTACCAGATTTCGAATACCGGGGGCGGTGATGCCGTCATCGTTGGTAATGAGAATAACCGGTTTCTTAGATTTAGAGCGTTTGGGGGCAGCTGCTTTTTTCATGGACTTCAAATTTATCATTCCCCTGCCGTTTGAGGGGCGCTTCCAAAAAATCTTTTGGTGAATTCTAAAATATTTAGCATGTTGCACTAAATAAATTAGGTTTTATGGCCTACGCGAATCAAAACCTTCGGTATTTGCGAAAGCTCCGCGGTTGGACGCAGGAGGAATTCGCCAACAAACTCAACATCAAACGTTCCTTGCTGGGCGCCTATGAAGAAGAGCGTGCCGAGCCGCGCATCGATGTGCTGGAACAGGTTGGGGATATGTTCAAACTCACGCTTGACGATCTGCTGAGAAAAGACATCAGCGAGCAGAAAGGCACCTATCTCTCCAAGCGTCGGGCCTTAAAGATGGCCGGCTCCCGAACGGAGATACCATTTGTTCCGGTGAAGGCCGCTGCCGGCTATTTGGCCGGGTATGCCGATCCGGAATTCATCGATGAACTGAATACATTCACCTTGCCGATGCTCACCGGCGGGCAGTACCGGGCATTTGAAATCGTGGGTGATTCCATGTTGCCAACACCCAGTGGCTCTGTGATCGTGGGTGAGAAGGTGAACGATCTGGAGGAAGTCAAGAATGATACTCCTTGTATCGTGATATCTCGAAACGAAGGGATCGTGTACAAGCGTATTCAAAAGAATGGCCGGCAAAAAAACAAACTGACGCTGGTGAGTGATAATCCCACGTTCCATCCCTATACCGTAAGCACGGAAGAGGTGATCGAGATGTGGCAAGCCCAGATGGTCATTTCCCGTCCGCCGACACAACCACGGTGGGATATGTCTCAGTTGGCCAATGTGGTGAATGGTCTGCAGCAGCAGGTCAGCTCCTTGAAGAAACGATTTAACTGACGGATTAAGGTCGATCTAATTCAGTAGCGAGCGGGTACTACCTGCTCGCTTTCTTTTTTTACTTTTGCCCCTTCATGCGCATTTTTCTCTCCTTCCTGCTTTTGTTGGGTGTTACCCAGTGGACGATCGCACAAACTTCACCCAAGACCGCTGTGGCTACCCGAACGTTTCGATCGCCGAAGTTGGATGGGGTGCTGAATGATTCGGTGTGGATGCAGGCATCACCCCTCACGAATTTTGTTCAGGTTTTTCCGGTACTGGGCGCCCCTGCGCCACAATCTGCAACGGTTCGTATTCTTTACGATAATCAGGCCATCTATGTGGGTGCTGAGCTCTCGGATGACCCGCGCTTGATCCGCAAACAATTCACGCCACGTGATGCGGAAGGGCAGGCGGACGTAGATTTCTTCTCGATCTTTTTCGATACGTACAACGATAAACAGAACGGATTCCAATTCGGTGTCACGCCGGTGAACGTACAAACCGATGCGCGGATCACACCCGCCTTCAATGGAGGCTTCGGCGCTTATGGCGATAAGTCTTGGGATGCGGTCTGGGATAGTCGAGTACGAATACATGATAAGGGGTGGACAGTCGAAATGATGATTCCTTACAGTGCCTTGCGCTTTGCCAAGAGCGAGGTACAGGATTGGGGATTACAGGCCTTGCGTTTCACGCGCCGAAATAATGAGCGCAGTTTTTGGAATCCCATCAATCCCCAACAGGACGGATTTGCGAATCAGTTCGGTTTGTTAAGCGGATTGCGATCTATCGAACCACCGTTGCGTTTGAGTTTATCTCCGTATGTGTCGGCCGGATTTGCCCGCTCACCCGTGCCTGGTGGATTTGAGAACGACGATTTTCAAAACGGCGGCATGGATCTCAAAGTGGGGGTGAATGAAAGTTTCACGCTCGACATGACGCTGGTGCCTGATTTCGGACAAGTGATTTCCGATAACGTCGTCAACAACCTCACGCCTTTTGAAGTTCAGTTTCAGGAGAACCGTCCCTTTTTCACAGAGGGAACAGAGTTATTCAATAAAGCAAGATTGTTCTATTCACGCCGGGTTGGGGCCACCCCAAGAGGATTTTACGGAGTGAATGCATTTGCGCAATCCAATCCGGAATGGGAGATACGCCATAATCCATCACGGACCCAGCTCTACAATGCATTTAAATTGTCTGGGCGCGACCAAAATAAATTGGGCGTGGGTGTTTTCAATGCCATAGCCGCTCCTATGGAAGCGCGGTTGCGAAATCGGTCCAATGGCAAAGACACGAGCATTCTCACCGAGCCGCTTGCCAATTACAATATCGTAGTACTAGACCAGGCACTGGCGAATCGCTCCTCCATCACATTCACTAATACCAATGTAATCCGTAATGGATCTGCGCGGGATGCGAATGTGACGGGTGTTGATTTGGCGCTTTTCGATAAGAAGAATGTGCATGTGCTTCGTTCCAGATTCCGATATAGTCAGGTCTGGGATGCAACCGACAAGCGGGGGTGGACAGGCAACCTGAAATTTTCAAAGATCAGCGGCCTGTGGCAATACGATTGGACAGCCAATTTTGAGTCTAAAAATTATGATCCCAATGATCTGGGCTTTTTGCTGGCCCCCAATGAAATGAACTTTTTTGCCACGCTGGCCTATCGTGAACAACGTCCGACCAAGCGATTCAATACGTTCAGTTACTCGATCAACCCTCGGTTGATGTATTTGTATAATCCGCGCCGATTTGTATCTGCAGATGCCTCCGCAACTGCCTTTTGGTGGTTCAAGAATTTTTGGGATGCCAGTGTAACGGTGGGGGCGGTGCCGGGTTGGACCAATGACTTTTTTGAACTTCGAACGCCAGGCAGGTCTTTGCGTCTGCCACCCAATTTTTTTATTGAGTTAGAGGGAAGCAGCGATAGCCGTAAAAAATTGTATTGGCGCTACAATATCGTATGGGCAAACGCCAAACGTTTTAATAACACTTATTCGATGTTCGGTACCGGACTTCGGTATCGATTCAATGATCGTTTTATACTGGAGCTTCAGACCGATTCAAAATTGGAAGAGAATCAACTCGGCTATGCTTTTGTGCGAGATGCATCTGGCGGTCCGATCGTGGGCTTTCGACGGAATCAGGAGGTTACCAATTTGCTCACCGGCATCTATCATTTCGCCTACCGACTGAATCTTTCGCTGCGGGCCAGACATTATTGGAATCAGGTGACTTATTCCTCCTTTCACTCCGTTGATGCAAAGGGCGATATTTTGCCGCATGCATTTTTACCCGGTCGCGACGACAATGTAAATCTCTTCAATGTCGATGCCTTTCTGACCTGGGATTATCGATTGGGTAGTCGGCTGATCGTTGGCTATAAAAATTGGCTGACAGAGTTGGACCGTTTGCCAATCTCTGCTGCAAAGCGTCCATATTTTGATAATCTATCCGGAAGTTTCAACCTGCGACACGGACATGAGGTCAGTGTTCGATTCATCTATTTTCTGGATGCCGATCGATTTCGTAAAAAAGGTTAAGGTTTCTTGACCAGGTGATCCTGGTGCGTTAGCCACAGCAACTCGTCTTTTCCCGGTTTCACAAGATCTTCGCCTTTTGGTCGACTGAAGGCCGGTAGCATTCCGTGTGTGGGCGTGAAATAGAAAGCCGGTACGCCGGGTTGTTGTCTCGGCGTGCCGAACTTTTTATAGCCTGGGTCTTCATACCCACTGATGAGGTAATTGGTTTCTGTACCGGTCTTCCATTTCTCTTCCGCAATCCGGCTACCGATCCAAACAAATGGATCTTCCTTCAGGATTCCGGGATGGATGTGTACGCCCTGAGCGAATAACAACGATTCGGCAACGGGACTGCTGCGCGATAGAACGAAATCGATCCGTAGCGATTGGAAGCGTTTTCGCCATTGAATAAAATCTTCGAGGTATTGATTGTTTTCTGGCAACGGAAAACCTCCTATGAAAAGAATACGCTGTGCTTTGAATAGTAGCAGTTGCTCCTGCATACGTTCCAGGCTTGAGCGGCGTTGGGGTTGCTCGAGGGATTCGGGAAAATTGCCCAGCTGAAATCCGCCGATGACAAGTGTTTCTTTTTCTTCCC
>JBKCMR010000089.1:0-73274 GCA_046300055.1 Bacteroidota bacterium
ATCCGGATTTAATCATATCGATATTGGCTCCGAGCCGCTCACAGAGCTGCGCCATCTCATTCATGAATGAAATTTTGGTGGCCAAAAACGTATTTGCGGCGTACTTAGTCAACTCTGCACTCTTTTCATCCATGAAAATCAGGGAACTCTCCTCTTGCACAAATGGCAGGTACAGCTGTTCCATGATTTTTCTGGCTCGCTCAGAATTGGTACCGATCACCACGCGGTCGGGTTTCATGAAGTCCTCGACGGCAGCGCCTTCGCGGAGGAATTCGGGATTACTTATGATTTCGAAGCAAGCTTCGAATTCGTTGAGAGATGAGGGATGAGGGTTGAGATCGTTGAAGGTTTTAAGTATAGTATTGCGAACTTTTTCGGCGGTACCCACAGGTACGGTACTCTTATCAACGATCACTTTGAAATCATCAGGTTTCAGAAGTTTTCCTAGGTCAGCGGCTACTCCCAAGATATATTTCAAATCGGCGCTACCATCTTCACCCGGTGGTGTAGGCAAGGCCAGAAAAATAATCTGTGCCCCTTCGATTCCTTCTTCCAATGAGGTTGTGAACTTCAGCCGCCCTTCTTTGAGGTTTCGTTCAAAAAGCTTTTCAAGACCGGGTTCGTATATCGTGATCTGGCCACTCGACAATTTCTCAACTTTGGCTTTATCAATGTCAACGCAGGTGACCTGATTGCCCGTTTCAGCAAAACAGGTGCCGCTGACAAGTCCGACGTAGCCGGTACCGATGACTGCTATCTTCATTTAGTTGAGAGATGAGGGATAAAAGATGAGATTTATCGCTTGTTCGATTTAAGTTGAGCTGGATTCCCGAAGTACACGCCCGGAATCAGTATATCTTTTGTTACCACAGATCCTGCACCGATCACCACATGATCACAAATACTCACCGGCAAAATAGTTGCGTTTGAACCGATGGAGACATGATTGCCAATTAATGTTTTTTTCCATTTGGTTCGATCGCCCCCTGCCGGACCGACATCGCTAAACCGATCATTAATGAACATCACTCCATGACCGATGAAACAATCTTCTCCGATCGTAACACCCTCGCAGAGAAAACTATGAGACTGAATCCTTGTGCGAGCCCCAACTTTTACACCGCATTGTATCTCCACAAAAGGCCCCACAAAACAATCATTACCCAACGCACACTCGTATAAATTCACCGGCTCAACTAGCTGTACCCCCTTGCCAAATTGCACATCGCGAATGCCGGATTTTTTTATGATCGGCTCAGCTGACATGTACGTTGCTGTAGATCTTTTCTATAGCCTTAACCGTTCTCAA
Source organism: Bacteroidota bacterium (assembly GCA_046300055.1). GTDB lineage: Bacteria > Bacteroidota > Bacteroidia > Chitinophagales > Chitinophagaceae > JJ008. The sequence continues at coordinate 1,310 of JBKCMR010000089.1, forward strand.
TCCGTCCTCCGGCGAAGCCAGGTTGTTGGTCTCGCCATTCAGCAACCGGATCAGATCGTCATAAACCATCGGATGATTCGACATCGACCCCTGATAACCGTCGTATTGATTAGGATTATGCATGTCATTCTCAACTCTCTCAACCTGCTCAACTCCCTCACCTTTATCAACCACCTCAACACTGAAATAAGACATTTCATTCAAGTACGCCCCTCCAACCTTTACCGTTCCTTTCTTCCCGAATACAGTGATCGAACCTTCCATATTCTTCTCATAGGCATTCACTGTATACTGCAAACTCCCTTGTAATCCCGATTCAAATTGTAAGGCGATCACCCCTTGATCCTCAAACTCAATGAGACCGGCGTGATGGGTGTTAGACCGAAATCCTTTTACCTCAATGATATCACCGAAAAACCAGATCATGAGATCTACAAAGTGACTGAATTGAGTGTAAAGGGTTCCTCCATCGAGCTCCAATGTTCCCCGCCAAGGAGACTGTGCATAATATTCCGCAGTCCGATTCCAGAAAGCATTGATCTGAACACTCAAAATCTTCCCCAACTTGCCTTCATCCAGCAAGCGCTTCAGCTCCTGAATCGGTGGGTTGTATCGGTTCTGTTTGACCACCACCAAGTGTTTCTCGGAGCTCTTGGCTGCCTTTATCATCGATTCAGCATCTGTCGACCGAATGGCCATGGGCTTTTCACAGAGCACATGCTTTCCATATTTCAAAGCCTCGATCGATTGTTCCGCATGCAGTCCATTCGGCGTGGCGATCACCACTACATCAATTTCATGCTCGTGTTCAAGTAGGGATGAAAGGGATGCATATTGCCTGACATCTTCCCCTCCTGACAGCAACTCCATTCTAGGCGGATCAATATCACAAACCGCCAGCAGCTTTCCGACGCGTCTGATCTCCCGAGCATGCACCTGTCCGATTCGTCCACATCCGACAAGCGCGAAGCAGATTTGAGAAGATAAGGAGATGAGATACTGAGGTTAAAGTGAAAAAATATTATACAATCGATTGCAGATACTTGCCATATCCACTTTTCTGCAAAGGCTCAGCAAGTGCTAATAACTGCTCGCGGGTAATGAATCCGTTTCGATAGGCCACCTCCTCAATACACCCGATCTTGGTCCCTTGTCGCTTCTCGATCACTCGCACAAACTCAGAGGCATCACTGAGTGAATCAAATGTTCCTGTATCTAGCCAGGCGGTTCCTTTATCCAATACGGCAACTTTTAATTTACCCGCTGCCAAATAGGCTTTGTTCACATCCGTGATCTCATATTCGCCACGAGGTGATGGCTTTAAGTCACGTGCAATCCGCACCACTTCATTATCGTAGAAGTAAAGACCCGGTACGGCATAATTGGATTTGGGCTTCGTAGGTTTCTCTTCAATACTGATGGCATTCATTTCCGTATCAAACTCCACCACCCCATATCGTTCCGGATCTGAAACCTGATAGGCAAATACATATCCTCCCTCAATAGCCCGCAACGATTGCAACTGCTTATCCAATCCGACGCCGTGAAAAATATTATCGCCCAATACCAAGGCTACGGAATCGGATCCGATAAAATCAGCACCGATCACGAAAGCTTGGGCCAACCCATTGGGCACATCCTGCTTAGCATATTCATACCGACAACCAAGAGCACTACCATCACCCAATAAGCGCATGAAGGAAGCTTGATCTTCCGGGGTAGAGATGATCAGGATCTCTCGAATACCCGCCATCATCAACGTCGACAAGGGATAGTAGATCATCGGCTTGTCATAAATAGGCATTAACTGCTTACTTATTGCCTTTGTGATGGGATACAGACGAGTGCCGGAGCCGCCAGCCAATATAATACCCTTCATGAATAGATAAATTTTTAGGTCTTACAGTTACAAGTAAATCTTGTCAAGCGGGTTTTACATACCAGCCTTTGAGTGCATTTCCCAAAGTAAAAAAATCTAGAAATACGTTCACTATAGTTTTAATTAAATTCAACAACCGGCTATTCTCCAACTTGTCTCTAACGATCTCATCCAAATTACCTTCTCTGTTTTGAAGTTTGCCGCCATTTATAAACCCAGCCTTTAATCGGGTTATGCTTATTCCGGTTGTAATCAGTTTTTTTCGTTTAAAACCCGATCGGGTCATCAAATAGTGGATAGTTCTTTTGGTATAGTAGGATAAGTGCTCCGGGTACTGGATCACATTATACTTAGGGCCTAATATAAATCGTTCAATTGCATTGAAATTTGGGGTTGTGAAATGTAACAGGCCTCCACACCTGAGTGATCTAAACATAATTTGAACCTGCTCTTTGGGGTCATATATGTGCTCAATCACTTCGAAAGAAACAATCACATCGAAAAAACCAGATGGATACCAGTTTGAACATAAACTACCCTGCTTCATATTAATCCCTTTTCCCTGACAGATTGAAACATATGATTCATTGAACTCTGTGCCAAACACTTCCCACCCTTTCTTTTTCGCCTCTTCCAGAAAAAATCCAGTACCACAACCAATATCCAGTAAGCGACCGGTTTTTCTATAACGCTCGAATTCGTCCAAAAGAACTCGATATCGACTGAGCGTAATGGGCGATAATGGCGGATTTTCCGGATAATGCGCGTAATGCCTTTTCAATTCCGCGTTGGTTGGTTTTCTTGCACAAAAGACAAAACCCACGGGGTGACTTTTAACCAGATAATCTTTTTCATAACCCTTCAATGGCTCCAGTTGATTGGAGTCAGATATTAAACATTTGTCATGGCAGTCATTCATTATAATTGCTAGTTTTAAGTGCTTTCATTTTAGAGATGATAATTTTGAAAACCAAAATGGTCTGCTCAAGATCAAAATGAATACATTTGGGAATAATATTGTTGGTATACTCCTGTTGTAACCCTTTGAAGCCACTCCGTATTCTCCAAATACCAATCGATTGTCTGGGCCAATCCTTCTTCAAAGGTCACCGAGGGCTTCCAACCAAGCTCCTGATTGATCTTAGTGGCATCAATCGCATAACGACGATCATGCCCGGGGCGGTCTTTTACGTATGTGATCAATGCATCACTGGTGCCTGGAGGATTCCCTAGTTTTTCGTCCATTTGCTTGCAGAGGAGTTTCACTAAGTCTATGTTCCTCCATTCATTGAAGCCCCCAATGTTATACGTATCCCCAGTTTTTCCCTCATGAAATACCTGATCGATAGCTGTAGCGTGATCTTTTACAAAAAGCCAATCGCGGGTATATAGTCCGTCGCCATAAACCGGCAACGACTTCTTTTGAATAATGTTGTTGATGAATAGCGGAATCAACTTCTCCGGAAAATGATAAGGGCCGTAATTATTCGAGCAGTTACTGATCACCACGGGCAAGTCGTAGGTATCGTGATAAGCCCGCACAAAATGATCGCTGGAAGCTTTGGAAGCGCTATAGGGAGAGTGTGGATCGTATTTGGTTTGCTCGGTGAAGAAGCCGGTGTCGCCGAGGGCGCCGTAAACTTCGTCGGTGCTTACATGGTAGAAGCGATGAGGGATGAGGGATGAGGGATGAGATTGCCAAAGTCGTTTTGCCTCATTCAACAAGTTCACGGTCCCGATCACGTTTGTATATACGAAGTCGAGTGGGGAGTGGATGGAACGATCAACGTGACTTTCAGCGGCAAGGTGAATCACGCCGTCGGGTTGATATTCATCGAATACCCGTTTCAACTCAGCTGTATCGAGAATATTGACCTTCTCAAATACATAGTTCGGTAACTGATCGATGTCCCGTAAATTCTCCAGATTCCCTGCATAGGTCAGAGCATCCAGATTGACGATACGATAATTGGGGTACTTGTTCACAAACAGACGAACGACGTGCGAGCCGATGAAGCCGGCACCGCCCGTTATTATGATTGTGCGGTTAAATGACATTCTGATTGATTCAAATGTATACTTCTAAATCTTACTTATGTTTAGGTAGTTGAGGAAGCTGAGAGAGTTGAGCAAGTATTAAACCTCAACAATCTAAACCCTCTCAACTTCCTCAACCTTTCCTAAAAACCATTTCATCGTTTCACGTAACCCTTCTTCAATATTCACCAGCACCTCATACCCTAATAACCGTTTTGCTTTGGATATATCCGCTAATGAGTGCTTCACATCTCCTTTTCGTTCCGGGCCGTACTTCGGGTTGATGTCAGTCGGTAAATACGTTTTCAATCCGTTGAAAAGTTCAACCAAACTAGTCTGTTTCCCACAGGCGATGTTATACACCTGATTCACTGCATCTGTGTTTTCTACAAACAAGGCCAGCAGATTGGCTTGCACAGCATTTTCGACATAAGTGAAATCACGGCTGGAGGAGCCGTCGCCGTTGATCGTGGGTGATTTTTCGTCGATCAGGGCCTGCGCGAACAATGGAATCACGGCCGCGTAGGGTCCGTTCGGATTTTGCCGCGGACCGAATATGTTGAAATAACGAAGCCCGATAGTTTCCAGCCCGTACGTAGTTGAATAAACCTTAGCGTACAATTCGTTCACCAATTTGGTGACGGAATATGGCGAAAGCGGATTTCCGATCTTGTCTTCCACTTTGGGTAGTCCCGGATGATCGCCATAGGTGGAAGAGCTGGCTGCATAAACCACCCGCTTGATGCCATTTTCTTTGGCGGCGGTGAAGATGTTCAACGTGCCGGTCACATTCACAGCATTGCTGGTGAGCGGATCATTAATCGAACGAGGCACTGAACCAAGGGCTGCCTGATGACAGATCAAATCCATTCCGTTGGAAGCCTGAAGACAGATGTCATAATCTCGAATATCACCCTCCATGAATTCAAACCGCGGATCGCTAAGATGAGGCTCAATATTTTTTTTCAACCCGGTTGCCAGGTTGTCCAGCACCCGCACCTTCCCAATGCGCTCATCCTTCATCAACGCATCGACGATATGCGAGCCGATGAAGCCGGCGCCGCCGGTGAGGAGAATGTTACGCTTAATGCTCATTACGAAATAGTGAAACTGTCTTCATTTGTCGTCAGCAAAGGTTGATGGAGTTGAGGAAGTTTAGAGGGTTTAGAAATTCTCAACCACCTCAACTTTCTAAACTTTCTCAACTGCCAGCCTCCGGCTGGCATTACCCCCAAAACCCTTTCCACCACCCTTTAAACACCTTGAGTTTTCCTTTTGGCTTTTTCTCATCCTCAAAATAGCTCCCATAGCCATAGGATTGACCATAGCCATAGCCATAGCCGCCATATGAACCATACCCAGTACCGGCTCTCACATCATTGAGTACAATTGATAGATGTGGCAACCTGCTTTGTGTATAATAATCGTCTATGAGCGCTAACTGTCGCTTGAAGCTGTAATTCTGACGGGTAATATAAATCGAGCAATCAGCAAACTTGCCAAGTGTGATAGCGTCACTCACCATTCCCACGGGAGCTGTATCAATCACAATGAAATCAAACTTTGATTTCAAGTATTCGAATAGTCTTGTAACGCGATCCTCCAACAGCAATTCAGAAGGGTTCGGTGGAATTGGCCCACAACCAATCACAAAAAAATTCTCATGGCCGGGAACCTGACGGATCAAAGATTCGATATCATCTGTCTTACCGGCCATGAAATGTGTCAGCCCTTGACCCTTATCCATATATAAGCCACTCAACACCTTAGGCTTTCGGATGTCAAATTCCAACAAGATGGTCTTTTTCCCGGTAAGTGCATGTACCGCCGCGACATTACTGGAAACATATGTTTTCCCCTCACCGCCGAAAGTGGAAGTGACTAAAATGGTGGCTTGAGTCTTTTTATTTAAGAAGTACTGTAAATTCGATCGTATGATCCGGAATTGCTCTGCCACCATACTGCGGTTGGCTTTGGTGGCAACCAAGATTTGCTCGGCTAAGGAATGTCCTATTTCACCTAGTATTGGGGCCTGAGTGATTTTCTCAATATCAAATCGGCTAGTGATCTTATCATTAAGCAATTCACTAATAAAAATAAAGAGAGCTGGCAACCCCAGACCTACTAAAAGTGCAATCAACTGAGTAGTCTTTCTGTCAGGAGAAACAGGATCCTCGTTAGGAAGTGCAGATTCAACAACAGTAATATTTGACACAGTCGAAGCGCGTGCGATCGCCGTTTCCTCACGTTTATTCAAAAACAATTCATATAAGGCTTGGTAGGTACCGACCTGACGCTTTAATTCGGCAAGCTCTTTGATCTTGCTGGGCATACTGCTCAATTCTGCCTGCCCCTGCCTTTCCTTTGATTGAATCTGAGAAAGAGCAGAACCATACGCAGATCGGATATTCCGGAGATTTTCCTTTATGCTGAGTCGCATCTTTTCCAGTTGCCCCTCTAGTTGTCGGACAGCAGCATTTGAATTCGGAACGTTTCCGTCCAGAAGCAATTTCCGCTCCAGCTGTGCCTGGTTGTATGCCGATACCAATTCATTAAGTGTGGCATCTTCCAGTCCAAGCGAGGACGGAACGATCACTTTGTTGAAATCATTTACCTTGTCTGATAAATAGTTATCGATCAAGCCAACAACATTCAATTTGAGTTGCTGCTCTGAAATGGCTTTATCCGCCGCATCGACCTTCCCAAAATAGGCTGACAATTGCGCGTCTGGATCGATGATATTGTTTCGAATTTGAAAATCCAGGTATTGATCCTGTACACTGTCAAGTCTTGAGCCTATGTCTAATAATCTATCATCGGCAAAAGCAAGAATCTGATCGTTGGATGCCTTCATTTGCTCAATGCTGTATTCGTCATATATGGCTGATAGGTTATTGACGATATCGGCAGAAAGCTGAGCATTTTCAGTGGTAATGGAAATATTCAAAATTCCGGTCCCAACAGACTTAGGGGCCACCTTGATTAACGATACATATTGAGATGCTGCTAACTCTGCGGGCATCCAGCGAACCAAATAATCACTACCAACGCCCCCACCTTGATTCTTCTCTAATCTGAATCGCCCCTGGGGCAAGATAAACTCTTGACCAAACCGATACACCCCTTGCAACCCATCAATCTGATAATTTTCACCTGACCGAATGCTTATGTCAAAGGAGATAGATTCCAGAGAGTCTTTAATTTCGATAGGTATAATGTAGAACGGGGCACGCTTATAAACACTGACTGATTTGACTTTACCCACCCCATAGTACTCGACGGATAAACCAAGCCGATCCACCACACGACGCATCAGGGACTTGGACTTTATTAGCTCCATTTCAGCCTGAATATTATTTACAGAACTATTTGAAAAAAGTTCTTCAAACTTATCATTCCCTCGATTTGACTTTGATTTATCATCTTTGATCAATAATACCCCATTAGAGGAGTATTGAGGAATGCTATATCGCAAGTATACATATCCACCCAGTAGCGCAAAAGAAATCGAAAGAATGAATAATGGAAGATATCGAAGATACTTGTACAGCAGATCGCGCACACTCAAACTGGTAAGTTCTGAGCGAGGATTGGAGAACTGTGGTGTAGTATTTTCCTGCATGGTGATTTTTAAGTGAGGGTTCTGATTCGATTAACGAGAAAAAATGCTGACAAGCGTGAGGGCGATTGTAGCAAGCGGAAGTACCAGTGCGAGTCGCTGATTGATGCGATTCTGCTCAATATCTTTATAGCGGAGTTGTGTAGGCTCGATCAGTATCACATCATTTTGTGCGAGTGCATAAAAGGGGGATTGAAAAAAATCGGCTTTAGTCAAGTCAATAGAACCCACAGACCTCTTGCCATCCTGCTCACGAATGACCCGTACATGATCGCGTCTGCCAAAATCGGTAATACCCCCGGCCAATGAAATGGCCTCAAGGATGGTCATCCGCTCACTGTTGATGGTAACGGTTCCCTCTCTTGCCACTTGGCCGAGTACGTTCACCCGAAAATTCATAAGACGAACCTTTACAGTTGGATCCACCAGAAGCTCAATAGGGCTGATCAATCTTTTCCTAATCTCCTCGGCTAGTTCAACCCGTGTCATTCCCGCGGCACGAATCTTTCCCAGCCGATGGTGATCGATGTTGCCATCCCTGTCTACCAAATAACCGAATGTAGGATTATTCACTCCGGCTCCACCGGCTGCTCCACCCAATTGCGGAGCGTTGAACATTTGATCTGACTTTTCCGGCTGTGTGCTTTTGCTCGCAATCTCAATGGCCAGCATGTCATTGGGCTGAATCTTCAGTTCCGCAACGGGCACTGTATTGCTAATGATGGAAGAATCCGGAGCCTGTTGAAGATAAAATGGAATCTGCTTCTGAATACCGCAAGAGATCATTGTTATCGCTAAACCGATATACGCAAAGATGGTACGTAGAAATTTCATGTGTGTTATTTATAGCTACGACGCAACAGATCAATCTATCGCACCCGCCGGTCGTAATTTTTTGGTATCGAAAAAGGCCACGAGATGATATCCCAAACTCTCAATGGCCACTTTTGCTTTTTTCTTTCGCACTTCCAACACCTCCGCAGTTTTTCCCAGAAAAGTACCCGACTGAATGATCACCCGTTGATTGGGTTTCAGTTGCATCGGGATCAACTCCACGTCTTCATGCTCATCCAGGAACTTACGGATGGTATCGATCTCTTTCTCCCGGATATGCGCCGGTTTGCCATTCCAATAAATGAAATTGATCGCACCACTAGTCAGACGTACTGCAGTACGCTCCCCCTCACTCACCCGCACAAAAACATATGATTTGAACAAGGGCTCCTCTACCACCCTCACCCGATCACTCCATTGCCGATGCACTTTGTTCAACGGGCAATATGACTCAATACCCTTCTCTTCTAGCAAGGCATGCACCTTCTTCTCCCAACGGGGGCGCGTATAAAGCGCCAACCACTTTTTTGTATTGTCTTGAGATTTAGGCATGGCTTCGCCTGGTCAGTCCCGAAAAAAGTTTCTAAAAAACTGAAAATCAGACAGTTAAATGACTTCTGCCTGTATATAAGCAAAATTACGTGTTTTAATACGAAAAAATATAAAATAAATGGAAGTGGATAAATATTTTATTTCATTGATTTTGTGCAGGTTACAGTGGATACACTTAGGGGAATGAAGCCTACCTGCCGGCAGGCAGGGACGAGAGATGAAGGGTGAAAGATGAAAGGTGAGAGGTGAGCGTTGAAACTGGATATCTACCGGAAAATGGTATAAAAGTAAATTATTTGAAAATTTACCTTCGAATGCAGAAATCTGAGTAATAAACGCCTTCGAAAATGGCATTTGACCCGCTAAACGTTGAACGATGAGAGATGAGAGTTCATTGTTGAATATTCTAGGGTTTATCCTTGACGCAGCTATTATGCACCGCCCTCAATCTCTCCACCCTCATCCTTCAACTCTCATCTCTCATCCCTCAACCCTCAACATTTCGCCCCATCTCGTCGTATACTTCCTGCTCCGATGCTCCTGCTTCATCTGCCAATGCCGTTTGGTGCCGCAGGCACCGAAGACCAGCAGTTCATCTCGCTGACTGAAATTGATGTTATCGATCATGTCCATCAACTTGCGATGATCCGGTGCCGGCCCTGCAAACAGATCACCCTGACAAGCATCAGCAGGTACAATTCCGCCTAATAGTACGCCTGCCTTCTTATACACCGATCCCCTTCGATACAACTGCTCCGCCAATTGCACCGCCGTTCGGATGAGCAATAACGTATCGCTGGTCGCCACCGGCAATCGGGTATAGTTACTACTTGCCTCACCCCGCCACCCGATCTCTTCCTCGGTTTGCTTCCGAATGAGAAAGACCTGCACCGTATCAGCCGCACTGAATTGTCGACGTAATTTCTCTGCCGCCCGCGTGGCATAACTCGCCACTGCTTCTCGGATATCACTTAGTTCCGTCACCGGCACACCGAACATTCTTGTGGTAGCGATCATTTGTTTCTGCACCAATTCCTCTTTGAATTCAATACAAGGCTCACCACGAAGCTCACGTACCAGACGGAGTCCTACCACCCCTCCCATCTCACGATGCACCCAGGCATCTGGCAAATGAGCAAGTTCCCAGGCACTGGTATATCCCTTTGCATTCAACTTGCGCGCATAGGCACGGCCCACGCCCCATACATCTTCCAGTCGCGTTTGCTTCAATGCTTGTATGCGTTCTTCATCTGTATGCAAGGCCATCACGCAACCGCTTTGGATCTTGTCTTTCTTCGCCAGTCGATTGGCCAGTTTAGCCAGTGTTTTTGTCGGCGCTACTCCAACCGAAACAGGGATGCCTGTCCATTTCTCCACGCGCACTCGCATCTCTCGGGCTGTGCGTTCGAGTTGTTCCGGATCCACATGCGACAAGTCCACAAACGCTTCATCCACCGAATACACTTCCACTTGTTCTTCACCGGCGAATTGTCGGAGCGTTTCCATCACCCGCCAACTCAGATCGCCGTAGAGATTATAGTTTGAGGAGAATACAGCGATGTTGTGTTGATGAATGATCGAACGCGCCTCGAAATACGGGACACCCATGGCGATGCCGAGTTTCTTGGCCTCATCGCTTCGCGCAATGACGCAGCCGTCGTTATTGCTGAGTACCACAACGGGACGATTGCGGAGTTTGGGCACGAACAACCTTTCACAGGAGCAATAAAAACTGTTACAGTCGACGATGGCGATCATGTGAGCGAATGGATTACGTACGTAACGACGCCCCAGAGGGAGAAGTCACTGAATTCGGAGAGGTTGATCGGTTTGTATCGGTTGTTCTCGGGGATGAGGAAAGCCGAGGAAAAGTTCTGGTGGTAGCGGCGCACCAGCAATTCGCCATTGAGGATCGCCACAATGACCTTTCCGTTACTGAGTTTGATCGAGCGGTCGACGATGAGTACGTCGCCATCGAAGATGCCGGCCTCGCGCATGGCATCGCCCTTCATCCGGAAAAAATAAGTGGCGGGCTTGTTGCGGATGAGTTGCTCGTTGAGGTCGATGCCGCGCTCGGAGTAATCATCGGCCGCCGCCCCGAATCCGGTGGCGTTGGCGGTCTTCACCTGATGCTGCGTGAAATTCTTGGTGCCCCGGTAGGCGGGGTTGGAGTAGGGATCCCGATCCATATAGCTTTTTGATGCAAGCTAATGTTTTTAGTATTTAATTACTAATTTCATTAGTAATTGTTGAGGTGGTTGAGATAGTTGAGGGAGTTGAGTCCCTTCAGCCATCTCAACTGTCTCAACCCACTAAACTCTCTCAACTTTCTCACCCCCTACCTTATGGTGGTATTGCCATGCCATGATTAGGAGGATAAATTCGGTTATGCATTACATCTACCCATTCGAAAAGCTAGATGCTTGGAAATTATCCAGGAAAGTTGCCTCAACAACCTATCAGGTCACGAAAACATTCCCATCGGAGGAGAAATATGGATTGGTACAACAGACTAGACGAGCAATCCTATCAGTTTCATCTAATCTAGCAGAAGGTAGTAGCCGGAAAACCTCCAAGGACCAGGGCCACTTCTATACCATGGCTTATAGTAGTCTGATGGAAGTATTAAATCAATTAATTTTTGCCTTAGACCAGCACTGGATCAAAGAAGAAGATTACGAGGATCTTCGTAACGAAATTTCAAAACTATCGTACATGATCAACTCACTTAGAAAAAGTCTCAACCTCTGACAACAATTCTCAACTATCTCAACTATCTCAACTCCCTCAACCTCTTCTACGAAAGTTCCGTTTTGCCCCGGTATTTCGTCCCTTACGTTCCATCGGCTCATATTTCGGCACCTCCCCCAAGTCCTCCGGCACCTTCATCTTCTCCACTTCTTTCTGTATCAATCGCTCGATGGCAGCAAACTTTCGTTGATCCATCTCCGAAACCAGTGTGAAAGCGGATCCGGTGGCTTCCGCGCGAGCGGTACGGCCGATACGGTGTACATAATCCTCTCCATCATCCGGCACATCGTAATTGATGACCAGATCGATGGTGTCGATGTCGATACCGCGACTTAAAATATCAGTAGCTACGAGCAAAGGGATCCTTCCACCGGCGAAAGCACTTAATACATTTTCCCGATCAGCCTGCTCCAGATCGCTGTGGATCTCTTCCACATTGAACTTGAGTTTTTTCAGATCACGGGTCAACTGCTTCACCGTATGCTTGCGGCTGCAGAAGATGAGCGCGTTTTTGTATGGAATAGTTTTAAGCAAGTGCGCGATCAGCGGATTCTTCTGCGGCTCGTATACAACGTAGGCGCCCTGACGGATCTTGTCGGGCGGACGAGAGATCGCGATATTCACCTCCACTGGCTCATGCAATATCCGACGCGCGAGCTGACGGATCTTCTCCGGCATGGTCGCCGAGAATAAAAGATTCTGACGCTTAGCCGGTAAATGCTGAATGATCTTGTTGATATCCTCCTGGAACCCCATGTCCAGCATGCGGTCGGCTTCATCCAATACCAGAAATTTCAACCCTTTCAGATTGACATACCCCATATTCAAGTGGGCGATCATTCGACCGGGTGTACAAACGACAATATCAACGCCACTTTGAAAAGCTTTTTTCTCGGCTACAAAGCTTTGTGCATCGCTTCCGCCGTAAACGGGGATCGAACTGATATTGGTGAAATAGGAAAGTCCCTCGATGTGCTGCGCGATCTGTATGGCCAGTTCACGGGTAGGCACGATGATCATGGCACGTATCATACCTTCATCGGCATGATCGGTCAGCAGTCTGTTCATCATGGGCAAAAGAAAGGCAGCCGTCTTTCCGGTACCGGTTTGTGCAGAGGCAATGATGTCTTTCCCGGCCAGGATCGGCGGGATCACTTGCTCTTGAACCGGCGTGGCATTTTCGTAATTGGAAGCCTCAATCCCCTCGAGGAGGGTGGGATGAAAGTTGAATTCGGTGAAACGCAATAGGGAACGTAATTATGGTTATGTGACGAAGATACTGCTTTATGTTGAGAGAGCTTAGATAGTTGAGGAAGTTGAGAAGGTTGAATAATATCTAAACTATCTCAACCACCTCAACTCTCTCAACTTTTCTTCATCAAATCGTAAATAATCTTCCGATCCCCTTCATTCAACTGCCGACTGGTGTCCTGCGGGGTGAAATGGATTCGATACGACTGAACCGCATTTTTTTCGTTGGTCGTATTATATCCAATGATGCGCAATCCCTGCATCATGTTGAAATCAGCCGGTACTTGTGTACGGGTGGTATCGTACCAGATACCGTAACCAGCTTTGGCCAGTTTTTCCCATGGAAAATAGCGACTGGGGTCCACTTTTCTTCCTGGTGCGATATCCGCATGTCCAAGGAAATTTGTCACCGGTATCGAATAGGCCTTTTGTAATTTATCGAGCACTGTAAGCAGACTATTGATCTGCTCATCGGAAAATGGTTCGGAGCCGTTGTTGTCGAGCTCAATGCCAATACTGGTTGAATTCAGATCGGTGGTGTTGCCCCATTTGCTGATGCCGGCATGATGGGCACGCAAAAGGTCATGCAACATGTGATAGATTTTGCCGTCATGGCCGATCACATAATGAGAGCTGACCTTGGTGCGAGGAAGTGTAAAGGTGCGTAGTGTTTGCTCAGCACTGTCCTGCGCGGTGTGATGAATGATCACAAAATTGGGCTTACGCATAGAGAAATTGGTCGTTCCGACCCAACCATCCGCAGTTTCAAATGAATCACTTAGCGGATATTCCATCAATTCCTTCCCATATCCACGCGCTTGTTTCTTGTAACTGCGGTTGGTATCGGCATAAGGGGGACGAGTACAGGTCCAAATAATCGTCAGAAGAAAGATCCAGAAGAGAGCTGATTTTTGCGGATTCATGATTGGTTCCAAGGATAAATCACTTGTAAAATAGAGAATTTTCTGTTCCGAGTGAGTAGAATGTAGAAAGTAGTTGGTTTAATTTTCGAACGCCTTGTTAAACCTTAAACCTTCTACTTTCTACCTTCCTCATTCAACCGCCACCTTCAATAGTATATACAAAAAGTACATACCTTTATGAAAACTACCGTTATGAAAACGCTGTCCTTAAAATTGGATGACGAGATATTCCAGGAAGCCGAGAAAATAACCTCCAAACTCAAACTCCCCCGGAATCGATACATCAATGAGGCCGTCAGCCTATACAACTTGTTCAATAAGCGACGTCTGCTGAAAAAACAATTAGAGCGAGAGTCTGCGCTAGGCCGCGATGGCTCCATGGAGATTTTGCACGAATTCGAAAAGTTGATAGATGAGGCCTAAGCAGTTTGAGATCTGGCTGGCCGACCTGAATCCGCAGATCGGAACGGAGCCGGGTAAGACGAGGCCGGTGGTGATTATCCAAACAGATCTTCTGAATGAATTCCATACATCGACATTAGTGTGTCCGATCACATATGATGTGGTCAAGGAGATCGAGTTACTACGAGTTCATCTTCGAAAAGGCCAACTTGAACAGCCCTCTGATGTACTGATTGATCAAATTCGAGCGATAGATAATCGACGATTTATCAGAAAAATAGGCAGGCTGACGAAGGAGCAAATTTCCAGTCTCAAATTGAATATCCAAATTGTTTTGGATCTTTAAAGTTGGACATAGTTGAGAAAGTTGAGGTAGTTTAGAGAGTTTAGAAAATCTCAACCTCCTCAACCTCCTCAACCTCCTCAACCTCCTCAACTCTCTAAACCTAAAGTATGACACGCTCCTACGCTCTCGATGTATTCCGCGGCGCTACTGTCTGCCTGATGATTTTGGTGAACAACCCCGGTAGCTGGTCACATATCTACGGTCCGTTGGAGCATGCACCTTGGCACGGTCTCACCCCTACTGATCTGGTCTTCCCCTTCTTCCTGTTCGCCGTAGGAAATGCAATGAGCTTTGTGATCCCCCGCCTGCAGCAGGAAGGCGATGCGGCTTTTTGGCGAAAAGTCATCAAACGCACCCTGATCATTTTCGGAGTAGGACTGTTTTTGAACTGGTGGCCTTTCGTTACGGAAGTGAACCGGATCGTTGAAGGCACCTCGGAACTGCAAAAAGTTACCATCTTCAAATCATTCACCTGGATTGACCTCGCAAAGAATGAAGCCGGTGAGATCATTGAAAACATCAAAGGAATACGCATCATGGGCGTGCTTCAACGCATCGCCCTTTGTTACCTGATCGCGTCGATCATCGTTTATTATGGCGGCCCGCGCAAAGCATTTCTAGGCGCTGCCGTTCTCTTGCTCGGCTATTGGGCTCTATGTCTGATCGGAAATCCGGCCGACCCATACAGCCTGAAAGGTTGGTTCGGCACCACGTGGGATCTGAATATTTTGGGCGTTTCACACGTATATAAAGGTGAAGGGATACCCTTCGACCCGGAAGGATTAGTGAGCACCCCGGCAGCGATCGCACAAGTGATCTTTGGATTTCTGGTGGGTGATTACATTCGAAAAGGACTCGCCGAGAACAATGGAATGTATCGGATGCTCAGCGGACTCTTCACCGTTGGCGTAGGTATGCTGGTGGCGGGATATTGCTGGGATCTGGTTTTCCCAATCAATAAAAAGATATGGACCAGTTCATACGCCATCTACACAACGGGCTTAGCGATCCTCACGCTTGCTACCATGATCTTCGTGATCGATGGAAAGAATGTACGGGGCGGACTGCTCAGCTTTTTTGATGTGTTCGGTAAAAATGCCCTGTTCGTATTTGCACTCAGTGCCTTTCTCCCTAAGGGACTAGCACTTATCAAATTGGAAAAAGGCGTGAATCCCTGGAACTGGCTTTATAAAAAAGTACTCATTTACACACCTGGCGCACCCGAAAATGGATCACTGCTCTACGCACTCTGCGTGATCACCTTCATGTGGGGAATCTGCTGGTGGATGGATAAAAAACGGATCTATGTGAAGGTTTAGATGGTTGAGACAGTTTAGGCAGTTGAGATTCTTAATAAACTCAACCTTCTCAACTGCCTCAACTCTCTAAACTAAATCAACTCTCTCAACGCGCAAAACTCCGTTTTGCGCTTACATATTCCTCCTATACTGCCCTCCCACCTCATACAAGGCATGGGTGATCTGGCCAAGAGAACAATATTTCACGGTCTCCATCAATTCTTCAAAAAGATTTCCATTCTCGATAGCCACTTGTTTGAGTCGAGCGATCTTCTCGGCTGAACGATCCGTATTTCTGGACTGAAATGCACGCAGATTATTGATCTGCTGCTCCTTCTCTTCCTCATTACTACGGATCACTTCACCTGGAACAATGGTCGGCGAACCCTGCTTATTCAAAAAGGTATTCACCCCCACGATCGGCAACTCTCCCGTATGTTTCTGATGCTCGTAATACAAACTCTCTTCCTGAATCTTATTCCGCTGATACATCCGCTCCATCGCGCCCAATACCCCACCGCGCTCCGTGATGCGATCGAATTCTATCAGTACTGCTTGCTCCACCAAATCGGTCAAGTCCTCAATGATAAACGACCCTTGTATGAAATTCTCCGTCTTCGCCGAGCCTAACTCGCGGTTGATGATCAGCTGAATCGCCATCGCGCGACGCACACTCTCCTCCGTGGGCGTGGTGATCGCCTCATCATAGGCATTTGTATGTAAGGAATTACAATTATCATAGATCGCATACAAAGCCTGTAGTGTCGTACGGATATCATTGAAATCGATCTCCTGCGCGTGTAAGGAACGACCCGATGTCTGAATGTGATACTTCAACATCTGGCTTCTCTTGTTGGCCTTGTACTTGTACTTCATGGCTGTAGCCCAGATACGACGCGCAACCCGACCGATCACGCTATATTCCGGATCCATTCCATTGCTGAAAAAGAAGGAAAGATTGGGTGCGAAATCATCGATGTTCATCCCCCGGCTTAAATAATATTCCACATAGGTGAAACCGTTGGACAACGTGAACGCCAACTGCGTGATGGGATTCGCCCCCGCCTCCGCGATGTGGTATCCGCTGATCGACACCGAATAGAAATTTCGAACCTTCTCCCGAATGAAATACTCCTGCACATCTCCCATCAACTTCAGCGCAAACTCGGTTGAGAAAATACAAGTGTTCTGTGCCTGATCCTCTTTCAGAATATCCGCCTGCACGGTACCACGCACCTGCATAAGAGCCGCTTGTCGGCACTGTTCGTAGACATCAGCAGGCAAAACCTCTTCACCACTCATGCCGAGCAAACGAAGTCCCAACCCATCATGCCCTTCGGGTAAAGAGTCCGGTGCCAGTGGATTGTGGTATTTGGGACGAGCGCCATTACCATATTTTTCCTTTGCTTTCTGTTCCACTGCATCCCACAACCCTAACTCGGTGATCTTCTTCTCGCATTGCTGATCGATCGCGGCATTGAGGAAAAAGGCCAGCAGCATGGGAGCCGGACCATTGATGGTCATCGATACCGAGGTCTTCGGATCACAGAGATCGAATCCGCTGTATAATTTTTTTGCGTCATCTACTGTGGCAATGCTCACGCCACTGTTACCCACTTTACCGTAGATATCGGGGCGATGATCGGGATCTTCACCATATAATGTAACAGAGTCGAAGGCCGTGGAAAGTCGTGTCGCAGGCTGACCGAAACTGAGGTAATGAAAGCGCTTGTTGGTCCGCTCCGGCCCACCCTCTCCGGCGAACATCCTCGTTGGATCCTCTCCTTCACGTTTCAATGGGAAAACGCCTGCTGTAAAAGGAAAATGTCCGGGTACATTCTCTCTACCCTGCCACCTGAGTAGATCACCCCAGTCTTTGTACTTGGGTAATACCACCTTCGGAATCCGGGTACCACTCAACGACACAGCCGTCATCGGCTGACGGATTTTCTTATCCCGCACCGTGTACTCGTAAAAATCTTCCTGATAAGCCTTTACTTTCTGCGGCCAGTTGGTGATCAGTTTCCGTGCTACGGGAGTAAGTTGATCGAAGAAGAACTGATATTGTTGCTGCAATAAATCGATCAGGGAAGCCTCCGCCTTGGATGCTTTCATGGTTTCAATGACACCTTGAAGCTGGTAGCATTTAGTTGCAATCGCGGATTGCTCCTCCACCAATTTATCATAGCCGCGATTATTCTCAGCGATCTCGGATAAATATCGAACCCGTGAAGGAGGAATGATCGATTGAGAAACGGCAGCCGTTTGTTTGCTTTGAAAATCACCGAAACGAACACCGGCCTTGGTTTCCAGTTTGTTCAGCAAAAGGGAGAACAGTCGATTCATCCCCTCGTCGTTGAACTTGCTGGCCATCGTTGCCACGATGGGAAGCTCGTCATCAGTTGCGGTAAATAATTTATGGTTGCGCTTGTATTGTTTTCGGATATCTGAAAGGGCATCGAGTGCACCGGCCTTGTCGGATTTATTCAGACAGATGAGGTCGGCATAATCCAGCATATTGATCTTCTCGAGTTGAGTAGCGGCTCCATATTCAGGGGTCATTACATACAAACTAACCTGACAGAAATCGAGGATGCTCGCATCACTTTGTCCCACCCCTGCACTTTCCAAAATGATCAGATCGAATCCGGCTTGCTGACAGATCGCAAGCGCATCATTGACAGCAGCACTGAGCGCCGTGTTATCCTCCCGCGTCGCCAAACTTCTCATGTAGGCACGGGGATGATGAATGGCATTCATCCGGATACGATCGCCCAGTAAGGCGCCACCTGTTTTTTTCTTGGAGGGATCTACTGAAATAACAGCGATGGTCTTGTCAGTGAATTGGTTCAGAAACCGACGAACGATCTCGTCAGTAACAGAAGATTTTCCCGCACCGCCGGTACCGGTAATCCCCAAAACTGCGTTTTGGGGATGTTGAGGGTTGAGGGATGAGGGTTGAGAGGGTTGAAGGGTGAAGGGTGAAGGGTGAAATTGTTGAGGGAGTTGAGAGGGTTGAGAAAGTTGAGCAGATTGAGTGTTTTCGGCGAGGGTGATGCTGCGGGCGATGGAGCGGATATCGGCCTGCTCGTCGAGGATGTGTTTTACATCGGCGTAACTGTTTTGTACTTGAACGCTGCGGCATTGTTCGATCACATCGTTGATCATGCCTTCAAGTCCGAGTCGGCGACCATCATCCGGACTATAGATCCGCGTAATACCATAGGCATGTAGTTCCTCGATCTCATTGGGCAGAATTGTTCCGCCACCACCGCCGAAAATTTTGATATGTCCGCAACCGCATTCATCCAGCAGATCCTTCATGTATTTGAAGAATTCAAGGTGTCCGCCCTGGTAACTGGTGATGGCGATACCTTGTACATCCTCCTCGATGGCGGCCTCTACGATCTCGCGAACCGATCGGTTATGACCGAGGTGGATGATCTCGGCACCCTGGCTCTGCAGGATGCGACGCATGATGTTGATGGCAGCATCGTGTCCGTCGAACAAACTGGCTGCCGTGATCAGTCGGACTTTGGGGAGGGTTGCATTCATAAAAGAGGCCCAAAATTACCCAAAAACGAACAACTGTTCATTGAATTCCGATTTGGATTCGGGGAGGTCAGCTACATTTGTGGCATGCACCCCATGACGCAGGCCCTCAGCCATTTATACAAGCAATGGTCCGGCGCCGAACCCACCTCGATCGACCTACTCCCCGAAAGCGGCAGCGAACGCCGTTATTTTCGGTTGCACGGCACCAACGGCCCCGTGATCGGCACCTATGGCGACAATATTCGGGAGAACGAGACCTTTCAATTTTTCACGCAACATTTCAATAAGAAAGGACTTCCGGTTCCGGAGTTTTTAATTTTTTCAGCTGATAAGCGATGCTACCTGCAATCGGATAAAGGTGATCAATCCCTGCTTAGCCTGCTGGAACAAGAGGGAGAAACGGAACGAGTTTATGGACTGTTCCAAAAGACAGTTCGATCATTAGCACAATTACAAGTACAGGGTGATGCCAACTTAGACTACACCCGCTGCCTCACCAACCAGGAGTTCGGCAAACAAGCCATTCTGGCCGACCTGCTTTATTTCAAGTATTATTTTCTGGATGCACTTCGTAAACCATACGACAAGCAAAAACTGATCGACGATTTCGATGCGCTCAGCAATTACCTGACCCATACCGAATACAAATACTTTCTGTTCCGCGACTTTCAGAGTCGGAATATATTAGTGAAAGACGAAGAGGTTTTCTTTATCGATTATCAGGGTGGCATGAAGGGCGCTCCGCAATACGACCTCGCTTCGCTGCTTTGGCAGGCGAAAGCCAATTTATCGCCTGAATGGAAGGAAAAATTACTCGTAGAATACCTCGATGCATTGGATCAACAGATCGGTAAACCGGTAAACCGCACAGTGTTTCGAAGCCAGTATAACGGGTATGTATTGATCCGTCTACTGCAGGTATTGGGTGCTTATGGCTTCCGCGGACTCTTCGAACGAAAAGCACATTTTCTGACCAGCATTCCGCTGGCTCTTTCCAATCTGACTACTTATTTATCCAAGCAATCCATCGGCATTGCCCTTCCCGAGTTTGAAAAAGTACTTCAACTCTGTATCTCAGAGGAGATCGTTGATCGTTTCACACCAACACTGGCAACTGAGCATACCCCTTTGGTGGTGAAGATCTGCAGTTTCTCGTACCGAGGAGAGGCGCCCAAGGATAGCTCTTCAAATGGCGGTGGGTTTGTGTTTGATTGCAGAGGCATTGTGAACCCCGGACGTGTGGAAGAAATGAAAATACAGACCGGTCGCGATAAGCCGGTGAAGGATTACCTGGAGCAGCAAACACTGATGCCGGATTTTCTCAACAGTGTATATGACCTGGTTGATATAACAGTGGAGGAATACATCAAACGCGGATTTGAGAGTTTGATGGTGAGTTTTGGTTGTACAGGCGGACAGCATCGGAGTGTGTATGCAGCCGATGCGTTGGCTCGCCACTTGCGCAATAAGTTCAAAGTGAAAGTGGAACTACGTCACATGGTACAGGACGCGAAGAATTGGATAAACGAATTGCCCAAGAACGCATGAAGGCGATGATTTTTTCGGCCGGATTGGGTACACGGTTCAAACCATGGACCGACCACCATCCCAAAGCACTGGCATTGGTAAATGGAAAATCACTACTACAGCGCAATATCGAATACCTGCAAACCTACGGCATAACCGAGGTGGTGGTGAACGTGCATCATTTTGCCGATCAGATCGAAGAAGCGGTTTCTGCGGCTGAGGGCTGGGGCAGTCGGGTCGTCATCAGTGACGAGCGGAATGAAGTGCTGGAGACAGGAGGTGGATTATTGAACGCGGAAACATTGTTGAAGGAAGATGAGCCATTCATTACCTGCAATGTCGATATCCTCACCGATCTGAATATTTCCAATCTGCTGGATTTTCACCGAACGCACCGTCCGCTGATCAGCTTTGGCATAACGAATCGCACCTCTTCCAGACAATTTTTATTCGACGACTCGATGCAGCTTTGCGGATGGAAAAATAATTCTACTGGCGAAGTTCGCATGTCTAGAGACGAGGCAAACCTAAAGGCGTATTCATACAGTTGCGTAGTGGTCTTTGAACCGCAGATATTCGATCTGATGCGGGAAGTCGGCTTCACTCAAAAATTTTCCTTGACCGATGTGTATTTGCGTTTGGCTTCAGAACACCGAATTCTAGGCTTCGATCATTCCGGTGACCGGTTCATTGATGTAGGAAAGCCGGAGGCGGTAGAAATCGCTGAAGCGATTTTCAGTTGAGGGGGTGAGACGTTGAGGGGTTGAGTACTAAAATTCTGAATAAGTTCACAGTTCCGATTACCTATCAACACCTAGGCGATTTATAAAATAATTTAACGTTTTACGAACAGCCTGTCTTTCAGAATCAACTCAAATACTCAACGGGGCAAATTAACTTAGCAACTAAAATCTCAACCTCTCACCTCCTCATCTTCTCAACATTTTTCTATGCGTATAATAACCGCCTTTCTCACTACATTTTTTATTATCGGCAGCCTCCAGGCCCAGAACTACGACCATCGGGCAGTTTTTCATCCCGATTTCTATCCCTATCCGGGCAGTGTTTATCGGAGTGCGAGTGGTGAACCGGGTCCTTCTTACTGGCAGAACCGGGCCGATTACAGCATACAATGTAAGCTCGATACAGCGACGCACACGGTCAGTGGTGAACTGATCATGACGTACACGAATAATAGTCCCGATGCCCTACGTTTCCTTTGGCTCCAACTCGATCAAAACATTTATCAAAAAGATTCGCGTGGCTCATCCACCACAACACAAACCGGCGGACGTTGGGCAAATGCATCTTACACAAAAGGATACAGCATCAATAACCTTCGTGCCGAGCAAGGTCTCTTGAAATATGCTGTTAAAGATGTACTAACCACCGATACACGAACGCAATTACCGCTAGACCAACCCCTGAAAACCGGAGAGAAGATCAAGATCGCACTGAGCTATGAGTTTGAGATCCCTGAATACGGAACCGATCGCATGGGCCGACTCAAAACAAAGAACGGCTGGGTCTATGAAGTGGCGCAATGGTTTCCGCGTGTATGTGTGTACGACGATCTACACGGATGGAATACTATGCCCTATCTCGGCGCTGGTGAATTTTACCTGGAGTATGGCGATATTGATTTCAGTATCACCGCCCCATCAGATCTGATCATTGTGGGTTCAGGTGAATTGACCAATCAAAAAGATTGCTTTACTGCGGAACAGATGAAGCGTTGGGAAAAAGCAGCAGCTAGTGACCAAACAGTTACGATCCGCGGAGCGAATGAGATCAGTGATCGAACTTCTCGTCCTGCTACCGCCAATACAACTTGGCGATTCAAGATTCAAAATACACGTGATGTGGCATGGGCAGCCTCGAAGGCATTCATTCTGGATGCGGCAAAGATCAACTTGCCAAGCGGAAAGAAATGTATGGCCATGAGTGCCTACCCGGCCGAGAGCATCAAAGAGAAGGGCTGGCAGTTGTCGACTGAAATGGTGAAAGGCTCCATTGAGCATTATTCTGCTAAATGGTTTGAGTACCCGTATGCAGCTGCCGTGAACGTGGCGGGCATCGTGGGTGGTATGGAATATCCAGGCATCGTGTTCTGTAGCTGGGAATCGGCCGGAACGGCACTTTGGGGCGTGACAGATCATGAGTTCGGTCACATTTGGTTCCCAATGATCGTCGGAAGCAATGAAAGAAAATTCGCGTGGATGGATGAAGGGTTCAACACGTTCATCAACGACCTGTCAACGCAGGCCTTCAAGAATGGTGAATTCAAAGAAGAATCCGTGTTCAGCGACCCAAACTCTTCTTTCTTGGTGAAGTACACCTTCTCCGATCAGATGGATGGTCTGTATAATATCCCCGATGTGATCCAGGAAGATAATCTGGGCATCACCGCTTATATGAAACCCGCTCAAATGCTACATGCACTTCGTAATGAAGTATTGGGTGAAGCACGTTTCGATCGGGCATTGAAAGAGTACATTCGTCGCTGGGCATATAAACATCCCACGCCCTGGGACTTCTTCCACACCATGGAAAATGTTTCCGGCGAGAACCTATCTTGGTTCTGGCGCGCCTGGGTCTTGAACAGCTGGAAATTGGATGTATCGGTAAAAAGCGTGAAAGCCAATGAAGGGAAGCCCGAGAACGGCTCTACAGTAACGGTTGCCAACCTCGAGCAGATGGTGATGCCGGTGATGGTTGATATCAAAGAAGCCAACGGAAAATCACATCGCATTAAGCTGCCCGTTGAGGTTTGGATGCGCGGTGCCGAATATACATTCAGAGCCCCGACTACTAGTGAGATCATCGAGGTCGGTATCGATCCGGACAAGAAATTACCGGATATGAATCGGGCGAATAATGGGTGGAAGAAACGTTGATGCGGTAAGGGATGAGGCCTGGAGTTGTCTTCAAATCTCATGCCTCAACCGCTTTCTCAATATCCATAGGTCTTGTCCGCCTGTTTTAGAGAGGTCTAGATGGCCGGCATGGAATTCCAATACATCAAAACAGGGTGCTAGTTTTTTTCGAAACTCATCTGCAACCATGTAAGTAGACATCATTCTGTGCCCAGCCTGTTCATAGGCCTGTGTAAAACAACCATGCTTCAGAAGCTTTTTGAATTCCTGTGTGTTGAGTTTGTTATAGAAATGCTCACCATGAGTCGTGAAAATAAAAAGCCCTCCTTCTTGAAGAATACGGGAAATCTCCTCCAGCCAGGATTCATGATGACTGCATTCGATATGAGTGAAAACTGAAACACCAATGACTAAATCATAGTAGGAATTGGGAAGACCTGTTGGTGGACAGTATTGAATTTCCCTGAATTCAACCCCCGGGATATTTGACTTGTTCCATTCTACCATCTGAGCGTTGATGTCAATTCCTGTCACGTTTACATTGGAATTGAAGTTCCCCGACAGGTGTCGTGTAATACGGGCAACGCCACATCCCCAGTCAAGGATATTTACTATATCGGGCTTGTACTTCGTTGCCCATTCGATTAGTTCTGCCGCAGAATGTTCTCCATCCCTCTTATACAGATCATATTTAAGCTGGAAAGTCTCATGTAAAAAATAGTCAGGCGGGAGTACAAATGAAGGATTTTTCCGTCTGAAGATCAGATTGGGTATGTAATTGACTACTCGCGAATACCAAAAAAGACAAGTATCAAATACACGCCCTAAGCGGAGATGCAATAAAATATTTTTAATGCTTCGTTTTATCATAAATCGATCACGTAGTACAATTGTAACACCAAAACCAGAAATAAACTTACTCAACAAATAACCTTCAATCCCTCATCTCTCAGGCACTTGCCCCGTGGAAAGATCCTTTATTCGTTCGATCTCAAATTCGATCGCATCGTCTGGACCATCGTATCCTTCCATTCCATCCGTGGGCATTTTTCGATTACCGGACTCCAAGGCAAGCATAACTGTTCCGACCAGTACCTAACTACGGAACAGGTTACTTGAAAAAAGAATTCAGTTGGATTTATTTGCCGGCGATCATGCTGATCTCCACATTCACAAATTTGGGTAAGGCGGAAACTTGCACGGTCTCTCGAGCTGGATATTCTCCAGCGAAATAACCACCGTATACCTCATTAATCGCAGCGAATTGATGCATGTCGGTCAGAAAAATCGTTGTCTTCAACACGTGTGAAAAATCACGACCCGCAGCTTCCAGGATCGCTTTGAGATTTTTCATCACCTGATGTGTCTCGTCAGCCAACGTAGCATTATTAAGCTGACCGGTGGCCGGATCGATACAGATCTGGCCTGAAATGTAAAGTAGGTCGCCGTAGCCGACTGCCTGGTTGTAGGGACCGATAGGTGCTGGCGCCTGGTCGGTGCGTATGATGATTTTTGTCATGGTAAATAGAAGTCGCTCAAGTTAGCTTTATCTCTTTTCTTTGCAAAAAAGCATTCCATGCGGGTACTCATCGGCGAAGCCGATTTTTTAAAAAAACGACTGGGACTCGAAGACCTGAGCACGCTGGAAGCGTGGCAACTGTCCACCGCCGACCAGCCAATACCCCCCGCCACTGTTTACCTCGACCTCTCCGGCTGTTTTGCCAAATACCGACCAAACAATACCCCATCAGATGCCTGGTGGATCGTACACGCACCGACTCACACCTTGAAAGAACTGCCACCAAAGACCATCCGACTGAATGCCTGGCCGGGATTCGCAGCCGGCCCCGATTGGGAAATGGCCTGGGAAGGGGAATATGCTGAACAGATCGCAACAGAAACCTGTGCGATGCTGCATAAAAACCCCATTCAAGTACCCGATCAAATTGGATTTGTCGGCGCCAGAATACTTGCCTCGATCATACAGGAAGCCCTGCTACTGAATGATGAGGGCGCCGCCAGCAAAACCGATATTGACCTCGCCATGCGATTAGGCACTAACTACCCGCTGGGCCCATTCGAATGGGCCGAAGCCATTGGATGGGAGGAAGTGAGAGAAGTGGTGGAGAGGATGAAAGATGAAGGATGAGGGTTGAGAGGTTGAGATAGTTTAGTGTTTAGAGATTAGAGATGAGTTTGATTTTACAAATAGATACAGCACTGGAGACCGCCCATGTGAGCATTGCCCGAGAGGGGAATGTGCTTGCACAACGTGAAAACGAGCAGCAAAACGACCATGCTGCTTGGTTGCATATAGCGATCCGGGAGATACTGGAGGAATCTGGTCTCCTCCTGGACCAGTTAAATGCCGTTGGGGTAACAGCCGGCCCAGGTTCCTATACAGGGCTTCGCGTTGGCATGTCTGCTGCCAAAGGCATATGCTACGCGAAGAACCTGCCACTGATTGCCGTTTCGAGTCTGCAATTACTCGCCGCAGGAGTGAAAGATCAAGCAGAAGGTGTGATCATCCCACTGATCGATGCCCGACGCGACGAGGTCTACGCCGGATACTATGATTCGAAACTGAATCCCATCCGCGCTGAACAGGCGCTGATCCTCCAACCCAACTGCTTCAACGATCTGGTGGAACCGAATAAAAAAATAATCCTTACCGGCAATGGCGCTTCAAAAACATTTCTAATAGTGTCCACTAAGGATTTTTCCTTAATCGAGCCTAAGCACCCCGAAAAAAATCTCGCCTTGATCACTTATGAAAAATTCTGCAGCCGAAACTTTGCTGATCTGACCTACTACGAACCGGTATATTTGAAAGAATTTTATACGACAGCGAAGGACAGATGATGATTTATCGTCTAACGTTAACCTCATTCATTAAAACCCATTCGATTCTTCATGAGCAATTACATCCTAAATATTTCCGATAGCAAAGACAACAAAAATCCAATTTCGGTGGACTTGTTGTCACTAAAAAAGTCAGCACTGATCCTTCGCGCACTCAACCATAAGCTACGTCAGCAGATCCTTCGTTTGATCGCCGACAAGGGAACGGTTACTGTAACCGAGATCTACGTCAAACTTCGGCTGGAGCAATCAGTGGCTTCCCAGCATCTGGCTATTCTTCGTAAAGCCGGTTTTGTAAAGACCAAGCGGGACGGAAAGTTCATCTATTACGCACCGAACCTTCCCCGCATTCGTCAGATCAATCAGATCACGCAGACCATCGCCGGAAACTGATAACAGGTCGGTTGATTCAGGCATCCGCTGTACTTTCGCGGGGAATTCAAATCGAGCCCCATGTTCATTCAACAGCTGTACACCAAATGCCTCAGTGAGGCCGCCTATTATGTAGAGAGTAACGGCGAAGCTGCCGTCATCGATCCGCTTCGTGATATCGATGCCTATCTTGAATTGGCAAAAGAGCGGAACGCCACCATCAAATACATTTTTGAGACGCATTTTCATGCTGATTTTGTCAGCGGCCACCTCGACCTAGCTAAAGTCACCGGCGCCCCCATCATTTACGGTCCGAATGCCACCACCAAATTTCCGATTCGCAAAACCACCGATGGTGAGATCATTCCGCTAGGTGAGCTTTGTTTTGAAGTGCTGCACACCCCCGGCCATACACTGGAATCAACTTGTTACTTGCTAAAAGACGCAACCGGTACCCCCCATTGTGTGTTCACCGGCGATACGCTGTTTGTGGGAGATGTGGGACGTCCCGATCTGGCACAAAAAGGGGTTGATTTGACGATGGAGGATCTGGCGGGCATGCTATATGACAGCATTCAGCGCAAACTGATGCCGCTCTCCGATGAAGTGACCGTATATCCGGCACATGGTCCGGGTAGCGCCTGCGGAAAAAGTTTAGGACCAAATACATTCAGCACGATCGGTGATGAAAAAGCCACCAATTATGCGATGAAGGCAACTTCGAAAGCTGAATTCATTAAACAAGTGACCGACGGTATCGCGCCTCCGCCTCAGTATTTTCCCATCAATGCGCGGATCAATAAAGAAGGATATGATCCGCTGGAGGCCGTTATAGAGAAAGGCATGCAGTCATTATCCGTAGCTGATTTTAAATCGGCGATCCGAGAGAATACCATCTTGCTGGATACTCGTCCCGCCACTGAATTCACAACAGGATTCGTACCCAGCTCCATCAGTATCGGACTGGAAGGAAGATTTGCTGAATGGGCAGGCGGACTCCTCCCCTTTGACGCACCCATGCTGTTGATCACTGAAAAGGGGAAAGAGAAAGAGAGTATTGTGCGACTGGCCCGAGTAGGATTTGACAAGATCGAAGGACACTTGCAAGGCGGTTATGAAGCTTGGGTAAATGCTGGTGAGGAAATCGACTTGATCATTGACGTAGAAGCAGATGAATTACTGATGGATCTGCCTCACGATCCGAATCTGATCGTGGTGGATGTTCGGAAAGAAGCTGAATTTGAAACCGATCACCTGAAAGAAGCCGTAAACATGCCCCTGAACGGATTGACCGATCCCGGCTCCATGGCTAACATCGAGGATCATCAAAATCTATATATCCATTGTGCCGGCGGTTACCGAAGCGTCATCGCGGCCTCCTTATTCAAACGCCAAGGATTTCATCAGATCCGTAATGTCTTGGGAGGATGGAGCGCGATAAGCAAGTTGAAAGTTGAAGGGTGAAATCACCTAATAAATTCACCCTTCATCTGATCTCTCCGTATTCCGCTTTCCACTCATACTTCCACCTCCGGTGGCTCCATAGGTAGTTGGCAGGGTCTTGACGGATCACGCGCTCCAGTTCATCTCGATATCGTTTTGCCAGATCGGCCGCCTGCATATCCTTTACCGATTCGGCTATGATCCGCATGCCGAAATGATAATGCCCTCGTTTCAGGCGCTGCATCTCCGCCATTACCACAACCGCATCGGAGCGGATGGCCCCTTTAGCCGGACCCGTTACAAAAGGTGCAGGCTTTCCGAAAAATGGCATCCAAAAAGCATTGGCCGGGTGACCCGGGTTTTGGTCAGCTGCCAGCGCCAATACATATTGCCCCTTTAGCAAATCATCCCTTTTCTCCTTGAAATCGGTGGCCGCTACCAATACCGTACCATATCGCTTCCGGAAATCATAAAAAATTCGATCCAAGATCCGGTTGGCAATCGGCATATAGACCCCGATAAATGGAACTTTAAGATGCAAGGGAAACAGCACATTCACATATTCCCAATTGAACTGATGGCAACCGAAAGCATATACAGGCTTGCCTTGAGCCAATGCTTGATCGAGTACATGAAAATCAGCCGAGCTACGTTGAAGCGCCTGTTTTTTAGAAAGCGTGATGAATTTGACCGAGTCTACGAACGTATCGATCATGTTGTGATAAAACTGTTTAGCGATGATCACGCGCTCCGATTCGGTTTTCTCAGGAAAAGCAATGCGCAAATTGGATAGCACAACGGCTTTGCGATACCCGAATACATGAAAAACCAAAAAATAAATGCCGTCAGCCAAGAGATACAATACCCGAAACGGCAGTAAAGAAAGTAGCCAGAGAAATGGGTAAACGATATAGTACATGCTGCGAAGATAAAAGGAACGAGTAGAAAGTTTAGAGAGTGGGGATGGTTGAGGGAATTGAGATAGTTGAGGTAGATGAAGAGTTCCTAAACTTCCTAAACGCTCTCAACTTTCTCAACCCTACTCGCGCCAGTGACGATGAAGTACTGGGCCAGACCATAAGTCAGCATGATCAGCGATCCGGCCAACAGAAATGACGTATGAAATTTATTCAGCGCCAGTATGGAATCGGACAGAACGAATAAGACAGCCCCCACTGCATAGTCGGTTGCTCCGGCATGTAGGGCGAAAAGCAGCATAGCGGAAATCACTAACCCATATACGATAACCGGAATGCGCATCTCACCGAGT
Source organism: Bacteroidota bacterium (assembly GCA_046300055.1). Taxonomy (GTDB): domain Bacteria; phylum Bacteroidota; class Bacteroidia; order Chitinophagales; family Chitinophagaceae; genus JJ008. The sequence goes on from JBKCMR010000089.1 coordinate 31,107, forward strand.
ACCGGAGTCAATATCGCCATCAGTCCGATTAAATAAAAGAGAATACCCACCAAGTACACGGGACGGATCGGTTCAGACCTACGCTTCCACTCGCCCCAAAAATGAAAAATATAAAATACATGTGCGAGCAGAAAGGAGGCCAAGCCGAAAAGAAACAGATCCTGTGGCAACATCAATAGAATATCTCCCAGCCAGGAAAAGAATAATGCGGTCCAAATCCAACGTACCCCCTTCGACGGCGAACCAAAAAAGATCCAACCGAGTAAGGGTATCAACAACGGCTTTGTCAGGTAGATACCGATAGTCCACTCGAACTGTACGGATAGAATATTCGCGGCAAGAACAACAAAGAAGATCAGAGATTTAGCGGACCTATCCATGATTGTAGTGTGATATATTTAGGTGTAGCCCCCATCAACCATCTCAACTTTCTAAACTTTCTAAACCTCCTCAACGCTCTAAACTTCCTTCTCCTGCCATGCCCCTTCGGCTTTCAGCAGGTTAATGAGCTCTTCCACCGCGATGTCGCTGTTGACGTTTTTCTTCACGACTTCTTTGCCCTTGTATAAAGTGATCTTACCCGGACCGCTTCCTACGTATCCGAAATCGGCATCGGCCATTTCACCCGGACCATTCACGATACAACCCATGATGGCGATCTTAAGTCCCTTGAGGTGATGGGTGACCGACCTGATCTTTGCGGTGGTTTCCTGCAGATCGAACAAGGTGCGTCCGCAACTGGGGCAACTGATGTATTCCGTTTTTGATATACGAGTCCGCGTTGCCTGCAAAATACTGAACGCGGTATTGTTAGTGAATTGATCCATATCCTTCACCGGCAGATAGGTACGACCCTTCACTTGGGTTTGATCGATACCCGCCGTCGTAGTATAGCCCAAACAGATCCCGTCTCCTAACCCATCCAATAACAACGCTCCGGTTTCTGTCGCAAAATGGATCAAATGATCGTCCGGAGTCTGTGCCGAACTATCTGTGAGCAATACAACCGGATTCTCTATGCCTCGTTGCATGAGCTCCATGAACATGCGACGAACAGCTTGCATTGCATTCTTTCGTCGACTGCTCAAGCAAAGCACTACGGTCGGATCATTGGCTAGCTCATCCAAGTGCGTGTAGTCGTTGACCTGGGTGTCGTCAGAGAAACAATCGATCATCACCCAATTCAAGTGCGGATGACGTTGGTCGGATTGAAGAAATCCGGCCGCATCGAATATCGGCGTATAGTACACTATATCATTAGCTCGGCTACAAGCATCTGGATAAGCGATGATCTTCAGTGTTCCGGGAAGCGCGAAAGTCAATTGCTTATTTCCAACGAAAACATAGTCAGCAGCCGCATCTGCTATGCTCCATTTATCGGTTACCGCATCGTAGGTGTATCCGATCGACCGAAGTGATTCAGGGCTACTTAGATCGGTTCGACTCAGGTCAGCGATGACCACTGGAACCTGTTTACCGCCCACTCGATCCACCGCAAAGCTGTTTCGACGCTTGTAGTCTACCGGTGAGTACGGAAGGGATTGTATCGACGGCACCTCTGTTTTAGATATTTCGTTTCGGTCGTTATATCGCTTGACGATATCGCGGCAAACCGGGATCTCAAATTCAGGATCTTCCGTTAGGGATACACGGATCGTATCCCCTATGCCGTCTTCTAGTAAGGTGCCGATGCCGATAGCACTTTTAATTCTTCCGTCTTCTCCGTCACCGGCTTCTGTAACGCCAAGATGTAACGGATAACACACCCCGAATTCTTCGTTCATCGTACTCACCAGCAAGCGGTAGGCCTGTACCATCACTTGCGGGTTGCTGCTCTTCATGCTCAGTACGATATTGTGAAAATCCTCAGCACGAGCGATCCGTAAAAACTCCATGGCACTTTCCACCATGCCGATCGCCGTATCGCCATATCGGCTCATGATGCGATCACTCAGTGAGCCATGATTGGTTCCGATGCGCATGGCGGTTCCGTGTTCTTTGCAGATCCGGACCAGGGGCGTGAATCGTTCGCGGATACGATCGATCTCTTCCGCGTATTCGGCATCGGTGTATTCGATCTGTTCAAATTTCTTTTTGTCGACATAGTTGCCCGGGTTCACGCGGACTTTCTCAACGATACGGGCTGCGATCTCCGCTGCATTAGGCGTGAAGTGTATATCCGCTACGATGGGCGTAGTATAGCCGCGTTTGCGGAGTTCGTTTTTGATGTTCAGCAGGTTCTCCGCTTCTTTCTTGGAGGGAGCGGTGATGCGGACCAGTTCGGCACCGGCTTCGATGCAACGAATACTTTGTTCCACCGTGGCGATGGTATCCATTGTATCGGTGGTGGTCATCGTCTGTACTCGAATGGGATGACCGTCCCCCAGCCAGAGATCGCCGATGCGGACGGGTAATGTCTTCAACCGTTTGTATCCGGTGATCGATTCCGTATAGTGCTGGCTATCCTGCATGGTACATCATTTTTCGCCTTTCCGAAATCCGAGTTGATCCAAGATATCGGTCAGCATTTTCATGCGAAATGTCGACATTTCAACATTCCGATCAGCTGTCTCTAAATTCAATACAAAGAAATAAGGATGATTGTTTTCCTCGATCCAACCCACGACCCATCCCAACAAATGACCAGCTTCTGTATATCCCATTCCGGTCTTGTAGCCCATCCGGTATTTGGTGTTGCTTTCGCGAAGCATGGCACGCTTGACGGTTTCTTGGTAGGACTTATAAAAAGGAAGTTGGTTGAAATAAAGGCGCTTTACGATACCCAATTGCTCGTCGGGTGTGATCTTGACTGAATTGTCGATCCAGAACGAATCGACGGCTGAGCGCAAGCGAAACGTATCATTGACTGAGCGCATTCCGTATTTCAAACTATCCAACCAAAGAGACATGGTATCTTTCCCGATTCGGCGGGCTACTTCTTGATAATACGGCAGGGCAGAGACGCGAAAAGCCTCGTACATGGACAGGTCCTTGTTCCAATCCGAAATTTCGCGGGTCACTCCATCCCATTTAATGATCATGCTGTCGCCGGAGATCACGCCTGTTTGAAGTCCGATTAGGGAGTTGATGATCTTAAACGTACTGGCCGGTAAGTAGCTGCTATCCCGATAACGGTTCAGATTATAAGTCGTGAACTGTCCGGTGGCATTGTTCATGATGGCAAAACAGCCGGAGACTTTATTTTCTTCAAAAAAACGAGCCAGGGATTTATCCTCCTTCACATTATTATTGACCGTACAGGAAGAAAAAACAAGACCGCTTAAAAGTGAAGCAAATGCCAAAAAACGCATACGTGAGTTTTGACAAAGATACGAACCGGAATACGTTGAGAGATGAGGGATGAAAGATGAGATAAAAACATCGGTCTTTCAACTCTCATCGTTCATCCCTCATCCTTCAACGCTATAGATAAATCCTGTTCTTCAACTTGACATGCTTCCGGCCCATGCAATCACGCTTCATGGAGACGCAGGAGCTCATACAGAAGGAGGCTAGAACAATGGCGAAAAGCCAGAAACGGGTATTTTTCAAGTATGCAAACATGGATGGATAACGAATAGACCCGCCAAAACCATGTTAAGGGATTGAGAAAATGAATCAGCATCATTTCGCATCCCCACTGCCTCTCAACTCTCATCCCTCATCTCTCAACTCCTCCCCCTTCACCACTCCCAGCTCTCGCCCAACCTTAATAAATGCATCGATGGCCCGATCGATCTGTTCCATTTCATGCGCAGCGCTGAGTTGCACGCGAATGCGGGCCTGACCTTTTGCGACAACCGGGAAGAAAAAGCCGATCACATAAATTCCCTCTTCGAGCAAACGGGCTGCCATTTTCTGCGCCAATACAGCATCGTAGAGCATGATGGGCACGATCGGATGATCGCCGGGTTTGATATCAAAGCCGGCCGAGGTCATTTTTGTGCGGAAATATTGCGTATTACGCTCCAGTTTATCGCGCAGATCGGTGGTTTCAGTGAGCATATCCAACACCGCGATCGAGGCGCCCACAATAGATGGAGCCAGCGTATTACTGAACAGATAGGGACGGGAACGCTGACGAAGGATCTCGATGATCTCTTTGCGTCCGGAGGTGAATCCGCCCGAAGCCCCGCCCAGCGCTTTACCGAGTGTGCCTGTGATGATATCGATCTTACCCATCACCCCGCGGTACTCATGGGTGCCTCTCCCGGTCTTGCCTAAAAAGCCCGAAGAATGACATTCATCGATCATGATGATCGCATCGTATCGCTCGGCTAGTTCCACGATCTTATCGAGCTGTGCGATGGTACCATCCATACTGAAGGAACCGTCGGTTACAATAATCCGACTCCGACAGCCGGCTGACTCTTGTAATTTGGCTTCCAGGTCCGACATATTATTGTGCTCGTACCGATAGCGCTGTGCTTTACACAAACGCACACCATCGATGATGGATGCATGATTAAGTGCATCTGAGATGATGGCATCCTGCTCATTGAATAAAGGCTCGAAGACGCCGCCGTTCGCATCGAAGGCTGCTGCATATAGGATCGTATCCTCGGCACCCAGGAACTGAGAGATCTTCTCTTCGAGCTCCTTGTGTATATCCTGCGTGCCACAAATGAAGCGCACACTGCTCATGCCAAAACCGCGCTGATCGATGGCCTGATGGGCCGCTTCGATGACGCGTGGGTGACTGGATAGGCCCAAATAGTTATTTGCGCAAAAGTTCAATACTTTTTTTCCGCCTACGGTGATCTCCGGTCCTTGCGGACTCTCAATGATCCGCTCTGTTTTAAATAACCCGGCTTCACGGATCTCGTTCAATTCCGCATTCAATCGCTCAATGATACGCTCATTCATATAGGAAGTTTGGGCAAAGATAGGAATGGGGGCAAGTTGAGGAAGTTAGGGGTTGAGATCGTTCGAAACTAAACGCCCCCAACCTTCTACTTTCTACTTTCTACCTTCTACTTTCTACCTTTTACAATCTCCTCTACCACACCCGGATCCAGCAAGGTGGTCGTATCGCCTATATTACTGGTTTCTCCCTCAGCGATCTTGCGTAAGATGCGACGCATAATCTTTCCGCTTCGTGTTTTAGGAAGGCCACTCACAAATTGAATCTTATCCGGCTTGGCGATCGGACCGATCACCCGAGTTACTGTTTGTAAAATATCCTTTCGAGTTTGCTCCGCATCCTGATGATAATGGGAGACGATCACATAGGCATAGATGCCCTGTCCTTTAATGTCGTGTGGGTAGCCCACCACAGCACTCTCCACTACACCTGCATGCGCATTGATCGCATTCTCCACTTCAGCGGTACCGATACGGTGACCACTAACATTCAGTACATCATCCACACGTCCCGTAATGCGAAAATTCCCCTGCTCATCCTGCAACGCACCATCGCCGGTAAAATAAAGATTTTCATAGGTGGCGAAATAGTTCTGTCGGCACCGCTCATGATCGCCATAAGTGGTTCGCAAGATCGATGGCCAGGGCGCCTTGATACACAGATTACCCTTGATCAACCCTTGTTCATCTCTTTCAGTTACTTGTTTTCCGTTTTCATCCACCAACAGAGGTTGCACACCAGGAAGTGGCAAGGTTGCCCAAGCTGCTTTTGCCGGAGTGATACCGGCTAAATTGGAGATCAATACACCACCGGTTTCCGTTTGCCACCAAGTATCGACAATCGGACAACGCTTCTTTCCAATGTGCTCATCATACCAATGCCAGGCCTCTTCATTGATCGGCTCGCCTACGGTACCCAATACTTGTAACGAGCTCAGCTCTTTCCCCTCGAGTGGTTGCATCCCGAATCCCATCAAACTCCGAATGGCGGTCGGTGCCGTATAAAGAATATTCACCTTGTATTTATCGACGATATCCCAAAATCTTCCTGCATCGGGCCAGGTGGGAATGCCTTCAAACATGACTGAGGTGGCGCCGGCGCTAAGCGGACCATACAAAATGTAACTGTGTCCGGTGATCCATCCGATATCCGCCGTACAGAAATGAACCTGTCCGGGTTGATACTGAAATACGTTGATGAATGTGTAGTTCGTCCACAACATATAACCAGCCGAACTATGTACCACCCCTTTCGGTTTACCGGTACTCCCCGATGTATAGAGGATGAACAGCGGATCCTCTGCCTCCATGGCAACTGCAGGTACATGCACGGACCCCGCTTGTTCCAATTGCAGGGCCGCATGCTCCATCTCCTCTTCCCACCAAACATCGCGCCCCTTGATCATCGATACCGGTGTTCGTGTACGCGTATATACGATCACACGCTTTATAGTGGTGTTACCTACCAGCGCATCATCGATCACCGACTTGAGTGGTATGTCCTTTACACCACGATAGGCCCCATCGCAGGTGACAATGAACTCTGCTTTGGCATCCGCCAACCGATCAGCAATGCTTTGTGCAGAAAATCCGCCGAAGATCACACTGTGTATGGCCCCGATACGAGCACAACCGAGTACTGCATAAGCTAATTCAGGAACCATTCCCATGTAGATACAAACACGGTCGCCTTTCTTCACCCCATTGTTGATGAGCACTTGAGCGAACTGACACACCCGCTTGTGAAGAATATTATAGGTGACCACACGTGTGCGCTCATTCGGATCGTTGGGCTCCCAGATAATGGCAGGCTGGTCGCCTTTATCAGCCAGGTGCCGATCGATGCAATTTTCTGTGATGTTCAATTGTGCACCCTCGAACCAGCGAACACGTGGTTCATTGAAATTCCACTGTAATACCTGATCCCATTTTTTCTTCCAGATAAAATGCTCGGCGATATTCGACCAGAACCCTTCTGGATCTTCAATACTGCGTTTGTAATCGGCATGATATTGTTCGAGCGAACGGATCTGATAAGGATGATGCATACGGTTGGTTTCGGGGGAGGCGTATAAAATTATCAACTATCTTTCGGAAATGGCACAATCTTCCATCGGCCGCATCATCGGTGCCTCCTCGGTGGGCACCATGATCGAGTGGTACGACTTCTATCTTTTCGGGATGCTGGCAAAAACCCTGTCGGTACAATTCTTTCCGACCGGTAATCCCACCGCTGCCTTACTGAGCACACTGGCCATTTTTGCTGCCGGCTTCATCGTGCGGCCGTTTGGCGCCTTGGTGTTCGGCCGATTGGGCGATAAAGTAGGGCGCAAGTACACGTTTCTCCTGACCTTGGTATTGATGGGTGGCTCTACCTTTTTGATCGGCTGTATACCCGGATATGCATCCATCGGCATACTAGCGCCAATACTTGTTTTGTTGCTGCGCCTGGTGCAGGGACTAGCCCTGGGCGGAGAATATGGAGGAGCGGCCACCTATGTGGCGGAACATGCACCTGCCAACCGAAGAGGATATTACACAAGCTGGATACAAACAACTGCCACGCTCGGCTTATTCGTGGCACTGGGTGTGATCTTACTAGTGAAATCAAGTATGCCGGAAGCATCCTTTACCGCTGAATGGGGTGGATGGCGATATCCGTTCTGGATCTCACTGCTGCTTGTTGGTGTATCGATCTATATACGAATGAATATGTCCGAATCACCACTGTTCGCCGAACTGAAATCGAGCGGGAAGACTTCGGTGAATCCGCTGAAGGAATCTTTTCAGCATCGCGCGAATTTCAAAATGGTATTACTTGCGTTGTTCGGAGCTGTTATGGGAGAGGGCGTAGTTTGGTATACCGGACAATTCTATGCGCAGAGCTTCCTCGAAACCAAATGCAAACTGGATTTCGAACAGAGTCGAACGATCCTGCTTTGGGCCATTGCGGGCGCAACACCTTTCTTCGTTTTTTTCGGCTGGCTAAGTGACCGGATCGGTCGAAAATGGATTCTGATGAGCGGCATGCTGCTGGCGGTACTCACATACCGTCCCATTTTCGGATATTTTCTGGAACACAGCATCGCACTTGATCCGGGTGCGAGCGTGATCACACTTTCCAAGGAAATGTATTGGCGTTTTGTGGGGTTGGTTTTTTTACTGATCCTCTATGTAACGATGGTATACGGACCGATCGCCGCTTTCCTTGTCGAATTATTTCCCACACGTATTCGTTACACCTCGATGAGTCTGCCTTATCACATCGGGAATGGGGTGTTCGGCGGACTCGTGCCTTTCATCGGACTGCTGCTGAGTACTTCTTTCCCGGAGGATCCGCTGGTCGGACTCTGGTATCCGATCGCCATCACAGCCCTCTGCTTCGTGATCGGTGTATTATATCTCGATAATAAAGCTGATGAAAACGTAATGGATTGAACTATGAATGCCCTGAAAAAATACTTCGGACTGATCTGGATCGCAATGGGTCCGCTGGCTATTTACGGCTTAGTGGATGCCGCGTTTCGCTTCATCGATCCGGCCGGACAAAAAGACATCAATAATCCGATCGTATGGATCATCATCATCGGCATCTTTACGCCGATCGCCATCGGACTGATGATCTTCGGTTGGTATGCCTGGAAAGAAGAATACGATCGAATCCCTCACTCCTCCGTCGAACTGGAAGAAGACCCAACGCTGCGCAAATAGAACAATCCAGTCAGCGCCGCTACCAAGGATGCGGTGAGAATAGCGATCTTGGAATCGTTCACAAGGGCAACTTCATTAAATGCCAACAGCGTAATAAAAATGGACATGGTAAAACCGATGCCAGCCAGCATACCGGCACCGAGCAGTTGTTTCCAATTGACCTGCTTAGGTAGTGCCCCCCAACCCATCTTTACCGAGAGCCAGCAAAAACTCAAAATGCCGATGGGTTTACCCAATACCAAGCCTCCGATAATACCCAAGCTGTTCAGGGAAACCAAACTATTATAGAAAGCAGGCTCCAATTTAATCCCCGTATTGGCGAGTGCAAAAAGTGGAACGATACCGAACGCTACCGGATTGTGCAAAGCATGTTGCAACCGGTAAGAAGGAGAATCTGCTCCTGTACCACCAAAGGGGATCGCAAAGGCAAGCAGCACGCCGCTGATGGTAGCATGCACACCTGATTCGTGCAGGAAATACCACATGAAAACTCCGGGTATCAGATAGAAGATCAATCGACGCACGCCGAGTTTACCCATTAGAGATAGTCCGAAAAAAATTCCCAGTGCGATAAAAAGGTTAATTAGAGAAAGTTCAGCGGTGTAGAAGACAGCGATCACCAAGATAGCGCCCAGATCATCGATGATGGCAAGAGCCGTTAGAAAGATCTTGAGAGATAGAGGAACTGATTTGCCGGCCAGCGACAGGATGCCGAGTGCAAAAGCGATATCCGTTGCCATGGGGATGCCGAATCCGGCTGCAGTGGGAGTTCCCTCATTAAAAACAAAATGTACGGCCGCGGGCACCAACATGCCTCCCATTGCCGCCACGATGGGCAGGATGGCTTGCCGGGGAGAAGAGAGTTCGCCTACATAGATCTCCCGCTCGATCTCCAGCCCGACCATCAGAAAGAAAATAGCCATCAGCCCGTCATTGATCCAAAACTCCAGTGGATAGGGACCGATCTGGGTTTCCCAAAGATGGTGATAGGCCTCGCCCCAGGCGGAATTGGCAATAAGAAGGGATAGTATGGTACAGCCGATAAGAACGATCCCGGAGGATTTCTCGCTTTGAAAGAAGTCGGAGAAGAGGCTTCTTAAACCCTTGAGTTGATTTTGTTTAATGTATGTGGCCATTTGGGATCTTTTGAATCAACAAGAAAGATACATGAATCGTCAGTCAATTGTCAATTTCCTGTAACCCGTTCAATCGTCGAACTTAAACAATGTCAACCATATATTTTTGCGGTGTGAAATGGAAAGCAATCATAGCCTTGTTCGTATTAGCTGTTACCCTCATGGTTCCGGCGGCCCAAACGATTCTGAGCGAAAATGAGATCTGCTTGTTCATCGTGGATGAGGAAAAGGGAAATGCGGAAGGGAAGAGTTTCAGTCCAACCGAGGAGCATCTCCCAGCCTATGCCGAGTGGACTTTCCATGAATTGGCTATCCAGATATTTACCCCGGCTTACCAGCTGCCCCTAGATAGAACTGTAGAAATGCCAACTCCTCCTCCAGACCATTGTTGATGTATCCCCAAGCCGTGATATTTAACGGGATTTTAGATCGTTCATCAACAATTCGTTTTTCATGTCAAAAAACACCTCACCGGTTGCCCGGATTTGGCAACTGGTTCGCGAGGAGCGCGCTACCTTCTCCTCGATCTACTTCTACGCCATCCTAGCTGGATTGATCCAGTTATCCCTGCCTGTCGGAATACAAAGCGTGGTTAATTTCGTATTGGGCGGTACCTTCTCGGCCTCCTTGGTTGTCCTGATCATCGCCGTCGTAGCCGGCGTGTTGGTTACCGGACTGATGTACATCAACCAAATGAAATTGATCGAGAAGATCCAGCAGATCCTTTTTGTTCGCTACACGCAGGAGATCGCCAACAAACTTCCGGTGATCGACCTGAAACGATCCAATGACTTTTATTTACCTGAACTGACCAACCGATTTTTTGAGATCCCGGCCCTGCAAAAAGGACTCTCGAAATTGTTGTTGGAGTTTCCGACTTCAAGTATTCAGATTTTGTTCGGAATGATCCTGCTTTCCTTTTATCACCCGGCATTCATTTTGTTTGGCATCCTGCTGGTCGTGATCCTGGGCACCATTCTGTATTACACCGGTGCACGCGGCCTGTCGTCCAGCATCGAAGAAAGTACGCAGAAATACAGTTTGGCTGCCTGGCTCGAGGAGATGGCTCGCGGTGTAAAGGCGTTCAAGTTTGAACCCGACGGACCCGTACTGACTCAAAACTCCGAGCAACGCACCATCCGATATCTGGATAAACGCACCCAGCATTTTCGAGTACTATTATTTCAATATAGGATCCTGGTGTTCTTTAAAACGACCATCACCGCAGCGATGTTGTTGGTGGGATCCATTCTGCTGTTGGATCAACAACTGAACATTGGACAATTCATTGCCGCCGAGATCGTCATTCTGATCGTGATTGGAGCGGTAGAGAAATTGATCGGCAATTTGGATAGTGTATATGATGTGTTGACTTCCGTAGACAAAATGGCCAAATTAACGGAGAAGCCTGAGGAGCAATCCGGCCGCTTGCCGATGCCCTGGAGAAAAGAGGGAATAACCATTGAGCTGCAACATTTGCGATTCGGATTTCATCCCGAGCAAAAGATCCTGGAAGACGTCAACGGACGAATCCCTTCCGGCGGGAAGGCCTGCATTTCCGGTCCGGATGGCAGCGGCAAATCCACCTTGCTGCAATTGCTGGGTGGAATCTACACCGACTTCGAAGGCGGATTACTTTACGATGGAATACCGATCGCCAACTATCAGATCGATACCCTGCGTGCGCAGATTGGCATCAGCCTGAGCGGTCAACATATTTTCCAAGGTTCGGTCTGGGAGAATGTGACCATGGGACGGACCGACATCACAATCGAAGAACTGATGGAATGGACGGTGGTCCTTCGATTTGATAAGCAATTGCAGGAATGGCCTTTGGGATGGGATACGCCATTGAGTCCGCTTGGCAGTCGCTTATCCGGCAGTACCATTCGCAAGATCTTGTTGTTGCGTGCCATGGCGAAAAAACCACGCTTGTTGTTATTGGAAGAACCTTGGCGCGGTTGTGGGGAAGCGGATCGGAAAGCCATACAAGACCTCTTGCTGCACTTACCCGACTCGATTACAGTGGTTGTGGTGACCAGCGATGCCGACTTTGTAGCTCGTTGCCCAATCCGAATTAAACTCAACCCCGCATCCACAAACGCATAAACCGAACACCCATGAAATCTTTTCAAATGAGTCCCTCGGTGCACGAACACATCTACCGCTACGACCAAAAAAGTCGGGTGCGTTATTGGTTCTGGGGAATCCTCTTCGTGCTCTTGCTTTGTTTGTTTTTACCCTGGACACAGAACATTCGTTCCAAAGGAAAAGTAACCACCTTACGACCCGAGCAACGTCCGCAGGAAATCAACACCATCATCGGTGGACGCATCGTGAATTGGCGAGTGCGCGAAGGTGATCGCGTGAAAAAAGGCGATACCCTGCTGCAGCTCACAGAGGTAAAAGAAAGCTACCTCGATCCACAGTTGGTTCAGCGAACCGGCGAACAGCTCGATGCCAAACAACGCAGTGTAGGTCTTTATCAGTCCAAAGCAGATGCTGCAGCCACGCAGTTACAAGCCCTGGAACGTGAGCAGCAATTGAAGCTCGAACAGAATCGAAATAAGCTGGAACAACAAACACGAAAGATCCAAGCGGCCGAGCAAGACCTACAAGCAGCGATCAATGAAGTGCAAGTGAACGATCGGCAATTATCGGCCGGAAAAACCATGTACGATGCCGGCGCTGTTGCCTTGATCGATGTGGAGCGCCGAAAGGTCAATTATCAAAATGCCTTGGCAAAAAAAATATCGCTGGAAAATAGACTGGCGAATGAAAAACAAGAGCGCACCATTCTGGAGATCGAGCTAAACAGCATTCGTCAGTCGTATGCCGAGAAGCTCGCCAAGACAAGCGGCGATCGATTGCAGGCCTTATCGGAAGCAGCCAGCGGTGAAGCCGAAACAGCCAAGTTGCAGAATCAATACGTGAGTTATGCCATCCGCAATGGCATGTATTTCATTTTAGCGCCGCAAGACGGACAAGTGATCAATGCGCGTAAGGCGGGGATTGGTGAGATCGTAAAGGATGGAGAACGGATTTTGGATATTGTCCCCGACCGCATTCAATTTGCCGTTGAATTGTTTGTTCGTCCGATGGATCTGCCATTGGTGAATGTGGGACAGCCGGTCCGTTTTTGGTTCGATGGTTTTCCGGCAATCGTTTTCAGCGGGTGGCCACAAGCTTCGTACGGAACGTTTGGCGGGGTGGTATCGGCCGTGGAACGCAATGTGAATGAAGACGGAAATTTCCGCGTGTTGGTAGCGGAAGACCCGAATGACAAGCCTTGGCCCGTTCAATTGCGGATGGGTGCCGGTGCGCAGGGAATGGCCCTGCTCAAAGATGTACCCATTTGGTACGAGATCTGGCGAAATATCAATGGATTCCCACCCGACTATTATCAACCAAAAGAAAAATCAACGGGAAAATGAAAAAAAACACTTTGACAAGGTGGTTTATAGGTGGATGGATGCTGATTGCCTCGTTACTTGGATGGGATGAGGTGAACGGCCAGCCAGCTGCAAATACAATTACCGAGTCTGACTTGAAGGAAATCGTTCTGCGATTTCATCCCGTGGCGCGCGAAGGATCAGCGATCATTCGGCAGGCCGAAGGTCAACGGTTGGCAGCTCGTGGTGCGTTCGACCCAAGGATACAGTATGAACAGGCCGAAAAGACCGTTGACGGAGGAGAATATTACCAGTACCGACGCGCTGAATGGAGTATCCCAACTTGGTTTGGAGTTGAAGTCCGCGGAGGATGGGAGTACCTGCAAGGGGCCAGAACGCTGGAAACTGAGACGTTGGGTGCAAACAATTATGTCGGCCTATCGATCCCTTTGTTAAAAGGCTTATCTATAGACAAAAGAAGGGCCGATCTGCAAAAGGCAGCGGTCAATCTTGACGCGTCGAGAAACGAACGGGATCGTCTGATCAATGAAGTTCTTGGGGAAGCGCTCGTACAATTCTGGGATTGGGTTCGGTATTTTGAATTGGAATGCACGGTAGATAGTCTTCGACAAATCAACATGGCACGGCTGGATCTTATTCGTAGCGCAGTGAAAGCCGGTGATCGCCCGGCGGCCGACACAACAGAGACCCAGGCCCAAATCAACCAATGGGAGCTGGCGTACCTGGAGTCACGGCTCAACAGACAAAAAGCGCAATGGAAACTCTCCGATCATTTGTGGACAGAGAATGGCGTCCCTTATTTTCTTCCAGAAAACGTAGAACCGGACCGAGCGGCCCGGTCTAGGTTGGCAGAACAAGTACCCATCACAGCCGTCGATGAATGGATCGATCCATTACGCAAAACCGATCTCACATGGATCGGCTTAAGTTTAGAACTACAACAGTATCAGATCGACCGTCGGCTGTACCGCCAGGAACTGTTGCCGTCTGTCCGTTTTGAATACAATCAACTTGGAAAGGAGAACAACCTGATTAAGACCCTACAGCAACCTTGGTGGCAAGACCAATTCCGATACGGGTTGAAGATGTCCATTCCCCTACGCCTGTCCACCGAAAGGGGACAATTGCGAAGCATCGAAGGGAAGATCCAGCAAACCCGATGGAAACAAGACTGGCTTATCTGGAAAACCACGAACCGGATCCGGATGACTCATACGGAATTATCGACCTTGATCAAACAAACCAATGCACAGCAGCAACTACTCAAGCAATACGCGGATCTGCTTGGGTTGGAGTGGCTGCGTTTCCGACAGGGGGAAAGCAGCCTTTTCTTGGTCAACGCCCGCGAAAGTCGATACCAAGAATCACGGCAAAAATTGTTGGAACTCTACTATAAATTCCGCAAAGCCAGTATTGAGATCGATCAGGTCTCGGGGCGCTTGATTCGCTAGAGTACAATCGACTACCGCTAATCGTCCGATGCCGGACGAGAATGAACATGCGTGTGATCACCCATTTGATAGACCCGCTTGAAATTGAGTAGCGAAACATTGATCTGCTTGTCCTTTGACCCGAATTCCACGAATTCCCGTAAAAGAGTCAACACATCCTGATCGATGTAGACCGTCTGTGCCGCATCGATAACCACGCTGCTCTTAGCCGGCAGATGAGCCAGCGTTTGTTTGATCGCCGCCTTGTTCAGGAACGAAACCTCCTGAGCCAAATCGATGTAGATGGTTTCTCCAGCCTGATGCTCCTCCTTTCGGAAAAAATAAGCCAGTTTCATGTTGCCACGCAAGATGAAGAATACGCTAACCACGACGCCAATACCAACTCCCTTGAGCAGGTCCGTGAAAACAACTGCGAGAACCGTTACCAAGAAGGGAATGAATTGATGCTTGCCCATCGACCACATGTGTTTGAATACCGAGGGATTGGCCAACTTGAAGCCGATCATCAGCAAAATAGCGGCTAAGCAAGCCATCGGAATCTTATTCAACAAGCCCGGGATCAATACCACCGCCAGCAACAACAACAAGCCATGAACAATAGTGGAGAGTTTGGATTTTGCACCAGCGTTGATGTTAGCGGTTGTTCGCACGATGACCGATGTCATGGGCAATCCACCAATGAGACCGGAAAGAAGATTCCCGGTTCCCTGCGCAAACAACTCCCGGTTGGCGCTAGAAAATCGTTTAAGGGGATCCATTCGATCACCGGCTTCCAGACACAAAAGAGACTCGATGCTAGCAACAATGGCGATCGTTACGGCCGTCACCCAAACAGCTTGATTCCCAATTGCAGACCAATCAGGCAACTGGAATTGTCCAATGAACTCCGAAAAAGAATTTGCCTGCGGCAACTGAACCAAGTGATTTCCGGTAATGTACCAATCCGAACCCATCCATTTAAATGCCTCGTTCAAGAGAATGCCCGCTACCACGGCAATCAATGCGCCGGGTATTGCCTTGACTTTCTTTAGCGCAGGCACTTTTTGGAAAGCGATCAAGATAAAAAGCGACAACAAAGTGACAGCAATGGCACCCGCATGGGCATAGTTGATCGAGTGCGCCCATTCGGTCAGAAAATTCTCTGCCCCCAATTCCAAATTAAAGAAATCCCCTTCGTGCATCTGATCGTACCCGAAAGCATGAGGGAGTTCTTTTTTAATGATGATGATCCCGATGGCAGCTAGCATACCCTCGATCACACTGTTTGGAAAGTAGCTGGAAATGGTTCCGGCTTTCACCACCCCCATCAGCAACTGGAGTCCTCCCGCCAGCACCAATGCCAACAGAAAATCATCAAAACCTAACTGAGTTATAGCGGTCAATATGATGGCAATCAATCCAGCGGCCGGTCCGCTCACACTCACATGCGAACCACTCATAATACCAACGACGATACCGCCGATCACCCCGCTGATGATACCGGCAAATGGCGTCGCCCCGGAGGCCACGGCAATTCCCAGGCAGAGGGGCAACGCCACCAGAAATACAACCAACCCCGATTGAATATCATTCCGTAAAGTCGCAGCGTTCATCTTCATTTTTAAAATTTTCAGTTAGAAATAAATCAATGCGTGAGATTCTTGAAGAAATCTACATGGCCATTCTCAACATTGTATACCGCTCCTACCAGACCGATCTTTCCGCTGCTGAACATTTCATTGACGATCGGACTGAGACTGATTACCTCCTGCAAGCTGTTTTCAACGTTGGCATACACAACTTTATCCCCGTGCTTACATTCCGCAGAAGTTTTTAATTGGGCGCGGCTGATTGAGGGCTGGATACGGCTAAGCAGTCCGGTGATGTGCCCATCCTGGACACCCTTGACTGCACTGTTCACCGCTCCACAGGAGGTGTGACCAAGTACGACCAACAGTTTAGAACCGACATACTTTACGGCGTATTCGATGGAACCGAGTATGTCCTCATTGACAATGTTCCCGGCTACACGAATACTGAACAGATCACCCAGTCCCTGGTCGAATATAAGTTCAACGGAGGTACGCGAATCCATACAGCTCAGTACAACTGCAAATGGAAATTGACCATCACGGGTCTCGTTGATGGTTTCCAGATGGTCGTGATCCTTGCTTAAGTTGGAAACAAATCGTTGGTTGCCCTCCATGAGAATATCCAGTGCCCGTTGGGGCGTCAATTGATCAAGTGACTCTTTTGTGTGTTTACGCATAATTTTTTTATAAGGTATAAATTCAATCCTCCCCTAAGAGAGAGGGTTAATCAGATAAACGATAAGGAAATAAAAATGTTCAATAGCGATCCGGGGGAGGGATCAATTGCTCGGCATGAAAGGCCTGATAAATAGAGTAACGGGCAGGATAATATTCGAAAAGCAACGCTACCGAGCGATACAGCTCAGCGCCCGAGCCATGTAGAAAATCTTCCGTTTCAGAAATACCCGAAACGGTATTTTCTTCTGCAGCATTCCCAGCGGGGGTAGGAACATCCTCCTCCAGGGGTAAATGCCCGGCATGGTTTTTTATTAAACTGGTTGACTCCCCACGGGATGGCTCAATGGCGTAAATGGGTTGTGCAATCAATAGAACGAGCAAGACCACCTGCAGCAGGGCGGATGCCCGATGCAACATTGTTTGAAGCAGGTCTGTGGCGGATTTCATGAGCTGCGAAAATATACAGATTCGAGCAGGAAAAGAATGACATCTAGAAATTAACTGAAGACATCGCAATTCCCTGTCAGGCCCTACGTTTAGTAAAACTCCATTCCTTTTGCTAGGTTTGCCCTATGTCGATCCGCATTCAGTCCCTCACCAAACGATTCGGCCCGCAAACGGCTGTTAACGGCATTTCATTTGAAGTGAACCCCGGGGAGATCATAGGTTTTCTGGGTCCCAACGGCGCCGGGAAATCCACCACCCTGAAAATGATCACCGGATACCTGCACCCCGATGAAGGCTCGGTGCAAGTCTGCGGACAAGATGTTTCAACCGATCCACTGGCCATCCGAAAAAAGATCGGATACCTCCCCGAACTGAACCCGCTCTATTACGACCTGTATGTACGCGAATACTTGCAATTCATCGGCGAAACGCATCAGTTGAACCAATTAAAAGCAAGGATCGAAGAAGTGATCGGAATCGTTGGGCTCTCAAAAGAAGCACACAAACGCATCGGGGCTCTTTCGAAAGGATACAAGCAACGGGTAGGATTGGCCGCTGCGATCATTCACGACCCCGAAGTACTGATACTCGACGAACCGACCACCGGTCTGGACCCGAACCAGATCCTCGAGATACGGGAAGTCATCCGACAGCAAGGCCAAAACAAAACCGTTCTTTTCTCCTCCCATATCCTCTCCGAAGTAGAATCCATCTGCCAACGGGTGATCATCATCCACCAAGGAAACCTGGTCGCCAACGACACGCTCGATAAGATCCGCAGCGGTGACCGCAAACCTGTCCTCACCGTTCAGTTCAGAGAGTCATTATCACCCGAAAAATGGAATTCAATAACGGGTATTATTCGAGCCACTCAAACCGGAACGAACGAGTGGCAGTTCGAAACAGCCGATGCCGACAACCTGCAGAAACAAATCCTGCAACTCGCTTTGCAAGAAGGGCTCAACATTGTTTCTTTGCACATCGAAAATCGACGACTCGAGTCGATCTTCCGTTCACTGACGACTGCCGGCCATCCAACGACTTAATCAACCAACATGAGCTACATCGCTGAGATTTTTGCCCGTCAAATCCTGGATTCACGGGGTAACCCCACTGTAGAAGTGGATGTGATAACCGAAAACGGAGCCGTCGGGCGCGCCGCCGTACCGAGTGGTGCGAGTACCGGAGCCCACGAAGCCGTGGAACTGCGGGACAATGACAAGAAAAAATATGCCGGCAAAGGCGTACTGAAAGCCATCGGACACGTGAATAAATCCATCGCACCGGCCCTGCTGGGTTACGATGTAGCCGATCAGACCGGCATCGATGAGATCATGATCCAACTCGACGGCACCCCGAATAAATCCAAATTCGGCGCCAATGCTACACTGGCCGTGAGTATGGCCGTGGCCAAGGCAGCCGCTGAAGAAGCAGCCCTTCCACTCTTCCGCTACATCGGTGGCACCAACGCGAAAGTGTTGCCCATCCCGATGATGAATATCCTGAATGGCGGTGCACATGCCGATAACAAGATCGATTTTCAGGAATTCATGGTGATGCCCGTGGGCGCCACTTCCTTCAGTGAAGGACTGCGCTGGGGCGTAGAGATCTTCCATACACTTAAATCCGTATTGAAGAAAAAAGGATACAGCACGAATGTGGGTGACGAAGGTGGATTTGCGCCAAACATCCAAAGCAACGAAGAGGCGATCGAAATGGTACTGACCGCCATCGAGGCAGCCGGCTACAAAACCGGTTCTCAGATTCGCATCGCCATGGATGCAGCCAATACCGAACTCTGGGATGCAAAGAAGAAAAAATACGTATTCCATAAGAGCAATGGCAAGGAAATGACCAGCGAGCAACTCGTGAAATACTGGGAAAGCTGGGTAAAAAAATATCCGATCTGCAGCATCGAAGATGGCATGGCAGAAGATGATTGGAAAGGATGGGAAATGCTCACCCAAGCTGTCGGTAGCAAATGCCAGCTCGTGGGTGATGATCTGTTCGTGACCAATGTAACCCGCTTGCAAAAAGGGATCGATCAACAGATCGCAAACGGATTACTGGTGAAAGTGAACCAGATCGGTACGGTTACCGAAACGATCAATGCCGTTACCCTGGCTCAACACAATGGATACAATACGATCATGAGTCACCGCAGCGGCGAAACCGAAGACACCACCATTGCCGACCTGGCGGTAGCCTTGAATTGCGGACAGATCAAAACCGGAAGTGCTTCACGCACCGATCGTATGGCCAAATACAATCAACTGATCCGCATCGAAGAATTGCTGGGTAGCTCCGCAATCTATCCGAAGGGTTCCGTTAAATTTGGTAAATAACCCTTTTGATGAAACAACTGCTCGATCGCATCCCCGGCTGGCTCAAGAATAAATTCTTGCTGACCGGGGTTGCCTTCGGGATCATCCTGCTGTTCTTTGACCGTAACGATCTTTTTACACAAATGGACCGGGTGCGAGAACTCAATTACCTGGAAAAATCCAAAAAGTACTACCGCGAAGAGACCGAAAAGCAACGCACGGAACTGGAGGCGCTGAAAAACGACCCGGCAGCCCTTGAAAAATATGCCCGCGAGAAATACCTGATGAAGCGGGACGACGAAGACCTTTTTCTAATACCGGAAAAGAAACCTGCCCGAACGCAATAATTCCCCAGGCTCGCCGTTTTTATCGGGAAGTCAATACCCGAAAACGGCCATGAACCCCTCTTTCACCCCCGAAGACCTGCTGGAATATCTCTATAAAGAGACTGCGACCGAACGCACCCAGGCCATCGATGAGGCCCTTCGAACCGATTGGTCGCTCCGGGAGAAATTGGCCGTATTGCAAACAAGCCGGGAACGATTAGACCGGCTGGTGGAATCTCCCCGAACAGAAACGATCCTTCGACTCCTGCGCTACGCTTCCGCTGAAAATGTAGCCACTCCCTTCTGAGCATCCCCCTTCTGCGCTGTATTTTCGGGCATGACCCGAAAAGAGCGATTTGCCCGCGTGATCGAATATTTCAGCCAACAGATGCCCACGGCTGAAACAGAGCTTTTCTATGACAATCCCTATCAATTACTGGTAGCCGTCATTCTCTCGGCACAATGCACCGATAAAAGAGTGAATCTTACCACGCCAGCGCTGTTTAGAAAATTCCCCGATCCCGTTAGTCTGTCAAAGGCCAGTTTTGAAGAAGTATTCCCCTTGATCCGAAGCATTTCCTATCCGAACAACAAGGCTAAACACCTGATCGGCATGGCGCAAAAACTGATGGTTACGTTCGGAGGCGAAGTACCTATGACCGTCGAAGAGTTGGTAACCCTGCCGGGTGTTGGCCGAAAAACCGCCAATGTGATCACGTCTGTGATCGACAAACAACCGAACATGGCCGTGGATACGCACGTATTCAGAGTGAGTCACCGACTGGGACTGGTTCCCCGCACAGCCACCACGCCCTTGGCCGTTGAGAAAAAATTGATCGAACATTTCCCCGAAGAACTGGTGCATCAAGCTCATCATTGGCTGATCCTGCACGGACGATACACCTGCCTGGCCCGTCAGCCCAAATGCGAATCTTGCGGCCTCACGGAAACTTGCGCTTACTTTCAGAAAACCACCAAATAATCGGTGGATAAAATCATCATTATTTAACTGTACAGTGTAGGCATTCTAAGTAATTTGACAGCCCGATGCGTCGCTGTCTTCTCATACTGATCTTGTGCTCAACCGGTGTTCTATTCACCGGCCAAATATCCGCACAGTACTATTTTCAAAACAGCCGATTTTATGACAACGATTGGATCGTAGAGGCAGGTGCCACCTTCGGCATCATGAACGCCCTTACTGATCTGGGTGGTAACAAAGGCATCGGAAAGCCGTTTCTCAAAGATCTCAATCTGGAGAAAACAAACTTGAGTGGTGGTTTTTATTTCACTGGCATGTACCGGAGTCTGATCGGCGTACGCCTCGAAGGTTGCTTCGGTACGGTGGAAGGAGCAGACAGCGTATTGAAAGATATACGCACCTCCACCTTCGGTCGATATGAAAGAAATCTCAGCTTCCGCAGCAAGATCAACGACATCCACATCGGCGTTGAATTTCATCCGCTGTTTCTGCCTCGTTATTTATCGGGGGAAGACGGACCACCACTGATCTCTCCCTACGTCCATGCAGGGGTGGGATTTTTTGCTTTTGAACCAAAGGCAGAACTCAACGGACAATGGTATTCCCTTCAACCGCTTCGGACAGAAGGCCAAGGATTCGCTCAATACCGCGATCGTAAACCGTATGAACTACAACAGAGAAATTATCATATCGGTACCGGTGTTCGGTTGGAACTCACCGATTTTATCGTAGCACGATTGGAGATCGATCACCGGATCCTTACAACCGACTACCTCGATGATGTGAGTCAAGACAGTTACATCGACCCCTCTTTATTCTTCCAAAATCTCCCCGCAGGCAAAGCTGCCATCGCCTCACAGATCTATTTCAGAAGTGATGAGCTAAACCCACCGGATGCCTTCTCGCGCTCAAACCAACGCGGCAACCCACGCAATAAAGATTCTTATTTCACTTTGCAATTGAAGGTCGGCGTGATGCTGGGCCGGCAACGCCGATAAGAGATCAAGCATTCAGCATCTCTTCCAGCTTCATCACCAGTTCCGTCTTGGTAATCGGTATACCCATGATCTTATTGTACCCTTTCGCATCCACGAGAAACTCATCGCGCAGAATACGTATCAGCTGACCATTGTTGATCTCTGGTACCAATACCTGATCGAACTGACGAAGAAGGGTTCCAAGATTTCGCGGAAAGGGGCGGATGTATCGAAGATGTAAATGGCTGACGGATTCACCTTTGGCCTGCAACTCAGCTACCGCAGATTTGATCGCCCCGTAAGTAGAACCCCAACCCACGACTAAGATCTTTCCTGTTGACGGGCCACTGTCTAACTGTTGCTCAGGAATTGAGTCGGCAATCTTATCAACCTTTGATTGACGCAATTGCACCATCAACTGATGGTTCTCCGGTTCGTAGTTCACATTACCGGTGATGTGTTGTTTTTCCAATCCTCCGATACGATGTTCGAAGCCGGGTGTACCAGGAATCGCCCAAGGCCGCACGCCGCGCGCATCACGCTGATAGGGTTTGAATTTTGTTTCGCCTTCGGGCAACTCAGTTGTGAATTTCACATCGATGGCAGGCAGATCTTTCGTCTGCGGGAAACGCCAAGGCTCTGATCCATTCGCAATATATCCGTCACTTAGAAACATCACCGGCGTCATGTGCTGTACGGAAATGCGTACCGCCTCGAAAATCGCTGAGAAACAATCGGCTGGCGTAGAGGCAGAAATGATGGGCATCGGACATTCGCCATTGCGTCCATAATATGCTTGCATCAGATCGCTCTGTTCTGTTTTGGTAGGCAATCCAGTTGATGGACCACCCCGTTGAATATTGATGACAAGTAGTGGAATCTCCAACATCACCGCCAATCCCATCGCTTCCCCTTTCAAGGCAATGCCCGGTCCGCTTGACGTAGTCACCCCCAACGAGCCCCCATAAGAAGCACCGATAGCAGCCGTGATGGCCGCGATCTCGTCCTCTGCTTGAAAAGTTCGTACGCCGAAATTTTTATGTCGACTGAGCTCATGTAAAATATCAGAGGCCGGTGTGATGGGATAGGATCCAAGAAAAAGCGGCAACCCGGCTTTTTGAGAAGCAGCGATCAGTCCGTACGCGAGGGCTTGATTTCCCATGATGGATCGATACGTACCGGTATCCATCTTCGCTGCTGCCACCGTGTAAGTTGTCGTGAAGGTGTCAGTGGTTTCACCGTAAGCAAATCCGGCCTTCAAGACCTTGAGATTGCTCTCGAGTATCTCCGGCTTCTTTGAAAATTTGTCTTTCAGAAACTGTTCCGTATTGGCCATGTCGCGGTTATACAACCAATACAGGAAGCCCAATACGAACATGTTCTTGGCCCGGTCCTTTTCTTTTTGTCCGAGTGGAATCTCCTTCAATGCTTCGCGCGTCATCTTGGTGACATCCATACGGATCACCTCATAATTAGTCAGGCTCTCATTTTCCAACGGATTCTCTTCTTCTGAATAATTAGCCAGTCGGAGATTCTTCGCATCGAAACCATCGATATTGACAATGATCTTACCGCCCTTCTTCAACGATTTCAGATTCACTTTGAGCGCGGCGGCATTCATAGCTACCAGCACATCACAGGCATCTCCGGGCGTGAAGACCCGGTCGGAAGAGAAACGGAGTTGAAATCCACTCACACCGGGAACCGTTCCTTGCGGTGCACGGATCTCAGCCGGGAAATCCGGGAAGGTAGCCAGATCAATCCCAAGCAAGGCCGTGTTGTTGGTGAACTGGGTTCCGGTCAATTGCATACCGTCCCCGCTATCACCGGCAAACTTGATCACTACATCCGCTAATGGTTCTTGCTTCCTCAACATGACGCAAAATTAACGAAGCTGCCCCATCCATACTTTTTTACCCCGGGCTTTCTGCACCGCATACATGATGCCCACCAGGATAAAGAAGAAGGGACCGGTGAATGCCAGCAAAGCCACGTATCGGGTACCGAAGAACCTCGACATCGGGCGACGCAGCCGCTCTGCGATCAAATACATACAGGGCACCATCACCAGCGTCAGGAAGAAAGAGAAGATCAGACCGAAAATGATGGTCCAGCTAAGCGGCCCCCAGAACACTACGCTATCCCCACCGAAGAAAATATTCGGGCGGAATTCCTGAAGCAGTCCCACGAAATCGATATTAAATCCGACAGCCAGCGGAAGCAATCCGAGTATCGTAGCCACAGCCGTCAGCAATACCGGTATGATCCGGATCTTACCAGCTTGTATGGCTGCCTCACGGGTACGATAACCGCGGCCGCGCAATTCATCCGTGAATTCAATGAGAAGGATTCCATTCTTAATCACGATTCCGGCCAGTCCCACAACACCCACACCGGTCATGATCGTGGCTACCGTCATCCCCGTCAGCGCATAACCCAACAATACCCCGATGATCGAGAAGAAGATCTCCGTGATCACGATGAATGGTTTACTCAAACTATTGAATTGCAGTACCAGGATCAGGAAGATGATACCCATCGCGATGAGCATGGCTCCACCCAGAAACGCCTGTGTTTCCTGCTCCTGTTCACTTTGTCCGCTTTGACGAATGACAACATCGGACGGAATGCGTTCCAATGATTTAAACGTTGCGATCTGTGCCGCCAAGGCCTGATTGATTGGCGCCACTTGTGTCGGATCGGCCACGCTGCTTTGCAACTGAATGGTTCGACGAACATTCTTTCTTTTCACCGCGCCAGCTGAATTGGTATAATCGACACTGGCGACTGTACTGAGCGGAATTGACTTGATCTGCATGGTATTCATATCCATGAAGGTCATACGCATCGACATCAGATCGGTGACATTATTTCGTTGTGCATCCGCATAGCGTAATTGGATTTTGTACTCGTCCTCGCCCACTTTGATCTTACTGACCTCTTTCCCGAATAACGCAGTACGCAATGCCATTCCAACTTGTCCGGTACTAAGACCTTCCATCATGGCGCGGGTACGATCGACACGAACGGTGATCTCGGGATTGGTCAGATCGATATCCGGCTGCAGGTTCTGAATACCCGGAATACGATTCGTATCCAGATAGTTCAACAGACGCGTTGCTACTAGACGAATATTATCAAAATCATCACCTACGACCTCAATGTTTACAGGAGGGTCGGTAGGCGGACCCGCATCTTCCTGTGTTACTTCAATCTGTGCCCCCGGAATTCCCTGTACCGCTGCAAGGATCTCATCCTTAAAAGGCATCGTGCTCTTGCCATGTCGTTTTTCAAATTCCACGAAGGAAACTTGAATACGCCCCAGATTAGATTGTACACTGCGGTTATTATCACGCGGATTATTCGCACTCACCGCTACATTCGATATGATACTTTCTACAATGGAACCCTCCGTTCCGGGCTTTTCAGCCTCCAGTACTTTGTAAACACGCTGCTCCAATACACGCGTCACACTATCGGTGTGCTTCACATCTGTACCAACAGGCATTTTCAGATACACATAAACAAAATTCGGATCGCCACTGGGGAAGAAGGTCGTCTTGTTGCCCCGTAGGATCAGCAGGAATAGCGCAATGATGAATAAACCGAAAAGAGAAGTCAGCGCATAAATAGGACGCTTCCCCTTTAGGACCCAGCGAAGTAGCATTTCATAACGGGCCATCAAACGCGGAAGTGACCGCTCCTGGAATGCGTGGATCCAATCACTGAGGAAATACACATGAAATACCATCAATGCGGCGAGGATCAAAGAAAAGTTCGCCGTACCATGAAATCCCACCAGGTGCAACAAAACACCGGCGATTGATGCAGACAAGAACCACGTGTTGCGAAATATCCGTTGACGCGGCAAACTTCTTTCTGCTCCCTCCGGCTTCATGAAGCTTACGGCGAATACCGGATTGAAAATGAAGGCAACGATCAGGGAGGCCGCTAGGGTCAGAATCAGGATGGTCGGCAGGTAGATCATGAACTTTCCGATGAGTCCCTTCCAGAATAAGAGTGGGAAGAAAGGCGCCAATGTGGTAGCGGTACCGGCCAGTACTGGAATGAACACTTCCCCGGCGGCCTCTTTCGCGCTTTGTATGACGGGCAATTTCCCGTTCCCATAGATCCGGTGCGTATTCTCGATCACAACAATGGCATCATCTACAATAATCCCCAGTCCGAATAATAAAGCGAAGAGGACAATGAAGTTCAGTGTGACGGAAGTACCAACAATGCTATCCGCCAGTGGCAAGAAGAGAAATGCTACAAACACACTGAGCGGAACACTGAGTGCTACAAAGAACGCATTGGTCACACCCATGAAGAACATGAGAATCAGCAAAACGAGTAAGAAGCCGATCACGATCGTGTTGATCAATTCGTTGAATGACGTACGGGTCTGCTTACTCTGATCGCCGGTGATATTTACGATCAGGTCGCGGGGCAGGTCTTCATTCGTCTGCATTTCTGAGACGACTGCTTTTACTTTATCGGCCGTGTTGATTAGATTTTCACCAGCACGCTTAACGATATTCAGTGTTACGACGTTCTTACCGCCGAGTCGGGCAAAGCTCTCGCGTTCTTTCACCGTATCACGGATCTCAGCGATATCACGTAGGTATACATTCGCACCGCGGGCACTGCTGCGCACCACAATATCTTGCAGGTCGGTGGCGGATTTGAATTGCCCGCGCACGCGCAGGGTTCGACGCATGTCGCCCACTTCGATCTGTCCGCCGGTAATGTCATTGTTTTCCCTTGCGATCGCATTTTCAATATCCATGAAACTGATACGAGCGGCATTCATTTTATAGGGATCGACATGTACTTGAATCTCTCGTTCGGGCGCACCAACGATCTCCGCGCGGGTGATCTCCGATAATTCCTCGAATCGATCTTGCAGTTTGTCGGCGTATTGCTTGAGTTTGATTCCGTCGTAATCACCACTTACGTTGACGAACATGATCGGCACCTCACTGAAAGCAAATTCCTGGACATTGGGCTGCTGCGTGAGATCGGTCGGCAGATCACTTTTTGATTTATCGATTGCGTCTTTTACTTTTTGCTTGGCCACTTCCGTTTTTACATCCGTGTCAAACTCTACCACGATCAAGCTGTAATCGGTCTGAGAGGTACTCTGGATCTTATTAACCCTTGCGCCGCTGATCCCTTTGAGTTGCTTTTCGATCGGGCGGGTGACGAGATTCTCAATGTCCTGAGGAGAATTTCCAACGTATACGGTTGTCACAGAGATCGTCGGTACTACGATATCCGGAAACTGCTCCTTCGGAAGGGTCATGAATCGATTGTAGCCCCACCAGGAGATAAGGATAGCAATGATGTAGATGGCGGTCCGATTGTCGATCGACCAACTGGTTGGTTTGAATTCGCGGACAGCTTTCTGTATTCTATTGGAAAGAGACATGGGATCGTTTTAGTAGGTGGATCAGAAGGTGCGAATGGATTGTCCGTCGTAAAGGGATTGATAACCATCGGTCACGACACGCTCACCGGCTTTCAGTCCGCTTAGAATTTCCTGCCAGCCCTCATAGACTTGTCCGGGTTGCACGATGCGTCGGCGAGCCACCCATTGTCCTTTTACGTTCTCGGCTACAAACAGATATTTTCCTTTCTCATCAGACTGAAGCAGATTCACCGGCACACTTACCGCATTATCTGCTTTGTAATCCAGGATCTTTACCACAGCTGTTTGATTGGCACGCAGCAACGGATCAGCGGATAATGGCGCCTCGACTACAAAGGATCGTGTGTTGTCATTAATCGAAGCACTCATCACATTGATGCGTGAATCAAAAGCGGCTTTACCGATCTCGTTCACCAAGATCTTTACCGGATCTCCTTTTCGAACACGAGCAACATAATTATCTGGAACATAGGTTACGGCCTTCAGTTGGCTGTTGTTGACAATTCGAATACCTGCACCGGGTGTGGCGGCTGATTGCGGAGAGAAAAACTCGCCCACTTTCACATTCATTTCATCGATGATTCCGGAGATGGCGGCGCGTACATTGGTCATATTGACTTGCTCCTCGGCCATACCGACTTGTGCTTCTACCGCACGAAGTTGGGCTGCCAGGGCGTCTACGTCTGCCTTCGCGTTGATCACTTGTATCTCCGCTCCGATGTTCTGCTTCCAAAGATTTTGGTAGCGCTCATAGATCGTTTGAGCCTGGGCTAAACGAGTTTTAAGTTGTCCGGATTGCTGGCGTGCAGCATTGAGCTGTTGTTGTGCGATGGCATCATCGAGTTTCAGGATCATTTGTCCCTTACTGACCGGCGTACCCAATTTGACATAGACCGCTTTTACTTGTCCGCCCATGCCGGCCGGGGCTACATAGGCCATACCCTCCGCCTCGATCTTTCCTTGCAGATCGATGTAATGATTAAAAGTTCCGTAGCGAACGGAGTCGACCGATACCAGCTTACTGGCTTGACGGGCACCTGCCGTATCCAGCTTAGCGATCTGAGCCTCGAGCGCACGGATATCCGTATCCAGCGAACTTTTTTTCTTTTTCAATTCAGCCAACTGTGACTGCAGCTTGGTGAGATCACCGGATTGCTCCGATCCGCCACAAGCGGCTAACAACAAAGTGGCCAGCAGAATAAAATAAAAACGATTCATATGAAGGGGATTGTAGATGATCAAAAGGTTTGACTGAGTTTACCGGTTGCTTGCAGATAGTCGATCTTGGAGATGACTGCATCGTAAAGCGCCGTGATATAATTTGTTTGAGCCGCTTTGAGATCGGTCTGTGCCACATTGATCTCGATCTGTGAGCCGGTTCCGATCTCGTATTTCTTCTTCGTATTCTGATATACTTGTTCGGCCAGCGATTGATTGCGACGTTGAACATTGAGTCGCTCCAACGCGCTGGTGAAATTATTTTTAGCAGATGCTACTTCCCGGTCGATCGAATTTTTCAGGGCATCGATCTGATTTTCAGTTTTACGCAGATCGATACGGCTTTGTTGGATCCTGGACTTAGTCACAAATCCATTGAAGATCGGTACGGCCAGATTCAAGTTGATGTTTGAGATCGTGAACCAATCGCCGCGACCCAGAAAATTCCATGTGCTGCGCTGAGCATTCTTGGCATAGACGGCACTCATCGAAAAAGTCGGTATCTGTGAGAGTTTGTATCGGCGCAGATTATATTCATTGAGGCGTTTGCCGATCTGTGCGTATTGATAATCTTTACGCTCCTCATATTTATAGGCCTCCGCCTGTAAGGCTCCATCCAATACAAAAGACTCAGCGAGTCGGTCGGTGAGAATGAGTTCATCTGCCACCGGCATACCCATCAACAGTTTCAGGCCATAATAACCGTTCGAGACTTGATTCATCACCTTATTGCGTTCGGTGCGTAGATTGGATAGCTGTACTTCTGTTTTATCCACGTCCAATTTTTCCCGAAATCCATTTTCATATAGGATGCGCGTATCACGCAGGTTTTTTTCGAGCAGGGCTAGGTTGGAATCGATCAATTCGACTTGCGTACGGCTGACCACCAGTTGATAATAGACTTTGGCCACGTTGGCGACGATCATCTCTTCAGTCACGGCAGCGTTCTGTGTCGCGAATTCGATGGTGGCCTTCCGGGCGAGGAGTCCGACGAATACCTGTCCGTCGAATAGTATCTGGTTCAGACTCACCGCTGCGTTGGCACTGTAACGGGTTCCGAATTGCGCCTCGATGAATCCGAAATCAGCCGGCATTTGGATGGGCGTGCCGCTTCCGTTTCGAACGCCCTCGTTGATCAATACCTGATAGGTAGAAGGAGAGATGAAGTTAGGCAACACCGTGGTTACGATACCGGGATTGAAGACCGTACTGATGCTGGCATTGATGTGCGGATAGGCCATGGCCGTTACCTCACGGTTTACCTGCTGCTGACGCTGTATGTCGAGCAAGGCATTCTTGACCTGTACATTATTCTTGCGGGCGTAGTCGATCGCCTGTTTCAGGGTGAACGCATGTTTACCCGGCATCGAATCGGTTTGTGCCCGACTGCCGCCAATGAATAAAACACTGGCCGCAACGAGTCCTTTAAGCAGATGTAGTTTCATAATAATTCATCAGTCGTTTATGTCCTTTTTCGGTAGCGAGACCGAAAACAAAATGTTGCAAGAGGTTTTGACAGAGCAGGCCAAGATTGAATTGCTGGGGCGGAAACAAGTCGGTATTGAAAGCAAGTATCATAGAAGCCAGCCGGTACCGGCAAAGCACATCGATGTCCAGATCGGACCGATAGAGCCCCTCCGTGATCCCCCACTGCATATTGGCACGGATCAACTCAAACAGAAAAACATCCTTGTGCTCGCGAAATCGCTGATAGGCTCGAGGATGAAATTTTTGCATGTCATGAAGTAAAATGGGGTCCATGTTCGACAAATGCAGCTGTATCTGCTCCATAGTAATGAACATCTCATGCACCGCATCCTGCGCCTGATCCCGCCACTTCTTGGCATCGGTCTGCATACGCTCGAGATGTGCGGCCACCACCGCATCCACCAGCTCATCCTTATCCGCAAAATACTGGTAGAGGGTCTTCTTACTCATCCCCAACCCCACGGCGATCTCATCCATAGAAACCGCGCGAATCCCCCGCTGCATGAACAGCGACTCGGCAAAGGCTAATATGCGTGTATTTGTCTCCATTGATTTTGGCCGCGCAAAACTACGGAAACTTTTTTAGTTGCCAAAGTTTCCATAATGTTAAATCCCCCTATTTGTGTCATTTTTCCGCCTCCCCGAACCCCTTACCTTAGCAGCGAATTCAACACATGCCTCGCACCAGTCCCCAACTCAGTTTTCGTTTCTTTCTACGTCGCCTCCTCCGATATTTTGTACAGGGGCTGATCATTTTAGCTCCCATCGGGATCACCCTCTATGCCATGTATTGGCTGTTTGAGCAGGTGGACCAGATCCTGAGGCCTTATCTGAATGTACCGGGCTTGGGGTTTGCCCTGATCATTTTGGGCGTGATCCTTATTGGTTGGGTCAGCTCGATTTTTTTGATCGGCAGTTTTTTCAATCTGCTCGACCAGTGGCTCGACCGTGCACCCGGCATCAAGTTCATTTATACCTCTACTAAAGAGCTGTTCGAGGCATTCGCGGGAGATAAGCGGAAATTCAAAACACCGGTGCTGGCCAGTGTTTTCGAACCCGATGTTTGGGTGGTAGGTTTTCTGACGGATGAAGAGATGCAGAAATTCAATATGGGTCAGGAACATGTAGCGGTCTATGTACCGCAGGCATACAATTTTGCCGGACAACTCTATGTACTGCCACGAACCCGCATCAAAAAGATCGATCGGATCGCCTCCGGGGATGCCATGAAATATGCGGTCACCGGTGGAGTGGCCGACCTCGATACCGAGAATAAAAAATCCTGACTAGTTGATGGCTCGATTGCTACTCGCCTTATGGGGCGGATGGGTGATGCTATGTCCCTTTTCGGCGACTGCGTGGGGATTCTTTGCCCATGAACGTATCAATGGACTGGCGGTGAACCTCCTCCCACCCGGATTGCAAGCATTGTTCAGGTCGCAGCAAACGTATTTGATCCGACATGCCACTGATCCGGATAAACGTCGGTATGCGGTAAAGGAAGAAGGCCCGCGCCATTACATCGATCTCGATCGTTACGGAACGTATCCGTTCGATTCATTACCACGTGAATGGAAGCAGGCGGTAGCGCGATTTACAGAAGACACGCTGCAACAACATGGCATCGTACCCTGGTGGATGGAAGTGATGACAGGGAGGCTTATAAAGGCGTTTCGGGAGAAGGACATACCGCGCATCCTTCAAAATGCCGCGGAGATCGGACATTATTTGTCGGATGCACATGTGCCTTTGCATACATGCCGCAATCACAACGGACAATTCAGCGGTCAGCGTGGGATACATGGGTTGTGGGAAAGCCGCATTCCTGAATTGCTGGCGGATGGAAAATGGAATTTCTGGATCGATCAGGCAGCATTCATTGAAGACATGCCTGCCTATTGGTGGTTGCGATTACTGGAGAGTTCGTTGGCAGCCGATTCGGTGCTTCGGATCGAAAAAGAGTTGGATGCCCGAACCGACCCATCTGAAAAATATGCATATGAGGAGCGGAAAGGGAAATTGGTCCGCCAATATTCCACTCGCTACACAAAACAATATGATTCACTGATGAATGGAATGGTAGAGAGGCGGATGCGCTTGTCTGTTCAAAGTGTTGCCTCTATTTGGTTCACTTGTTGGGTGTTGGCCGGACAGCCAGATCTGCCATCGTCACCCCAGCAGCGCGAGGACCCGCAGCAACGAGAAATGATCCGTCAGCTCGACCGGCAATGGCGGTTGAAGCGGGTGAATGGATCGGAACACCTGTAGCGTTGAGGGATGAGGGTTGAGGGATGAGAGATGAGGGGTGACTCTTGATATAATTAACGGAAAAACAAATAACATTCAACTTTCAACTCTCATCCCTCATCTTTCATCCTTCAACTATCTTCGCGTATGCACAATTTCAATGCCGGCCCCTCTATCCTTCCTCCTGCTGTTTTAGAGCAAGCGGCGGCGGCGATCCGAGACTTCCAGGGCACGGGATTGTCCATTTTGGAGATCGGTCACCGCACGGCACTGTTTCAACCCGTCATGGAAGAGGCCCGTCAGCTGGTCAGGGATTTAATGCAGCTGCATCCCGATCAGGAAGTTCTTTTTTTACATGGAGGTGCTTCAACGCAATTCATGCAGGTACCGATGAACCTGCTTCCCTCGAATAAAAAAGCCGCTTATACAGATACCGGCATCTGGTCGGCCAAAGCGATCAAAGAAGCCAACTTGTACGGCACCATAGAAATCGCAGGCTCCTCGAAAGAAGGCGGATACCGAGCCATCCCGCGCACATTGGAAATCGATACGGAAGCGCAGTATTTGCACCTCACCACAAACGAAACTGTACACGGCGTACAATGGCAGCAAATCCCGATGGAATTGGATCTGCCGTTGGTAGCCGATATGAGCAGCGATATTTTAAGTCGTTCACTGCCCTTCGATCGATTCGGATTGATCTATGCCGGTGCGCAGAAAAACATGGGACCGGCTGGTGTGAATCTCGTCATCGTAAATAAAAATTTACTGGGTAAGGCCGACCGTCGGATCCCGACAATGATGGATTACCGCGAACACATCCGCGAGGAAAGTATGCTCAACACCCCGCCGGTTTTTGCCGTGTATGTTGTTCTGCTCACCCTTCGCTGGGTGAAAGAACAAGGCGGGATCATTGAAATGGAAAAAAGGAGCATCGAAAAAGCAAAACTATTCTACGATACCCTGGATGCGTTGCCGATGTTCAACGGACCTGTAGCGACGGCCGACCGCAGCCACATGAATGCTGTCTTTACTATGAACGATCCAACACTCGAATCTGCCTTTTTAAAAACCTGCGAAGCCGCTGGAATGATCGGCATCAAAGGCCATCGTAGTGTAGGCGGATTTCGGGTATCGATGTACAATGCGCTCCCCCTCGAAAGCGTTAAAGCGCTTACAAGTCTGATGACCGATTTCGCTCAGCAGAACGGATAATAAATAAATCTCCTACTACAATTCCACACATGATTAACATTCAACCCTTTGCTGCCCTCCGACCACAAACAGGACTAGCCGCTGCCGTAGCTGCCCGACCCTATGACGTACTCAACAGCCAGGAAGCGGCCGAGGAGGCACAAGGGAACCCCAACTCCTTCTTACACGTAACAAAAGCAGAGATCGATCTGCCCGCCGGAACCGATATCCACAGCCAGGCCGTTTATGATCAGGCAAAAGACAATCTGGATGCGATGACCCGCAAAGGAGTGCTTTTTCAAGAAGATAAACCCTGCTATTATATCTACGAACTGGTGATGAATGGGCGTGCACAAACCGGATTGGTAGCACTCTCCTCGGTCGACGATTATAATAACGATCGAATCAAGAAACATGAATTCACACGCCCGGAGAAAGAAAAAGACCGCATCGATCACATGCGCACCATTCGGGCGCAAACAGGAAATGTATTTCTGGCTTACCGAGATGTATCTGAAATAGATGCATTGATCGCAGACTGGAAGAAGTCCCATTCACCTATATATGATTTCACTGCGAACGACGCCATCGAGCATCGCATTTGGGTAGTGGATATGCGTGAGACGGTCGACCAGATCACAAAGATCTTTGCCGAGCAAGTACCTGCCACTTACATAGCAGATGGTCACCACCGCGCTGCCTCTGCCGCCAAGGTTAGTGCCGCGCTTCCCGATTCGGAGGCTGCAAAATATTTTTTGACAACCCTGTTCCCGGCAGGGCAATTAGCGATCCTCGACTATAACCGTGTTGTAAAAGACCTGAATGGTCACAGCGAAGGAGAACTGCTGAATGCATTGGAGGAGGATTTTACCATCACGCGCGAGGCAGAGGCCGTGCGACCCGGATCACTCCACGAGTTGGGCATGTACCTCAATAAGAATTGGTACCGATTGCAAGCAAAGCCCGGCACATGGACGGAAGATCCCATCGGCGTACTCGACGTGAGTATTCTCTCTGATAAAATATTGGATAAATTGCTGGGTGTACGCGATCAGCGAACCGATAAGCGGATCGATTTTGTAGGCGGCATTCGCGGATTGGGTGAACTCGAGAAACGCGTTAACAGCGGAGAGATGGCTATTGCCTTCAGCTTGTATCCCGTCAGCATACACCAACTGTTTGATATCGCTGACAGTGGTTCGGTCATGCCACCCAAAAGCACTTGGTTTGAACCGAAATTGAGGGACGGACTGCTCACCCATCGGATCTGATCACGGCAACAAAGGAAAAACTTACCATGAAACAACTCGCCAAGTTTTCGCTACGATTTTCTGTATTGATCCTTGCCTGTCTGCTTGCAATGAGTTCTTCGGCACAACCGAACGAATCGCTTAGCACCCTGCAGGCACGGGCGAAGGGATTTCTGCAGTCTGGCGAATATGACAATGCCATACTGGTGCTAAGACAAGCATTGATCATTGCGCCGGAGGATCTGGAGTTGAGTAAAGACCTGGTGATCGCCTATTCGCTGAAACGAGATTACACCCGCGCGCGCGAAAATGTAATCGTCCTCTGCGATCGACCGAATGCCGATCCGATATGTTTTCAGTTGGCCGGAAATGTATTCAAGGCATTGGAAGAGGTGAAAGAGTGCGAAAAATATTACAAACGCGGACTCAAGAAATTTCCCAATCATGGCCCACTACTCAGTGAATATGGCGAGTTACTTTGGTCATCCAAAGATCCTCGAGCGATCGAGCTATGGGAAAAAGGGGTCGAAGTGGATCCCGGTTATGGCGGCAACTATTACAATGCCGCGCTGTATTATTTCTATACAACCGACAAAGTCTGGAGTCTGATCTATGGAGAGATCTTTATGAATCTGGACGGACTAAGTGAACGCGGGCAGTCGATGCGTGAGTTATTACTGAAAGGTTACAAGGAAAAATTATTCGCGGATACCGACCTGAAACAGGTCGCCGAAAAAACATCGAACCCCTTCGCCAAGGCCTATTTACTTGAAATGGCAAATCATGTATCGTTGACGGCCAGAGGGCTCGATCCGGAAACCCTGACCATGATCCGAGCTCGCTTTTTACTGGGCTGGTTCGATGGACCGGCCAAACAATTCCCCTTCAAATTGTTCGATGTGCAACGCCAATGGATACAGGCTGATCTTTTTCAGGCCTACAATCAATGGCTGTTCCTGACCCCTGAAACACTGGCCAAACACGAACAGTGGAAAAAAGATAATGCCGACACCTGGAACAAGTTTCAGCAATGGCAAGCAAACCGGGTTTTTCGGGTACCCAGCGGACAATATTACCAGACGGCTTCTAAGTAAAAGACCACTCATCTAACCCGACTAAACGCACTAAACCTGTGTTTAGAAGGTTGAGGGAGTTGAGGAAGTTTATCTGGTTTAGTTAGTCTAGAGGGTTTAGGAGTTGAGATTTTCGTTATTTTAGGAATTCTGGTATTACCAAAACGATTGCTATGCAAACCCCTCGACGTTTATTCGACTGCCTGGAATGGCAACTTGACAATAATCCTTTACCCGACATGCTGGCTGCCAAGGAAGGCGGACAATGGAAGAAATACAGCACGGCCATGGTCAAGGACCTGGTAGATCAACTCAGTGCGGGTTTGATCGCCATGGGGATCGGTCCGGGTGATCGCACGCCTGAGGGCCGCGACAAGATTGCTGTGATCTCCAAGAACCGTCCCGAGTGGGTGATTCTCGATTTGGCCGTTCAGCAGATCGGAGCCGTTCTGACACCGATCTACCCAACCATCAGCATCAACGAACTGGAATTTGTTCTCTCGGATGCGGCCGTGAAAATGGTGTTCGTCAACGATGAGGAATTGTTTCTGAAAGTGAACAGTCTACGCGGAAAACTTCCCTCGTTGCAGTCAATTTTCACATTTGAACATGTAGTCAATGCCCGTCACTGGAAAGAGGTGCTACAAGAGGCGAATGATGCTTCCAAAGCAAGTCTGCCCGCCCTGCGTGATGCTGTCGATGCTGAAGACATCGTCACGATCATATATACTTCCGGCACCACCGGCGTTCCAAAAGGTGTAATGCTTTCGCATCGGAATATTTTATCGAATACCATGGCGGCCAAGCCGCATTTTCCGCCAGGCGATAACATGCGGGCCCTGAGTTTTCTTCCGCTGAATCACATTTTTGAAAGAGTAGTCACCTACCTATATGCGTTCAAAGGCACGGCGATCTACTATGCAGAAAGTCTGGAAACGATCGGCGATAACTTGAAAGAAGTAAAGCCGCATCTGTTCACCACGGTGCCCCGATTGCTCGAGAAGGTATATGACAAGATCATGGCTAAGGGTAATGAGCTGACCGGCCTCAAACGAAAACTTTTCTTCTGGGCACATAGCCTTGCGGAAAAGTTCGAGATCAATCAATCACTGCCCCTTGGATATCGTATACAACTAGCGCTTGCCAACAAGATCATCTTCAAAAAATGGCGGGAGGCACTTGGGGGTAATGTGAAATGCATCGCTACCGGTGGTGCCGCTTGCCAGGTACGATTGATCCGGATCTTCACGGCGGCCAAGTTAGTGGTGATGGAGGGATACGGCCTCACTGAAACATCTCCCGTCATCTCTGTAAATCGTTACCAGGAATCCGGTCGCGCGTTCGGTACCGTCGGACCACTGATCGAAGACGTGGAAGTGAAGATCGAAGAGGATGGCGAGATCCTTTGTAAAGGTCCCAATATCATGATGGGCTATTACAAGCGCCCCGACCTCACCGCTGAGGTAATGAAGGGTGAGTGGTTCTGCACCGGCGACATCGGCACTTTTTCCAAAGATGGGTTTCTAAAAATCACAGACCGTAAGAAAGAGTTATTCAAGACCAGCGGCGGAAAATATGTTGCCCCTCTTCCGATCGAAAGTAAACTGAAAGAATCTCCTTTCATTGAGCAATTGATGGTGGTTGGCGCTGAACGCAAATTTGTGGGTGCGCTGATCGTTCCCGCTTTCCCTGCACTATTGGAATGGGCGCATAAAAAAGGCATTCAGGAAACCGATCCGGAAAAACTGATTCGCCTGGATTCAGTAAAGGACCTGTACCGAGAACTGGTGGAAAGTTTCAATAAGTTTTTCAATCAAGTTGAACAGGTTAAACGCTTTGAACTACTGGCTAAGGAATGGAGCGTGGATACTGGTGAAATGACACCGAAACTTTCGGTAAAACGAAAGGTA
This sequence comes from Bacteroidota bacterium, assembly GCA_046300055.1. GTDB lineage: Bacteria > Bacteroidota > Bacteroidia > Chitinophagales > Chitinophagaceae > JJ008. Next base: position 68,797 of record JBKCMR010000089.1, read on the forward strand.
ATTCTGGAAAAATATAAAGATGCTGTTGAAAGGATCTATCAAGAGTAGTGTAAGGTCTAAAGTAAAAGGTTTAACGCTCTTTCATCCTTCATCTTTCATCTTTCACCCTTCTACTTTCTAATCTTCCTCAGCATCACCACCTGTATCAATGAATCCCAAACAGGTTGTTGTTTCGGATCCAGAATGGATCGGACATTTCGTACGTGCCGGTAGGTGAGCGCATCAGCTTTTCGGTTCCAGCTGTTGATGGAGTCGGTCCATACAGTTGCCAAACTATCTGACAGATCGAGTTGAGCGGATTGGGAGACGAAGCGTGCTTTGAGAAGCTTCAGGGTATCGTTGATGGATTTTAATTCAGAAAAATAAGTACCCCGCATTTTCAAATGAAGTCGCTCTTGTTCTTCCGTTAGCCCCAAGTTTTTATCGAGCCAGCTATGCATAGAATCTCCACGGTCACGGCCTCCGGAGCGATTGGTAAAAAAATGCAAGTAAACAAGCACGCCATTCAATACGGCCAACAACAATACAAGCAAGATGAGTACACGGCTTCTTTGCATGGATCATTTATTTGGAGGCAGATCGTAAATGGTTGTACCGGGGTTTTCGGTGTAATCAACTACCCAGTCCGGGGTAGCGGAATTCCAGTCGCTGATCGCCTGATCGATAGAACGCAGAGGGGAAAAAAATAGTATGAGGTTCAAGGCTATTAAAATGAAAAGCGCAGATACTGCCAAGGCAAACCGAGGCCAGTAAAATGAGGGGGTCATTTGGTTTTTCTCCTGCAGACGCTGAATCACTCGTGCAGCAAAAAACGGCCGGGGCTCGGCACGACGAACACCCTCCAGGCTGTTCAGAATGTTCTCAATGTTTGGGGTCGACGACATGTATATTTTGTTTAGACGTACAGGGATAATAAATCCTTCATAGCATAAATGCTACAATTCCATTTTCAAAATTTTCTTTAAGTTAAGTTTTGCCCGATGCAGTAGTGATTCCACTGCGGGTATAGTGATTTTCATGATGTTACTAGTTTCCGCATGAGATAACTGCTCCAGCCTGGTAAGGATAAAAGCAGTCTTCTGATTATCCGGAAGTTTAGCGATCGCACGGAACAGCATTGCCGCAGTCTCTTTTTGCTCAGCCGCTACCCCCGGATGGTGGAATTCAGGTATATCTATTTCTCGGTCTTCGCCCGGCAAACCCAAACGATGGAGAAATGCGAATCGTTTTTCACTTTTCTTACTCCGCAGAAAATCAAGGGATTTGGTTATTGCGATCCGATAAACCCAAGTAGAGAGCTTAGACTCACCCTTGAACTGATCGATGGACCGAAAAACCTGAATGAAAACTTCCTGTGCGATGTCCTCGGCGTCGGAAGCAGATTGCACAATTCCTAAAACAGTATTATAAACAGGGGCTTGATAGTTCTCCACCAGCCAGCGAAAACTTTCTTCCTCGTGTGCACGAAGTCCCCGGATAAGTTCTTGTTCAGTCAACCGTTCTGGTGTTCAAACAACGAACATAAGGGATATTACTCAAAAGCAGGGGTGATTTGGTCGGACTCATACATTTTGACACCCTGTTGACATTGATCTGTAAAGCCTAGAGGCATAAAAAAGGAGCTGGCGATTGCCAACTCCTAAAATCATTCGAGCCGAACTTCGACAGTTTCCTAATTAAAACCGATCGAGGTTCATCACTTTATCCCATGCTTTCACGAAGTCTGCCACAAATTTTGCCTTGCCATCCTCACAAGCATAGACCTCAGCCAAGGCACGGAGTTCGCTATTCGATCCGAAGATCAGATCCACGCGGGTACCGGTCCATTTAACAGCACCGGTCTTGCGATCGCGACCCTCAAACACATCATTGGCATCTGATACAGCCGTCCAGGTTGTGCCAAAATCAAGCAGGTTCATGAAGAAATCATTGGTGAGGATGCCTGGCGTTAACGTGAATACGCCGTTAGACGATCCATCCCAATTAGCCCCCAGCACACGCATACCACCTACCAGTGCGGTCATCTCAGGTGCAGTAAGCGTTAGCAACTGCGCTTTATCGACCAATAGATCTTCTGCATGTGCGTGAAACTTCTTCTTCACATAATTACGGAATCCGTCTGCATTTGGCTCAAGCACAGCAAAGGATTCCACATCAGTTTGTTCTGCGGAAGCATCAGCGCGACCAGCCTTGAAGGGCACATCGATGTTCTGTCCGGCTTTTTTCGCTGCCTCTTCGATCGCTGTACATCCACCGAGTACGATCAGATCCGCCAATGAAATTTTCTTACCACCGTTGGCAGATTTATTGAATGCCTGCTGAATAGATTCCAGGGCATCCAACACTTTTGACAAATGAGCCGGATTGTTTGCTTCCCAGAACTTCTGAGGAGCCAAGCGGATGCGTGCGCCATTGGCACCGCCACGCTTATCAGATCCGCGGAACGTAGAGGCGGAAGCCCAAGCGGTAGTGACCAACTGAGAAATAGTCAGTCCGGATGCGAGGATCTTTCCTTTCAGCTCTTTGATATCGTTTGCATCCACCAACGTATGAGCAACCGCAGGGATGGGGTCTTGCCAGATCAGTTCTTCGGCAGGAACCTCGGAGCCGAGGTAGCGGCTACGCGGACCCATATCTCTGTGCGTGAGTTTGAACCAGGCACGTGCGAATGCATCAGCGAATTGATCGGGATGTTCATAAAATCGACGAGAGACTTTCTCATAGGCAGGATCCATGCGAAGGGCAATGTCGGTAGTGAGCATCATCGGTGCATGCTTCTTTGAAGCATCGTGAGCATCAGGTACCGTTCCGGCACCGGCATCACCTTTGGGTTTCCACTGGTGTGCGCCGGCGGGGCTCTTCGTTAATTCCCACTCATATCCGAATAGGTTCTCGAAATAATTATTGCTCCATTGTGTAGGTGTGGTAGTCCAGGCACCTTCCAGTCCGCTCGTGATCGTATCTTCTGAGTGGCCTTTCCCGAAGGTGTTTTTCCATCCCATGCTTTGTTCTTCGATGGTTGCACCGGCGGGCTCAGGGCCTACGTATTTGCTTGGGTCTGCGGCACCGTGTGTTTTTCCGAAGGTGTGTCCGCCGGCGATGAGCGCCACGGTTTCTTCATCGTTCATGGCCATGCGTCCAAATGTTTCGCGGATATCGCGGGCTGAAGCGAGCGGATCGGGATTACCGTTGGGTCCTTCCGGATTCACATAGATCAATCCCATTTGTACGGCGGCAAGTGGATTTTCCAGATCGCGGTCGCCGGTGTAGCGCTTATCGCCCAGCCACTCGTTTTCTGAACCCCAGTATACGTCCTCTTCGGGTTCCCAGATGTCTTCGCGGCCACCGCCGAATCCGAAGGTTTTGAATCCCATTGATTCCAGGGCACAGTTACCGGCGAGGATCATGATGTCAGCCCAGGAGAGTTTACGTCCGTATTTCTGTTTGATGGGCCACAGCAGTAAGCGGGCTTTATCGAGGTTGGCGTTATCGGGCCAGCTGTTGAGGGGTGCGAAGCGCTGGGTGCCGGTGCCACCGCCGCCGCGACCGTCTGCAATACGGTAAGTACCGGCGCTATGCCAGGCCATGCGGATGAAGAAGGGGCCGTAGTGTCCGTAGTCGGCTGGCCACCAGTCTTGCGAGGTGGTCATCAGGTCTACGATGTCTTTTTTAACGGCGGCCAGGTCGAGCGATTTGAACTCGGAGGCGTAGTCGAAATTATCACCCATCGGATTGGAGAGTTCCGATTGTTGGCGAAGGATATTCAGTTTGAGTTGATTGGGCCACCAGTCGCGGTTACGGGTACCGCTTCCGGCTGCTTTTTTGAGCATACCGCCAGTGAAGGGGCATTTGCTTTCACTGTTCACATTGTACGTGTTCTTCGGGTTGTTTTCCATGTTGAACTGGTTTTGGGAAGGCAAAAGTAGGGCAATTCGGGGCGGGGTTGGGTGACAAAAGTCCGCTTACCCGATAACCTAGTTCATAACATTTCCCGACCAAAAAAGTTGAGGCTCAAGGGTTGACAGCAGTGGCATGCCGGGCAGCTGACGAAAGTCTTAATTTTACCGCCCTTTGATCGGTCCCGTAGTTTAATGGATAAAACGAGCGTTTCCTAAACGCTTGATCCCAGTTCGATTCTGGGCGGGACTACCAATAACAGAATTAAATTTTTCATAAATGAGTGCCAATTAAGATTACTTAATTTTTTAATTGGATTATACTGGCGCCCGTTGACTTTAACTCCTTCACGGAAGGATTTCCCTGATACACAATCTTCGAGCTTCCCGATGCAGTAGCCTTTAGTTTATTGGATACCGAGATCTGCGCATCAGATGCACCGGTGACATTAAGCGATGCCTCATCGGTTTGAAGTCCCGATCCCAAAAATGTTGATGCACCGGAAGCCGTCACCATCACCTGCTTTGAAACACCTGTTACACTGATTGTAGAAGCCCCTGTAATTTCAGTCTGCAACATTG
>JBKCMR010000090.1:0-1162 GCA_046300055.1 Bacteroidota bacterium
GGCTGAGCTGTACCATTCCGAATGGAACGGTAGCGCCCGGGTACACATGTCCGTGTCCGCCTGTTCCCAGAAACGGATCGACGTATTTCGTAAGTTTTTGTGCTGAAACCGAAGTGGCTGTTGTCAGCCAAGCGGCCAGTGATAGCAACCGGATGGATCGCATCATTATCGTATGAGTGGGTATTGATTGCTGAACCACACGGCGGTTTGCGGAATGCCTTCGTAGAAGAAGAAGCACTCTCCTTTGAAGCCTTTGTTCCGGTTCGCCTGGATCATTTGTGTCAGAAATCCAGGTTGTGCTGTGTAGGTGCCGGCACGCAACAACACGCCCGGATAGAGTGGGACGTTGGTGTTACGGTGATAGGTTTTTTGTTGGCTGACGGTGGCGTCGTAGGCAGCAATATCGTATCGATAGCACTGCGGCAAGACCGCATCCACATAACTGCTGTCGACCCAGGTTGGCCAGTCTTGCAGATATTCATTCAGTCCCCATGGATATGGACTAGGCGAGATGGTGAATCGCACATTCGGTTTGATCGCCTTGATCTCGTTACGCAGGCGTTTTACGAAAGCATTGAGTTTATCGGCACGCCATTTGATCCAGATAGGTTCATTCGAGATGCTGGGCGGTGTAGCACCGCTGGTCTCTAATTGATACAGTGCGGTAGTGTAGGGATCATATCCGCCGGTGGTAGGCATGGCAGGCATTCGATCATCGCCCTGTACACCATCAACATTGTATCGGGTCACCACTTCTTTGAACAGATCGATCATGAACTGTTGCACTTCGGGGTGGATGGGATTCAGCCAGTCGAATCCGTTTTTTACAACGAGTGCGCCATTGATATCACGAGCAGCCCAGTGGGGTTTGGCCGCTACGATCGGTCCGCCTGCTGCAGAGAAGGAAGAGGAAAATCCATATTCAAACCAGGCATGTACTGTCAATCCTTTGGCATGCGCCTCTTCGATGCACTCCTGTAAAGGATCACGCCCTTCGAATCTTTCCAGAATGGATTTGCCGATCAGATTACTCATGACCGTACTCGGATACATGGTCCGTGCATTATTATAAACAACGACAAAAATGTTGTTGATGCCGGAGGTTTTGCAGAGGGTCACCATCTGCTGAATGTTACTGCGACTGTCCAGCGCTGTACTCGCT
>JBKCMR010000091.1:0-1163 GCA_046300055.1 Bacteroidota bacterium
GATTCAAAGGATAGTCCCAGTAGCAGCAAATACGCCCCCGCCATAAACAATCGACGCAGGAAAAGGGATTCAGCTTTACTAATGATCCAATAGATGAGTCCGAGTAAAACCACAGACCCGAATAAATTAAGCGTCAATTGCCTTGTATACAGTCCGTATAAGTTCCAACAGATCAAACTCAATCCGAGTAACGATACGATATGCTTATGTGGAATCGAAGTGTTTGACCCATTATGCCACCCCATCAACCACTCCCCTGCAAACATGCCTGGTATCACAATAAACAAATACTTGAGAAAATAAAATTTATAGGCCCAATCGATTTTGAATGCACCGATGGCATGAAAGGAGAAAAAATCCTTGACCCATCCGTCTTGCTTAGCAGAAAGAAAGATCGCCAGCACCAATGGCAATACAGCCAATCGAATAAAGGGTCTATTTCGGGTGGCCCCATAAATGATCGTTCCGAATAAGGCCATATTGGCTAATACGACGATGATGATATCAGAACGATAGAGATCGAAATCATTTCCTTTTGCATAGTGCATCTGACTCATCCAGAACAAAGAGATCACCAATGCCCCCAGGCGAAGCAACAATCGGATGCGATTCGAGGGAATTGCTTTCCAGTCGTAGAGAACAATGAAAAGAAGCGCAAAGGCAGCAAGTGAATGGATCTGTTCGCGTAGTTGAGGCGCATCAGACAAGACCCTTAAAATGTTGTGAGAACAGGGCAAAAAATAACAACATACCAAACCGACGAAATCCGGCAGACAAAACGCTGTACAAATTTGTCCTACCTGCAGACCCATTCATCGCAAGGGGGAATGCAGCACCCATACTGAATAAAAAGAATGGGAAGACCAGATCTACCCATGTGATACCGGGATGGATTGGGTCGAATACATGATCAGGTGGCGGAACTTGTGCATGGTACATCCAACCGGGAAGTACCCCTCCGAAGGCAATGCTACCCGACAAAACCATCGTCAGGAGGGCAAAACCACGAAGCGCATCAAGGGATTCAAGTCGTTGTTTCATCGGCATAAAATTCTAAAAAAAAGGCCACCCTAGAAAGGGCGGCCGGTTCTTGCTTATGTATACTGATTGTTACCAGTTCGGATTTTGGATGAGACTCTTATTCTTGTCGAGCTCACCTTGGG
>JBKCMR010000092.1:0-1130 GCA_046300055.1 Bacteroidota bacterium
TTCGATCGATCACACATACCGAACTCCTGAAAGGTGGTACCTTAACGTATTATGTTGCGAAATAAGATTCAACTGACCTGTTTTCTGCTGATCGTATCGATCGGAACAATTACTGCACAAACACAAGCGAAGCTGATTCCCAAGAAGGGCCTGTTCTTGGAAACCAATGGCCTGACCTGGGGAATGGGATCGGAGGTGAATTTTTTTACCGCCGACCGCAAACAACATCATTACTATTTCACTTGGTGGGAGCAAGATATTCTGATCGATAAACCCAACGATACGCGGCTGGAATTAGGGAGTCGTAATACAGCTGTTAACGGCATCAATCAATTGGAGCGAAATGAAAAATACATTCGCACCTGGCGTGACTGTACAAGGAATCGAGGTGATACCGGACTAGCCGAGATCACGTTCGTGCGCATTTGGAAACCCTATTTTCGGAATGCTCAATGGAGAAACGAAAAAGGTGAACCGATCACCGACTGGAGTCAATTTCACGACAGACGAATCTTTGCTGAAACTCCGTTCGGAAGCTTTGAATTCTACAGCTCCGTTCCATTCAAAGCAAAGGTGATTGAAAATTCTGCTCCCGGCCATACCGAATACACCCACCGCAGCCAATACATTGAATTCTACGAAGACAAGATCTCGATCGACAGCACGCGCATGCTGCAACGAGCTTTTTTTATTCATGAATTAGGAAAAAAAGAAACAGGCAGTCCGCAGACCCACAAGTCAATGACACTGCACGGCAACCGGCATTACCAAACGGTTTCAAACAGCTGGCTACCCATACTTCAGAAAAATCCAATTCTTCCACAACCCGAACAGGTTATCCCGGGTGATGGATTTTATACGCTGCCGCTTACAAAACATAAACATTTCGATTACATCGAACTTGCTTTTCGAAAACTGTTGTCTCTAAACTGGCAGATTGGAGATCAACATTACCCGAAGATCCAATGTCGTAAGAATAATTCACTCCTCACACAGGCTTACCGGATCGAAATAGGAAAAAATAGAATTGATATCCAATACGGATCGGATACCGCTATTCAGTATGCACTTCAAACGCTGGTACAGGCGGTTGAAATAAAAGAAGGTCGTTTGCGCATTCCATTTATGAC
>JBKCMR010000093.1:0-1466 GCA_046300055.1 Bacteroidota bacterium
AGCTGCATCTTATTTAATGGACCGGCCCGATTTTTCCATTATACGTAATCATTTGCTGGAGCGATCTGACTTACACATTCAAGACGATAGCGGCATCGGATACAATTACTTGAAAAATTCGGGGAGAAGGTTCCAACTCTACGGAAAGTATACAAGAACCATTCCGCTTTTTGCAGAGCGATTTCGAGCGGACTTAGCCGAAGCCTATAAAAATGACTCCATACCAAAACTTCCTTTTACAATAGGATATACAGCCGCTTACGGAGAAGGGAATTTGCAAATCATCACGCGATAACGCTAAAAAGAATTATTCGGGCTGTCAACTTGGTTTGGTCTTTGCAGCCCCTGTATGAAGTCCGGGTAAATGTTCTACCCAGTCGAATTTGACATTTCCCTTACGCTGAAAATGATCGATGAAGTCACTGAGTAGCTGCAGCGATTGGGGTGTTCGATACAGGTAGTCATGAGATAAGACAACCACATCCCGATTACCGGGAGAGGAATTTGAAAGTTTCTGTTCTACTTGTCGGATCAGATTATCCAGATCCGCTCGATTTTCACTGGTAGCGGAAACCCACTCAAAATCCCAACCAACAAAGAATTCTGGCTGATTCAATGTGTCTAATAGATTCAAGAGCGGGGCTGCCTGACGATCAGTGCGGCTGGTCCGCCGAGGCGTTCTCCATGTGTTTTTACCCGGTAGGCGAGTAATAGACATGCCGGCCGGTAAATAGGATTTATTCTTCACTATGTCTTGCCATACACCTGCTGGATTTCGGTAATAAGCATGTATACGACCACGAGTTACCGCGTGAGAGTAGGTGTGGTTATATATTTTGAAATTTTCGTTAGAAGCGACTACTTGATAAACACTATCATGCCAGGGCGACTTGTCAATTTGCGAACCAATGATGAAAAAACTGCTGCGAATATTTTTTTTCGCCAACAACTGCATCAAGCCAGGTGTGGTGGTATATGGTCCATCGTCGAAGGTGAGATAAACACGCGCGGTTGTATCGGTACTGTCTCGCTCCGGCCGGATCGGGTTCGGGTTCGGCGCTTGTGCCTGCGGCGTCTTCAGACTATCCTTTTTTGAGTCCGATACACAAGAAACCAAACTCAATCCAATAAGACAGGTGTTAAGGATTGACAAAAAAAATGTACCCATATGAAAATTCCCAGCTTTAAGAAACAAAGTTATGTTGTATCCGTCTAACTTCACTCTCGCCCCTGACTACAACGTTATGCGCCGACCTGTTCTGGTAATCTCCCTGGCTTTTTTTCTTTTTCAATCGATCATCACATATGCATACGTAGGTATGCCGCTGACCAAGCTATCAGAAAAAGGAGTCGCCCTGTCTGCCCTTCCGGGCCTCTACAATGGCCCACTGACACTTTCCGCCAAAATGCCGCTGAGCATAGAACTGATGCTATCGTTAGATGGAAACATCCCTACAGCTGCCAAC
>JBKCMR010000094.1:0-43651 GCA_046300055.1 Bacteroidota bacterium
ACGCAGACCGGTCGACGAGAAAACCTTACTGATAGCATCGACAAATAACGTGTACTCTTTCATTGCCGGGCGCAGCGATACCGGGTCGTGGTGTTGGATATTGCCGTAGGTGAGGTGCCAGTACATCTGGTCGAACATCACGTAGAGTTTTTTCTGCTCGTCGCCGCGTTTGGCATTCTCTTCGAGGACGAGGTCGCAGATCGCTTCGAGTTCTTCTTTTCGGAAGGTGGTGCCGGTGGGGTTTTGCGGGGAGCAGAGGGCTAGCAGGGTGGCACCGGCCAGGTGCGGTTTCAGTTCGGCCGCCGTGGGCATGAAGTTATTTTCCGCTTTCGCTTCGAGCACTACATGTTCTGCCTCTACGAAATGCGTGTAATGGTTGTTGTTCCAGGAGGGAACGGCGTAAACGATGCGGTCGCCTTCGTCACAGATAGTCCGGAAGATGGTGTAAATGAGGGGACGGCCACCGGAGGCGACCAGGATCTCGGACATTTCATAGTCGAGCCCTTGGTAGTGCTTAATGAAGGATTTCAGGCCCTGGCGCAGCTCGATGTTGCCTTCGGCCATCGGGTAATTCGTATGCTTTTCCTGGTAGGCTTTTTCAATGAGTTGTTGGAGTTCCGCGGGGATGGGGAAGACGGATGGATCGAAGTCGCCCACGGTGAAATTATAGACCCGGGCACCCTGACGAATGCGCTCTTTGATCTCTGCTCCCAACTTAACGATCTCGGAGCCGATCAAGGTTTCAGCCAGCTGGGAGAGTTTGGGCGCTTTCATAGCGCAAAATTAATGGAAAAGTAGAAGGTAGAAGGTGGATGGTAGAATGTAGAAACTATAGGGTTAGCAGGGGCCTTAAACCTTCCACATTCTACTTTCTACTCTACGTTAGTAGAAGAAAAAGAAGAAAAATAAAGCCGCGTCGGTTCGGCGGATGCCTTCGAAATATCCGAGGGTGCTGCGGGAGCTGTTCAGGACACGGCCATCTTCGATGTAACCAATGGTGCTACGTGAGCTATTCATCACACGGCCGTCGTCGATGTAGCCGATTGTGGCGCGCGAACTATTCATAACTCGTCCATCGTCTATGTAACCGATGGTGCTTCGCGAGCTGTTCATGACTCGTCCGTCATCGATGTATCCAATGGTACTGCGCGAGCTGCTCATCACCCGGCCATTCTCAATATAGCCAACAGTCGATCGGTTACTCCCCATCAGTCGTTGTGCTTGTATGGTTTGAATTGAAATAGTCAAAAGGAGGGTTAAAAAAATCTTATTCATAGCGTTTATTCTATTTGAGTGTATCAATATGAAATGTACTATTTATCCTCCAATTATTGATTGGCAGATAGTGACTCATCAACTATTTCACGTTAACTTTAATGATAATCTTTTTTATGTACCGTGACGTAAACAATAAAATGATGGGGGGCGTGCTGTCCGGGATTGCTCGTTCACTCGGAACCTCTGCCGGTTTGATCCGCGTGATCTTTCTGATCGGATTTTTCGCCATCGGCGGAATTACGTTCGGTATCTCCTCCGCGGCGATGGCGGCTATTTATTTTCTGTGTTGGATGTTTTTGCCGGGGAGATAAGAATCAGCTTATGCTTGTTCTCCAGTTAATTGACTAAGTAGTTTGGCATCGGCAGCCAAATGCTTCTTTATCTTATAGATGCCTCTACGCCAAAGCTTGATGACCAGCCAGGCAAATGCCACCAGCAATACTATCAATACAATACCGTTTGTAGAGTTCGCACCCATATAGAATAAGAGGAAGTTGTAGCCTCCATGAAAGAGGATTGGAAGGCTGAGTGATTTAAAGAGAAACTCTTTTCGTTTGCCCCCCTCATGAAACCGGGCCAGTGTAAAGTAATATCCCATTAATACAGCAAAAAGTCCGTGCCCGGGCACCGATAAAACTGCTCGTACCAGGGCTACTTGCATCCCTCCTTGGTATACATATAGGATGTTCTCGATCAAGGCAAAGCCAAGGGAAACAAACACGGCATATATGATACCGTCATAGTGATGATTGAGCTCCCGGCTTTTCCATACTAGGCCATACAAGATGATGAATTTGGCTACTTCTTCCGGGATGGCCGCCCCTAGGAATGAAAGTTGGAATGATCCAAGAAGATCGCCCGGAAACAATCCTGACAAGGAAGAAAGGGGTAGCGAAAAAGCCAGCGACAGGATGGTGCTGAAACATCCTCCTGCCAGACATTTCAGCAAAAGCGACCAAGGCTCTTTTTCATGATCTTTTTGATAGATCACATAGAGGAAAATTACAACGGGAAATATGGAGGCGAGCAGTAGTGTCATGCTTTCGTCTTTAGGATGTCAATGATTGTATTAATATGCTTTTAACGGAGAATAAAATTACATACAGGAAGTAACAAGCCGCGTAAAAGATGGCATCATACCACTTGGCAACTCCGCCTCGAAACAACCGGTAGAACTGAAAAATAAACAACAGCCCGCAACCGATAATCATACCTGAAATATTCGATATGATGATTTCATCTATTTCCGATTTTGAGGAGTGGCCGGGATTTAAGATGCCGGTCAATTGTAACAGTATCGTGGCAATTAAAGCTATCATCAGCCATACCCGAACCGCCACTACTTTGGGTATAGTATTGTTGGTGATTTTGCCATACCCCCAGCCGAAATAATAGCATAGAATAAAGCTGATTATGAAAAATGTCAGATAAGCTGATTCGGATTTTATTTCATGTAACAGGTTGGAATTTGAATCGTAAAAAGCTTCGTTTATTGCCAAATTGGCCAGAATGCAGAATGTCAAGAATTTAAAAATCTTAAAAGCCTCTTCCAGCAATTGATCTTCGGTTACATTCAGGACGCCTCGACATAGCAGTACATCCATCATAAAACCAATCAGAAAACGAATATAATTTTTGATCGAACTCCATACGTCTTTGATCGGGTTGATGAAAAACAGATTACATGTTTTAACTAACATTATAAAAGTTCATTTTGTCAATAAATCCAGCTCAGGGGCAAAGCTTTCGTAATAAATATACAGTAGTCAATTCGTACTTGAAGTTTTGTGTTATTATAATCTTTGGGTTCAAAAGGCCTTCCTTTGTAATAATATTTTCGCAAGGACTATTTATTTAAGAAAAAACATATAATCAGAGTTTGCCAGCTTCTCAAATTCAGGGCCGACTAAGCGTCGATTGAAAATGAGATCGTTCTGAAAAAGTCTGACCGACAAACAAAATTTGAACTATGATTTTCAGAGAGGCATCGATCAACGATATCAAACAGATTCAAATCGTTAGAAATTCAGTAACAGAAAATACGTTGTCTAATCCTGCTCTGGTGACAGATGAGGATTGTAAAGAGTTTCTATCCGTTCGAGGAAAAGGCTGGGTCTGTGAGGTCGATCAGGAAATCGTTGGATTTTCAATCGCCGATCTTATTGAGAATAATATCTGGGCATTGTTCGTACGGCCCGATTTCGAAAAAAAAGGAATCGGAAAACAACTGCAACAATTAATGCTTGAATGGTATTTCGATCAAACTATGACCACGGTGTGGCTGGGCACTTCTCCGAATACCAGAGCTGAACTATTTTATCGTAAATCTGGGTGGACTGAAGCCGGTACACACGGAAAAGATGAAATCAAATTTGAAATGTCACATGCAAATTGGACAGCAATCAAAGGGAACTAAGAGTCAGCTAAACTCTCAACCAGGCTTTTAACTCTTAACTGTTTCTACTCTCTACCTTCTACTTCCCTACTTCTTCCCTTCTCTCTTCTTAAAATCCAATATCACCCCATTGATGCAATAGCGAAGTCCGGTTGGAGGCGGACCATCATCGAATACATGCCCCAGATGCGCTTTGCATCGACCGCATTGCACTTCGGTGCGGTTCATACCATGACTGTTATCGGGGGTATAAATGATGTTTCCTTTTCCAAGTGGTTCGTAAAAACTCGGCCAGCCACATCCGCTTTCAAATTTCGTGTCGCTCTTGAATAAAGGATTACCACAAGCAGCACAGTAATAGGTGCCGATCTCTTTATGCTTTTCGAAGGGACTGGTCCAGGGACGCTCCGTTCCTTTCATCCGAGCGATGTAAAACACATCAGCCGGTAACATCTTCTTCCACTCCTCCTCCGATAAGTTCACTTTGTTGGAATCTGTATTTGAATAAATGGGATTCTTTTTTTCCATGATGGGTTTTGTGGCTGGAGGGTTGTTGGACTGGGCACCGCAATGAATGCTTGTCAACGACATAAAAACTGCGGCGATCAGGGGGATGGGGTTTCTCACTCGGCAAAATTCATGGATTTCCCCGGAAAATCCGTACTGACACTTGTTAAGGATGGCCCATATTTTCTCTCGGAAAATCGGCGCGCGTGCGATAAATTTGTTCCAATTCGAATCGCCTCATCCCCATGTTCAACCTCGTCTTATTCGGCCCTCCGGGCAGCGGTAAAGGAACCCAATCCGACAATTTGGTGGCCCGTTACGGCCTGAAGCACCTTTCCACCGGAAACCTGCTTCGTAAAGAGATCGCCGACCAAACCACCCTCGGAATGGAAGCTAAACGCTACATCGATGCTGGTCAGCTGGTACCCGACGCGGTCGTTATCGGCATGGTAGGCGCTTATTTCGATCAAAACCCCGATGCGGCGGGCTTTCTATTCGACGGATTTCCCCGTACCGTTGCACAAGCTGAGGCGCTCGACCAACTGCTTGCCGAACGAAATACCTCCATATCATTGGTTTTGGCCCTGGAAGTCACCGAAGAAGAATTGGTGCGCCGTTTGCTGAATCGTGGGTTAACCTCCGGCAGAACCGATGACACCGATGAGGCCGTCATCCGCAAACGATTCTCTGTATATACGCAAGAAACCAGTCCCGTTGCCGGCTATTATCAGCAAGCCGGTAAGTTTCAATCCATCGCTGGTGAAGGAACAGTAGAAGGAATTGGCGAGGCCCTTTGTAAGGCCATCGATGCCGTTCGTTAATCCAACTCGTTACGCGACCGGTTGAGGATCTTTTTTTCCTCTTCGCTTAGGCTTTCCATGCCTTGCTGACCGATCTTATCCAATATCGCATCGATCCGCTCCTGTGTCACATTCGCTGTCTTTTTGAATGGGGGATGATTGGACATGTAATACAATTTCCCTTTGTCCGGACGGCGGATCTGTTTTTCCGGGTTGAAGAGTTCATTGAACCAATCGAACAAGCGGCTCATCCATTCGGTCATATCGATCCCTTCTCTTAATACGAGATAATAGACCAGCCCGGCGATGAGTCCGGATACCTGCGGCAATGCCCCTGCCAGTGTATAACTGTTCAATGAGCTCAGGGTGCTGAGGATGTAGAACAGGGTGAGTCCCCACAGCGGAATACCTCCACCCAATAACGGAAAGATGCGGTAATACGGAGAAATGAAGGTGGTCGCAATAGCGATAGCGCCCACGCCGGCCGTGGCGCCGAAATAATATTCATTCGAGCCGGGCAGCAATAAGAACGTGATGCAACCGAAGATGGATCCGTAGAGAAAAAGGGGAATGATCTTGCGGTTACCGCTGAGATCTTGAAGGATGTAGCCGAACGACCAGAGCCAGAGCATGTTGCCGAAGACGGTCCACACACTCAGATGTGAAAACGGCGCGGAGAGCAAGGTCCATGGTTTCAGGAGCCATTCTCTCCAGGTATCGGGTAATCCGAACCAGGTGAAGAACTGTCTTGTGAAATCGCCCAGGGCCGTGGCTTCATCCGGTCGAGTGAAGTAGAAATAGGTCCGCGCCATCATCAGGGTGATGAACACGGTGAGTTGAATGGCAATGAGACGGGTGAGGGCGTTCTTTCGATCACCCAGGGATAGTCTTTCTTGATAAAATTCGGGAAGAGGCATAGAGCGAAGCGCTTACGATCAGAACAACGATCTGCGGTTCGTTTTGTTCCAATAGAGTACAAGTAAAAATCCGGTGAGGGCCCCACCGAGGTGCGCAAAGTGAGCGATGTTGTCGCCACTGATGCTGGCGACCCCGCCGAACAGGTCGATGCAGGCCAGTCCGATCACCGCCCATTTAGCTTTGACGGGAAACGGAATAAACATGATGTAGAGCTCTGTGTTGGGGAAGGTATAAGCGAAAGCTGCCATCACGCCCATGATCGCACCCGAGGCGCCCACGGCTGGAGCAATGAATCCGGCCTGTCGGATTAGCGTCTGTGCAGTGGCCTGGTCATCTGCGTAATAAGCCTCATAAATTTCGCTCATCAGTTTCGGGTCGAACTGAAGGTGCTGAATGAGCAGGTGACAGGCGGCGGCACCGACTCCGCTGATCAGATAAAAAAATAAAAATCGTTTGCCGCCCCAATAGTTTTCCAGCACCCGTCCGAACATCCAGAGCGTGATCATATTGAATAGGATGTGGAAGATCAGTTGGGGAGAGTGCGCGAACATATGTGTCGCGATCTGATAGGGCTTGAAGTCGGGCACATCGACTGGATAGAGCGCCAGGTGTTGAGTGAGTTGATATTCACTGTCCAGCACCAACTGCGCTACAAATACCAGCGCGTTGATGATGATGAGGTTTTTGACGACGGGCGGAAAGGACTCGGGTCTCGTGTATTCGAAGGACATCGCGCAAAGTTACTGTATCGCGCGGGTTAATCGGAGTTGAACGATGTTTTCAATGTGCAGGGTGTGGGGGAAGAGGTCGACCGGTTGAACACGAGTGACGGTGTATTTCTCGGTGAGTCGCTGCAGGTCGCGGGCCTGTGTAGCCGGATTGCAACTCACATAAACGACCAAGGGTGCTTCCATATCCAGGATTTTCTGCACCAGTTTGTCGTGCATCCCGGCGCGGGGTGGGTCGGTGATGATCACGTCGGGGCGGCCATGTTGATCGAAAAAAGCATCGTTGCAGATGTCGATCACATCGCCTGCAAAAAAATCGGCATGCCCGATCCCGTTCCGTTCGGCATTGATTTTGGCATCATCGATCGCCGCTTCGATCAATTCCACGCCGATGATCTTCTTGGCGTCTTTGCTGCAAAAGATCCCGATGCTGCCGGTACCGCAATAAAGGTCATACAGCACTTCTTTTCCGGTCAGTTCGGCAAACTCCCGGGTCAGCTGATACAATACTTCCGCCTGTTGGGTATTGGTTTGAAAAAATGAGGTGGGGCCGATCTTGAAGGAGAAATCTTCCAGGGTTTCGATCACGTAACCCGGACCTTTCCAGGCCACCGGCTTCAGATCGGAGATGCTGTCGTTCCACTTCAGATTGATCGTGTAGAGCAGGGTGGTGATCTCGGGGAAGGCATCGCTGACCGATTGCATCAGGGCCTCGATCTTATTCATGTCGTCTTCCCCCACGATCACGTTCACCATCAATTCGCCGCTTCTACAAAGACGTAGCTGCAGGTTTCGGAGAAAACCGACATGTCCGCGGATATCGTAGAAAGTCCAATCTTTTTGCTGTGCGAGTTCACTGATGAAGTTTCGGATGCGATTTGTGGGTTCTGCTTGCAGGTGACAAGCATCGATGCGAACTACTTTATCGAAGAAACCGCGCGCATGAAATCCGGCGGCTCCTCTTGTTTCTTCCGTCTCCACGGCTTCGCTCATTTTTTCCTTGGGGATGAATTCGCGGGTGCCGAAGGTGTATTCGATCTTATTACGATAATAGCGTTGTTCGGCTGCTCCCCGGATCGGTTGAATCTCCGGGAGTTCAATGCGACCGATGCGGGTGAGTACATCGACGACTTGCTGGTGTTTGTACTGCAGTTGTTTTTCGTAGGGTAACATTTGCCATTGGCAGCCGCCGCAGGTCCCGAAATGATCGCAGAAGGGTTGGGTGCGATCGGATGAATAACTCCGATAGCGAAGCGGGAATCCTTCTGCCCAGTCTTTTTTGCTCTTGGTGAGACGAAGGTCAACTACATCGCCCGGTACGGCATGTTCGATGAAGATCACCTTTCCCTCGACCCGGGCCAGGCTCTTGCCTTCGGCAGCATAGCTTTCAACGAGTATGTTCTCGAGGACGGGGAGCGGTTTTTTGCGGGACATGCACGCAAATATAGTTGAGGGTTGGGCGTTGAGGGTTTAAGTTTTGGGGTTGATGGTAAAAGGTCGAGAAAAAACAATAAACCACAAACGTTAAACCTCAACCCTCAACTCCAATCTTCTCAACCGAATAATTACCTTTACCCTCTCAAAATGACCCGAAAACTACTCCTATTCGCGATCCTGATCTCGGGACTCGGAGCCTCCGCCCAGACCGGTTACGAGATTCAGGTTACCCTGAAACCGTTCAAGAATCAGTACATCTACCTGGGGCATTATTTCGGCAAAACTTATCCGATCGTTGATTCTGTTCAACTGGATGCGAACAGCAAAGGGGTTTTCAAAGGTGTCAACTCGCTGCCCGGCGGTATCTATCTGATCGGCTATCCGAACAAGTCCGGATTTTTCGAGATGCTGGTCGACAAACAACAGCATTTCAGTATTCTGGCAGATACTTCTACCCTCACGCAAACCATCCAATTCGAGCGATCGCCCGATAATACGGCTTTCCTGAACTATCAGCAGACCATGCGCGATCTGGGCATTCGGATCCGTTCCTTGCAAGAACGTCTCAAACAAGGGGAGGCTGATTCCGTTCGCATCCGAAATGAACTGTTTGCTGCCGAGAAGGAGATGAACGATTATCGGCTCAATCTCATCAACAATCAAGGTGAAACCTTTTTGGGCGCTTTGATGAAGGCCATGCGCGAACCGGAATTACCGGCTAACCTCAGAAGACCCGCCAACGCAGCTGATTCGCTGGCTGCTTTTCGTTTTTACAAGGATCATTTTTGGGACGGAGTGAATTTTTGGGATGGTCGGATGGCGTATACACCTTTTTTCGAGGAGAAAGTCGATCGCTATTTCAAGCAACTTGTTAGTCCCGACTCGGATTCAGTCATCCGCGAGATCGACAACATGATGGCCTACGCCCAGATCAATCCGGAGATGAATCGATTGCTGCTGGTCAAATTTCTGAACCGGTATCTGACACAGCAGTATATGTGGGAGGATGCGGTGCTCGTGCACTTGTATGAAAAGTACATCTCGAATAAGACTTATCCTTGGTTGGATGAGAAGGGAAGAAAGATGGTGCAGGACCGTGCGTATAGCCTGATGGCGAATATTCTCAAATCGCCTGCAGCGGAAGTGGAATTGC
Source organism: Bacteroidota bacterium (assembly GCA_046300055.1). Classification (GTDB taxonomy): domain Bacteria; phylum Bacteroidota; class Bacteroidia; order Chitinophagales; family Chitinophagaceae; genus JJ008. The sequence goes on from JBKCMR010000094.1 coordinate 9,217, forward strand.
CGGACCCCACCGGTGCAGTGCGTTCGCTCTACGATGTGAAAGCCAACTACACCCTGCTTGTTTTTTGGGATCCGACCTGCGGTCATTGCAAAGAGACACTGCCCCGCATCGATACGATCTACCGACAAAAATGGTCCAAGCAAGGTATCGGTATCTATGCCGTAGCCAAAGAGACGGAGGGTGATCAGAAGATGTGGACTGACTTTATCGAATCGAATCAGCTGAAGGGCTGGACGCATGTGTATTATTCCAAAAAAACGGAGAAGCAACGCGTTGAAAATGGGATCCCGAGTTATTCTCAGCTTTTCGATGTACAGACATTTCCAACTTTATATCTGTTAGATAAGGATAAAAAGATCATTGCCAAGAAGCTCACCTTTCAGCAAATGGATGAGATATTGGAGCTGCAACGCTCAGGAAATAATTAGACTATCAATCTGAACATATGAGATCTATTTACTCGACTGTAATTGCCCTGTTGATTCTGCATGGAGGTGTCTCTGCTCAAACATTACTCACGTATGGCACACATAAAGTAGATGCCAAGGACTTCATGCTGGCCTATCAGCGAAACAACACCGATACGGTCAGTTCCAAAGAGAAATCCATTCGGGCCTATCTCGATCTATATGTCAATGCTAAGATGAAAGTTCGGGAGGCTTATGCCCGTCGATACGACACCCTTCCGGGCATCAAGCAGGAAGTAGAAAATCTGCGCGCACAGCTTATCGATAAATACATGGCCGATCCTGTTTTGCTGGAGCGTCTCAAGAAAGAAGCCTTCGATCGCAGCCAGACCGATCGGGAGGTGGCACACCTGTTCATTTCTTTCCGCAACTTGAATCGGGAACCTGATTCAGCTCGGGCACAAACACGAAAAGCAGCGGTGGAGGCGAAGCTGAAAGCCGGACATGACATTTTATCGCTTGCAACGGAATATTCGGATGATCCGTCGGTTGCGCAAAACCAGGGCCGTATCGGATACATCACGGCCTTTACCCTTCCCTATGAGATGGAGTCGGCTATTTATCAGACGGCAGTTGGAAAAAACAGTCAGTGGGTCCGGTCTAACATCGGCTATCATATTTTCCGCGTCTTGGGCGAACGCCCGGCCATCGGCACCATTAAAGTCAGACAAATTCTGTTAGCATTTCCTCCCGGCGCCGACGATACAGATAAAAAACGGGTAGAGCGATTGGCAGATTCAATTTATCAGGCTTTACGTAAAGGATCTGCATTCGGAGAATTGGCCCGCTTGTACAGCAACGATTACATCTCTGCTGCGAATGGTGGCGAGATGATGGAGTTTGGGGTCGGACAATTCGATCCGGCTTTTGAAAATAGGATCATATCGATGACGAAGGATAATGAGTTGTCTGCTCCTTTTCTCACGCGTCACGGATGGCACATTGCACAGCGGATATCCATCACCCATCCGGCTACTGATTTCAACGCGCCTGCCACGCAGACGCAGATCGATCAGCTGGTTCGTGCCGATGATCGCTGGCGCAATGCAAAGGATTTCATTTACGAACTGATTCAAACTCGAATGGGCGCGCGTCGTACTGCTTATTCCGAAGCGGCTCTTTGGCAGTATTCAGATAGCTTGCTCGATCTGAAAGCGATGACCGCTGCCGGTCGTACGATTCAAAAAAACACTGTACTGTTCACCATCGGGAAAGACCTTGCTCGTAAGAATTATACCACAGCAGACTGGATCACGTATGCCACTAACTTTCGCTATCAGCCCGATGGCAGTGGACTGAAGCCACATGCGCAGGTGCGTACGGAATGGGAGCAGTATGAGATGGTTGAGTATTACAAGAACAACCTAGAGTCATTCAATGATGAGTATCGCAATCAATTGACGGAGTTTCGAGATGGTAATCTGTTCTTCGAGATCATGCAACAGGAGGTTTGGAACAAGGCCCAATCCGATACAGCCGGGCAGCTTCGTCTCTTCAATAAGCAAAAAGAGAAGTATAACTGGAAGGCCAGTGCCGATGTCGTGCTCTTCTTTTGTTCCGATGTGAATGCCGCGAAAGAATTGCATGCTCGTCTAAAAACAAAGCCATCAAATTGGAAAAATGAATCGCTTTCATTCGGCGAGCGCGTGTTTGCCGACTCCGCTCGTCTCGAATGGGAGCAGGTACCCAATTTGGGAAATCAGACGCCCAAAGCCGGACAATTACTGGATCCCGTGATCAATCAGACCGATAACAATGCCAGTTTTGCTTATGTATTGCGAGTGTACCCGCAACCTGGCTCCAAGACATTTGAAGAAGCACGCGGCTCTGTAATAGGCGATCTGCAAGCCGAATTAGAAAAGAATTGGGAGGCGAACTTGCGGAAAAAATATCCGGTCAAGATCGACCAGAAAGCATTGAGCTCGCTGTTAAAATAAGATTGATCAGATCTGTCCGACTACGTCGGCGATCAATTGCGGACGTCCCAAAGTATAATAATGTAATACCGGTACGCCAGCTTTCTTGAGCTCGCGGGACTGCATGAGTAGCCACTCGGCGCCTACTTTTTCTACCTCGAGATCCGTTTTGCATTTATGTACGGCATTGGCTAGGTCGGTAGGCAGATCGATGTGGAAAGTCTTGGGCAGTATGGTCAACTGCTTTTTAGAGTAGATGGGTTTCATCCCGGGTATGATCGGAACGGTGATGCCCATTTCCCGGCAACGCTTCACGAAGTCATGGAACTTTTGATTGTCGAAGAACATCTGTGTGATGATGTAATCGGCACCCAGCTCCACTTTTTTCTTCAGGTATTGCATGTCGGTGTCCATGTTAGGCGCCTCGAAATGTTTTTCAGGGTAGCCGGCCACACCGATACAGAATCCGGTTTTGTGTGATTCACGCAGGTCTTCTTCCAGGTAGATCCCATCGTTCAGATCGACCACTTGTTTGAGTAGGTCGGATGCGTATTTATGTCCACCTGGTTCGGGCTCAAAGCTCATTTCATTTTTGGCCGCATCTCCACGCAGTACCAATACGTTATCGATTCCCAGATAATGCAGGTTGATCAGGGCGTCCTCGGTTTCATTGACGCTGAATCCGCCACAGATCAAGTGAGGTACCGTATCAACATTGTATTTATTCAGGATCGCAGCACAAATACTCTCCGTGCCGGGGCGCTTACGGACCACTACTTTTTCAAACCCTCCGTCAGCGCGTTTCTTGAAAACGTGCTCGCTGCGGTGGTAGGTTACGTTGATGAAAGCCGGTTTGTGCTCCATCAGGGGGTCGAGGTGCTTGTATAATGCCTCGATGCCTTTTCCCTTCAGGGGTGGCAGCACTTCAAAGGAGATGAGGGTATCCTTGGCTTGACGTATATGATCGATCACTTTCATCGCGCACAAAAGTAATGAATATGGCCCGTTTGCATCGGGTCGTTAAAATGCCCGGCCGGCGGGCTGAAGACCTTAAATTTGCCGTATGTCCATCACCATTCAGACCCGCGACCTGCTCAAGCGCTACGGATCACGTACGGTCGTTAATCAGGTTTCTTTTGAAGTATCCCAAGGAGAGATCGTGGGCTTGCTTGGCCCCAATGGTGCGGGGAAGACGACCTCGTTCTATCAGGTGGTCGGACTCATCAAGCCCGATGCCGGGCAGGTATTTCTGGATGGCGAGGATATCACGGCACTTCCGATGTACAAAAGAGCGCAAAAAGGGATCGGTTATCTCCCCCAGGAAGCTTCCATTTTTCGGAAACTGACTGTAGAGGATAACATTCTTGCGGTGCTCGAAATGAAGAATTATTCCAAGGCAGAGCAAAAAGATCGATTGGAATCGCTCTTGAATGAGTTCCGGTTGCAGCATGTACGGAAAAGTATGGGGGATGTACTCAGCGGAGGAGAGCGTCGTCGCACCGAGATCGCGCGGGCATTGGCCGTCGATCCCAAATTCATTTTATTGGATGAGCCCTTTGCGGGTATCGATCCGATCGCCGTGGAAGATATCCAGTCGATCGTGGCGCGTCTTAAATACCGTAACATCGGCATCCTGATCACGGATCATAACGTTACGGAAACCTTATCGATCTGTGATCGAGCGTATTTGCTGATCGAAGGGAAGATATTCAAGCACGGAAGTGCTGAAGAGTTGGCTGCCGATGAACAAGTGCGGAGCCTGTATCTGGGTCGCAATTTTGAATTGAAACGAAAGGATTGGATCTACGAAGAAGCCATGCAGGCTGGTCCGATAACAGGATCCAACGCTCAATAATCTCTTTATCAGCTCAATGGATTTTCGTCCTCTTCCCAAGATCGAATTGCATCTGCACCTGGACTGCAGTTTAAGCTATGCGGTCGTGCAACAACTCGATCCGTCTGTCTCGGAAGCCATATATCAAAACGAGTATGTAGCTCCCAGCAGGTGCAACGACCTCGTCGATTATATCCGCCGGGCCGAAAAGCCCATTCAATTGATGCAATCGAAAGAGGCGTTGCGTTTGGTTACACTTGATCTTTTTGAACAATTAAAAGCAGACGGAGTCATTTATGCAGAGATACGGTTTGCGCCGTTGCTGCATGTAGCCGGCGGATTGAGTCCTACTGAGGTAGTACAAGCGGTTGAAGCAGCTACTCGCGAGGGCATTGAGCGTACCGGGGTGCAAGCCGGACTGATCCTTTGCACGCTTCGACATTATAACGAGGAGCAGAGCATGGCCACTGTGAAGTTGGTGGAGGCTTTCAAAGGCACTCGCGTCGTGGCTTTTGACATTGCGGGTGATGAGGCGGGATATCCGATCGAGGCGCATGTGGCGGCCTTTGAATATGCGCAACAACAAGGGATCTCTTGCACGGCGCACGCCGGGGAGGCTTGTGGTTCGGCTAGTGTTTGGGAAGTGCTGAAAAATTTTCATCCCACCCGCATCGGCCACGGCGTACGCAGCACCGAAGACTCCAAGTTGATGGAGCATTTGAAAACGCATGACATTCATCTGGAGGTTTGTCCGAATAGCAACTTGCAGACCAATATTTATCAGTGCATCGAGGATCACCCGGCCGATATGATCCTTCGCTCCGGTGTATCCATGAGTGTTAATACCGACGCCCGTACGGTAACACCCACTACCTTATCAGATGAGTATGCCTTACTGCACCGAGTGTTCGGGTGGACGCTCTCCGATTTTCGTCATTGTAATTTGGAGGCAGTTCGACATTGTTTTGCCAAGGCGGATCTGAAGCAGCGGCTCAAAGAACAAATTGAAACGGGTTATCCAATAGCCTGATGAGTTTCATCATCCCTTCGGTATACATTCAGATAAAATGGTTTATTTTTCAAATCGATGAATCTACTATCACCGGCCATTTCATCTTTGGCGCGTATGCGCAGCTGGCGTATCGATGCCTGGCGTGATAACCCAATGAATGCACAGCGCGATGTGTTGCAGGAGTTGGTGACCGCTGCACAATACACGGCTTTCGGAAGACAATATCAATTTTCTTCTCTTTTTAATATCCGTTCTTTTAAAGAGGCTGTACCGGTTCATGAGTATGAAGATCTGAAGCCTTATATCGATCGGATCATGCAGGGTGAACAGAATGTGTTGTGGGATACCCCCATTTCCTGGTTTGCCAAGAGCAGTGGTACCACCAGCGATCGGAGTAAGTTCATTCCAATCAGTCAGGAAAGTTTATCGAACGGCCATTACAAGGCATCGAAGGATGTGCTGACGATGTATTATCAGTTTCATCCCGAATCTAACCTGCTTACCGGAAAGGGATTAGTGATCGGAGGCAGCCATACGTTGCATGCGGTGAACCCGGAGGCGCAATATGGAGATCTCAGTGCGGTGCTTTTGCAGAATTCTCCTTTTTGGGGACATTGGCTTCGTACGCCCGATCTGAGTATCGCATTGATGGATGAATGGGAGTCCAAGATCGAGAAGTTGGCGGAGGCGACCATCCCGGAGAATGTGACGTCTATTTCGGGCGTGCCTACGTGGACGCTGGTGTTGTTTCGTCGGATATTAGAGATCACCGGGAAGTCAGCTATGCATGAGGTGTGGCCCAATCTGGAGTTATATCTGCATGGTGGGGTTTCCTTTACGCCGTACAGAGAGCAGTTCGAGCAGATCATCGGTAAGCCGATCCATTATTTGGAAATGTATAATGCCAGTGAGGGATTTTTTGCCGCACAGGATCGTCCGGGTTCAGATGGAATGTTATTGTTTCCGGATCACGGCATCTTCATGGAATTCATGCCGATCTCCGAGTATGGTAAAAAACATCCTGAAACGGTGGGCCTTGATAAGGTTGAGTTGGGTAAGCAATATGCGTTAATCATCAGTACCAATGGCGGTCTTTGGCGATATATAGTGGGCGATACCATTCAATTCACGCAATTGAATCCGTATCGTATCCGTGTTAGTGGTCGACTCAAGCATTACATCAATGCCTTTGGCGAAGAGGTGATCGTTGATAATTCTGACCGGGCCATTGCGGAGGCATCACGCATCACCAATGCTATTGTATCGGATTATACCGCGGCCCCTTTGTATTTTTCTGCGGATGGAAACGGATCGCATGAGTGGATCGTGGAATTTGAGCGACCACCCGATTCGTTGGAGCGATTTACGGAAGAATTGGATCGGTCTTTACAACAACTCAATACAGACTACGAGGCCAAGCGTCACAAAAGCATCGCGTTGCGCATGCCGGCGGTGCATCAGGCGCGTACTGGATTATTCGCAGATTGGCTGAAGGGAAGAGGAAAGCTTGGCGGACAACACAAGGTGCCCCGGCTCAGTAATGAGCGTACGCTTATCGAGGAATTGCTTTCCATGAATAAGGCCTAATTTTGCCGCTAACAAAACACTGTTTATGAAATTGCTTGAAGGAAAAGTTGCGATCGTTACCGGAGCCGCTCGTGGAATCGGCGAAGCCATTGCCATTCAGATGGCGGAGCAGGGTGCTAATGTGGCATTTACCTATGTAAGTGACAGCAGTGCCGAGAAAGCAGCTGCGCTGGAGCAAAAATTGCAGGCGATGGGTGTGAAGGCTAAAGCCTGGAAAAGCAATGCCGGCGATGCGGCGCAGTGTGAGTCGTTCGTGAATGAAGTATTGCAGGAATTCGGACAAGTGGATATCCTGGTAAATAATGCCGGTATTTCCAAAGACAATCTGTTGATGCGGATGACCAATGAGCAGTGGGATCAGGTGATACAGGTGAACCTGAACAGTGTTTTCTATATGACAAAGCAGGTGATCCGTCCCATGATGAAAGCCCGCAACGGTGTCATCATCAATATGAGTTCCATTATCGGGGAGATCGGTAATGCCGGTCAGGCCAGTTATGCGGCGAGTAAGGCCGGTATCATCGGTTTTACTAAATCGGTTGCCAAGGAGTTGGGTAGTCGCAATATCCGTTGCAATGCCATTGCGCCTGGTTTTGTAGAGACCGATATGACTCAATATTTGAAAGATGGAGAAGGTGCAGAGAAATACAAGGCGGGGATTCCGCTCGGGAAGTTTGCCTCTGCTTCAGATATTGCGAACGTTACGGTGTTTTTGGCCAGTGATATGGCGTCGTATATCACGGGTCAGACCATCAGCGTTTGTGGCGGATTGAATATCTGATGGTCAGTCCTTGACCTTCACTTTTTTCCGATTCATATACTCATGCCATAAGATCATCGCTGCGATGGTACGGTTCGGTCGCCAGGCATCTGCTAGTTGAAGCATCGTTTCTTTACTGACATCATCCGGCAGTCGTTTGTTCCGTTTCAGGCTATTGACTAATGCGATGTCTCCTAATGGAAATAAGTCGGTTCGCCGGAGGGCATGCATCAGATAGACGTCGATCGTCCAGTTACCGATTCCTTTCAATTGGATCAATTGTTCTCGCACTGATTCATCGGGCTGATGATGCAAGGCCCGCAGTTTGATCCGTTTGGATCGGACGGCCTCTGTGAGTTCACGGGCGTAGACAATTTTCTGTCGGGTGAAATAACATTCTTTCAGTTCTGTATCGGACAGTTTGGCGATTTTTTCCGGTGTAACCACTCCGATCCTATCTTTTAATCGATTGAATGCGGCGTAGGCTGCTGCAAGGGAAACCTGTTGTTCGAGAATGGTCAGTATCAGGGTTTGAAAACTGTTGGGTCGAACCCACATATTCGGATGACCGTGATCCTGAATGATCCGTTTCAGGTCGGCATCACGTTTGGCGAGTTCGTCGCAAAGCCGTTTGAAATTATCCGCGTCGAAGCGCCGGATCATTTTTTCTTGAATTGAGCGATGGCATTTCGGGTGAATTCACTGAGCACAAGACGCCCACTGATCGCAGCCCGTTCGATGAGCAGATTATCCCAATGATCCGTACCGGCCCAGCTGGCTCGCTTGATCTCTTTCATTGCTTCCGGATTCGAGTTGGCAAGTTGTTCTGCGAGACGTTCGATAGAGGCGTCGACTCCGTTGATGGATTCATGTACTTCGGCGAATAGTCCTTTTTCTCTGGCCCAGGCAGCTGAGCGCCAGGATTGAGCATCAAAGGCAAGTTGGGTGTAGGTGGCCGTACCCATTTTACGTTCTACAACCGGTCCGACCACAAACGGTCCGATACCAACAGCCAGTTCACTGAGTTTGATCGAGGCATTTTCGACCGCGATCGCATAATCTGCCGCTGCGGCTACGCCTACGCCCCCACCGACGCATTTTCCGTGTATGCGTGCGATGATGGGTTGAGGTGTTTTGCGCATGGCGTTGATGACATGTGCGAATCCGCTGAAGAAATTCAACCCGCCGGCCTCATCATCGATGGCTATCAATTCATCAAAAGAGGCGCCGGCACAGAAAGCTTTTTCGCCCACGCTTTGCAACACGATCAGTTTTGTGACCGGGTCGTTTCCGACGGTACGGATCGTTTCGGCCAACTCCTGCAGGATCTTCCCCGGCAGCGAGTTGCTCTGCGGATGGAAGAATTCAATGCGGGCAATGCCCTCTTGTAATGATCTTTTTACATATCCCTCTTGCATAAAATTCCGTTTCTAGTAAGTAGAACCAATTGGTTCTTTGTTTGTTTTGTGGGTACAAATACTTTATACATGATAAAGGTAAGCACACCTCTTATGATTTTGATCGGCACGATGCTTTTGTCTGCCAGCGCATCGGCCCAGAAATCTACACCCTCTCCTCAAAAGCGATATTGTAACCCGTTGGTGATGGGTCAGTCGCCGACCAAGCGATTGTCTGTCATTTATGAATATCAGGGTGCGTTTCATGTGCCCGGCCAATACACTAATACGTTGATGCCCTCGCCAACGACGCATATCAATGCCGGCCATAATCTCCGCATTCAATACGGAAAGAATCTGATCATGAAGCCGAAGTTTTACATGACGTTCAATGCCGGTTATTGGTTCACCGGTTATAAGGTGGATTTTCAAGTTGGGGTTCCAACGCCCAACACATTCGCCAAATTACTTGATCAGCGCTACTTCCATGGATTTTCCGCCAGTACCAATATGTTCAAGCCCCTGAACAGTAAGAATTTTCTGTTGGTGAATCTGACGGTTGAAGCAGCCGGTAATGGATTGGCGTTACGCGAATTCAGCGGCGACAATCTGTTGGCGGGTGGTGCCGTTATTTACGGCTGGAAAAAGGGTATGCAGCGGATGTGGGGGCTTGGTGTTTTCAGAGGCTACCGACTCGGCCGCGTGATACATGTTCCGGCGCTGTTATACAATGAGTCCTTCAATAAGAAATGGGGCGTGGATGCCTTATTGCCGGCGCGTGCGCAGGTACGTTACAATCGCTCGGCGAAACAGATCTGGACTGCCGGATATGACCTAGACGGTACTCAATATGCATTGCGCACGAATGGTGGTGCATTCGACGGACAGTTTTTCCAGCGAGGCGAAATCCGTCCCCGTATCGGGTTTGAACGTCAGTTGGGTAAGTACGGAGCCTTTACGATGAACGGAGGTGTTCGTTTCAACGGACGGTTCGACATCAGTAGTGACTATGCAGGAAAACAAACAGTATTGGAGAATAATCCGAAGGCCGGATTGTTTGTCAACGCCGGATTTCACGTAACAAACTTTCCGAAGAAAAAGAAAAAATGATCGGACGTTACGGATGCTAATTGAAGGCCGGTTACTGCGTAACCGGCCTTTTTGCGACCATGGTAAGGATCGTAGCGATGCCGGTGATCTCGTTGGTGTCATCGATCATTTCGACTAACCATTTCACGATCCCTTTGTCGATGTCATCGCCGCGTTTGAAGTCCTCCGGCTTTTCCACGATCCGCTTGTCATTCGGCAATTTTTCTTTGCAGGTGAATCGGATATGAAGTCTGTTTCCGGGGTATACCGGTTTGGTGAAACGAAGTTCATCGATACCATAGTTTAGCAGAACCGGATTTTTTTCATAGCTGTCCACAAAGAGTCCGGCCGCCAGACTCATAACAAAATATCCGTGTGCTACCTGTTGTTCGAACATGGTCCCTTCAAAGTCGGTGTCGACCATGTGTGCATAGAAGTGATCGCCGCTCAGATCGGCAAAGGCGGTGATGTCTTCTGAAGTGATGAGTCGTTCTTCCGTGATCAGCTGATCACCGATCTGCAGTTCTTCAAAATATTTTTTGAATGGATGTTTGCCCGGATCCTTTCCTTTTCCGAATGGTTGGTAAACCTGTGTGATCTCAGTGAGCATGGTTGGAGATCCTTGTATCGCGGTGCGTTGTAGATAGTGTTTTACACCGCGAATGCCGCCCATTTCTTCGCCACCGCCGGCACGACCCGGACCGCCATGCACCAAAAGAGGCAGTGGGGAGCCATGTCCGGTGCTTTCTTTGGCACACTCATTATTGAGCACGAGTATACGTCCGTGGTGTGTAGCGGCACCGATCACATATTGTTGCGCGATCGAAGTATTGGCGGTTACAATGGTGGAGCAGAGGCTTCCTTTTCCAAGTTTACTGAGGGCGATGGCATCATCGATTCCTTCGTAGGGCATGAGGGTGCTAACCGGACCAAAAGCTTCTACTTCGTGAACAGAGCGTGTTTGCCAAGGGGTTTCATTCAGTAGTAACAAGGGGGAAAGGAATGCGCCGGCTTTTGCGTCTGCATCAATTACTTCAACTTCATTCATCGATCCGTAGATCAACTTGGAATCTTTTAGCAAGATCTGTGTCTGATACAGTACTTCTTCGCGTTGTGTTTGTCCGGCCAGTGAACCCATCCGAACTTTTTCATGCAAAGGATTCCCGATGAGGGTTTGTGAGAGTGCGGTGGAAAGAAAACGGGCAATGTCTTCCAGTTTATTTTTCGGTGCGAAGATGCGTCGCACGCCGGTGCATCGCTGACCGGCCTTAAGTGTCATTTCTTTTCGGATCTCTTTGATGAAAATATCCCACTCCGGCATGCCGGGTGTTACATCATCTCCCAGTATAATGCAGTTCAGACTATCTGCTTCCATGTTGAAGGGTACATTCTCTTGGAGAATGCGCGGATGACTTCTCAGGGTGAGTCCGGTGGAGGCACTTCCGGTGAAAGTCACCACATCCTGATAATTTACGTGATCGAGCAAGTCACCGGCCGATCCGCACAGTAATTGAAGCGATCCTTCAGGAAGAATGTTGGATGCGATGATCTCCCGTACGACTGCCTCTGTGAGATACGAGGTGACGGTGGCGGGTTTGACGATCGCGGGCATACCGGCGAGCAGGTTGACGCCGATCTTTTCTAGCATACCCCACACGGGGAAATTAAACGCGTTGATGTGTATGGCCACACCTTCTTTGGGGACGAGTATATGCGTACCCATGAACGTGTTACCCTTGCTTAGGTTGTGTGATTCTCCGTCGATACAAAAGGGTTGATCAGGAAATTTTCGGCGAAGGGAAGCATTGGCAAAAAGGTTACCGATACCTCCTTCAATATCTACCCAGCTATCGGCTTTAGTGGCCCCGGTTTGATAGCTGATCGCATAAAATCCATCCAGCTTGGTGCGCAAGTGGAGCGCGAGTGCTTTTAGCATGTTGCCTCGCTGGTGAAATGTCATTTTGCGTAGAGCTGGGTTTCCGACCGTACGGGCATATTGAATGGCTGCTGCCATATCGATACCCTTGGTACTGGTTCGGGCGATGGGTTCACCTGTGACGGCATTATAGAGTGTCTGTCCGTCTCCGTCTCCCGACATCCATTGTCCCTGTACGTAGTTTTCCAGCTTTTTCATGGCAGCATTTAGAGGCAAACTTAGTCCAAGTTTTGCTCTAATTTTGGTTCTCTTTTTCATTCAACCCTTATCTATGCGCTTCCTTTCTTTTTTAGTTGTTTCTGTTTCGCTGATCGTTGTTTCCTGTGGCGATTCAAGTCACGACAATCACGAATCGAAATCGGAACCCAAGACGTCCCTGGATTCCCTTTACTCATCGATCTGGGATGCGCATGATGTAGTAATGCCTAAAATGGGTAAGATCCGTGGGGCGCAGAAAAAAGCTGCCCGCATGTTGGATTCATTGAACATTGCTTGGGCCAATAGGGGAATGGCCGAACCGGCTGAGGTCAAATCCATGAAGCGGTCTTTACAGGATCTGATCGATCAATTGAATTATGCCGATTACGCGATGGACCGTTGGATGACGGAGTTCAATATCGATTCGGCACAAACAAAGGGAGAGTCTCGCCGTCCATATTTGGAGTCCGAGAAAGTGAAAGTCGATCGAGTGAAAGAGGCTATTTTACGTGGACTGGCACAGGCCGATTCATTATTCTCGGTGATTCGATAAGCATCAGCGATGGCCAGTGCGCTCAGGATCTTTACGCGACGTTTTTTCATTTACATCAATGTGGTGTTGGGGATTCTTTTCCTATTGGCCTGCTTGGTGCCTCAGCTTCCACCACAGGACTGGTGGTTCATTGCTTTTCTGGGTTTGGTTTTTCCCTTCTTGCTGGCCGGGCTCTTGATTTTTTTCATTGGTTGGCTAATTCTTTGGAAACCGGCTCGTTTGCTGATCTCTTTCATCCCCATTCTGATCGGATGGGGACAGATCCAAAAAATGATCGCATTTCACAGCACGTCAACTTTTACGGAGAAAAAAGTACCCGGTACGATCCGTGTCGTGAGTTGGAATGTGGCGCGTTTCATTGAATTGAAGAAGAACAACAATAAAGGAAGTCAGACCCGACTCAAGATGCTTGATCTGATCAAGCAACAGAATGCAGATATACTTTGCTTTCAAGAGTTTCAAACTTCGTTGGATGATAGATATTACGACAACATCAAGCCCATTCAGGCTATGGGTTATCCCTATTTCTATTTTTCTTATGATGAGGATGGGGATTTGAATTACTATAGCTCTGCGATTTTTTCTCGTTATCCGATCATCGACACACAAAAAGTTCGTTTCCCGGCCCCTAGTTTGCCGGAAGTCTTATTGCGTACCGATATTCGCATTGGATCCGATACGATTAGTGTATTTGCCACGCACCTGCAGTCTTTTCAGTTGAATCCGATCGATTATCGAAGGATCGATGAGATCAAATCGGGAGAAGACAGTGTGATTAGCCATTCCCGAAATATTTTTGCCAAGTGGAAGCGAGGCGTAGTGAACCGCACCTTACAGGCGGAGATGACCCGTGAGGTGATCTCCAAAAGCCGTTTTCCTTCTCTTCTTTGTGCCGACCTCAATGAGATTCCCAACTCATATTCCTATGCACAGATACGGAATGATTGGCAAGACGCCTTTCTGGAAAAGGGTTCCGGTATTGGACGGACCTTTCTTGGGTTATCGCCCACGTTGCGGATCGATTATGTATTTGCGGATAACCGTTTTGAGGTCCGTCAATTCATCCGGCGAAAACAAGCCTACTCCGACCACTTGATGTTGGTAGCGGATCTTGCTTTGCGGGCTGATTGATCGTACAGATTCGGCCCTTTTTGTTCATCTTTGCACTCTAATTCCGATCATGTCAACGCTGCACATATACAACTCCCTGTCTCGCACCAAAGAACCCTTTATATCGCTGGTGCCTGGTCGCGTCGGCATGTATGTATGCGGACCCACCGTCAGTGGCGAGAGTCATCTCGGGCATGCCCGTCCCTATATCACCTTCGATGTAGTGTATCGTTATCTCCAGCATTTGGGTTATCAGGTGCGTTACGTACGGAATATCACCGATGCCGGACATTTTGAAGAAGAGGGGCGTGATGCGATTGATAAGATCGCCGACATGTCGAAATTAGAGCGGCTGGAGCCGATGGAGTTGGTGAGTAAATACACTCGTCTCTATCATTGGGCGATGGCGCAGTTCAACACCATCCCGCCTTCAGTTGAGCCCACAGCTACCGGACATATCGTGGAGCAGATCGAGATGATCAAACAGTTGATCGATGCCGGCTATGCATATGAGGTGAATGGATCTGTTTATTTTGACGTAAAGAAATATGCGGCTAGCCATGATTATGGCAAGCTCAGTGGAAGAGTGATTGAAGAGTTGTTGGAGACAACAAGAGAGCTGGAGGGGCAGGAAGAAAAAAGGGATCGCGCCGATTTTGCCTTATGGAAGGCTGCAGCACCCGAACATATTATGCGCTGGTCCAGTCCCTGGGGCGTCGGTTATCCCGGCTGGCACATCGAGTGCTCGACGATGGCGACTAAATATTTGGGCACTCAATTTGATATTCATGGTGGCGGGATGGATCTTCTGTTTCCGCATCACGAGAGTGAGATCGCGCAGAGCACGATCTGCAATCACGTGGCGCCGGTACGTTATTGGATGCACAACAACATGATCACCATCAACGGACGAAAGATGGGGAAGAGCTACAACAACGTCATCAAGTTGACGGAGTTATTCGCGGGCGATCATCCGGAGCTTTCGCAGGCCTATCATCCGATGACGGTTCGTTTTTTCATTTTACAGAGTCATTATCGCAGTACGCTGGATTTCAGCAACGAAGCTTTACAGGCTGCTGAAAAAGGATTGAAACGATTGTGGGATGCCTATGAAGGATTGTCATCGCCTAACTGGACTGCAACCACCACTCATAGCAAAGCGGGAGATACCGAATTAGATGCGAACGTGAATCGGTTGCTGAATGAGATCCCGGAATTTGTCAATGACGATTTCAATACGGCTAAGGCGCTCGCAAATTTATTTGAGTTGGTATCTACGTTGAATTCGGTGAAAGATGGTTTGATTTCGGTGACAACCCTTTCGCCCGCAACGATCACACGTTTGAAGACGGAAATAAAGATCTGGCTGGAGGATGTATTCGGTTTACAACCCATAACTGCGGCTGACAATGAGAAGCTGAAAGGCGTGATGAATCTTCTGATCGAGATCAGAAAGGAAGCAAAACTTCGAAAGGATTTCAGCACCTCGGATAAGATCCGCGATCAATTGGTGTCGATGGGTATTCAGTTGAAAGACGAGAAAGGGGGCGGTACTTCCTGGACGATCGACTCTTGATCTCCTTAGAATAAATGGAAGACCACGGTCATTTGCATGCCTATTGCTGTTGTCAGGCTATAAATCGGCACGATTCACTTTTCAATAGCCAGTCTTCTGAAATTTTAGCTCCCAGTCCGGGTGTATCCGGTACTTCGATAACGCCACCCGGTTTGTATTCTATACCACCTTCTACGGGGTCTTCGCGCAGCATCAGTGCTGTATCAAAATCGAAGTGAACGATCTGGTCGCTGCAGAGTGCAAAATGTGCAAAGGCGGTCATGGCCAGTCTGGATTCGATCATGGCACCCACCTGTAGTTTTATACCGGCTTGCTCTGCGAGCCGAACGATTTCGAGGGCATGAAAGATCCCGCCTGATTTGCCGAGTTTAATATTCATGTACGCACACGCGTTGAGTGCGATCAGTCTGGCTGCATCGTGTTCATCGCCCAAGCATTCATCGGCCATGATCGGAATAGGCGATGCTTGCCGTACGCGGGGAAGTTCCAGGTAATTCCATCGAGCGATTGGTTCTTCACAATGTTCTATGTCAAGAGGAGCCAGTGCTTGTAATGTTTCAATTGCCTCATCGACCGACCAGCCCTGATTGGCGTCGATTCGAAGGGGGATATTCGGTCCGACCGCCTTACGGATCTTTGTCATGCGGATGACATCTGTAGGTCCGTGCTTACCTAATTTGACCTTGATGTAAGGGAATCCTCTATCGAGGATCTTCACGGCATCGGCTGCCATCTGATCCGGATCGCCGATACTCACGGTGTAATCGGTAATGATCCTTTTGTTTTTCTTCCCGCCTAAAAATGCATAAAGTGGTTGTCTGGCGGCCTGCGCAGCAATATCATAACAAGCCATATCGAATGCACTCTTGATGCTGTCATTGGCGTAGATGATCGAATCCATCCGATCGTTGATGGCTTTGATAGCAAGCGCATCCTCCTTCAGCAATGCCTTTGCAAGTAATTGTCCGACCGAATAACAGGTATCCTGGCTCTCTCCGTTAATTGGCATGTACGGGCTGCATTCACCGAATCCGATCAGCCCCGATTCTGTTTTTATGCGCACCACAACATTCTTCGCGTCGTCATCTCTTCCCAATGAAGTAATGAAGGGCTCGATCAGCGGAATGCTGAGCTTGTGCAGGGATATTTCTGTTATACGCTCCACTGGTAGAAGGTAGAAAGTAGAAAGTAGAAAGTTTAAACCTTCTACTTTCTACATTCTACATTATTTCATGATTTTCAGCTCCTCGATGATGTTCTTGCCGCCACCGAGTTTATCGATGCACCAGAGTACGTAACGAATATCTACACAAATGGTACGATTCAGGTCTTTATCAAAAGCCAGTTTATGACTGAGTGCTTCGTAGTTTCCGTCAAAAGCCAGACCGATCAGTTGACCGCGATTGTTCAGTACCGGTGAGCCGGAGTTACCGCCTGTGATGTCGTTGGTAGTGATAAAGCCGATCACGAGATCTTTGCGTTTAGCATCTGCGTATTCACCAAAATCTTTTTTCTTCAGCAGTTCGATCTGATTGGCTGGTAGATCGAATTCATAATCTCCTGCCTTGTATTTTTCGAGGAGACCGCGTGAGGTCGTCACGTAGTCGTATGTAACGCCATCACGGGGCTGGTAGGATTTCACATTGCCATAGCTCACCCGCATGGTGAACGTCGCATCCGGATACATCATTTTAGCTTTTGCCTGATCCATTTCACGAATGCCCTTCAGGTAGAGTCGGCCATACTCGGCATTCTGTGTGTTGAATTGCTGGTTTAGTGATGCATAACGGGTGTTGTAGTTGTTCATGAAAGCCCGTGCATGCAGAAACGCAGGATCTTGTTCCAATGATGCCAGTGTGGGGGCGGCAACGAATGCTTTCCATCTTTCGTCATCGAAGATCATCGTATTGGCAAACACTTCCGTAGCATATTTATTATAAGTAGCCGTTTCGTTCAAGGCGCCGTGCGTGCTTTGCAGGTTTGTAAAAAATCCGGCCGGATGTTGTATGCTGTCAACATCCTCAAAGAACATTTTTGTAGTGGCTGCCAGAATGTTCTCATCAGAGACTCTGTTTTCTTCTGCCAAGAAGGCTGTGCGTTGTTTGTCGATGGCCTCTATCATCTTTTTCGGATCGCCTGCCTTGCCTTCTGATTTAATGGCAGCTTCCAACGACATAAAGGAGCCGGCAAAGGCGATCAGTGGTGATCCCATGACACCCTCAGTCATGTATTGACGGTGCTTAGCGTATGGACGCCAGGCATCATAGCTTTTCGACCAGTCGCTGAAAAGTTTGTCGTATTCTGCCTTGCCGTTTGCCCACTGTTGAAACTCAGCTTCTGTTTTTTGTTTTTGTCCGAGTACATCGTATTTCAGCAACTGCTTGGTCTCCCCATCAAAGAACTTCCAATAGTTGGCAATACCGGCATACGAAGAGGCAAGCTGCAGTTTTACTTTGGGATCTTTTTTCATTTCCTCGAACATGTATTTCAGGCGTGCATCCCGAAGTTTGACCAAGGTTGGGTTATTGATATCCGTAGCCAATTTGATGCCGAAAGAACTTTCATAGCGGTTTGTGCTGCCTGGATAGCCCCAGATCATAGCGAAATCGCCATCTTTCAGTGGACGAAGGGATACAGGCAGATACCATTTGGGTTGATAGGGAACATTGCTGGAGTCGTATTTGGCGGGCTTGCCATCAGGACTGGTATATACGCGGAAGACAGAGAAATCTCCGGTATGTCGTGGCCATTCCCAGTTGTCTGTATCGCCACCGAATTTTCCAACACTCTCCGGAGGGGTGCCTACCAGGCGCACATCACTATAACGCTGATAAACGAATGCCAGAAATTGATTGCCTTTGAAAAGCGGACTCACGCGTGTTTCGATGCTGTTGCCGGCGTCACTCATGCGCTTGTTGATCGCACTCAGAACAGCTGCCTGCTTGCGGACTCGCTCTGCACCGCTCAATCCTTTGAGTGAATCCATCACTTCATTCGTTACATCTTCGATGCGTACTAAGAATTGAACGGATAAGCTGGTTTGTATTTCTTCTTTGTGGGATTTAGCGTAGAATCCGTCCCGCAAATAGTTGTTGTCTACACTACTGGCAGCGGCAATGGCACCGTATCCGCAGTGGTGGTTGGTGAAGATCAATCCTTTGGCGCTCACGATCTCACCCGTACAGCCGCCACCGAAAATGATGATGGCATCTTTCAGGGAGGCTTGGTTTATATCATAAAGTTGCTTGGAGGTAAGCTTTAAACCTTTGGCCTTCATTTTTGAGTATACCTGTTCGCCCAGAAGCAGGGGAAGCCACATGCCTTCGTCGGCCACGGCGCGGAACAGAAAACTAACTAGTAGGAGGAGGGTGAGCAAGGATCGTTTCATGATGGTATTTTTGGTCCTCGCAAATTACGAAACGCAGGCCGTCCATTCTTTCGTGAAAACGACTAATTTCAGGCACCAAAACCAATCTATGCGCCTCCGTCTGACTGTTATATTCTTCATCAGTATCTATTGGGTTTCCTGCGGAAAGAAAGACTCACCTGCTCCGGGTCCGACTCCAAATCCCGCACCCGGTTGTGCAACAGCTGCGGGTCCGGCCAACGGTAGCTTCGTGACGGCAACCCAGGTTACGTTGAGTTGGAATGCGGTTTCCGGTGCCAGTACTTATGATGTATACCTGGGAACAGTTGCCAATCCGACCACTCAGATCGCCAACAGCGTCAGCGGAACCAGCTATACGCATACCATATCAGCAACGCCCAATGCGACCTATTATTGGTATGTAGTTCCTAAGAACAGCAACGGAGCAGCCACCGGTTGTACAAGTCAGGTTCGATCGTTCACCTATATCACCATTTCAGCACCTGCTCCGTTCGGATACTATGTAGTGGGCTATTTCCCCTCGTATCGTTCGGTGGCGGATGTGCCGGATGTGAAATTCCGTATGACCAATGTAGTGGTCTATGCTTTTTTCGGGGTGAATGCCAGTGGTACGCTTACCGTGAACAGTCCGACTACGCTGAATGATGTACTTACTAAAGCAAGGGCCAATGGGGCAAAAGTTTTTGTGGGGATCAACGATGGCACGGGTGATGGGAAGACGAATTTCAAGAATATGGCAGCCACAGCCACCGGTCGAAATAATTTCGTTAAAGATGTTATGGCCAAAGTACGCCAATACGGATTCGATGGTGTGGATATGGATTGGGAATTTCCTACCACCTCTGACGGAACAGATGTCACATTCACGGCTATGATGAAAGAGTTGTCTGATTCTTTGCATCGCGATGCGCGGTATTATTTATCCTGCGCGATCACGGCCGGAAAATATGCGGGGGGTATCCGCGATGCAGTACGTAATGAGATCTTCCCGTATGTTGATTTTTTCAATGTGATGGCCTATGATGACTTCAGTACATCCGCACCGTTTCGTCATCACAGCGATTATGCTCTCGCACAGACCTGTTTGAACTATTGGCTGAATACCCGACAGATGCCTGCTTCGAAATGTGTGTTGGGTTTGCCGGCCTATGGTCGTCCTTCGGGGATCACACAATCCGGAACCACGCTTTCGTTTAGAGGAATTCTGGGTCAGGGTGGAAGTCCCAATTCCGATTCGGCGGTTGTCACGGCCGGCGGATTTACGAACTATACGATCTATTACAATGGCCAATACACGATCAAGCGCAAGGCGAAACTGGCAAAAGATCAAGCCAATGGCGTGATGATGTGGGAGAAATGGCAGGATGCGACAGATGGCAGTTCGTTACTGAAAGCTGCCTGTGATACAGTGGGTCGTACTTATTGATCGTTCCGTTCGCTTTCGTTTTCCTGCTGCAGCCGATCGCTTAGCAGGAGGTTTGTGTCACAGTTGTCACCGTCACAACAAGGCAGCGCATTCGTTTTGCAAATAGGACATTGATAATGTCCGTGTACATGGATCAGTTCAACAGTATGGCCGCAAAAAGAGCAACGTTGTTTTTGCATATCATTCTGCAACAGGTGTGTTCAGTATCTGCCAGAGTTTATCTTTCAGCTCAACCAATCCCTGATTGGTGACCGAGGAGATGAACAGATGTGGGTATGTTTCCGGTAATTGAGCGCGGATCTCTTTTTTCAATTCATCATCCAGCATATCGCTTTTGCTGATCGCGATGACGAATTGCTTATTGAGCAGTTCCGGATTGTAGTGTTCCAGTTCATTGAGAAGAATATCGAATTCCTTTCGATGATCGGCGCTGTCGGCCGGAATCAAAAATAACAATACAGAGTTGCGTTCAATGTGACGAAGGAATCGATGACCGAGCCCGCGACCTTCAGCTGCGCCTTCGATGATACCCGGCAAGTCGGCGATGCAAAAACTTTTTCCATCGCGGTACTCGACCATGCCGAGGTTCGGCGTGATGGTAGTGAAGGCGTAGTCGGCGATTTTCGGTTTGGCTGCAGTGATGACGGAGAGTAGAGTTGATTTTCCAGCGTTGGGAAAACCGACCAGTCCTACATCCGCCAGTACTTTCAGTTCCAGCACTTTCCATCCTTCGATCCCTGGCAATCCGGGTTGTGCATGTTCAGGCGCCTGGTTGGTGGGTGTGGCAAAATGAGAGTTTCCCAATCCGCCTTTTCCGCCGGGTATCCAAACGATCTCTTGACCGTCCTCCAGAATTTCGACTTCTTGTTTTCCGGTTTCTTCATCGCGGGCGATGGTGCCCAGGGGGACTTCAATGATGATGTCTTTTCCATCGCGACCATGGCAATTATTCGATCCGCCTCTTTCTCCGTCTTCTGCCAATACATTCTTGTAATAGCGAAGATGTAGTAATGTCCATAGGTTACGGTTGCCTTTGAGGATGATGTGCGCGCCGCGACCGCCATCACCGCCGTCCGGTCCGCCTAAGGCGGTGAACTTATTGCGCATGAAATGCTTGTTGCCGGCACCGCCATGCCCGCTTCGGCAAAAAATCCGTATCTGATCGACGAAATTGCTTTTCTCCACGTAGTTGATTGGCTGCAAATATACCTGATGTCGGGGGCATAGCCCTAAATGAAAGATCCCGGCCTTGGCCGGGATCTGATCGCTTAAAAGGTTGTATGATCTATTGGATCAGGAATTTCTGTTGGTAGGACTGCCGGCTCTCTGTACCACTGAGTTTGATAAGATAGAGACCTTGTGTTTGTCCCTTCGGTAAAACAACCGGCATGGTGCTGTTCTCCAGGCTGATCTGTACGGCCTGATTCATGACTTGTCGACCGAGCATGTCGGTTATTTCCAACTGATATCCGCCAGGAATGAGGTCACGCAAGCGCAGCTGGAACTGATTGTTGAGGATCGGATTGGGATAAATCGAGATGGAACCTTTTCCTGTTTCAAGGAGTTGAGGTGTTTCCGGTTTGGCATTTGCGGTATTGGCCTGACTACGCAATACATTTCCGTTGGCGAGATCGGATCCGTTCCAGGAAGTTTCTTTTACGGGCCATGCGGCAGCGGTCCAGTTCGCGGCATCGATCAGGAAATAACCCGGCTGTACAGCACTGGTTACGAGGATCTGATTTTTATCTGTTACGGCCATGCCATTGATGCTGAATCCGACAGGCAATCCTTTGATCGTGCCGAGGTGCGTGGCGACTTTAGTAGCAATGTTGATCCGAAAAATGTATTGAGCGGAAGTCATCAGGTACAGATTGCCTTTGTCATCTGCGATCATATCGCCTCCGAAGCTGGTACAGGAGAGATGAACCGATTGACCGTTGTTAGCGGCGTCGTCGACCAGGCTGCCCAGGTCCTCGATGACAGGTAATCCGCCTGTTGTGAACCGGATCAAGTGACGGGCGTCGTTAGTTAGTGCATATCCGTAGCCATCGTTACCAATAGTCATACGGGTAACCATCGCACCGGCATCAGTTGTGGCTGTTCGGTTGTTGGCAAGCGGTGTGCCAGACACATAATATGTTTTCCAATTATTGAGATCGATGTAGCGCAACTGATCGATCTGCATGGGTGTGAAGAATAAGCGATTGGTGCGAGGGTCTAAGGCCATGGCAGCTACACCCGATTGAAACGGTGCATCACTGCTGAGTGTGGCTTTTCCGGATCCGGCCTGAAAAATAGGTCGCTGATTATTCAGTCCCTCGTACAAAGGCTGCGTCACAAAACCACCCGTGAGGTCTATCCGACGCAGAAAATGCCAATTCGATCCGCCCGATTGTTGATCGGTGATGGTGTAGGCAAAACGATCAGATTGCGCCTGACTAAGCAAGGTGCATGCGGTAAGCGTGAGAAGGGGTAGAATTTTTTTCATGATCAGGTTCCTTTATGAAGCTAATTTATGGAATATAGTTCGATGTTTCAATTGATGAGAATCATCAGGAGAGTTGAAGGATGAAAGGTGAACGATGAATTTCACCCTTCATCCTTCATCTTTCAACTCCTTTTCAGGTTTTTGTATCCGACCTCATCAAAATTCCGTTTTCCTGTGGCTTTTCGTAAAGGTCGGCAGAGTTTCAGCGTTTCGTGACAAGCTTTCGGGAGTTCCTGATACAGGCGGGTGCCCTCGGTTTTCCATTCGATGAGTTGATCGCTTGCTTTTTTGATGATCTTACCCGGATTACCTACCACAATACTACGGGCCGGGATTTTCTCTCCCTCTTTGATGAAGGTGAGCGCTCCCACGATGCTTTCATCGCCCAGTTCTACATTGTCCATCACCACGGCATTCATTCCCACCAGGCAATTTTTACCGATATGCGCTCCATGGATGATGGCACCGTGACCGATGTGTGCGCATTCTTCGAGAACAACCGTTACACCCGGAAACATATGAATGGTGCAATTCTCCTGAACATTGCAGCCATCTTTCAGAATGATCTCGCCCCAGTCGCCGCGCAGGGCAGCACCCGGACCGATATAGCAATCTTTTCCTATGGTGACTGCGCCGGTGACCACAGCCTGTGGATGTACGAATGCGGATGGATGCACGACGGGTTTGTTGCCGTTGAATGCGTAAAACATCAGATTAGTTTTTTATCGGTGCGATAGCAAAGACCTTTGAACTGCGCTACTAATTTTTCGTCCTGATTCACGATGCGAATGGTGTAGAGGCCGGTCGATCGTCCGTTATGCTCCTCTTTTGCAGTAGCCGTGAGCGTATCGCCTACACGCACTTCTCTTGTAAAATTGATGGAAGTGTCCAGTGCCACGGAGAGTTGATTTCGGTTGTTGCAGGCAAAGGCAAAGGCACTGTCGGCCAGCGAAAAAGCTACCCCGCCGTGTGCGATGCCGAAGCCATTCACCATTTCTTCGCGGACATTCATTCGAATGCAACTTTCTCCGGTTTTGATGTCCAGCAATTCGATCCCCAACCATTGCGAGAATCGATCGTGTTGCATCATGTGTTCAACGACACGCCTGGCTTCTGTATTTGGATCTGACATGTTAGTTTATTTTCCGGTGAATCGCGGATTGCGTTTTTCTAAAAAAGCATTTACGCCTTCTTGAAAATCAAGTGTCGCGGCGGCCTCTTGCTGAAGATCATCCTCTGTTTGCAATTGCTGCTCGAGAGTTTGTATTGCGGAAAGCTGTACTTGTTTTTTTATGCGGGCCAATGCCTGCGTAGGCATTTGAGAAAGCTGTTCAGCCAAATTCATCGCTGCAGTTAAGAAATCCGCATCCGGATATACGGCATAGATCATGCCTTGTTGTTCCGCTTCACGAGCTCCGATCTTATCTCCCAGCATCATCCAAGCAGTTGCCTTTTGCTTACCCACCAAGCGTGGCAAAAAGAAACTGCCTCCCGTATCTGGCACCAGTCCAATTTTAGAAAAGGCTTGAATGAATGAAGCTGATTCAGCGGCTACAGTGATATCGCAACAAAGCGCAAGATTGGCACCTGCACCAGCGGCTACACCGTTCACGGCAGCCACAACCGGTTTTTCGAGTGCTACGATTTTTCGAACGATGGGGTTGTAATGTTCAGCAAGGATTTTTTTCATGCCCGGTCCGTTCGGATCGATGGCTTCTGCCAAATCTTGGCCGGAACAAAATGCTTTTCCAGTGCCTGTGATCAATACTGCGCGAATAGAGGAGTCAGCACATTCATCAAGAGCGGTTTGCAGCGCTAATGCCATCTCCCTATTGAAGGCGTTGTATTTCTCGGGGCGATTCAGGGTCAGTACCGCCAGCGCTCCTTTTATTTCTTTGATCAGTGTCGGCATGTGATGATTCTTATTTAGTTATCTCAATGACATTTGAAAAAATCAAACGGCTCCTGACAATCCCTACATTGATAGAGTGCCTTGCAGGCCGTCGATCCGAATTCACTCACGAGTCGGGTATTAGTGGATCCGCATCGAGGGCAACCCACTCCGTCTTCCGGGATCGTGAATCGTTTATCAGGTGGAGCGATTCCGTATTCTTTTAATTTTTCTTTGCCTGCTTCACTCATCCAGTCGGTGGTCCAGGCCGGGCGGATCGATTGTTCGATGCGAACATTTTTGTAGCCGGCCGCGGCCAGTTCAATCCGAATGTTGGCTGCGATCATGTCCATGGCCGGGCATCCGGTATAGGTAGAGGTGATCGTCACGATCAATTCATCATCTTTCAGTGCTACGTTTCGAACGATGCCCAGATCTAAAATGGTAAGTACGGGTACTTCCGGGTCGGTTACCTTCCCCAGGATTTCATAAATCGATTCGATCGTATCCGTTATTTTTTCCATTACCATTCACAACCCGGGTAGCTGCGCTGCAGGTATTGCATCTCAGCGAGTATGAATCCCAGGTGCTCGCTGTGTATACCTTTTTTACCTCCGCTGCGCATGAATGTATTTTCAGGTACACCGATGTTTGCTTCAGCAAAAGAGGTTTTTATTTTTTCTTTCCAGGATGTTTCCAATTCAGTGACAACGATGCCAGAGGTGGTTTCAAAAGATTCAGGCATGAACATTTCTCCGGTGAATGTCCAGATCGATGCCAAGGCACTCAATATTCTACTTCTACTTTCCTCGGTTCCATCACCCAGGCGGATGACCCATTCACTGCTCCATCGAACGTGGTAGTTGACTTCTTTCAGCGTTTTTTCGGCGATAGCGGCCACTCGTTCGTCTGTGTGTGTGGTCAGTTTTTGAAAAAGCAGTTGTTGATAGCTACTGAATAGGAACTGGCGGAGTGTGGTGAATGCCCAATCGCCTTTTGGTTGTTCAACGAGGAGAATATTTCGAAACTGACGTTCATCGCGCAGGTAGGCGAGATCGTCTTCGGTAGTTCCGCTTCCTTTAAGCTCTGCGGCGTATTGATAGAAACTTCGGGCTTGTCCGATGAGGTCGAGTGAAATATTTGAGATCGCGATGTCTTGTTCGAGTACAGGGCCGTGGCCGCACCACTCGGCATTGCGTTGTCCGAGAATGAGGGCATTGTCGGCCAGATGAAGGATATATTCGAGTGTTGCCTTCATGTCTTACATGTGGTTGATTTCGTCGGGCAGATCGTAAAAGGTGGGGTGACGATAGATCTTGTCGGCTGCAGGATCATAGAGCTCACCGGACTCTTCAGGTCGCGATGCGTGGATGTCTTGGCTTTTCACCACCCAGATGCTGACGCCTTCTTGTCGGCGCGTGTATACGTCGCGGGCATTTTCAATAGCCATTTGTGCATCGGTGGCATGCAAGCTGCCTACGTGTTTATGATCGAGGCCTTGTTTGCTTCGGATAAAAACTTCCCAGAGCGGCCAGTCATTTTTCGGTCCTTGTGGAGCCGGAGTGCCACCCGTTTCTTGTCCGGGTATGTCTCCATAGAAAAACCGACGGATGTATGTCTTCATGTCGTTTGTTTAGGCGGCGTTGGCGTCAGCGCGTTTTTGTTTTTTTGCAGCATGGGCGGCGGCCGCTTCGCGCACCCAGGCACCTTCCTCCCAGGCTTTTTTTCTAGTCTCGAGTCGCTCGCGGTTGCAGGGGCCGTTTCCTTTTACGACTTGCCAAAATTCATTCCAGTCGATCTCTCCAAAATCATAGTGCTTGGACTCTTCATTCCATTTCAGATTCGGATCGGGCAGCGTCATGCCTAATAATTTCACTTGCTCCACGCACATGTCCACGAACTGCTGACGGAGTTCGTCGTTGGTTTTGCGTTTGATCTTCCATTTCATGCTTTGGTCGCTGTTGGTGCTTTCGCTGTCACGCGGACCGAACATCATGAGGGCAGGCCACCACCAGCGGTTGATCGCGTCTTGGCACATGGCGCGTTGTTCTTCGGATCCTTTCGACAGAACCAGTAGGGACTCAAATCCCTGACGCTGATGGAAACTTTCTTCTTTGCAGATGCGTACCATAGCCCGCGCATAAGGTCCGTATGACGTGCGGGTGAGCATCACCTGATTCATGATCGCGGCTCCGTCGACCAGCCAGCCGATGGTACCGATATCAGCCCAGGTAAGCGTGGGGTAATTGAAGATGGAGGAGTATTTAGCTCGACCCGTATGCAGGTCGTTGATCGTCTCTTCGCGAGAGGTGCCCAATGTTTCACAGGCGGAATAGAGATAGAGTCCGTGACCGGCTTCGTCTTGTACTTTGGCAAGCAGAATGGCTTTACGTTTCAGTGATGGTGCGCGTGAGATCCAGTTGCCTTCGGGCAGCATACCGACGATCTCGCTGTGTGCGTGTTGACTGATCTGTCGGATGTTGGTCTTACGATAGGCGTCGGGCATCCAATCGAGCGGTTCGATCTTGATCTCCGCGTCGATGGTATCCTGAAAATGTTTCTCGAGGTCGTGAACGGACATAGGAAGGGTTTAACCGGACAAATTTAATCAATCCGAACGGCTGTTTGGAAAATTGTGGAGTTGTTTCGGGCTATTTCGCGTCGAAGTCTACCACGAGTTTTTCGCTGGTGGGGATGGCCTGACAGGTCAGGATGAATCCTTGTCGAACCTCCTCATCCTCCAGTCCCCAGTTTACTTCCATGGACGCTTCACCCTCAACCAATTTGGCCTTACAGGTGCAGCACATACCGCCTTTGCAGGCATAGGGCAGATCCGCGCCTTGTTTCAGGGCGGCATCCAGGATGGTTTGGCATCCTCCGAGGGGGATGTTCACGTCTACGGCTCTGCCATCGACACGGAGGGTGACGATGCTTTGGGGGCCGAGTGTTTCGGAGTCGTTCGTCGGTTTTTTATCGGACCGTTTCTGCTGAGCAGCGGTCGTGAAAAGTTCGAAATGAATTTTTTCGGAGGCGATGCCGAGGGTTGGAAGTGTTTGTCGGGCTGTTTCGATCATGGCTTCCGGTCCGCAGAGGTAACAGTCATCAACGCTTTTATAGTCGATCAATGCGGCCAGTCGTTCCATTTTGTTTGCGTCGATTCTTCCTTTGTTGATGTCGCTGTCGGTTCGTTCGCGGCTGAGAATGTGAATGAGTTGCAATCGGCCGAGGAATTTATTCTTCCAGCCCTCCAATTCTTCGAAGAAGATGATGGATTGGCGGTCGCGGTTTCCGTATATCAGGGTGAATCGACTGTTTGGCTCGGTGTACAGAACCGATTTAAGAATGGAAAGTACGGGGGTGATACCGCTACCGGCGGCGATGGCGAGATAATGTTTTTGGTTGGCGGTGTGCAGTTCAGGATGAAATTTTCCCATCGGAGGCATGACATCGATGAGATCGCCTTTTTTTAGTGTGCCGTGTGCATAGTTTGAAAATTTTCCATCCTCGATCTTCTTGATCGCAACGGTCCATTTGTTTTCGTGGGGTGCGCTGCAGAGGGAATAGGAGCGACGAACTTCTTCGCCCTCGATGCCCGTGCGAAAGGTGAGGTATTGTCCGGGTAAGTACTTGAATTCGTTCTGCAGATCTTTCGGCACTTCGATCTCTACGGAAATACAATCGGCAGTTTCCGCTTGTATAGAGCGGATGGGTAGGGCGTGAAAATGGGTTGCCATCAGGAAGCTTTACGGAGGCCGTCGATAAGGATTCGGATCATGTGATTGGAAAGTTCATCGGCGCTGATCTTGGTTTTACTGCGGTGCCAGGATTCGATGCCGTTTACGGCGTGCAGCATGACCAGCACGGCAGTGGGGGCATCGATGCGCCGGATCTCACCTTTGGCGATTCCTTCTTCCAGGATAGCAGCAAAGCGTTTGCGGTAGCTGCGGCGTTGGGTTTGAAAATTGGCCCGGAAGGGTTCGTCGAGATGACGCCATTCACGGTCGCACACGATTACCTTTTCGTAATTGTCGATCATTTGCTCAATATGGAAGCGCAGGATCGATTCGATCTTGTTGATGGTGTTTTGGCGGTTCGATTCCACCTCCTGTAATTTTTCATTGAAGAGGTTGGCCACTTCAAAGCAGATGGATTCTAGGATCTCGTTTTTGGATCGGATATGATTATAGAGGCTGGCAGCTTCGATGCCGACGGTTTCAGCCAGGTCGCGCATGGAGGAAGCGGCGAATCCGCGCTCCCGAAACATGGTAGCTGCCCGCTGAAGGATCAGGCCTTTTTTCGATGCTTTTTTCCGCTCGGTCTTTTTCATGTTTCAAATATAGGAAACCTCGAGGGGACAGGACTTTGCGCCCGGTATCATAGATAATTTGTGTAGGTTTGCCGCGCTTTATTCAATACAATATTCAACTATGTCCCTGATTTCTGTAGGCACCATGGCCTTCGATGCGATCGAAACCCCATTTGGAAAGACTGACCGCATCATTGGCGGATCGGCCACCTATGTTGCCTATGCTGCCAGTCATTTCGTGCAGCCTGTCAAACAGATCTCCATTGTAGGAAATGATTTTCCCGAATCGGAAATGGAGGATCTCCGTAGCCGTGGCGTCCATTTGGACGGTGTAGATGTACGTACCGATAAGAAATCCTTTTTCTGGAGCGGGAAATATCACAACGACATGAACAGCCGCGACACGCTGGTCACCGACCTGAACGTGCTGGCCGATTTCGATCCGCATATTCCCGATGGGTATCAGGGGGCTGAGTTCCTGATGCTGGGAAACATCATGCCCACGCTGCAGCTGAATGTGATACAAGAGTTGAAGCAGCGTCCGAAACTGATCGTGCTCGACACCATGAATTTCTGGATGAACACTGCGATGAACGATCTGAAGATCGTGTTGCGGTACGTCGATCTGTTGCTTGTGAATGATGAGGAAGCTCGTCAGTTGTCCGGCGAGTATTCTTTGGTAAAAGCGGCCAAGGCCATTCTACAGATGGGCCCCAAGTATCTGATCATCAAAAAAGGAGAGCATGGCGCCTTGCTTTTCCATGGCGATCAGGTGTTCTACTCTGCTGCACTTCCTTTGGAAGAGGTATATGACCCTACCGGAGCGGGTGATACATTCGCCGGCGGATTTATCGGTTATCTGGCTAAAACCGGCGACATTTCCTTCGAGAATATGAAACGTGCGATCATCGTGGGTTCTGCGATGGCGAGTTTCTGTGTCGAGAAATTCGGTCCCACTCGTTTGAAGGAGATCAATCAAGCTGATATTGAGAACCGTATCCGTCAATTCAAAGATCTGGTCAATTTCGATATCGAGTTGGCATAAGCCAATTTTCATATTTAGGCGGTAAAGCGGAGTATAGATTCGCTTTACCGTTTTTTTATGTCAGATCACCTAGCTATTACAACTAGTTTTTTCTCTTTACTGATTATTCCTTTTGTTGATAATATTTCGAACAGTAGAATATATTGTCCTCCTGCCAGCGGGTAGCCTTTTTCATCCAGTCCGTCCCAATTGAAAATGGTATCCGTTCCGACCAGTGCCAGGTTTGCCAATTCACGAACCAGTACGCCTGATGCGTGAAATATTCGGATACGGATCTGGTTAGCTGTCTCCGTACGTTGAATGCGGATTTGCAGCCTATCATCTCTTCCGTCCCCATCCGGTGAGAGGATGTTCGAGGATAGCTCAATTTGCTGAGATGTAATGAACGATCGGTATTGTGAGTTACGACGGGTTGGGGTTCCGTATCCTACGGTACTGGCGGCCGATTGCCAGTTGTTTCTGTTTTGTGTTGCCAGATTCGGATCGATCCGCTCTAGGGCCACGCCGGTGCGGGACTGCAGTCGCGGAAAATGCCAGTCCGCGTTGTATCGAAGTTCGTCCACCACGATGCCTTGGGCATTTAAAACAACCAGACTTCCTTCGGTATCCGGCAGTGAGGGCAGGGCATCTGTTCTCATCACTAGTTCTGGCTCTTGTACGAAGTAATTTCTTGTCAATGCCTTCGGATCGGCGGTTAATACCAGATGATCGCCTGGGAAAAAATAGGTAGGTTCTGATGTGATCCGTTGAATGGTGCCCAAGCTTCCGCCGACAGACCGATTCGTAACGTGAAGCTGTGAGAGGTCGATGATCTTTTTGCCTTTGTTGATCAGTTCAACATAATCTGATCCGCC
Organism: Bacteroidota bacterium; assembly: GCA_046300055.1. GTDB lineage: Bacteria > Bacteroidota > Bacteroidia > Chitinophagales > Chitinophagaceae > JJ008. Next base: position 40,050 of record JBKCMR010000094.1, read on the forward strand.
GGTGGGCGGGTCGAACAGGATCTCGTTGATCCGTAGGTCTGCTGTATCAGGCATGGTGGGGATGCCGATGCGAATTGATTGCGACCGGTCCGAAACATTACCGATCACATCTTTGATTTCGATATTGGTGAGTGTATATACTTTATCTCTGAGTAGAGGCCAATCCGTTCTCAATTCGACCCGATCGTACAGCGGAGGCAGGCATCTGGCTTCTACTATTTCCCGGCTGTCCGATAGATGGAACAGTCCCTCTTGGCTGACCGCTATACTATCCAGTGCTTCGTCAAACAGTACAAGCAAGTGGAACGAGTCGAGTGCATATCCATTTTTGAGGATAGGCGGTTCTTGATCGATCAATGTTCGTCTGATTGAATTCGGTTGGCCGGGACTGCCGCCCTCATTATTGATGGAGGATGCCCAATTGGGTTGAAATAATCCGGGAAGTCCGGCATCGATCATTTCAAGTGACCAGCCTCCTTGTTTTTTCAATTCGGTTGAATGCCAGTTTACAGAGTATTCGATCGCATGGATGACTTGTCCGGCAGCATTGCGTAGTACCAATACCTCTCCGTCATTATCAAGTGATGGGAAGCTGGTTAGCCCGATGCAACGGCCATACGTACTGAGTGCGGTAACGGACGAGTTGGCGCAGAGGATGAGCAGACTGTCGGGGTAAAGGGTGATGTTCGGTATCGGACCGGATTGTCCGCCGGCATCGCCCAGGCGCCAGCCCTGTAACGGTATCGGGGCGAGGGAGCGGTTTCGTATCTCGATCCATTCGGTGTTGGGGAGTCCGACGGAAGGAGCGGGATCTGCAAAGATCTCATGTATCACTACCTCGTAACGTTGTGCGAGAAGAGGAGAGCCGATAAAAATGAATACGAATAGTTGAAAGAGGCGCATGGTGTAAAAATGAGAGTTGGGAGTGGCCGTTTCCAAGAAAAAGGGAGTGGAATAATCCGGAATGCTTGGAGAAAAAAACGGTGGCGGCTAATTTCGCGGCCAACGATGTCTGCCAACAGGTCTTTATTCAAAGGCCTTCACTCTTTAAATACACGAACGATGAAAGTTGCTGTGGTCGGTGCTACCGGATTAGTGGGCACCAAGATGTTACAAGTGTTGGCGGAGCGAAAATTCCCCGTTACGGAACTCATTCCCGTAGCCTCTGAACGTTCCATCGGAAAATTGATTTCTTTTCAGGGTAAAGAGTATCCGGTCGTTTCCATGGAGGAGGCGATCCGATTGAAACCTGCAGTGGCCATCTTCTCCGCGGGAGGTAGTACTTCGCTGGAGTGGGCGCCAAAATTTGCGGAAGCGGGCATACCTGTAATCGATAATTCATCTGCCTGGCGGATGGATCCGACCAAAAAACTCGTGGTGCCCGAGATCAATGCGGATGAATTGACAAAACAAGATCTCATCATTGCGAATCCGAATTGCTCGACCATACAAATGGTGGTGGCGCTTAACCCACTTCACAAGCGATACGGTATCAAGCGAATTGTAGTCAGTACCTATCAGAGTGTAACCGGGACGGGCGTAAAAGCCGTCGATCAATTACATGGGGAAAGAAGAAAGCAGGTGGCGGGTGAATCATCGGACTATCCCATGGCGTATACATATCCGATCGATCTGAATGTGATCCCGCAGATCGATGTATTTCTGGAGAATGGATATACGAAGGAGGAGATGAAGATGGTGAAGGAGACCTGTAAGATTTTGCGCGATGATTCCATTCGGGTGACGGCCACTACGGTGCGTATTCCGGTGATGGGGGGTCATAGTGAGAGTGTGAATGTGGAATTTGAAAACGATTTCGAGCTCAGTGCCGTGCGTTCGATCTTATCTGCTGCACCCGGAGTAGTGGTGGTGGATGATCCGGCTACGCAACAATATCCGATGCCGATGGATGCGCATGAGCGGGATGAGGTGTTTGTGGGACGTATCCGTCGCGATGAATCGCAACCCAATACACTCAATTGCTGGATCGTGTCTGATAATCTTCGTAAAGGGGCGGCTACCAATGCTGTTCAGATCGCGGAGTATATGATCGGAGCGGGATTGATCAGCTGATCAGTTGGCGATCAGTTCTAGGAATTCTGCTTCGTTGAGAATAGTGATGGTATTGATTCTTTTGGCTTTTTCCAGTTTGCTGCCGGCGTCTTCACCTACTACGAGATAATTTAATTTGGCGCTGACGCCGCTTAGTATCTGTCCACCTTTGGCTTCTGCCATCGCTTCTGCTTCGCTTCGTTTCAGCGTTGGAAGTGTACCCGTGAACAGAAAACTTTTTCCGCTGAGCGAACCGCCCGCTGTTTTGGTCTTTTCCTCCTGCTTCAAGGAGAGTCCGAGTGCTTCCAGTTTTTCAATCAACTGAATATTGCTCTGTTCTTGGAAGAATTGATGGATGCTGCCGCCCACTTTGGGTCCGATGTCTTCCCATTGCTGCAGTTCCTCCAATGATTTTGCTTTCAGGTCGAGTATGTGTGTGATCTGCCGGGCGATCGTTTTGGCGGTGGTTTCACCAACGAATCGAATGCCTAAACCGTAGAGTAAGCGATGCAGAGGTTGATTCTTGGAGGCTTCGATGGATTGCTGCAATTTTTCGATGGATTTTTTTCCGAATCCTTCCATCGTGCTGATCTGCTCATAGTTGAGTTGGTAGATGCCGGGTATGTCGTTCAGCAATCCTTTCTCATAGAATTTTCGGATGTTGGCTTCGCCGAAGCCGCGGATATCCATCGCGTCTTTGCTGACGAAATGGATGATGCGTTCCACGGCTTGGGCCGGACATTCCCAATTGCCGCAGCGCCAGACGGCTTCTGCTTCTTCTTTGTGGAGTGCTTGTTGGCAGATGGGACATTGGCGGGGGAAGACGATCTTTTTTTCTGTTCCGGTTCGGGCGTCGGGGAGGGATTTGACGATCTGCGGGATGACATCGCCGGCGCGTTCGATGAGCACTTGGTCGCCCAGCCGCAGATCTTTTTCGCGGATGTATTCTTCGTTGTGGATGGAGATGCTGCTGACGGTGACGCCTCCGATGGCAACGGGTTCGAGTTTGGCCACGGGGGTGACGGCTCCGGTGCGACCTACTTGAAACTCGACCGATATTAATTGGGTTGTGGCTTGGCGGGCTTTGAATTTAAAGGCGATGGCCCAGCGAGGGTGGTGGGAGGTCATCCCCATTTTCTCTTGCAGCGACAGCTCATTTACTTTAATGACCATGCCATCGATCTCGTATGGGAGAGAATCGCGTTTGTTTTCGAAGGCGTGACAGTAGTCGATCACTCCTTGAATACCCTGGAATACGCGTTTTTCCTGTTGGGGACTACGAAAACCGAGGTTCCACAGCAGCTCGATGGATCCTTCGTGTGTTTGCAATGATTTGGGCGTAGACTTTCCGGGCAGCAGGGTGTAATAGCTGATGTGGTAAACGAAGGCTTCGAGGTTTCGTTTGGCAACTTGGGCGGGATCTTTCAGCCGCAAGGTGCCGGAGGCGGCGTTGCGGGGATTGGCCAGTGGGGGTTGTCCTTCTTCCATCAACGATTCGTTGTATTGGCGGAATCGTTCTTTGTCCAGCAGCACTTCGCCTCGGATTTCGA
>JBKCMR010000095.1:0-102851 GCA_046300055.1 Bacteroidota bacterium
TCGATCTGGGTCTCGCCTATGTGGATGATCTTACGCCCGAGCAAATGGCTGCTCAAAAAGGGACGCCTACCGAACCGGGGGTGAACAGTCCCTTTCGCGGCCGCTCCATCGAAGAGAACCGCGACCTGTTTATGCGCATGAAGGCCGGAGAGTTTCCCGATGGCACTCATACATTGCGGGCCAAGATCGATATGGCGCACATCAACATGCTGATGCGCGACCCGATCCTGTATCGCATCAAACATGCACATCATCATCGCACCGGCGATAAATGGTGCATCTATCCGATGTATGATTTTGCACACGGTCAAAGCGATTCGATCGAAAACATCACACACTCCATTTGTACGTTGGAGTTTGTTCCCCACCGCGAACTCTACGACTGGCTCATCGATAAATTAGAGATCTATCCGTCTCATCAATACGAATTTGCCCGACGCAATATCAATTATACGGTTACCAGCAAACGTAAACTCTTGCAATTGGTGCAGGAAGGTCATGTGCAAGGCTGGGATGATCCCCGGATGCCTACTATCAGCGGTCTGCGCCGTCGTGGTTACACGCCGGATAGCATCCGTGAGTTCTGCAGCCGCATCGGCGTAGCCAAGCGTGAGAATATGGTGGATGTAGGCTTGTTGGAATTCTGTGTGCGCGAACACCTCAATCAAATTGCCCTGCGTCGCATGGTGGTAGTTGATCCCTTGAAAGTGGTGATCACCAATCATCCTGGTCCGGTGGAGATGTTAAGTAGCGAGAATAACCCCGAGGCCGAAAACGGCGGACATCGTTCGGTACCATTCAGTTCAGAGATCCTGATCGAGCGGACCGATTTCATGGAAAATGCGCCGAAGAAGTATTTCCGTTTGGCGCCCGGACAAATGGTTCGACTCAAAAGTGCGTACATCATTCGTTGCGACGAAGTGATCAAAGACGATAACGGAGAGGTGCTCGAACTACGTTGCACCTATTTCCCGGAAAGCAAAAGCGGTTCCGATACCAGTGGTATCTCCGTTAAGGGAACGTTGCATTGGGTTAGCAAGGCGGAGGCGGTTCCGGTCGAATTGCGCTTATATGACCGACTGTTTTCGGTGGAAGACCCGACCGACAGCGAAGGTGATTTCAAATCTTTCCTGAATCCCGATTCGTTGCAAGTGGTTAAAACCGCTTACGCAGAACCTGCGTTGGCAACGGCAGCATTGTCCGATCGATTCCAATTCCTGCGCTTGGGGTATTTTGTACAGGATAAGGAAAGCAGCTCTGAAAAGCTGGTCTTTAATAAAACAGTTGGATTGAAAGATGCTTGGGCGAAAGAGGCGAAGAAGTCCTAGCGCTCTATTTGTGCTCTCCAAATACACCTCGTAATTCATCAGCGATTTCGCCGAGTGTGCATTGATGGGTGACAGCCTCTAATACCGACGGCATTAAATTTTCACCAGTCACGGCTCGGCTACGAACCTCGGCTAAGCAAGTAATTGCCTTTTCTGCATTTCGATTTGCACGCAACTGTTGTAGGCGTTCCGATTGTACCTGACGGATCGAGTCATCAATTTTTAAGATGGGTGTTTGCAGGTGTTCTGCTGTGGTATATGCGTTTTGTCCAACGATGATCTGCTCTTTCGATTCCACTTTTCGCTGATAAGCATAGGCGCTTCGGGCGATCTCTCGTTGCATGAATTCTTGTTCGATGGCCGATACGCTTCCGCCCATTTCATCGATCTTCTTCATCCATTCCCTCGCTTTTTGCTCCATCTCATCGGTGAGTGATTCGATGAAATAAGATCCGGCCAATGGATCGGCCGTATCAGCTGCTCCACTCTCAAAAGCTACGATCTGTTGGGTGCGGAGCGCAATGCGGGCCGCTTCCTCCGTGGGCAGTCCAAGTGCCTCATCGTATCCGTTGGTGTGTAACGATTGTGTGCCGCCCAAAACAGCAGCCAGTGTTTGAAGCGTAACGCGTGAAATATTATTCAGTGGTTGTTGTGCCGTCAGGGTAGAGCCACCGGTTTGTGTATGAAAGCGCAGCATGCAGGCTTTGGGATCGGTGGCGCCGAGTTCTTTCATGAGGTTGGCCCAGATGCGACGGGCGGCTCGGAATTTGGCGATCTCCTCAAACAGGTTGTTGTGTGCATTGAAGAAGAAGGAGAGTCGTTTCCCAAATACATCGATGTTCAATCCTTTTTCGAGGGCTGCTTGTACGTAGGCCTTTCCGTTGCTGAGTGTAAAGGCGATCTCTTGTGCCGCCGTGCTACCGGCTTCTCGAATATGATATCCGGAAATGGAGATGGTATTCCACTTGGGCATTTCCTGGCTGCACCATTCGAAAATATCGGTGATGATCCGCATGGAAGGGCGAGGCGGATAGATGTAGGTGCCGCGGGCTGCGTATTCTTTCAGGATATCATTTTGGATGGTGCCGGTAAGTTTTTTCAGATCGGCGCCTTGTTCTTGACCAAGTGCGGCATAGAGGGCTAGCAAAATGTATCCGGTCGAATTGATGGTCATGGAGGTGCTCACCGATTCCAGTGGAATGTCCTTGAACAGCCTACGCATGTCTTCGATCGAATCAATGGCTACGCCTACTTTACCGACTTCACCTTCTGCGAGTGCATGGTCGCTGTCGTATCCAATTTGAGTGGGTAGATCGAAGGCGACGCTGAGTCCGCTTACGCCTTGCTTCAATAAATAATGATACCGTTCATTGCTGGCTTCTGCAGTAGAGAAACCGGCGTACTGTCGCATGGTCCATAATTTCCCTCGATACATGTCGGGCTGAATGCCGCGGGTATAGGGGAAGGATCCTGGCAATTCTGAAGCAGAGTCGGGTCGGTCGGCTTCTGTATAAACGGGTTTGATCTCAATACCCGAGTCGGTGATCTTTTGATCGCGGTTATCCATCACTTCATCAGTATTTTGGCTTCCTGGTTCAATGTTTTGGTTACGATCTCATGCAGGGGACTCCCTGTTTGTTGCATCATTAATTCCAGTAGGCGTTTGTTCAATTCTGAACCGCTCGCTTCCGAAGGCAGTGAGGCCGATACCTGGTGGATCAAGGCCAGATTTTGCTCTTTCAGATTCCGGATCGAATCCCAGGCGATCTCAGAAACATATAATTGTTGGGTGCTGTTGTAGTCGAATTCCTGCTTGATGTTTTCCAGCATTACAATTTTCATCTGCAGTGCAGATAGTCCGGGTTGTGATAGCCGAGAAATCAAATTCGGCAAGGCGATCCGCTCGGTCAGCAACACCAATCGCTCATAGGCCTGTAGTCGAAGGGAGCGGGTATCGGATCCGGCAGCGGGGGGTGGCGCGGTTCGATTTTTTGACGTAAACGTCAACACACTCAGCACCAGGGCTGATACAGAAAGAATCAGGGAGAGTAGGGTGGTATCCATAATAGAAGCTTTAACAAAAGTAAGCCGAATGGGAACTAGGTAGATCGATTAACTTTGCCCTATGGAAACAATGATCGATACAGCACCTGTGCGCCTTACGGAAGGAGCCATTCGGGAGATCAAGCGATTGATGGCAGATCCCGGATTTGATGCAACTCAAATGCTCCGATTGGGTGTGAAAGGGGGCGGATGCTCGGGCTTATCTTATGTTCTAGGATTCGATCAGTCGAAAGAGAATGATCTTTTCTTTCAGGTCGAAGGGATACCGTGCATAATGGAAAAGCCGCATCAATTATACCTGATGGGGATGGAAGTAGATTGGGAAGAAGGGTTGAATAATCGTGGATTCACGTTCACCAATCCGAACGCCAGTTCTACCTGCGGTTGCGGAACCTCATTCGCCGTTTGATAATACTGAACGTACCTCGCATAAAAAAGCCCCGAATATCGGGGCTTTTCTATTTTAAGGAGTTCAATTAACTCTTATCGGCTGATTTCCCAAGGGGACGTTTTCCGCCCAGGTCAACCAGGATCGGAGCCGCTACGAAGATCGAAGAGTAGGTACCGGTGATCACCCCGATCAGCATCGCGAAAGCGAAACCTTTTGTCACCTCACCGCCCACCAGGAACAGGATCAGGACGGTCAGGAATACGGTAAGTGAAGTCATGATGGTACGGCTCAATGTTTCGTTGATGGCTCGGTTGATCACTTCAGCGCGGGGGGCTGTCGGACTGATCCGGCTGTCTTCACGGATACGGTCAAACACGATCACCGTATCGTTCATCGAGAAACCGATCACCGTCAGGATCGCAGCGATAAAGTGCTGATCGATTTCCAGCGGGAAAGGAACCACGGAACGGGCGAAAGAGAACACCGCCAGCGTTACCAGAACGTCGTGCAGCAAGGCCACGATGGTACCGAAGGAGTAGCGCCAATCGCGGAAACGGATGAAGATGTACAGGAAGATCACGATGATCGCGAAAATGGTGGCCTGCACAGCACCGGCTTTCAGGTCATCTGAGATGGTTGGCAATACTTTTTTGGAGGCTTGCTTACCGATCTTTCCGGCACCGGCTTCAAATTGTTCCAGTGTCATGCCGGCAGGCAGATATTTTTTCAGTCCTTCATAGAGTTTACCCTCTACTTTGGTGTCGATGCCTGCATTGTTATCACGGATCAGATAGGCGGTTGTGATATCGAGTGTTGAATTGTCTCCGATGGTTTTGATGATCGGATTCTCTCCCTCGAAGCTTGCTTTGAGATCATTACGCACCGCTTCCACATCAACCTTCTGATCGAATTTGACAACATAGCTGCGACCTCCTGCGAATTCAACCCCTTGGTCGAATCCGTTGAAATAAGCAGCGATACCCAAGGCCAGAACAACCATGGAAATCACGTAAGCGACTTTGCGGTATTCGATGAATTTATATTTAGCATGCTTGAATACTTTTTGGGAAATACCGGTGAAGTATTCAAGGTGCTTTTTCTTGTCAGTGAAGATGTCAGATACCCAACGGCTCACCAGGATTCCGCAGAATAATGAAAGCAGGATACCGATGATCTGTGTGGTCGCGAAACCTTTCACCGGACCCAGTCCGAAGTAGAACAGGATGAACGCGGTCAAAAGAGTAGTTACGTGAGCGTCCAGTACCGGTGGCAAGGAACGCTTGTATCCTTCCTGTATGGCCGACAGATAACTTTTTCCTTTGGCAAGTTCTTCTTTGATACGCTCGTAGATGATCACGTTCGTATCCACGGCCATACCGATGGTGAGTACCAGACCGGCGATACCAGGAGCCGTAAGGGTTGCACCGAGTCCGGCCAAAATACCTACCGTGAAAAGCAGGTTCAGGATCAAGGCGATGTTTGCTACCCAGCCGCTGGTGTTGTAGTAAACCAACATCAGGGTGAAGATTACGACAAAAGAGATCAGGAAGGCCATAGAGCCACTACGGATCGCTTCGCTACCGAGGGTGGGTCCAACTTGCTGCTCCTGTACAATCTTGGCAGGTGCGGGGAGCTTACCGATCTTCAGGATGTTGGCTAAGTCAGCAGCTTCTTGTTGTGTGTAGCTACCCGTGATCGAAGAGATGCCATTCGGGATGGCACTGATCACATTGGGTGCGGATTGAACGATGTTATCCAATACGATCGCAATGGGGCGACCGATATTCTCCTCTGTCATTTTCTTCCAGATGGAAGCGCCTTGCGGCTTCATGCGCATTTCGATCTGCACTTTACCATATTGATCGAAATCCTGACGCGCATCGGAGATCGCATCACCTTCCAATTTGGCGTTGCTGCGGTTGAACGTTCTCAATCCGTACAGCGCTACAAATTCAGATGCTTTTCCTTTTTCATCTTTTTCAGGGACGCCATAAGCGAAGACAACATCACTGGGGAAATTGCTTTTGAATTCGCGCAGATAGCCATTGAAGGCCATGGTGTCTTTGACGGCAACCTGACCGATCGCAGATGGATAGATCACACGCCCTTTCTCATCCTGACTCGGTTGCATGAGCATCAGGAATTTGTCGATGGTCAGCTTTTGCGCGGGTTCAGTTGATGCGACAGCTTTTGTAGCAGGAGAGTCGGTGGTCAGTTTGACGGTTTGTGTAGTATCAGCAGTAGGGGCCGGATTCGCGGCAACCGTTGTGCTGTCTTTTTTCGTGCTGTCGACCATCCCGCCATATTTGGCATTGAAGCTGGTGATCATCTTCTGCCAGCCGTTTTGATAACCGGCATCCGCTAGCGTATATACTTCCCAGAACTGCAGGTTGGCTGTGCTTTGCAACAAACGACGAACACGTTCTTTGTCCTTGATGCCGGGCAATTCCACACTGATCAGTCCGCGGCTAGGGATGGGGTTGATCGAAGGCTGAGCCACACCGAACTGGTCGATACGAGTACGCAGACGATCGAATGTCAGATTGAAGGCGGTACCAGCTTGTTTACGGATGTAGGCAATAACCTCTTCATCAGTCGATTTGATGTTGATCTCGTTTGAGCTTCCGGCAGCGAACAAGCCGGCCAGTGCACGACCGGGTGCAAGCTTTTTATATTCCTCCAGGAAGAGGCCAATGAAATCCGCGTCGCTGTTCGCTTTGCGCTTATCGGCATTTACCAAGGCAGATTGAAAACTAGGATCGGCAGAGTTATTGGCCAGCGACTTCAGCAGTCCGGTCATCTCTACCTCCATCGTTACGTTCATACCGCCCTGAAGATCGAGACCAAGATTCAGTTCTTCTTCTTTTGCGGTCTTGTAGCTGATCGCACCGTTGATGCCGTAGGAGATGGTTGTATTCTCTGTAGCCTTCAACGAACTGTCGAGATAGCGACGGTAGTTACGATCCAATTCATCCTGGTACACTTGCTGTGAATCCTTGTTTCCGGGATATTTTTTATCGGCCGGGATAAAGTTCTTGTTAAGCCAGGTTGTTGCCTGTGCTTCCATTTTCTTCTCGTGGTTCTGTACAAACCAGGTAAACGAGAGCTGATAAACAGAGTAGATGATCAGCAGCACGGTGAAAAATCGGACCAGTCCTTTCAGTTGCATACGTGTCGGTTTTGGGGCCCTGACAAGCGTCGGGGCGATCATTTTTTAAGGAGGGCAAATATAGCGGTTTCGAGGGAATCGGGGACGCTGAATTCGCTCGTTTGTTCTTGATTTCTAAAAGCTTAAATCAGGTCGAATCCTATCTTTGAGCCTTATGTACCGCTTGCCGTTACTCCGACTCCTGTCGATTCTTTGCTTGTTCACCCTGGCAGCGCCAGAAACCACCGGGCAAACCACGCCGAAACGCAACCCGAAAGCTCAGTCTAAAATGTCATCTGATTCATTGATATACAAAATATTAAAGAGCAAGCCGGAAGTTTTTGATCCACTCATTTTCGGGCCAACCGATCGTCGGGTACAGATCCTATACACTGCCATCCACCGGGACAAAAAGGGGCGGGTGCAGTTCGAGGAGCATACCTATCATACGAACTCGAATGAATACTTCTATCCGGCGTCGACCGTCAAGTTGCCGGTGGCGATCCTGGCTCTCCAGAAATTGAATGAGCTGGCCATACCCGGACTGGACATGAACTCGACCATGCTGACGGACTCCGTCCGGCCTGAGCAAACCCCTGTTTTGGGCGACCGTTCGGCGGCAGATGGTAGACCCACCATCGCTCACTACATCAAGAAGATCCTTTTGGTCAGCGATAACGATGCATTCAACCGGCTCTATGAATTCCTAGGAGCTGATTACATCAACGAGACTCTTCACCGGATGGGGTATCAAAGCACAGAAATCATCCATCGGTTAAGCTTGCCCTTATCGACTGAACAAAATAGATACACCAATCCCGTTCGTTTCCTGGATGTCAATGGGGATATCATTTATTGGAAACCGGCATCCATGAGCATTCGAACGCATCCGGCTCGCAGCGAACGAATGGGCGTGGGGTATATGTCGAGAGGAGCATTGGTGAATGAGCCATTCGATTTTTCTACGAAGAATCGAATGCCCTTGGAGGATTTACATCGGATGGTTAGAAGCATACTATTTCCGGAATCACTCCCAGTTCAACAACGATTTCGCCTGACCCCTGCTGATCTGGCTTTCTTGCGTAAGTACATGTCTATGTTGCCGGGCGAGTCCGATGATCCGCAATACGACGAGAAAGAATTTTGGGATACCTATGTGAAGTTTCTCTATTACGGGTCTGAGCGGGGCAGCAATGACCCGACCATCCGTGTATATAACAAGGTGGGGGATGCCTACGGCTTTTTGATCGACGGGGCCTATTTTCATGACACCAAAAACAACATCGAGTTCCTGTTGAGTGCCATAATCTATTGCAACTCGGACGGGATCTTCAATGATGATAAATATGATTACGATTCGGTCGGATTCCCGTTCATGAAAGAACTGGGAAGAGCGATCCACGCACACCAGTTAAGAAGTAGAAAGTAGAAAGTAGAACGTAGAAAGAAGAAAGTAGAAAATATAGAATAGAATTCAACACATAATTTCATCCTTCATCCTTCACCCTTCATCCTTCATCCTTCATCCTTCATCCATGATTTTATCATCCTTCCTCGATCGATTCAACGAACCGGAAACACTTAAAATGGCCAAACTGGGCCGGGAGTTGCGTGCGCAAGGAATCGATGTGATCGATCTGAGTTTGGGTGAACCTGATTTTGATACGCCTCAGCACATCAAAGATGCTGCCATACAGGCGATACAGGATAACTGGAGTCATTATACGCCTGTAGCGGGCTTTCCCGACTTACGGGCAGCGGTCTGCACCAAACTCAAAAGAGATAATGGACTTGAATATGCTCCGGAAAATATTGTTGTCTCCACCGGGGCTAAACAAAGTCTGGCCAATGCAATACTGTCGCTGATAGATGAAGGAGATGAAGTGGTCATCCCCACGCCGTTCTGGGTGACTTACAGTGAGCTGGTGAAAATTGCAAGAGGGAAAGTGGTGACCGTACGCACTTCAGCAGATCAAGGATTCAAGATCAGTCCCGAGCAACTGGAAGCATCCATCACACCCCGCACCAAATTGTTTCTTTTCTCCTCGCCTTGTAATCCAAGCGGTGCTGTTTATTCTGAATCGGAGTTGCGGGCCTTGGCGGCTGTCTTCCTGAAACATCCGCAGATCATGATCCTCTCCGATGAGATCTATGAGTACATCAATTTTGTCGGCAAGCATTTCAGTTTGGCGGCGATCCCTGAATTAAAAGATAGGGTAGTGGTGATCAACGGACTCAGTAAAGGATTTGCAATGACGGGTTGGCGCATCGGTTACATCGCAGCCAATGCCACCATTGCCAAGGCCTGTGAAAAAGTACAAGGGCAATTTACCAGTGGTACCAACTCCATCGCGCAAAAAGCTGCAGTAGCTGCTTTGGTCTCTGATCTTCGTCCGACCATGGACATGGTACAAGAATTCACCAACCGACGTACCCGTGTACTGGAGTTGGTCCGTGAAATACCCGGCTTGATTTGCCCGGAACCTGAGGGCGCATTTTACGTCTTCCCCGATGTGCGTGCTTATTTCGGAAAAACAGATGGCACGACTGTGATTTCCAACGCCGCCGATCTCAGTATGTATCTATTGAATAACGCGCATGTTTCTTCCGTCATGGGCGATGCATTCGGAGAGCCAACCTGTGTTCGATTCTCTTTTGCCAATAGCATGAACAAGATCGAGGAAGGGTGGGCTAGAATCAAAAAAGCCCTTGCGGCATTACACTGATCCGTTTTTAACCAGGGTCAACAGCTCTTCATGCAGTTTCAGCACTTGTTGTAATAAGGGTTGCTGCTCGTCATTCAAGATCATGCGATCGCACAACCGACGCTTCAGCTCTTCATCGATCTGTTTGTTCATTCGGGCCAGTACGGTTTCCCTATCAACACGTTCTCGTTGCATCACGCGTTGGATACGAAGTGATTTAGGCGCATACACGCATACAATAAGATCTAGTCCTTCCCCCGCACCACTTTCAAAGATCAAGGCTGATTCTTTAACCACATACGGGGCGGTTTGCAGGCTCATCCATTTTTTCGCATCTGCGATCGTAGCGGGATGTATGATCTGATTGAGTTTCTCCAAAGAGGTCGGATCTTGGAAGACGATGAATGCCAGTCTTTTTGTGTCGGGTTGATCGTTCACGTAGACATCCTTACCGAAGGCGGTTTCGATCGCCTGCCGAACAGCGGTATCCTCCCGCATTAGGCGTTTGGCCTCGACATCCGAGGAGTAGATCGGGATGCCTAAAGATTGAAAGATCCCGGCCACGGTCGATTTACCGCTACCGATCCCGCCAGTCAGTCCGATTCGAAGCATGATTGAAAGTACGAATGAAAAAAACCGGCACGAGGCCGGTTTGAAGTTTATTTTTTCTCAGGAGTGGGTTTGTTCAACGCCGCGGTCCAGTCCATGCTGATCGCAGAGCGTTCGATCTTGAGATAGCTACCCGGATTCACCTCGAGTTGGATCGTTCCATCCTCATTCACTTTATTGATGGTTCCATGGATACCGGCGATCGTAACGATCTTATCTCCTTTGCCCATGTCTTCAATGAACTTCTTCTGTTCTTTTTGTTTTTTCGCCTGCGGGCGGATGAAGAATAACCAGAAGACCAGGATGATCATACCCATGAATACCAGCGATCCATAATCCCCCAAGGGGCTACTGGGTTTTCCGGAGGCATTGCCACCGGGAGGGGGCATACAAGAAGAAAGTGACAACACAATGAGTGCAGAGAGGCTAAGGATGCGATTGATCATAAATGAATTGTAAGGTTGAATAAAATTTATTTGATATCGATCTCCCCTGAAAAGCTCAATGTCTTTTCTCGGTTCGGTTTCAGATTTCCGTAAACATGGACTTGTTTCATGATACTGCCCTGACCACTTCCGTTGAAGGTGGCTTTGATCTGTCCTTCTTCGCCGGGACCGATGGGTTTCTCCGGTTTTTCCGGTACGGTGCATCCGCAGGAAGCAGAAGCGTTTTCGATGACAAGCGGCTTGTTACCTACGTTTTTAAAGCGCCAAATGATATCGATCGATTCGTTCGCCTTGAGTTTACCTAAAGAACGGTCGACCGGATCGAGCCACTCCACTTCCGTCAGGTTCAGGGTATCGGCCAGTGCCTGGGCCAAAGCCTCTTTTTTTTGGATCTCCGCCTCTGTAGGAGCTGTTTCTTTCTTCGATTCCTTACAAGACAGGAGGCTGATGCCGATGATTGCGATTAGGATCGTCTTTTTCATATACATGTGATGGGACAAATATATAATGGAAGATCAGGATTTTCGGAACTCGATCTTCTTCAATTCTCCGGAGCGTACCAGTTCGTGGTGGATCGCATCCAGGATGCCATTTACGAACTGTCCGGATTGAGCGGTGCTGTAATCTTTGGCCAGATCGATGTATTCATTCAGTGTCACCTTAGGCGGAATGGTCTCAAAATACAAGAGCTCGGAAAGACCCATTTTCATGAGGATCATATCCAGGCTGGCGATCCGCTCCGGATCCCAGTTCTTGAGTTTGGGTACGATCAGACTTTGCAGGTGATCAGACTTTTCCAGCACGGTGGTGAGCAAATCTTTTCCGAAGGACCATTTATCCGCCGGTATCAACTGATCGAAGGATACTCCATCTTTCTTGCCGCTGAGTTTGCCGGGCTTTTGCAAATACTGAGTGATCAATTGCAGGATCGCTTCTGCATCATCCTCCCAATTGGAAAAATTGTCCTCCAACCACTCCTCATAGGGCTCGAACTCAATGAGGTGATCGTTCAGGATTTGAAGTAATATTTTTTTCTCATCCGCTCGGTTTCGATCGGGTTTGGATATATATAATTTGTAGTGCTCCGACTCCAACAATTGAGCATGGATCCGTTTCATGAGATCTTCCACGCCATTTCGCGCTGTCTGGCTCTTCTTCAACTGTTCAGCCAGGGTAGGGTCCTGTTGTATCTCCCAAAGGATCTCGTTGCCTGCCAGTTTGGTATTGATTTGAAGGTCTTCTTCGGTGGGTAGGTGCTTCGATGCTTTTCGATGGGCGTAGGATTCTACCTGTCGGCCGATTTCGGTCAGGGACCAAAGTAAAAAGACCAATAGCTCCCGGGTCTGATCGAAATGTTTCTGTAGGGATTTGACCGGATCGGGACGGGGTTCAGCCGCATCCAGCGTGGAGTGGGAATAAAGGGTCTGCATGACTTTGACCCGGATGTTTCTGCGACTGATCATGATAAGAACTTGCGGCCGCGAAGATAGGGCAGAATCGGGGTTGAAGAGCTGACAGTTTTTCTGCTCCTATACGCACAATTACCCCGGATGAGGAATCTTTTTCAGTTCCGACTGCAAAAATTGCAGTCCCGCCCCCCTTGGCATGTTATTTACAGTACCTTCGCCGCCCGCCGACCTGTCGGCTGGCAATCATTCAAAAAATTTTAAAACCAATACGATTATGGCTAAGAAAGTCAACGTAACCCCGCTCCACGACCGGGTGATCGTGAAAGCAGCAGCCGCTGAAGAAAAGACCGCCGGAGGAATCATTATTCCCGACACTGCCAAGGAAAAACCACAACGCGGAACTGTTGTGGCGGCCGGTCCTGGTAAAAAAGACGAACCCGTAACCGTTAAAGCCGGCGACACCGTACTCTACGGAAAATACGCCGGTACTGAGATCCAGATCGAAGGGCAAGACTACCTCATCATGCGGGAGTCTGATATCCTGGCAATCGTCTGATTCACCTATACAATTAACACATAACCTAATAGTAACATATCATGGCAAAGCAGATTTTCTTCGATATCGAAGCCAGAAACAAAATGAAAAAAGGCGTTGATACACTGGCCAACGCGGTGAAAGTGACGCTCGGTCCCAAAGGCCGTAATGTCGTCATCGAGAAAAAATTTGGTGCACCATCTGTAACGAAGGATGGGGTGACCGTTGCAAAAGAAATTGAACTGGAAGATCCCATCGAGAACATGGGTGCGCAAATGGTTAAAGAAGTGGCTTCCAAAACCGCCGATATCGCCGGTGACGGAACAACCACCGCAACCGTACTTGCACAAGCTATCATCAGCGAGGGATTGAAAATGGTCGCCGCCGGTGCGAATCCGATGGATCTCAAGCGTGGTATCGACAAAGCGGTTTCATTGGTTGTTGCCAACCTGAAAGGCCAAAGCCAGACTGTTGGATCCGACAGCAAAAAAATCCAACAAGTAGCAACTGTTTCCGCCAATAACGATGAGACCATCGGAAAGCTGATTGCAGAAGCATTTGTGAAAGTGGGTAAAGAAGGTGTCATCACCGTAGAAGAAGCAAAAGGAACCGATACTACCGTTGATGTGGTAGAAGGTATGCAGTTCGATCGCGGATACATTTCTCCTTACTTCGTTACGAACAGCGAGAAAATGGAAGCTGAATTGCAAAACCCGTACATCCTGATCTACGATAAGAAGATCAGCAGTATGAAGGACATCTTGCACATCCTTGAGAAAGTAGCGCAGGGCGGACGTCCGCTGCTGATCATCGCAGAAGATCTCGAAGGAGAAGCACTCGCCACACTGGTGGTGAACAAGCTCCGTGGCACCCTGAAAGTGGCTGCTGTTAAAGCACCCGGATTCGGTGACCGTCGTAAGGAAATGCTGCAAGACATTGCGATCCTCACAAAGGGGATCGTGGTCAGCGAAGAGCAAGGTTTCAAGCTGGAGAATGCTGATATCAGTTACCTGGGACAGGCAACTTCAGTTACAATTGACAAAGACAATACAACTATCGTTGGGGGCAAGGGCAAAAAAGAAGACATCACGGCTCGCGTGAATCAGATCAAAGCCCAGATCGAAAGCACCACTTCTGAATATGATAAAGAAAAGCTGCAAGAGCGCTTGGCTAAATTGAGCGGCGGTGTGGCTGTACTCTATGTAGGGGCTGCTACCGAAGTGGAAATGAAAGAGAAAAAAGACCGCGTTGATGATGCGTTGCATGCTACTCGCGCGGCGGTTGAGGAAGGGATCGTTCCGGGTGGGGGAGTTGCCTTCATCCGTGCCATCGATGCACTCGAGGGTAAAGTAAAAGGACAGATGGAAGATGAGCAGACCGGTATGGCCATCGTTCGTCGTGCTTTGGAAGAGCCCATTCGTACACTTACTGCCAATGCCGGCATCGATGGATCCATCGTTGTGCAGAAGATCAAAGAAGGTAAAGGCGATTTCGGATTCAATGCCCGTACCGAGACCTACGAGAACATGTTCAAGGCCGGTGTGATCGACCCCACGAAGGTTAGTCGCGTGGCGCTGGAGAATGCTGCCTCTATCGCTGGCATGCTTCTGACGACGGAATGTGTGATCGCTGATAAGCCCAAGAAGGAAGAGCCTCATACACATGGCGCTCCGGATATGGGCGGTATGGGGTATTGAGACCCAGCATAACCCTTTTCAAAAGCGCTACATTTTTAGATGTAGCGCTTTTTTATTTCTTTACCGATTAGCGTTAAATCGAATGATATATTATTGATAATCAATTTTTTATCAGCTGGCTGGATTTTTTTTTTCGTACATCTTATTTCCATAATTTCGTCTGACTCTAAATTGCCTCACGGGAGGTCCTTCTATCCCTACATACCAAAAAATATGAGAAAATTTTACCAACCCATTTTCGCCGGGATCTTGTTTATCATGCTTGCTAATATGGTTCAGGCGCAAAATAATTTTTTCACCGATGCAGGAAAAAATAAAACATTACCCACAATGGGTAAGCGTGTAATCTCTCCGGAAAAATTCCGCACCTCTACATTGGATGTTAATGGGATGAAGAACTTCTTATCCACTCTTCCTCAAGAGTCTGCTGTTTTTTATAATAGATCTTCGGCTCCGATCATGACCTTGCCAATGCCGGATGGAAGTTTTGTACGTTACCGGGTTTGGCAAAGCAGTGTGCAAGAACCTGGTCTTGAAGTAAAGTTTCCTGAGATCAAGACCTTTGCTGGTCAGGGTGTTGATGATCCCAGTGCGACACTACGTTTTGATTTTAATCCATACTTTGGTTTCAGTGCCCAGATTCTTTCCTCCAAGAGTGGCCGTGTTTTAATTGACCCTTATGCCCGTGGGGATGTAAATACTTATCAGACATATTACATGAGCGATTGGAGGGGGGAGACTTCTTTTGAATGCGGTCTGGAAACTCCGCCTATTACTGAAAATACCACCCTGGCGGGTCCTTGTCTAGGTACGCAACTTCGGACTTATCGGCTGGCCTTTTCTTGCACGGGTGAATTTGCTCAAGCTGTTGGAGCCGGACAGGCTGGCCCTACTCATGCTGCTATTGTGACGGGTGTAAATCGCCTTACACAGGTTTATGAGGACGAGTTGGCTGTTCGATTGGTGCTGATTGCCAACAACAACCTGATAGAATTTTTGAATCCTGCAACGGATCCCTGGCAAAATGATGGGTCTATCGCCGAACTGAACAACATTACTGGTAATATCAACACGGCATTGGCCTCTGTGGGTGGCTCAACAGCCTATGACATTGGACACCTTGGATGTACTGCCTCCAATGCTGGTGTAGCCGGATTGGGTGTTGTTTGCGGATCTAGTAAAGGCCGGGGTCTTACCGGTGGATTAAACCCTGTGGGCGACCCCTATTACATAGATTATGTTGCGCACGAGATGGGACACCAGTTCAATGCGACCCATACTTTCAATTCGGGAAACTGCGCAAGTTCTGGAGGCTCCTATGAGCCGGGTAGTGGAACAACCATAATGGCTTATGCGGGTATTTGTAGCGCAACTGAAAATATCCAGCCCAATAGTGACCCGATCTTTCATGCACTTAGTTTCGATCAAATTGGAAACTTTATCTCTACAGGTGCCGGTTCTGCGTGTGCTGCTGTAACCTCCACCGGGAATAACCTTCCAACCGTTACCATCAGCTCCTCAAACAATTTAAGTATACCAATCAGCACCCCTTTTGTGTTGGATGCCACTGCAACAGACCCTGATGGCGATATTGTTTCGTATAACTGGGAAGGTTGGGATTTGGGTGCCGCAGGCACTTGGCCCTCTGCTGCGGCTAGTACTACAAGGCCTTTGTTCCGCACCCGTGTCTCAAAGCTCACCGGCAGTCGAACATTTCCTGACATGCGTGTAATTGTGGCCAATTATCCAGGCACAACTGCTCCTTCCGTCATGGACGGTTTGAGGGGAGAAGTTCTACCCACCGTGGCTCGCACCATGAAGTTCCGCCTCACTGTTCGTGATAACCGGGCTGGGGGAAGCGGTGTAGTTTCGGCCGGGGACGGATGTCAGAGCGCGACTATATTTCAGGTAAATGCTGTAGGAACAACGCCTTTTGCCGTAACATTCCCAAATGGGGGTGAAAGTTTTGCTGGCGGGTCCTCTCAAACGATCACCTGGAATAATGCCTCCACGAATGCAGCACCTTTCAACGTTGCGAATGTTCGAATTACTTATTCAACCGATGGGGGACTTACCTATCCAACTGTCCTTTTGGCTAGTACCACAAACGATGGTTCAGAAGCAGTTGTAATCCCGGTGGGAGCTACGACTACTGCTCGTATACGAGTTGAAGCTGTTGGCAACATTTTCTTTGATATATCCAATAACAACTTTAGTGTAACTGCTCCAGTTAATGGTTTCACCTTCAATAGCCCGTCCATAGTAACGGCCACTTGTCCTGCTCCATTAACTATGACTTCTTCTAATCTCACAGCAACTTATACAGGTAGTTACACAGGTGATATTTCTTTGAGCGGAACAGTTAATCCATCGGGCCCAACTGTTTCTTTTGGCAACACCACTTTAACCACTGGATCTCCATCAACCACGGTTTCCCTATCGGGCATGTCTTCACTTAGTCCTGGTTCCTACACTGTGACCGTCACTGGAATTGGAGCAGGTGGACCGACCATAACACGAGACATAACCTTTACTATTACTGCTGGTTCCGGCCCAACCATTTCTAGCCAGCCCTCTAATGTCGTTGTTTGTATCGGTCAGACCGGTTCTTTCACCGTCACTTCCAGCGGAACCTATCAATGGCAAGTGAGCACCAACGGTGGATCCACCTGGAGCAATATCTCCGGCGCCTCAACTGCTACGTATGCAGTAACTGGTGCAACAGCCATCAATAGCAATCAATATCGTTGCATCGTAACGGGTCAGTGCGGAAGCACGACCTCTAGCGCAGCAACCTTAACAGTTAATCCGACTACGGCTATCACTACGCAGCCTGTAAGCTTGGCTCTTTGCTCTGGAAGCGCCGCCAGTTTCACGACTGCTGCAGCCGGTGCCGGACTGACTTACCAATGGCAACTCAGTACGGACGGTGGTACCAACTGGAATCCCATCGGTGGTGCGACTACATCAACATACAATATTGCTGCTGTAGCTACTTCTCAGAACAACAACCAATTCCGTTGTGTAGTGACCGGTACTTGCGGAAGTGCTACTACTTCTGCTGCTACCCTGACCGTGTCTTCCAACATCACGGTCTCTGCACAACCTGTCAGTCAGACTGTTTGTGAGGCAACGACCATCAGCTTCACCTCCGGCGCTGCCGGTTCCGGACTTTCCTATCAGTGGCAGATTAGTACTAATAGCGGTGCCAGCTGGGCCAACCTCAGCAATGGTGGTGTGTACTCCGGTGCCACTTCCACAACTCTGACAATCACCGGTGTATTGCCGACCCAAAACGGAAACCAGTTCCGTATGGTCGCCTCCAACACCAGCTGTTCTCCGGGTACATCCAATGCAGCTACACTTACCGTAAATACATTCCCAACGATCACAACTCAACCACAATCGGTACAGGTCTGTGAGGGTGCAAACGCTACATTCTCGGTAGCAGCTTCCACCGGCGTGGGTACACTTACCTATCAGTGGCAGTTTAGTACCAACGGAATCAACTACACAAATATTCCAGGTGCTACAGCATCCTCTTACACCATCACCGGTACGGTAGTGGGTCAGAACAACTACGTATTCCGTGTGCTCGTTTCTGCGGGTTGTGGTACGGTAAATTCAGCGCTTGCTTTATTGAATGTGAATCCGTTCCCGATTATCAGTTTCAACCCAACTGCAACAGTATGTAAGTCTGATCAGCCTGTAGCTTTATCGGCAACCCCAGGAGGAGGAACCTTCTCCGGAACTGGTGTTACAGGAAGTAATTTCAATCCGACTGTCGCAGGTGTTGGCCCGAAAGCGGTGACCTACTCTGTTACACTATCAGGCTGTACCTCCAACGCTACCCGTACGATTCTGGTGAACCAGTGTGCTGAGCGTCAACTGACGATCGACAAGTTCCCGGCCATCATTGTTTATCCAAGTCCGAATAACGGCCAGTTCAACATTGGCATTAGCACGGATATTGTGACTAAACTTGAAGTCCGCGTGTTCAATGCAATCGGTCAGCAGATCCAAACGAAGAGCTTCAGCGGCGTTCGTTACGGTGCTGTTCTTCCAATGGACATCTCTGGTCAACCTAGCGGTACCTATCAAGTTTACATGGTGAACGATGAGAACGGCAAGGTGACAACCAAGGCCGTCAGCATCGTAGTCTACCGTTAATCGATCATAACCTAGCTTTAAAAGCCTCTTCACTTCGGTGAGGGGGCTTTTTTGTTTAGAGTTGAGGGATGAGGGTTGAGATTATTTCGGGAGTAAAGTTTTACTCATTCCTCAACCATAAACTTCTTCCTAACTTTGCACCCCCAACTTCTCCACCCTCATCACTCATCCCTCAACTCTCACCATGATTTCGGTAAAAGACATCAAACTCGCCTACGGGAAACGCGTCCTCTTCGAGGAAGTGAACCTGAATTTCACCAAAGGCAATTGCTACGGCATCATCGGTGCCAACGGGGCAGGTAAAAGTACCTTCCTCAAGATCCTCAGCGGAGAGATAGAACCCAATAAGGGAACTGTGGAGATCACCCCCGGCGAGCGTATGGCCGTGCTCAAACAAAACCAGTTTCAGTTCGATGAGGAAACCGTGCTGAATACCGTGATGATGGGACATACCAAATTGTGGGCTGTGGCCAAGGAGCGTGAAGAGATCTATGCAAAGCCCGATTTTTCTGAGGAGGACGGTATGCGCGTAGGTGAGCTGGAGGGCGAATTCGGTGAGATGGGTGGTTATACGGCGGATAGCGATGCGGCCACACTGCTCAGTGAACTCGGCGTAGGGGAAGAGTTCCATTATTCACTGATGAAGGATATCCCTTCCAACTTCAAAGTGCGGGTGCTTTTGGCACAGGCGCTGTTTGGGAATCCGGATATTCTACTACTCGATGAGCCGACCAACGGTTTGGATATTGAAACTATTGCCTGGCTCGAGAATTTCCTGGCCGATTATGAGAACATCGTACTCGTGGTGAGTCACGACCGTCACTTCCTCGATGCGGTCTGTACCCACGTAGCGGATGTGGATCGCCAAAAGGTCAAGATCTTCACCGGTAACTATACATTCTGGTATGAGTCATCTCAACTGATGGCTCGCCAGATCAACGACAAGAATAAAAAAGTCGAGGATAAACGTCAGGCCCTGATCGACTTCATCGCCCGATTCAGTGCGAATGCTTCTAAGAGTAAGCAAGCTACTTCCCGTAAAAAAGCGCTTGAAAAGCTGACCATCGAGGAGATCGAACCCAGCTATCGCAAGTATCCGGGTATCATCTTTCAGCCGCTGCGCGAAGTGGGCAATCAGATCCTCAACGTAGAAAAGTTGCAATCTTCGGCTGACGGAAGAACCCTTTTCTCCAACGTAACCTTCACGGTCAATAAAGGCGATAAGATCGCCCTCATGAGCCGCGACCCGCTGGCCATCACCAATTTCTTTGAGATTGTCGCCGGAAAGATGAAAGCTGATGGTGGCATGTATGAGTGGGGCACAACTGTCACCCATGCCTACCTACCACAGGAGAATAGTGAGTTCTTTACGCGGGAGCATAATCTGATGGACTGGCTTCGTCAGTTTGTACCGGAGCACGTAAAGGATGTGGATGAACCCTTCCTGCGTGGATTCTTGGGTAAAATGCTCTTCAGCGGCGAGGATGTGATGAAAAAGACCAACGTACTCAGTGGAGGGGAGAAGGTTCGATGCATGCTCAGTCGCATGATGTTGCAGAACCCCAATGTGATCTTATTGGATCAGCCCACCAACCACCTCGATCTGGAAAGCATCCAAAGCTTCAACGAACAGTGTACCGATTACAAAGGCATCGTACTGCTTACGAGCCACGACCATACCTTCATGCAGACCGTAGCCAACCGCATCATCGAACTTACCCCCAAAGGCATCATCGATCGCTTGATGACCTTCGATGAATACCTGGCGGATGAACGAGTGAAGGGGTTGAGAAATGAGATGTATGATTGAGGTGGTGGAATTACAAGGTGGAAGTTGAACGTTTAAAAAAAGTTCACCATTCAACTTTCCACCTTAAACTTTCAACTATCTTTCATTCATGTCCCCCGTCAAAAAGATAGGTTATCGTTCCACCGTCGCGCTTGTTATCGGCAGCGTGATCGGTTCCGGGGTATTCATGAAGCCGGCCGACATGGCCGCGCAGCTGGGATCTCCTTTATGGCTGACGATCGTGTGGGTGATCGCCGGTATCTTTTCTTTATTCGGCGCCCTGGTCTATGCTGAGCTAGGGGCAATGATGCCGGAGAACGGCGGCATCTATGTATACTTCCGAAAACTGTTCGGGGACTTTCCAGCTTTTTTATATGGATGGGCTGCTTTTTCCGTGATCAATACGGCCGCTATTGCCGCCATTGCTTTTGTATGTGCATTCTATGCGGATCATTTTTTGCATTTACCCGGATTTTCTACCGAGCAGGTGAATGCTTTTGTCTGGCATATCCCATTCATAGGCGATCTATATCCCTTGAAGGATTTTGGGGTGAAGTCGCTCGCGATCTTTCTGGTACTATTTCTTACCTGGCTGAACACACGTAGCTTAAAAGCCGGAAGTTATTTTCAGGATCTTTCCACGGCATTAAAACTGGCTGTGATCGCGGCGCTGGTATTCGGGATCTTTTTTTCGGGTGGTGGATCTGTCGCCAATTTCTATTCCGGTGGAACAATGCCTTCGACCGGACTGATCAGCGGCATCGTAGCGGCACTCACCGGTGCATTCTTTGCGTATGATGGGTGGATCAACGTAAGCTCCATGGCGGGAGAGATCCGCGATCCGCAGCGAAACATTCCTCGCAGTTTATGGGTGGGTGTGCTCGCGTGTGTAGTGGTTTATGTGGCCGTGAACCAGGCCTATCTCTATGTATTGCCGGTCGATACAATGGCCGGGTCGCCGCTGGTGGCTTCAGATGCCATCCGGGTGGCACTGGGTAATACCTCTGAGGCGGTAGTGGCAGCGATGATCGTTGTATGTACGTTCGGTGCGATCAATGGCAATGTGATGGCAACGGCACGTATTACGTATGCAATGGGTAAGGATAAGGTGTTCTTTCCGGCAACGGGTCGCGATCATCATACGCATGGAACACCCGCTAATGCGCTTTGGTTGCATGGTATCTGGACAAGCTTATTCATCTTGACCGGTTCGTTCGATATGCTGGCCAATATGTTCGTGTTCATCACTTGGGTAGCTTATGGGATGGGAGCGATCGGGATCTTTTTGTTGCGTCGACGTGAACCGAATGTTACTCGTCCGTATAAGATCTGGGGACATCCATTCGTAACGATCGCGTTCATCGTTTTTACATTCGCGTATCTGATCATCACGCTGTACAGTGATATATCTAATTATCTGGATAATAAACAACCGGTGATCAATTCGGTGTTGGGGTTGGCGATCACGTTGCTGGGGGTACCTATATATAAGTGGAGGAGAAATAAACTGTAGAAAGTAGATGGTATAAGGTTTAAACTTTCTACTTTCTACCTTCTTCCTTCTTGGTAAACAGTGTCGCCACCATCATACCGATGGAGCTAATGAGCAGCAGATAGAATCCGTATAAACGAACGGGGCATTCACCACCGGAGCAGGCGGAGAGGAGCAAGAAATTACGAAGGCACCAGGCGGCGTTGACGGCGATGACCAGGAGATTGGCTCGTTGTCCCCATGCTTTCGGTACCAACGTAAAAATGGTATAGATGCCGGCCAGGATCAGGTGGAGGAGTCCGGGTTTTCCGAACTTGGTACCCGTGGTATCCATACCGGTGATCAGCAGGTCTTTGGAGTCGATACTCATCCATGGTAAAAAACAGGCGATAGCCGTTAGCAATCCAAATAGTAGGGCGATGAGCGTAGAGCGTTTCATTTGGCAAATGAAGTGCATATTGGGGAGTTGTCAAAATGCATGAGGCATATTATGACTCAATCCCTCATCTCATCAACTTCCCCTGCCTGCCCCCCCCATGCCCGGACTCTTTGTGATCCGTTAACCTGACTTTAATAATTTTCTCCTTTTATTCCGCGGCTTCCGCAAGCTCATCAATCATTCTACATGATGCGAAGGGGGATTCCATTTATATGGCTGCCATTGAAAACCCTAACGCCTGGTAGTTATTTTCTGCGGATACTGACCCAGAGTGGGGTCATTTTACGATCTTTTATCCGTGCAGGTGATTGATGCTCAATTTAGTTTGTGACCTGTATCTTTTTGGCTCTTTTACTTCTACCTTCTACTTTCTACTTTATACTTTATACTGCTTGTCCTTCTCCCCACGTTTTCCACATGCCACTTTGTTGGTTTTTTTTATAGGGGTTTACGCTCTAACTTCCTTATGATAGCTACGTTAATGGTTTGATAAGAATCACTTAATAATGGCTTAAGATTTAACCGATCGATAAAAACGACTTTCGACCTCCGAAAAATAAAGCCTCTCAACTCTTTCAAACTCCTCCACCACCTCAACTGTATTTTATGATCAACATTACACGTTCCGTTCGTTCTTTGATGTTGTTACTGGCAATGATGATGCTTACGCAAGTGGGATGGGGGCAGGTGACCATTTTAGCTTGGGATTTTACATCTGGCAACAGCCCATCTGCTAATTTACCTGGAGGCTCTGCATCCGTTTCATTTAATACTGGTGGTACTAGCGGCACATCTGGATGCAATGCTAATGGATTTTCGATTTCTGGTTGGAACGTAAATGAGTATTTTCAGATTTTAGCACCCACAACCGGTTATAACCTTAATTCTTTAACTCTAAGTGTAAGGTCATCTGGAACTGGACCAGGCAACTTTAAAGTTCAATATAGCTCTAACGGAAGTGGCGGGACATTTACTGATTTGCCATCTTCAACTTTTGCAAGTGGGAATGGTGTTTGCGTTTCTGTAGGGCCATTCGATTTTTCATCAATCAATGCACTTGATAATAATGCTAACACTGTTTTTCGTTTGGTTTTTACAGGAGGAGAAGCTGATGGTACTCCAGCAACAGGTGACGCTTCATCGGCAGGTACGTTTCGTGTAGATGATATTGTCATTACAGGAACCTTTATGTCTCCCTCCATATCATCATCCGGTACACTATCTTCCGTCAACACCACCTACGGAACTGCTTCTTCCCCTCCCACAAGTTTTTCAATATCTGGCTCTAATATGTCCGCCGGCATCACCGTAACCCCGCCAGCGGGGTTTGAAGTTTCAACCACTTCTGATTTCTCAAGTAGCGTAGGAGATAACTCTTCCACACTTACCGTTGGATCATCTGGAACGATTGCTTCTACTACGGTGTACGTTCGACTGAAGGCTTCCGCTACGGTAGCCGGATCGCCCTATTCAGGAAATATTGTCTTAAGTAGCTCTGGAGCAACGAGTGTGAACGTTGCCACCGCTTCCAGTACGGTTACTCCAAAAACACTTACAATTACTGGACTTTCCGCTGCAGATAAAGACTACGATGGTACGACCTCCGTTTCTGTAACCGGTACGCCTGTTTATTCTGGATTGGTAAACAGTGAGTCATTTGCTGTAACTGGTACGGTGACTTGGGCATTCCCCGATGCAAACGTGGGGGTTAACAAGACACTCACTCGTACCGGCAGTTATGATGCCCCATCTGGAAATTATACGGTGACCCAGCCATCGCTAACTGCAAGCATTTCTGCGATAGCACCTTCAGTGCCTGTAATTTCTTTCATTACTAACGGAAATCAGCAATTAAGTGTTGTTTTTACGGCGCCCTCTTCAGACGGCGGTTCAGTTATAACTACCTACAAGTATTCAACGAATGGAGGTGCTAATTGGCAAACTCGTGCCTCTGGCACTACTGGAAGCCCGTTGGTTATTACTACATTGTCAACAGACGGTACAACTGCTTTAACGAATGACATAACCTATAATATTCAGATTCGTGCGGTTAATACAGCTGGTGAAGGTACAGCTACGGGTAGCACACAAGGCACCCCTACAGCTGGTCCCCTCCCTGTATCCCTCGTCAGCTTCTCCGGCTACAAAGACGGATTCCGCAACCAACTTCGTTGGCTAACAGCCTCAGAGGTTAACAACAGCGGGTTCGAAGTACAACGCTCGGCCGATGGTATTAACTATCAGTCCATAGGATTTGTCAATAGCTTGGCCATCGGTGGAAATAGTCAGACACAACTGAAGTATAATTTCACGGATGCCAATCCGAACGGACTCAAGCAATACTATCGACTCAAACAATTCGACATCGATGGCAGAAGCTCACTCAGCAACATCCTGCTGATCCAGGGCGAAAAGCCCGCTGCGTTTGAGATTGCATCGGTTTATCCAAATCCGTCACGCGGACAGGTAACTGTTCTGCTCAATGCACCGGAAAATAAAGCCGTCACCATCCGTTTGATCGATCTGTCCGGACGCACCCTGCAAACCAAGCAGATAAACGCACTGGCCGGCAACAACAGCATTCCGTTCGATATCAGTAATCTGGCAAAAGGACAGTACCTGATCTCAGTAGGAGAGAAGTCGGTTAAGGTAGTGAAGGAGTAAACAGGTTGAGAAGGTTGAGAGAGTCTAGGAGGTTGAGTTATCACTTACCTAAACTCTCTCAACTACCTCAACTTTCTAAACTGCCATTGATTATTCCAATTGCATCCTCTACCTGAGTTTGTGTAATCACCAACGGCGGTGCAAACCGTATCTTATCCCCATGCGTTGGCTTAGCGAGTAAGCCATGTTCTTTCATGCGCAGACAAAGATCCCAGGCTGCATCCGGGTTCGGATCATTGATCACGATTGCATTCAAAAGTCCCTTACCGCGCACCAGCGAGATCATTGGGCTATTCAGTGATCGTATGCCAGCTCGAAGCAGTTCTCCCAAATTCGCTGCGTTCTCCATCAATCCCTCTTCCTGAATCACCTTCAGCGCCTCCATCGCTACGGCACAAGCCAGCGGATTTCCGCCAAACGTCGATCCGTGCTCACCCGGATGAATGCAGTCCATCACCTCATTATCGGTCAACACCGCACTAATCGGAAGAAGTCCGCCACTCAGCGCCTTCCCCAAGATCAATACATCGGGTCTTACCCCTTCATGATCGCAAGCCAACATCTTACCGGTACGTCCCAAACCAGTCTGTATTTCATCGGCCATGAATAACACGCGCTTCTTTTCGCAGAGCGATTTACACTTGGCCAGATAACCCTCATCAGGCACCACCACACCCGCTTCGCCCTGTATGGGTTCTACCAAGAACCCGGCAACGTTCGAATCTTCCAGGGCCGCCTCCAAGGCAGATACATCATTGTAAGGAATGGTTATGAATCCGGGCATGTACGGACCAAAATGTGCGCGAGCCGTTGGGTCGGTAGAGAAGGATACCACGGTAGAGGTGCGTCCGTGAAAGTTGTGCTCACAGACCACAATCTTCGCTTGCCCGTCCGGGATACCTTTCACCTCATAGCCCCATTTGCGCGTGATCTTGATGGCGGTTTCGACCGCTTCGACCCCCGTATTCATAGGTAGCACCTTATCATACTCGAAATATTGGGTGATGAATTCAGCATACTCACCCAGTTTATCACTGTGAAAGGCGCGACTGGTGAGCGTGAGTTTACTTGCCTGCTCAACAAGAGCATTCACTAAACGAGGGTGACAATGACCCTGATTCACCGCTGAGTATCCACTCAAAAAATCAAGGTAGCGCTTGCCTTCCACATCCCATACATACGGACCTTCCCCGCGTGATAGGACGACCGGGAGTGGGTGGTAGTTGTGGGCGCTGTAACGATGCTCGAGTTCGATGTATTGATGCGTGTTCATGACTAATAGATTGCTCCTGCAAGGAGATGGGGGAGGGTAGAGAGTTGGGGGAGTTGAGGAAGTTGAGGAAGTTGAGATAGTTGAGTTCGGTTTTTCTCAACCCTCAACTCTCATCACTCAACGGCCCGTAGGGCCCTAGTGATTCAGCAGGTCCAGATTGGACTTCAGTACAGACGCGTTGGTATGTGTAGTAACTAGCATCAGAGTATAAATATACGAAATGTAGAAGTTCGTTGAGAACGTTGATTGGGTTGAGAAAGTTGAGTTTTATTAATCAACTCCCTCAACCGCCTCAACTACCTAAACTTTCCCGTTAAAAATTATCCACTGCTCCTCGATCATCAGCCGCCCCGGCTTCTCCCTAAATATCCCATACACCGTACTGCCGCTGCCACTCATACTTGCATACACCGCACCGGCATCGATCAGTTGCTGTTTGATGCGGGCGATTTCGGGGTGGTTCAGAAAAATGGAGGACTCAAAATCATTCATTAGTTCTTCTTGCCATGATTCAATAGGCTGCGCGATGAGCTCGCGGATTGGTTTGCGATCTTCTATCGGGGTGATACCGGCAAACGCCTCTTTCGTCGAAATATGAATGCCGGGATTGATTAGTAAAATATGATAAGACTTTAGCGACAGATCGATCGGTTGCAAAAGCTCCCCACGACCCGATCCGATGCAAGAGGTGTCGTGAATAAAGAACGGACAATCACTTCCTAACTGTGCGGCGTATTCGATCAGTTGCTCGCGTGATAATCCCAAGTTGAATTTTTCATTCAGTCCGCGTAACGCATAGGCCCCATCCGCACTACCACCACCCAATCCAGCTCCGGTAGGGATGTTCTTGTGCAAATGCATGTATACAGTAGGAAGTGAAGGGAAGTCAGCCTTCAATAAATGCCATGCCTTCACACAAAGGTTCTCATCGGGATTTCCAGGCGGAACGATGCCGGTGACGTTCAAGGTCATTTCCGCTGCTGGCAGAATCTCCAGCACATCGGTCAATCCGATAGGATAAAAACAAGTATCGAGATCGTGGTAGCCGTCCGACCGCTTTCGCAAAATGCGCAACCCGAGGTTGATCTTAGCGGGCGGGAAAAGTATCATATCAATTGCCTTTTCGGCGGTTGAGTTCATCGCGGATCGAGATGGCGCGCATATAATCTTCTTGCTCTAGTACTTCGGTCAAATGATTTTCCAGTTCTTCGACCGACATAGCGCTTAATTCAGCACTGCCTGCCGGTTTTTCTTTCACCGGCTCCTTTCCCTTGGCAGGGAGTTTCTTTTTGGTTCCGGCAGCCGGCTCATCCCCATTGTTCACCGCTGAATCCAGGATTTGATCGTAGGTGTAGATCGGACAACCGAATCGTACCGCCATCGCAATGGCATCCGAGGTGCGGGAATCGATCTCCACGGTATCGTGCTGACTGCTACAAACTAATTTGGCAAAGAATACACCTTCTTGCAGGTCGCTGATTACCACTTCCAATAGATCGATCTCAAAGGCATTCATCAGGTTCTTGGTAAGATCGTGCGTAAGGGGACGAACCGGTTTCATGTCCTCAAGTGCTACTGCGATCGCCTGCGCTTCCGGTCCGCCGATAATGATCGGCAACCGACGCAGTCCGCCTACTTCACCCAACACCACCACATACGAATGGGTTTGGGCCATGCTGTGCGATAAAGCAACTATCTCCAGTTCAATCTTCTGCATACTCGCGTAAAACTACATATTTTAGACATAAACCTCTAAGGGTCAGCCATTGCCACTCGAAATTTGTCGTGGAAATGACCAGCGACATCAGGCACCCGCCTTCAGCGCGGCCGTCAGCTTAGGTACCACTTCGAAGGCATCGCCAACGATCCCGTAATCTGCCGCTTTGAAAAACGGCGCCTCCGGGTCTTTATTGATCACCACGATGACCTTGCTTCGGTTCACCCCGGCCAGATGCTGAATGGCACCCGATATGCCGATAGCGAAATACAGATTGGGGGCGATGGCTACGCCGGTTTGTCCCACGTGCTCATGATGCGGCCGCCAATGCGCATCGGCTACGGGTCTGCTACAAGCCAATCCTGCATTCAGAACATCGGCCAGCTCTTCGATCATACCCCAGTTCTCCGGACCTTTCATGCCTCTTCCGGCACTCACTACGATCTCGGATTCGGTCAGCGTACGATTGCTGCTGCTTTTGGTTGAAGAAACTACTTTCACTTTGGCTTCTACGCTCACAGCAGTGGTTGTTACTTCAGCCTTTCCTTCTCCCAGCACGGCTGTGTATGCATTTGGGTTCAGGGAGATCACTTTCACAGCAGTATTGATCTTTACGTTGGCAAAGGCCTTGCCGGAGAAGACCGATTTCTTAACGACAAAACCATTGCTGGTGTCGGGTAGCGCTACGGCGCCAGTTACCAGTCCCGCTTTTAAACGAGCCGAAACCCGGGAGGCCAGGGCCTTGCCCATCAGACTATGCGAGAAGATCACTACAGACGCGTTCAATTCATTTGATTTATCGGACACGATCCGTGCATATGCTTGTGCATCGAAGGCTTCCGGTCCTGTCAGCTGATGCACTTTGCTAATTCCGTAGTTACCTAATTCAGTCAGATCGCTATTCGCAGATCCGATAACCAATGCCTGTGCCTCCGTTCCCAGTTGCTTAGCTACGGCTACGCCATAGGAGAGGGCTTCTAGAGATGATTTTTTGATCGATCCGGAAACGTTATCTAGAAATACAAGTATCATGTTATTCGAAATTTAAATTTGTTTAATGTGGCCTCATTGCCTTTTTCACCTATTTATTCACCTTTCATCCTTCACCCTTCACCCTTCACCTCTCATCCCTCAGCTCTAAACCACTTTCGCTTCTTCTTTCAACAACCGCACCAACTCCTGCACATTCTCGGCATCCACCAGTTTCACGCCGGCCTTCGTAGGGGGTAATTCGAAAGAAACGGTTGTGGTAAGTGCTTCGCAGGCTACGGGCTCCACCACCTTGAGTGGTTTGGTGCGAGCGGCCATGATTCCGCGCATATTCGGGATGCGGGCTTCGGCCATTCCTTTTTGCGCGCTGATCACTACGGGGGTTGGTACTTCATTCAGTTCCTGTCCGCCATCGATCTCGCGGGTCACATTGGCGGTGGATCCGTTCAGTTCCAGTTTGGTGGCCAGGGATACATAAGGAAGGTCGAGTAGTTCCGCAACCATTCCGCCCAGCGAAGATCCGTTGTGGTCGATGGTCTCCTTACCGGTGAGGATAAGGTCATATCCGCCGGTTTTAGCCGCCTCTGCGATTTGTGTAGCGATCACGAAACTATCATCGCTGTCGATATTTACCCGAATGGCTTCATCACCACCAAGAGCCAGTGCTTTACGAAGGATGGGTTCTGCATCGGCACCGCCTACAGAGATCAGGTGTAGCGCAATGGAGGCATCGGCTTCTTTTAATTCAATGGCACGGACCAGTGCATACCATTCGTCGTAGGGGTTGATGATCCACTGTACGCCGTTGGTATCGTATTTCGTGTTGTTATCGGTGAAGGCTATTTTTGCCGTGGTATCGGGCGTCTTACTGATGCAAACCAGGATCTTCATATTGGCAGGTTATTGAGTTCGATTTTATTGATGCTGCAAAGGTAAGTGCCCCCGTCCGATTGCCTCCATCCGCTGCTTATTGAATATCCACATGGACAGACTACAAATGCTTCGAAGCCTATTGGCTGATCAGCCGACAGATCCCTTCCTGAACCATGCCCTGGCCCTGGAGGAGATCAAGGTGGGAAAGGACGAGTCTGCCCGCGAGCTGTTCGAACAACTCCTTGAACGCAACCCCGACTATGTGGGTAGCTATTACCACCTGGGTAAGCTCCATGAGCGATTGGGGGATGAATCAAAAGCGATTGCCGTCTATGAAAAGGGAATGGAAGTGGCGAAAAAACTGAGCGATAACCATGCCCTAAGCGAACTCCGGGGGGCTTATGACAACCTGATCTAATGTCCATTCAGCAACATTTTTCCGAGGCGATGCTTTCATTCGGTCTGAAACCGGGGGCTAAAGTCTTTCTGGCCATCAGCGGTGGAGTCGATTCGGTGGTGTTGGCACATTTGTTAAAAGCATCCGGCTACGATCCCACCTGGCTTCACATGAATTTCCAATTGAGAGGGGAGGAAAGTGATCGTGATCAGCTATTTGTCGAATCGATCGCTGCATCGTGGGAGCAAAAATTGAACATTTCCAAAGTAGAAGCGGCTGCGTATGCAGATAAGAATAAGTTGTCCATTCAGGAAGCCGCGCGCAAGCTACGATATGAATGGTTCGGTGAGCAGATAAGTTCAGCTGGCAAGGATGGCGTATTGTTGACGGCACATCATGCCGATGACAATGCAGAGACAATCCTGATGAATTTTCTTCGAGGAACCGGGCTAAAAGGCTTGATCGGTATTCCGCCTGTGAATGGGCATATCCGTCGTCCGTTACTAAAGGTCTCGCGTCAGGCTATCGAACAATATGCGGCTGAGCATAACATAAAGTTTGTGGAAGATTCTTCCAACCGGACCACTGATTATACGCGTAATCAACTTCGCTTGCAAGTGATGCCGTTACTGCGAGACCTGTATCCGCAAGTAGATGCGAATCTGCAACATAACATTGAGCGATTCCAAACGGTGTACACTGTTTATGCAGATGCCGTGAAGAGGTGGCTCCGAAAATATGTGCGGGTGGAGGGTAATGAGCAGTTGGTATCCGTTGCCTTGATCTTGCAGCCTGAAAACCGTGCGATGTTGCATGAGTGGTTATCGAAATACGGATTTACAGAGAAGCAGGAGGGGGAATTGATCCGTTTGGGAGAGAGTCAGTCCGGGCATTTTATCATTTCTGCCGATGGTGGTTACAGAATCCTTAGGCATCGCAAGCATTTCATTTTATCCCCGGTGAACGATTCGGGAGCGGATGAGCAATGGGTAGAGGCAGGAGAGCAGCGGGTTGTTTTTGCCGGAGGAAAATTAGAGGTGAAAATGACGGATCTGCTTATTGATCCCTCAACTGTCTCTTCGGAAACTGCTTTGTTGGATGCGGCTGAATTGACATATCCGCTCTTACTGCGGAAATGGCGTTCGGGTGATTATTTCTATCCGCTTGGGTTGAATAAGAAAAAGAAGATCGCCCGTTTTCTGATCGATCAGAAATTATCCTTGATCGAAAAAGAGAAAGTATGGGTGTTGGAGAGTGCTCAACGAATTGTTTGGGTCGTTGGCCATCGCATCGATCATCGATTTCGGGTCAAGGAAAGTACCCGTAGTATCATAAAGATTGAATCATCTCGGTAATTGAATACCGAGACTGTTCAGGTGGGCGCTGACTTTCCACCAGAATTCTTGTGCGGGTTGATAGTCTGTTTTCATTAGGAAGGCCAGTGCGATCGTAAAAGCCAGTCCGTATAAAGCTCCCCAGATATGGGCGGAGTGATTGATGTTGTCGCGGCTTTGACGGCTCATCATGGAAGAAAGGAGCAGATAGAGCGGTCCGAATATGTAACCGGGAATAATAGGTGGAATAAAAAAGAATCCGAGTTTGGCAGTCGGATTGAAGAGGATGCCAACGAACACAATAGCACTCACGGCCCCGGAAGCCCCCAAACTTTTATACCAGCTGTCATTACGATGGTTGATGAAGGTCGGTATCAGGCAAAAGAAAAGAGCTGATATGTAGAGGATTAGGTAATATGATTTTCCGTTTTCTCCGAAGAGCAGGTCTTGGTTGAATGCCTGTTCTACAAAATCACCGAACAGATATAGAGAGAGCATGTTGAATAGCAGATGTCCCCAGTCGGCATGTATAACTCCGCAGGTGAAGAATCGATACCATTGATTTCGTTTGGTAATGGCGGGCGGATAAAAAATAAGGTCATCGATCAGTTTATGGTTGGAGAATCCGCCAATGGATACCGCGGTGGTGAAAAGAACGATGGAGAGGGTGATGGTGAGGGTCATGCGTGATGATATTTTTCGCCGCGCAGGATGGTACAGGCGCGGTAGAGTTGTTCGGCGAGGATGAGTCGAACTAATTGATGCGGGAATACCAATTTAGAAAGGCTCCATTTATGATCGGCTCGTTTGAGCACGGCATCGGAGAGCCCGTAAGCACCACCGATCAAAAACACGAGGCGTTTACGGCTTTCATTGGCGCGTTGTTGAATGAAGTTGGCCAACTCTTCTGAGCTGTGTTGTTTGCCGGTTTCTTCGAGTGCGATTAAATAATCGTCGGCTTGTAACCATTCGAGGATGATTTCTCCTTCTTTTATCTGCAGGTCCATTTCACTGAGGGTGGCGGCATTTTTGGGGGTGGGGATGAGTTGCCAGTCCACCTTGTAATAGCGTCCGATGCGTTTGGTAAATTCTTCCACCCCGGCTTTAACATAGGGGTCATGGACTTTGCCGACCGACCAGAGGGAGATACGCATGGTTAAAAATACGGAAAGTAGAAGGTAGAAAGTAGAAAGTAGAAGGTAGAACGTAGAATGGATTAAACCTTCTACGTTCTACCTTATACCCATTACCAATACCGAGGTGGCCTTGGCGGTAGAAGATGATTTTACAAAAGATGGGGTCAGTACGACATGGTACTATCTCTATTCACGGAACGATAAGTTACTGGAGTTGAAATTGGTGGAGGATAATGAAGGGGCCGGAGTGGAGGAGGGGAGTTTATATAGTTTCCAGGCAGGGATCAATGTAGACCGGGCGCGCGGGATCATTACGATCCAACGGTTTGGCACACAACCTGTCACGGATAAAGACGGTAAGACGGCCGTTCAGTCCATTAAGGAAACGATCCGGTATTTATTCAAGGACGGCAAATTGGTTCGTATCTAGCTTTCTTTTTTTCGAAAATTGCCCTATTTTTGCACTCCCCAAAAGGGATGGCCTCGTAGCTCAACTGAATAGAGCATCTGACTACGGATCAGAAGGTTTCAGGTTTGAATCCTGACGAGGTCACAAAAAAGCCCCGCACAGCGGGGCTTTTCCTATTTTGAGAAATCTCATTATCGACGCTGCAACTTGGTCAGTAACCTCAGGATCTCCATATATAACCAGATCAGGGTCACCAGTAACCCAAAGGCGCTGTACCATTCCATGAATTTGGGGGCCTGCATTTCCGCGCCTTTTTCGATCATATCGAAATTCAATAACAGATTCAGCGAGGCCAGAACAACGACGAATATGGAGAAACCTATGCCAAAGGCACTGGAATCCATGGTTGCGCCGGCAATCGGGCTGCCCATGAACTGGTAGCTGATCCACTGAACCAGATAGAAGATCGAAAGCGCCACGGTAGCAACCACAATGATCTGACGGAATCGTTGCGTGACGGGAATGATCCGAAAACGATAAATGAGGAACATGACACCGGCAACCAGCAGCGTCAGTGAAACCGCCTGCATGGGCAATCCGGGATAGGCCTCATTTACAAAGGCTGAAATGGAACCCAGAAACAATCCCTGCATGACCGCATAGCCGGGGGCTAATATGGGCGACCAGGTCATTTTGAACATCATAATGATGGCCATGATCATGCCACCAAAAAGACCTACCAGCATGAAGGTGGTGGGGTCAGATCCTTTTTGGAATTGGTCCCAGGAGAACATGGTAGCGGCGATCAGCAAGGCCATCAGGATCCCAAATTTGTTCAGGGCTCCGTTGAGCGTCATGACATCGCCCTGATAATCTGAGGTGATTGATTTTTCAAAACTTCTTTCCTTGAGCGTAGGATTGCTCGAATCAAAGATTGCCATTGATTTTTGTTTAGATAAGTAAGGTAATGAAAACTTAGTACTCCCAGCGTACAAAGGCCTCCATCGCTGCATAGTGAGTCAGCCCCAAGTCCGCATACAATTTGGCTGTATTTGCATTCCTTTCCTCAGCCCGTTGCCAGAATTCACGGGAGTCAGTTCCCTGGAACGGCACCATGTCCTTCTGCGACTGATGAATGAAAATACCATGACGTTTGCGGAGTACCTGGTCCGGGCTCATCGGGATCGCCATCTGGATCTCATCGATGTTCCATTCCTCCCAGGCGCCTTTGTATAGCCAGAGCCAGCAGTCTTGAATCCATTCATCCCCCTCGGCTTTGATCTGTTTCAAAGCTTCCAACACCGCCTGGAAGCAAACAATGTGAGTGCCATGTGGGTCAGCAAAATCACCTGCACAGTAAACTTGCTGCGGTTTAACTTCTCTGAGTAATTCTTTTGTCAGCTGAACATCTTTTTTACCCAAAGGCTTTTTCTCAATGGTACCGGTTTCATAGAAGGGTAGACCCCTGTAATGGATATTCGAATCCGGGATGCCTACAAATCGACAGGTAGCCTTTGCTTCTCCGCGCCGGATCAATCCTTTGATGGCACGGATCGTTTTGGTATCGGTTTGATTCGATTTCTTTTTGGCGATGTATCGCTGTGCTTCCTGCAATATCTCGGTCGATCGTTTATTGTTGATACCGGCAATCGCTTCGAAGCCCACGGCGAAATCTAAATAGCGAGTAACAAACTCATCTGTCACCGCAATATTTCCGCTGGTCTGGTAGGCTACGTGCACATCATGTCCCTGATCATGCAAGCGCTGAAAGGTTCCACCCATGCTGATGATGTCATCATCGGGGTGGGGGGAGAAAAGCAGTACTCGTTTGGGGAAGGGTTCTGAGCGTTCTGGGTGACCCGGTAAGTTCACATTGGGTTTTCCACCAGGCCATCCGGTGATCGAATCGCGTAGTAAATAATAAACTTGTAGGTTTACTTCGTAGGCTTCTCCTTTTTCTACTATCAGATCGCCCAATCCGTTCTCATTGTAATCACTGCTGGTTAAACTCAGTACCGGTTTTTGAAGGGATAGGGCCAGGTTGACGACGGCTTTTTTTACCATCGCCGGGGTCCATTCACAATCACCGGTCAACCAGGGCGATTTGAATCTTGTCAATTCAGTAGCAGCAGCCTCATCACAAACGAATGTTACATCGTCATGGTTTTGCAGCAAGGAAGCAGGTACCTGCTCCGTATCGTCTTCCTCAACAGCTTTTTTGATGACCGGGGCTTTGCTGCTGCCCCAGGCCATCAGAATGATGCGCTTCGATTTAAGGATGGTATCGATACCCATGGTAATAGCCAGTCGGGGTACCTGTGAAATATTTGCGAATTCATATGCGTTGGCTAACCGAGTCGAATGATCGAGGTTTACCAATCGCGTTTTGCTATAGATGCCGGAACCTGGTTCATTGAATCCGATATGTCCGTTGATGCCTACTCCCAATATCTGCAGATCGATTCCGCCGGCTGCCGCGATCTTTTGTTCGTATTTACGGCAATATTCCTTGACAGATTCTTTCTCAATGTTTCCCGGCGGAATGTGGATGTTTGTTTTCTTGATGTCGATCTGGTCGAAAAGATGCGTGTGCATGAAGCGGTGATAGCTCTGCAGGGCGGTCGGTTCGATCGGATAATATTCATCCAGATTGAACGTGATCACATTTCGGAAACTGAGTTTTTCTTCCCGGTGCAGACGAACCAACTCTGCATAAAGGGATTTTGGCGTGGAACCCGTTGCCAGACCCAGCACTACATTTTTTTTCTCTTTTTGTCTCTTGCGAATGAGGGCCGCGATCTGATCGGCTACCCAGCGGGAGCCACCTTGTTGGTTGGGAACGATCTTGACTGGGATTCTCTCTAAACTATCGGCCAGCGGTTGTTTGTCGGGCATCCGATAAAATTGAGTCCCAAATATACTCATCTTTATTTATTCTCCTCCTTCATCTTTCACCCTTCACCCTTCATCATTCAACCTCTATCTCATCCACAAATAACCACGCTTTATTCCCTGCACCTGCTTGTCGAGCAGGTATGATGCCTGCATTTTTCACGCTAACCTTAATATAACGGCCGTTCGTGGAAGTAAAACGGAATCGAATTTTTTCTACTCGCTTTCTGTCATCCACGATCGTTTCAGAAGTGGCTTCCAATGGGCGGAAGTCAGTTCCGTTATCACTGATCTCTACCACAGCGCCTGCAGGGGGGTGGATCCAGCTGGCTTTTTGTTCGAAACTGTGTATCGTGATCTGCTCGATGGAATGCATGCTGCCCAGATCGATGGTGGCGATGCAATCCGTTCCGCTGAAGCCAAGAAATTCACGACTTCTCGCCAGTCCCTTTTCATTTTGTACACCATTCACTAGTGTGAAGGGGCCATCACCTCCATACTGCTTGGCCGGTGGATTCTGAAGGGTGATGGATCGGCCGGTGGCTTTATTGAAATAGAAGGATTGTTTCAAGGACATGTTTGTTCCCTGTATACGTGAACTGGCGCTGGCATTTGTATTTCGTGTGATGAGTTGAGGTGACGTGTAGGTCCAGATGGAATCTGCCTTATTGTAGTTGATGATGATGGGTTCCTTGAATTTACTCTCCACCTTCCAAAGAACGCCTTTATTATCGGCGGTAGGTAGTATGCTGCTGCGCAGATCGAAGAAGCCGGTGGAGTAATTGATGTTCATTTTCTTGTAGCGGTCGAATTGTGTCATCAGTCTCTTTTCAAAGGACTCCCAATCTTGTATGCGTTTCGGCGTCCATAGGATCTCACTGAGTGCGGCGATTCGAGGGAAGATCATGTACTCGATCTTTTTTGTATTGGTCATGTATTCAGTCCACACATTCGCCTGTGCCCCCAGAATATATTGTTGTTGCTCAGTTGTGAGTTCTTTTGAAAGCGGATCGTACGCATATACTTTTTCGATCGGATTATAACCGCCTATGAAAACGGAGTCTTCGTTTTCGCGTTGACCATTATCGAAATATAGGGGACTACCCGGAGTCATGATCACTCGGTGCTTTTGCTTGGCGGCTTCAATACCGCCGGCTTCTCCGCGCCAGCTCATCACAATGGCATTGGGGGCCAGTCCGCCTTCCAAAATCTCATCCCATCCGATCATTTGCTTGCCTTTGCTGTTCAGGTATTTCTCGATGCGTTGAACAAAATAGCTCTGCAATTCATGCTCATCTTTCAGCTGCAGATCCACGCGCCGTTGTTGGCAACGGGGACATTTTTTCCAATGTGCTTTCGGACATTCATCTCCCCCGATGTGAAAATAGGTGGAAGGAAAAAGTGTAATTACCTCATCGATCACATTCTGCAAAAAGATAAAGGTTGAATCGTTCCCGGCGCAATAAACATCATCGAACACGCCCCAGGTTTCCTGTACGATCTTGACGCGACCGTTCTTCATTTCTTCTTTGCTTTTTTCGGAGAGTGGACTATCCGGTATGGCCGTTGGTAGCTTGGGGAAACAACTCAATTGGGGATAGGCTGCGATGGCCGCGCTGCTATGGCCGGGCATTTCGATCTCGGGAATCACTTCAATATATCGGGAAGCAGCATATCGAACGATCTCTTTTATTTCCTCCTGCGTATAAAATCCTCCGTATGCCTGATTGGTATTCGATTGTCCGGGATAGCGGCCAACAATCGTACCATTACGCCAGGCCCCGATACGGGTCAATTCAGGATATTTCTTGATCTCGATCCGCCAACCCTGGTCCTCTGTTAAGTGCCAGTGAAACGTATTGATCTTGTGATAGGCGAGCCAATCGATGTATTGCTTGATAAACGAGATAGGGAAGAAATGTCTGCCTACATCGAGGTGCATTCCTCTGTATTGAAAGCGGGGTTTATCCGTGATTAGTACGTGTGGGATTGAATAGGTTTTAGAGTCTTTTCCTTCTATCAGTTGTAGTAGGGTATGAATGCCATTGAAAATGAGTTGGGGACTGTTCCCTTGTAATTGTATGCCGGTTGTATCTACCAGTAGGCGATAAAAATAATCGGCCGGTGTATTGGGTTGAGGGGCGATTAATCCGACAGTGACCTTGGTTGCCTGTTCCGTGGCATTGGCTAGTTGTACGCCATAGTTCGATTTGAGCTGTTGTGTTAGGTAGGTAATGATGAAATTGCTGTCGATCGCCGGCAAAGCGATCTGCAGGCGGATTTTCTTGGGTAAACTCATTTTACCACCAATCCTCATTATGGAACTTGGGTAGGGGATCAGGTTAAGAGGGGAAGAAGCAGCTTTCCCGGAAGAGTCAACTTTTAATCCGGTTGAAGATCCGGTTTTGGAATTTCCTTTAATCGAGGGGCTGTTTCCTAAGCCCGGGCTGTTCGGGTATTTTTGATAAGCCGACGCAGGTATGTTTTGCGCGGGCAGCATGAAGCTGCCGAGAATCAGTATAAAAAGCAGGGAGATTTTCATTCAGGGAATATTATTCCGATAAATGTACAACTTCCTGCACTCAGTGTTAATCTGCGAGTACGCCGAATTTACCTGTATTGAAATCATGAATGGCCTGTTCGATCTCTGACCATTGGTTCATAAGAAACGGACCATACGCTGCAATGGGTTCATCGATCGGTGCGCCGGAGAGAACCAGCACCACTGCATCCTGATCTGCCAATACTTCTATGTCTTCCCCGTCTTTCTGGAAGAGTGCGAAATGATTGGTGGGGACGGACGTGCCATTCACGGAGACTGATCCTTCGATGAGTAGAAAAGCCGTGTTGTGCTCAATCGGAAAACAGAGATCCAATTTTGCTCCGGCTTTCAATTTGAGGTTATACATTTCGATGGAGGTGAAGGTGCGAGCCGGACCAGCAGTGCCATTGAAATTTCCGGCGATCACTTCCACCGTCCCCTTATTATCGGGCAGAAGATATTTGCCCATCATTTGATTCGTGATCTCTTGATAAGAAGGCGGATCCATTTTATGCTTCGCCGGAAGATTCACCCAAAGCTGTACCATTTGAAATGCCCCACCTTGTTTGCTGAAGCTTTCCTCATGATATTCTTTATGCAATAGACCCGATGCTGCCGTCATCCATTGTACATCCCCTTCACCGATCACGCCGTGATTACCGGCTGAATCGTGATGGGCGATCCTTCCTCTGTATGCGATCGTAACGGTTTCAAATCCGCGATGCGGATGTACACCAACACCTCGAGGTGTATCGCTGGGGGGAAACTCAATCAATGAGCCATAATCCAGCATGAAAAACGGACTCATCCGTTGTTTCCCTAATCGTCCGTCGCCGGGTAAAAAAGAATGAACCCGAAAACCATCACCGACCATATGGGCTGGTGGGGGAGTCAGGATCCGGTCAATGCTTTTGATCGCCATAGTAAAAATTTATGCAGGTACAGATTCGTTGGTCAGTCGTATA
Organism: Bacteroidota bacterium; assembly: GCA_046300055.1. Classification (GTDB taxonomy): domain Bacteria; phylum Bacteroidota; class Bacteroidia; order Chitinophagales; family Chitinophagaceae; genus JJ008. Next base: position 39,415 of record JBKCMR010000095.1, read on the forward strand.
CAAAGCCATAAAAACTCTTCGAGAAAGACATCGATGCTCTTATGAAAGCTCGGATCGATGAGTTCTCCTGATTCAGCGAATTTCTTATCTACTCCAGGCACCAGAAGAAACTGTGGAGCGGCGATACCGAAGAGGGCTGGTACCAGCAATAACAATTGTTGTGCTGCACGCATACCACCCATGGCTCCGGGTGAGGCGGTAACAAGTCCGAACGGTTTTCGGTTCCGCTTAGGAAAATGATCCAGCAGGTTTTTCAAGGCCGGTGAATAGCTGCCATTGTACTCGGGTGTTACCAACAGGTAAGCATCCGCGGACTCAATGCTTTTAGCCAATTCCTGAAAGGCTACGGGCGCTTCAGCAGGCGTTTTCCAAACAGATTGTATAGGTGGTATATTCCATTTGGATAGGTCGATCATTTCAGTCTGGTATTGGAGTTGTTCCAGTTGACTGTTTAAATGAATAGCCACCCGACGAGTAAGGCTTTCCAGGCGGGGGCTTCCCGATATGATCACAATTTTCATAGTGCAAATATATAAATCAATGTTCAAACATCAAAATAGTTCTTCGTCATGTCAAGAGGACATTCGGATCCGTTCGTGTATTTTCGAACATACGCTTAAAACATGTTGAACAGAAGAAAGTTTATATCCGGTTCTGCACTCGGTTCGTTAGGAGTTTTATTGGGGAAAGATGCTGGCTCTTCAAGCATCAACCGGGCGCCGGATGCACCTTTGGTGGTCTCGACTTGGGATGCTGGTATGGATGCGAACCGGGCAGCTTGGGAAGTTTTGAAAAACGGGGGTCGGGCTTTGGATGCAGTAGAACGAGGGGTAATGGAGACCGAGAATTCACTTAATTGTTGTGTAGGATTGGGTGGCAATCCCGATCGTGACGGGTTCGTTACGTTGGATGCTTGCATCATGGATGAACAGGGAAATTGTGGAAGTATTGCTTTTTTGGAACGGATCAAGCACCCGATCTCTGTTGCGCGAAGGGTCATGGAGAAGACACCGCACGTGATGTTGGTGGGCAGTGGAGCACAACAATTCGCATTGGCAGAAGGATTCAAATTGGAGTCGGCCGAACTATCTGAAGATGCTCAACGGGCCTACAAGAATTGGTTGGAGAAATCAAAATATGCTCCGCCGGAAAAAAATATTGAGAACAAAAAGCAACATGGCCCCTTTGCGCCCACGCGCTTGGACAATGGGGAATGGAATCACGATACGATCGGTATGATCGCCTTGGACAAGAGTGGCAACCTAAGCGGAAGCTGCACCACCAGTGGAGCCGGTTTCAAAATGCGTGGACGGGTTGGCGATTCACCATTGATCGGTTCCGGACTCTATGTTGACAATGAAGTGGGGGCCTGTACGGCTACCGGACAAGGAGAGGATATCATACGTATTGCCGGATCCCACCTGGTGGTCGAGTTCATGCGAAATGGACTGAGTCCTGAAGAGGCCTGTAAAAAAGCAGTTGGTCGCTTAGTTAACATGCGAAAAGATAAACTGGGCGATGTTCAGATCTGCTTTCTCGCCATCGACCGTTCAGGAAGTTTTGGGGCCTTTGCCTTACGACCCGGATTTACCTACGCGGTTCGTTCACGACATGAAGAAAAGATCCACAAAGCCAAAAGCTGGTTCGATAAATGATCGATATGTCAAGAGAACAAATTCTCATTGAGATCGCTACGGCCGATCTCGAAACCACCCGTCAGGCGGTTGAAGGTGGAGCCGATCGCATCGAACTTTGTGCCAATTTGAGTGAGGGTGGAACAACGCCTTCAGTCGGAACGATGCGCGTTTGCCGTGAATTATTTGATCTGCCCATCTTTCCGATCATCCGTCCCCGCGCCGGTGATTTTCTTTATACGGATGATGAGTTTAACGCTATGCGTTATGAAGTTGAATCGGCCCGCAGTCTGGGTTTCGAAGGAGTAGTCATTGGTTTACTCCTTGCTGATGGAAAGATCGATCTGACACGTACAGCCCGATTACGCGAGCTGGCCTATCCGATGGAGGTCACTTTTCATAGAGCCTTCGATCGCTGCCTGGATCCGTATGTTGCATTGGATGAATTGATCGGAATCGGGGTCGATCGGGTATTGACATCCGGACAATTTCCAGCCGCTCCGGATGGAGTGGAGTGCATCACTGCCTTACAAAACCAAGCAAACGGACGGATCATCATCATGCCGGGTAGCGGTGTTCGCCCGGATAACATTCAGGCATTACGCAAACAAACCGGCTGTCACGAATTCCACAGTTCATTACGAGGTTGGCAGGAAAGTAAAATGAACTTCCGACATCCCAATTTCGCAAAGCAGAAAGAATCGTATCAGAATCCATTTATTGATGCGGGTGAGGTGAGGAGGATGAAGAAAAAGGTTTAGCTGGTTTGCGGCCTTCGGCCTGTTGAGGAAGTTTAGACCAATTCTCAACTATCTAAACTCTCTCAACTTTCTCAACCGTTCAAAACTTCTTCTCCTGTAAATACTTCAGACTCGCGATCGCTGACTCCAATGGCCCTTTCCCATAATTCGCTTCCTGTTCGAAGATGAATTCCTTAAGTCCCTTAGCCCTTCCTGTTTGAAGGATTGAAGCAAAGTCGATGGTGCCTGTTCCGATGACCACAGAATTCTTTCCTTCATCCGCTACCGGTTTTTTACTGCGGTCTTTGATGTGAGCCAGTCGGAAACGATTCGGGTAACGCTCGAACCATTCGATCGGATCACCGCCAGCGGCTACTACCCAATAAATATCCATTTCGAAGAAAACAAGCTTTGGATCGGTCTCCTCCATCAGAAGGGTCTGCGGAGTAACACCATTCATCGGTTTGAATGAATAGTCGTGGTTGTGATAGGCGAACCGAATCCCGTTCTTCTTGCAGATCGCACCCATTTCGTTGAATCGGGCAGCCATTTTTTTATAGTCGTCCAACGATTTCTGCGGACCGATCCAGGGGCAGATCACGTACTGAACCCCAATGGAAGCTGCATCTGCCACCTTTTTCTCAAAATTTTCGAAAACGTTGCAATGGAAAGAAGGCATGGTGAGACCTGATGACTTCAGAAAAGAGGCAAACTCTTTGGGGGACTTGCCCCAATAGACTCCTTGCTCACCTTCATAACTCTCGATCGAGGTATAACCGGCTTCACTAAGTTTTTTTATGATCCCAAATGGATCCGCAGGCAGTATGTCGCGCAGCGAGTAAAGTTGTATGCCATAGGAACGAGCTTTTCCAACGAACAGCTCATCCATTGACAATAAATGCGAACCGAACAAGGCCAACCCGCCGCTAAGCAGGGTTGTATCAGATAAAAATTTTCGACGCGTATAATTCATAGATCATATTATTTAATCAGCCCAAGCTTTTTCACCTTTTGTATATGGCAAAGCGCCGTCATATCGCCCGGGTACGGACAAGTGACGCAAGGTTTTGGTCATGCCGGTCTCCGAAGAGAAAAATCCCCACAACGTCAATTGCTTCATCATGGTATAATAATGCACAGGTGTATTCTTCTCTTTCTTTTCATTGTATGCCTTTGCCTCTTTTTCCAGGCTCACCAGCAAGTCATGCCGTTGCTGACTGCTGGCGGCTATAAACGACTTCCCGTGCAGCTCCTTTGATTTTGATTCAAGCGCTTTCATACCTTCTTTGAAGGTGAGCTGTTGCTTAGGTGTATAGCAATCACGTACCATCACCTCCATGAAGGCGCCGACTTTTGCAACCTTAGCACCAGGTGTATCCGTGGCCGGAATGATCGTTTCACCGATCTCATCCAGTAAGGCAAGTTGTGTACTGGTGAAGTAACCGGCAGCACCGCCGGGCGTGCATCCTGACAAGAAAACATCTGCTCCCACGACGGCAGCTCCAGTAAGGAGCGCGATTTTTTTTAAATATTCTCTTCTGTCCATTTTCATTTTGATTGATCGGTTCAGAGATTTCCTTTTTTCATTTCAGCGGCCGCAAAATCGGCTGCCCTTGCGGTCATGGCCATATACGTGAGTGAGGGGTTAACACAAGAGGCGCTGGTCATGCAGGCACCGTCGGTCACAAATACATTTGGCGCATCCCAAACCTGATTCTGTGCATTTAAGACAGATGTCTTCGCATCTCTGCCCATTCTGGCGGTTCCCATCTCATGTATGCCCATACCCACTTCATATCCGTAATCGTAGGTATTGACGTTCTTCACCCCGGCAGCTTCCAGCATTTCAGCGGCATCATTCATCATGTCGATGCGCATTTTTTTCTCATTGTCCTTGATCTCTACATCCATATCCAGTACCGGAAGGCCCCATTTATCCTTTACATTTTTATTAAGTGAGATCTTGTTCTCGTGGTAAGGAAGCATTTCGCCGAATCCCATCACACCGATTCCCCAATTATCGCTGGGTACACTCAGCGCATTTTTCAGGTCGGCTCCGATGGTGAACTCAGCGACTTCCACACCGCGTCCGCGTCCGGCTCCGCCTTGATAGCCGAATCCGCGTACATAATCCCTTTTATCAGTATAAATATTTCTGAATCGCGGAATGTATATGCCTGTCGGTCTTCTGCCATATTCATATTTATCCGCGTACCCATCTACTCGTCCGTTCGCCCCGCAACGGAAATGGTGATCCATCACATTGTGACCCAATTCACCACTGCTGCTGCCCAATCCGCCTTCCCATATACTCGTGGCTGAATTCATGAGGATCCAGGTGGAATTAAATGCAGAGGCACATAAGAAAATTACCTTGGCATTGAAGGTGTAAGTCTTATTGTCCGTAGCATCCAGCACTTCTACGCCGGTTGCTTTTTTGGCATCTTTATCATAGATCACCTGGGTGACGATCGAGAAGGGGCGAAGGGTTAGGTTGCCGGTTTTCATCGCAGCTGGTAACGTCGCCGATTGGGTGCTGAAATATCCACCGAAGGGGCATCCTCTCCAGCAGCGATTTCGGTATTGACAATTCGTTCGGTCGTGATGCGGCTGGGTGATATTCGCACTCCGTCCGATGAACATGTGTCGTTGATCCTTGTAGTGTTTTTTGATCTTGGCGGCTACATCCTTTTCCACGATATTCATTTCCATCGCCGGCATGAAATCTCCATCGGGTAGTACATCCAACCCCTCCAAACTTCCTTGAATGCCTGCGAATTTCTCGGCGTGACTGTACCAGGATGCCATGTCTTCATATCGAATGGGCCAATCAACTCCGAATCCGTCTTTGCCATTGGCCTCAAAATCCCATTTATTGAATCGATAACTCTGCCGTCCCCACATCAGCGATCTTCCGCCAACATGATACCCACGGAACCAAGAGAAGGGTTTGGTTTCCGTGTAGGGACTTTCCTTATCCTTTACCCAGAAATCCAGCACCGTTTCGTTCAGGGGATAATCCCGTTTTAACACAGGATAATTCTGAAGCATTTCTTGTGTTGGCATGATCCCTCGATGCGGGAACTCCCATGATTCTTTGGTGGCATTGACGTAGTCCTTGATGTGTTCGATGTTTCGGCCTCGTTCCAGCAGCAATACTTTCATGCCCTTCTCAGTCAGTTCTTTGGCGGCCCAGCCTCCGCTGATTCCGGAGCCAACTACGATCGCATCATATTGTTGATTCGACATGTATTCTGGTTTTGAATAGTTTGAATAGTTTGGTGTTTGTCAGATATCGCAAATACGGATCGCATTTTTTAAGGAGTTGATCTTTCCTGCACGATCTTTTGAAGTAGAGAGAAATTCCTGCGCGACGTATCCCGTATATCCGGTTTTATGTATGGCCTGCATGATGGCGGGGTAGTACAATTCTTGTGTTTCATCGATCTCATGCCGGCCCGGAACTCCTGCTGTGTGATAGTGCCCGAAATACGAGTGATTGTCTTGGATCGTTCGGATCACATCCCCTTCACTGATCTGCATGTGATATATATCATACAGCAATTTGAAATGAGAGGAGTCGAGTCGTTTGCATAGTTCTACACCCCAGGCAGATCGATCCGCCATGTAATCTTTATGATCGACCTTGCTATTGAAAAGTTCAAGCTGTATAACGACGCCATGCTTTTCGGCAACGGATAAAATCTGTTTGAGACCGGTTACACAGTTTTTCAAGCCGGTTTCGTCGTCCATACCATTTCGGTTACCGGTGAAGCAGATCAAATTTTTGTATCCGGCTTTTGCAATGACGGGTATCGCGTCCAGAAAGTCTTTTATCAGCCAGGGATGATTTTCCGGCCGATTCCATCCTTCTGTCAAACTGATCTTTCCAGCGGTATAACACATGGAGCAATCGATGCCATGGTCGTTCAATGTTTTAAATCCGCTGGGGGCCACCAGATCGATGGCCTTGAATCCGATCTTTTTTACGGTCAGACAAAGTTCATCCAACGTGAAATCGTCGAATGTCCATGAGCAGACCGAATGTCGGATATTGCCTTTGAGTACTGGAGATTCAAAGGCAGTTGGCAGGCCATTGGCGGATTGTATACTGATACCGGCTACGCCGGTCAGCAGGGAACGAAGTGCGGTACGTCGACGCATTACACAATGATTTTCTTTTCACCGTTACGGAAGGAAACCAGAAAGAGCAAGGCTACGCCGGCGGCAAACAGGCAGGGAAATAACCAGATGGTTTGCCAATCGTGACCGTTGGTACCTACTTTGTATTTATCGACATAAAGACCTGCCAGGTAGAAGCCGATATACATCCCGATGCCATAGGTGGCGAGGGTGATAAGACCTTGGGCGGATGATCGCACACGAGGCCCCGCTACTTGGTCTGTATAGATCTGTCCGGTGACAAAAAAGAAATCATAGCAAATACCATGAAGGATGATCCCGCCATAGAGCATCCAGATGTTGGAACCCGCATCGCCATAAGAGAACAACGCATAGCGAAGGATCCAGGCCAGCATACCGAACAGGATCATTTGCTTGGTGCCGAATCGGGCAAAGAACCAGGGCATCAGGAACAGAAATACAGTTTCTGCCACTTGTCCCATCGTCATCTTGGCAGCAGCTTGTTGCATACCCACTTCATTTAGGAACTGATTGGCTTGTCCGTAATAAAAAGCCAGGGGGATACAAATGAGAATGGAGGCGATGAAAAAGATGAGGTAATTGCGGTCACGCAGAATTTTTAGGGCATCGAGTCCCATAACCTCAGCAATAGAAACATCTTGTCCGGCTTTCGGCGGCGGTGTATTGGGTAAAAAGAAACTGAATATGCCGAATGCAGCTGATACGATAGCGGCTACCCGGAATGTGATGCCTAAAGAGCCGGGGTTGGATTCCCAAGCCATCCAACCGATGATGAGTCCGGATGCGATCCACCCGATGGTACCCCACATGCGGATGCCGCTGAATTCTTTTTCGGCATCGGTTACTTGTCGAAGTGCGATCGCATTCACCAATGCCAGAGTAGGCATGTAAAGGATCATGTAGATCAACAGGCTTGTGTAAAATGAACCGAAAGAAGATTCGGTGGAGAGTAAATAAAGCAGCCCCGCGCCCAGTAAATGCAAGACGCCCAGAATTTTTTGAGCGGCAAAGAACCGATCGGCGATCATGCCGATGATGAATGGAGCGGCGATGGCTCCAAGACATTGGGTGCCGTAGGCCAGTCCGGTTTGTTCGCCGGTAGCGGTGATGGAACCTTTTGTAAGAAAGGTCCCCATGGTAACGAACCAGATACCCCAAACAAAAAAGTTGAGGAACATCATCAGGTATAGTTGTAGTCGGGTGGAAACAGGCATGGCAATCGTTTGAATGGCAGTAAGGTTGGTTGAAGTAACAATGTAGTAATTTTAGAAAAAACACTGTTTATTTGTTACTCACAACCTGCCGCTTGTCGGCCTGTTTTCAAATATTTCCAACATGAACAATCGTAAGCTGCGTGTGGCCATGGTCGGTGGGGGCAAGGACGCATTCATCGGGGCCATTCACCGACTCGCTTTTCATATGGATGGACAAGCCGAGTTGGTTGCCGGAGCGCTGAGCGTAAACCCGGAGGTGGCCGTTGAATCCGGAGAGGAACTGTTTCTTTCCCCGGAGCGCATATACACTGAATTAAACGTGTTGCTGCAAAAACACGCGACAATGCCTTCGGAGAAACGGGTTGATTTTATAACCATCGTTACGCCCAATTTTCTTCATTTTGAACCAGCCATGCTGGCGTTAGAATATGGATTTGATGTGGTAGTGGAAAAACCGATCACTTTCACGTTGGAGGAAGCCAAACTACTAGAAGCTAAAGTCAAGTCGACCGGTCGCACCCTCTTGCTCTGTCATACATACACCGGTTATCCGATGGTGAAGCAGGCCCGACAGCTCATTCGCTCCGGCATATTGGGTGCTATTCGAAAAGTTTATGTAGAGTATCCGCAAGGTTGGCTAAGTACTTCATTGGAGAAAACCAATCATGCACAGGCCTCCTGGCGAACCGATCCCAAGCGTAGTGGTAAAGCGGGTGCTATGGGTGATATCGGAACCCATGCGTTCAATTTGGCCGAGTATGTTAGCGGCCTTCAGGTGACCAAGATCTGCGCCGATGTGAATACGGTTGTAGAGGGGAGAATGTTGGATGATGACGGAGCCGCTTTATTGAAATTCAATAACGGAGCCAGCGGTGTATTGATGGCCACGCAGGTGGCTGCAGGAGCGGAGAACAATGTTAAGATCCGGGTATTTGGAGAAAAAGGCGGTATCGAGTGGCAGCAGGAAGATGCAAATACTATACTGGTTAAATGGTTGGATCGCCCGGCTGAGATCTATCGAGCTGGCACCGGTTATGCGGATTCATTCGCCAAACACAATGCTCGCACGCCCGCAGGTCATCCTGAAGGATATCTGGAGGCCTTTGCTAATTTGTATCGGAATTTCATCTCCACGATTCGGGCACGTGCAAACGGGCAAACCGCCTCTGATGAAATACTTGATTTCCCTTCCGTAGTGGAAGGTGTTCGGGGTATGGCTTTCATCGAGCACGTGATCGCTTCCGGGCAGTCCCAACAGAAATGGATCGATTTCACTATTTAAACGTTCATCATGCGTACTATAAAAGGTCCGGCTATTTTTCTGGCTCAGTTCATGGGGGATCAGCCACCGTTCAACGATCTTTCATCCATTTGTAAATGGGCGGCTTCACTTGGTTTCAAAGCTGTTCAAATACCTACCTGGGATCCGCGCTGCATCGATCTGAAAAAAGCAGCCGAAAGCAAGACCTATGCAGATGAAATCAAAGGGATTGTGCAGGCTGCCGGCCTGGAGATCTCTGAATTGTCCACTCACCTGCAAGGTCAACTCGTGGCCGTGCATCCAGCCTACGATACCTTGTTTGATGGATTTGCACCCGAGTCGGTTCGGGGGAATGCAAAAGCCCGTACGGAGTGGGCTATTCAGCAAGTGAAATATGGGGCCGAAGCTTCTCGTAATTTGGGTCTCACGGCCCATCCCACCTTCAGTGGTTCTTTACTATGGCATACGTTTCATCCTTGGCCACAGCGACCGGCCGGATTAGTGGAAGAGGGATTTGCGGAACTCGCACGTAGATGGAAACCGATTCTCGATCATTTCGATTCTTGCGGGGTTGACGTATGTTATGAGGTGCATCCCGGGGAAGATATTTTTGATGGCGCCACCTACGAGATGTTTTTGGACGCCGTGGATCAGCATCCCCGGGCTTGTTTGCTGTACGATCCTTCTCATTTTTTGTTGCAGCAACTTGATTATATCGAATACATCGACCTGTATCATGAGCGTATTCGAGCGTTTCATGTAAAGGATGCCGAATTTCATCCCTCTGGTCGGCAAGGAACGTTCGGTGGCTATCAGTCCTGGGTGAACCGTGCAGGCAGATATCGTTCACCCGGTGATGGGCAGGTCGATTTCAAACGGATCTTCAGCAAGCTAACCCAATATGGTTTTGATGGCTGGGCGGTGATGGAATGGGAGTGTTGTTTAAAACATCCGGAGGACGGAGCAAGGGAAGGGGCTGCCTTTATACAGGATCACATCATTCGGGTAACGGAAAAAGCATTCGATGATTTTGCTTCCAGTAGGATGGATCGGGCTAAGAACCGTACCTTATTGGGTCTGGATTAGGATGTATATTCGTACACAAACGATTTGTTGATATGAAACTTCTTTGCACGTTTTCATTTTTGATTTCAATGTTTTTGATAGCCTGTGGCGGTTCAATGGAACCCACCAAAGGTCAAACGGCCGATATCACACAGGATCCCGCGTATCAGAAGGGATTTGCATTAGTGAAGCAAAGTGATTGTTTGACTTGTCACCAAGTAGCCACAAAAGGAATAGGCCCCAGTTATAAAGAGATCGCACAGAAATATGCTAACGCTGGCTCGGATCAGCTTTCTTCAGTTGCACAGAAGATCATAACCGGAGGGGCTGGTGTATGGGGGCAAATCCCCATGACAGCGCATCCGTCCTTAAGCCCGGATGATGCGAAGGCCATGCTCGACTATATTCTCCTCTTAAAATAATCTTATGCGTTTGATCGTATTGTCTGCCTTTCTACTCGCCAGTTTCACCGCCTGTGGCAGTGAAACATCCAGCCCTATGGTCCGTACGGATACCCTTCCGGCGCAGAATCGCCTCACCAAGCAGGAGCGAAAAGATGGCTGGGAGATGTTATTCGATGGACTCACGACCAGAGGATGGCATAAATACGGAGGTAAAGTAGCAGGTGCTGCTTGGAAAGTCGAAGATGGTCAATTGTTTCTGGATACTACCACCAAAGAGAATTGGCAGATCAAAGGTGGCGGAGATATCATGTCGGATGAAGTCTTCAGTGATTTTCATCTAAAGCTGGAATGGAAGATCGCGCGCAATGGAAACAGTGGAATCATGTTCTATGCACAGGAGGATACGACCAAATACCGGTGGCCTTGGGAAACAGCGCCGGAAATGCAGGTGCTGGACAATGCCGGTCATCCCGACGGAAAGATCATCAAACATCGGGCAGGGGATTTATACGATCTGATTTCTGCTTGGCCCGAAACTGTTCGTGCACCCGGGGAATGGAATCAAGTGGAGATCAAGTCAGAAAAGGGTAAACTTGAGTTTTGGCTGAATGGAGTGAACGTGGTAACTACTTCGCTTTGGGACGACAGTTGGAAGAAAATGGTCGCCGCCAGCAAGTTCGCCCGTATGCCGGATTTCGGAAAATTCAAGAAAGGTCATATCGCTTTGCAAGACCATGGCGACATGGTCTGGTACCGTAACATCAAGATCCGCCGACTCTGATATTTACTTTACCCGGTCAATCTTGATCACGTTGGTCGGCAGGTGTAAATGCACAGGTGTGCTGCCGGTGCTCACGATCACATCACCTTCCTTCAAAAAGCCCCTTCGTTTCAGGATCTCGATCTGGTCTTGGAATATTTCGTCGAGACTTTCCTCTTCATCATAATGGAAAGCCCGTACGCCCCAACTCAAGCTAAGCTGATTAACCAGAGTTTTTTCTTTGGTGAAAATATAGAGGGGGCTTTGCGGACGATAACTGCTCAGCATGAATCCCGTGTATCCACTTTGAGTCATGCCGATGATGGCATCAGCATGTGAGTCTTCCGCCAATTTGCAGGCGTTATAACAAATCGCATCGCTGAGTTTGGAAGGGGAGTGTACCTGTGGTTTCAGCTCATCTTCCCGGTTGTATTTGTAGGCTTTCGATTCGATCTCCAGGATGATTTTGCTCATGGTTTCTACCACCAATCTGGGATATTTACCGGTAGCGGTTTCTCCGCTCAGCATCACCGCATCGGTTCCCTCCAGTACTGCATTGGCTACATCAGTGATCTCGCTTCGATTCGGTTTAGTTCGATCGATCATGCTTTCCATCATCTGGGTAGCGACGATCACGGGTTTGGCACGGTGCAGACACTTGCTGATGATATCTTTTTGTATCAGTGGTACAGCCTCTACCGGCATTTCCACGCCGAGATCCCCGCGCGCGATCATAACGCCATCACTTTCGATGATGATGTCTCGAAGATTGGCGATGGCCTGTGGCATTTCTATTTTGGCGATCACTTTTGCTTTGTGTCCTTTATCCTGAATCATTTTTTTCAATCCCCGTATGTCCTCCGGATTTCGCACAAAAGAAAGTGCTACCCAATCGATCGGGTGTGTGAGGATGAAGTCCAAATCGGCCAAGTCTTTTTCAGTTAGCGAGGGTAAGGAAATCTCAGTGTCGGGGAGGTTCACTCCTTTTTTGGGGAGGAGTTTGCCGGGTAGTGTGACCCGCACTTTCACTTCTTTTGCAGCCGTAATCTCTTGAACAACCACTTCCAGTTTGCCATCATCGATCAAGATTTTTTCACCAACTTTCACATCGTTGGCTAGGTTTGGGTAAGAGACATAAATGCGATCGAAGTTTCCTACTAGTTTTTCGTTTGTGAAGGTGAGTATATCACCTTCTTTCAGCTCCATCTTGCCTTCTTCCAGATCGCCCACGCGCAATTTAGGTCCCTGCAGATCAGCGAGTATGGCGATGTTGTAGGGTTCTGTTTTATTGATATCGCGGATGAAATTGATTACACGAGCTTTATCCTCATGTCCGCCATGTGAGAAATTAAGTCGGAATACATTCACGCCGGCACGTACCAGTTCCAGCAGTTGTTCGTAGGAGTCGCAGGAGGGGCCGACCGTCGCAACGATCTTGGTCCGTTTGAATGCATGTTGTTTGCCTGCCTCGTTATCATAACCGTCGTGCAGGTATTTCTTGATCTTGTTCATAATTGGAAATTAGCTGGCCAGGATCTTGACGATCTTCATCCATTCTTCGCCAATCTTGCCTTTGTTCTTAACTGCTGTTTCCAGCGGTACGTAATTCATTTTGTTGTTCTGTATGCCGACAAATACATTGTGTCGTCCTTCCATGAGGCACTCCACGGCATGATAGCCCATTCGACTTGCCAGCACCCGATCCATGCAACTAGGTGATCCACCTCGTTGAATGTGCCCAAGTATGCAGACCCGTATCTCAGATTTGGGTAGATTTTCCTCCAGGATCTTCTGTACTTCATTTGCGCCCCCAAAGTCATCGCCTTCCGCTACTACAATGAGGTTCACCATTTTTTTCCGCCGTTCTTTTTCCTGCAACGATTTGATGATGTTGTTGATGTCGGTCTTCCGCTCAGGGATCAAAATATTTTCGGCGCCGGTGGCGATGCCGCTATGCAAGGCGATGTAACCGGCATCCCGACCCATCACTTCAATGATGAAGATCCGGTCATGCGCATCCATCGTATCACGGATCTTATCGATTGCATCGACCGCCGTATTCACCGCGGTATCAAATCCGATGGTGAAGTCGGTGCCGGAAATATCTTTATCAATGGTGCCGGCGAGTCCTATACATGGAATGTCGAATTCCGAACTGAATACACAGGCACCCCGGAAGGAGCCGTCGCCACCGATAATAACCAGCCCGTCGATCTCATGCTTTCGCAGGTTGTCGTAGGCTTTTTTGCGACCGGCCGGTTCCATGAACTCCTTGCAGCGAGCACTTTTCAGGATGGTGCCGCCACGCTGGATGATGTTCGCCACCGAGCGACTGTCCATCTGAAAAATATCATCATCGATCATGCCCTGATAACCGCGCATGATGCCAAAGACTTCGATTTGATGGTAGAGTGCGGTTCGGACCACAGCGCGTATGGCAGCATTCATGCCAGGGGCATCTCCGCCACTGGTCATCACCCCGATCCGTTTGATTTTCTTCTGCATGATATTGAATCTCCGCAAAGGTACTGAAATCGACTTTGTGTATAGCACACACAATTGTTCGTGTTCGTGTTTTGTAGATTTGCTGTATGAGAGTTTTGGTTACTGGTGCGAATGGATTTATAGGTCGGCATTGGATCGAACAGTTGCTTCGGATCGGCGCGTCGCCGATCGCAACCGGTAGGCGCCGGAATGCCATCGACTGGGAGGGGCTATGCCCGTATCAAACGCTGGATATTACGGATCGTGATGCCGTTCGGGTATGTATCCAACTGGAGAAGCCCGACGCCATTTTGCATGCCGCTGCGATCAGTAAACCTGATCAGTGTGAACTGGATCAGGAACTGGCCTACCGTGTGAATGTTTTGGCGACTCAACATCTCTTGGAAGCTGCTGCTGATCAGGGGTGTTTTTTTTGTTTTATTTCAACCGATTTTGTTTTTGATGGCGAAAGGGGCATGTATGGGGAGGCGGATGAAACAGCGCCGGTAAATTATTACGGGCATACGAAGCTGCGGGCTGAAGCGTTGATCATGGAATACCCGCACAAATGGTGCATCGCACGCACGGTTTCTGTGTACGGACCGCCAGTTCCCGGTTCAGCCAATCTAATCAGTATTGTGGTGGACAAACTTCAGCGTGGTGAAACGTACTCAGTCGTCGATGATCAGATCCGTACACCGACCTATGACGGCGATCTAGCAGCAGGAGTGGCACAGTTGATCGTTACTGAAACAGAAGGACTTTATCATTTAAGCGGGGAGGAGGTACTGACGCCTTATCAAATGGCTACAGCTACGGCGAAGCATATGGGCTTAGATCCAAATCTGATCAACCGGGTAACCGCGGCTACTTTTCAACAACCTGCCAAGCGGCCGCCGCGAACCGGATTTGTCATCGAAAAAGCAAAAGTGGCAATCGGATTCAGTCCCTGTTCATTCGAAGAGGGATTGAATCAATGTTTTCCTCGTTGATCAATTCATCAACAGGATATTCACCGATCGTTGCAAGATGTTAAAGGCGATCTCGGCCATCAGATTTTCACGGTCGAGTGTGGGGTTCACCTCCGTGATCTCCAAACAACAGATCTTATGATTCATCATGAATTTGCTGATGAGATCTTCCGCCTCTCGTTCTTTGAGTCCGTGCGAAACAGGTGTCCCTGTCCCCCTTGATATGGATGCATCCAGGCTGTCCACATCGAATGAGACGTATATGTCCGTGCAATCGGACAGATAGCGAAGGGCAGAGCGGACAACGCTTTCCACGCCTTTACTGCGGATCTCTTTGATGCTAATGACCTTTATCCCGAGTTTTTCGATCAGGTATCGCTCCTCTTTTTCATAGTCCCGCAGCGCGATGTAGATGATATCTTCAGGTTTGACCTTTGGGTGGATCTTTCCGATCCGTTTCAGGTTTTCCCAATATTTCAAGGTCTGAGCGTCCGGCTCATGGGAAGCACAATCGGAATTATCCTCTCCCAGCGAGATAGCCATCGGCATCCCATGAAGGTTCCCGGAGGGCGTGGTGAAAGGTGTATGCAGATCGGCATGGGCATCGATCCAGACGACCCCCAGCTTGCTCTTGGGTTTGGCGATGCGCAGGCCGGCTATGGTAGCAGCGGCCGTACTGTGGTCGCCACTAATCACAACTGGGAAAAACTGATTTTTCACCGTATCCGAAACCGCCTTGGATACCCGTTCGTATAGCGTGTTAAGTCCCTTTATACGCTTGGCGTATGGCGAATCGATCGGCTCGTACAAAAGCCGATTTTCGGTTTCGACCCGCTCGGAGGGGAAGTGGACGAAGAAATTGCTCATGAAATCCAACGCCGCGATCCGTATGGCCTCGATCCCCAGACTCGCCCCCCGGGTGCCGGCTCCGATCTCTGAGGGCACCTCGATCAACTTGATGTTTTTCATGCCTTGTAAAGGTAATGAATGTGAGAATTCCCGAACATCTGTTCGTTTATTTTGTGTTGGCGAGTCGCGGCCTGCGGAGGACGACATTTTTTACTCCAATTTTATCCCCATGATTGTGAATAAATCATTGAATCCCAGCAAATACGTTCAAGTCTTTTCATCAGTATATTCGCCGCCTGTCCTGACGTAAAATATCATTGCCGTGCGTTTAAAAACATTAGAGATCAAGGGGTTCAAAAGTTTTCCGGATAAGACCATTGTCCACTTCGATGAAAACGTGACCGGTATCGTGGGTCCCAATGGATGTGGAAAATCAAACATTGTGGACAGCATCCGTTGGGTGATCGGTGAACAAAAGATCAGCCAGCTCCGTTCCGAGAACTTGGAAAGTCTGGTATTCAATGGATCCAAAACCCGTAGCTCGAGCGGATTGGCAGAAGTCAGTTTGACTTTCGAAAACACGCGTAACCTCTTGCCGACAGAGTTCAGTACGGTAACCATCACCCGTCGTTTTTACAAAAGTGGGGAGAGTGAATACCGGTTGAACGATGTGCAATGTCGCCTCAAGGATATTCAGAACCTGTTCATGGATACGGGTATCAGCACTGACAGTTACGCGATCATAGCGCTCGATATGGTGGATGATCTGATCAAGGACAAGGATAACAGCCGTCGTAAAATGTTGGAGCAGGCGGCGGGCATCTCCATTTACAAAACCCGCAAAAAAGAAGCCCGCAACAAACTCGAGGCTACGGAGCAGGATTTAGCTCGTATCGAAGACCTGATCTTTGAAATCAACAACCAGTTGAAGGCGCTGGAGAATCAAGCCAAAAAAGCAGAGAAGTATCACGAGATCAAGAAAGAATATCGTGAAACCAGTATCGAATTGGCGAAAGCTTCTTTGGAAGGGTATAATCTTTCTTATCAGGAGCTAACTCAGCAACAGCAGGTAGAGTCCGATCGCAAGATCGCCATTGAAGCGGCTATCGGTACCCGAGAGGCGGAACTGGAAAAAGAGAAGTTGCAATTGATTGAGGAGGAGCGTCAGTTGCAACAATTGCAACAAGTTTACAACGAGAAGATCCAGCATTTGCGTACACTGGAATCAGAAAAGAGTCTGGCGCAGCAGCGGTTGGAACACTTGTTGGAAAAACAAGGCAGTCTGAGTGATTTTCTTCAAAAGGCCGCCGGTCAATTAACCGGCTTACAGGAAAGCATCGCGTTCTCTAAGCAACAGATCGAAGAGGAGGAGAAGGCGCTTCATGAGTTGGAACAACAGCTTCAGGTCCGCACCGATGCTGTTGAACAATTACGTCAGTCTTTGTCCGACAAGCGGGCTGCGTGGGAACAATCCCGTACTGCACATCAGGAATTGCAACGCAAGCAATTTGAAGCGGAGAAGCAGGTGGCTGTTGCAGATACATCGATACAGAACTTGCAGCGGGCGATCCACCAGATTGAAACCGAGCGGACTCAACGGCAGCAAGATGAGCAGCAGTTGACACAAGCCCATCAGCAAGCGGAGAAAGATCTGGCCATCAAGAAGGTGGACCTGGAGCAATTGCAAAAACATCAGGCAAATACGAAGGAACAGATACTACAAACGCAATCCGTACTCGAGGCATTACGCAATGAACTGGCGGATGAATCCCGTAAGCTGGATGCCAAGCGAAATGAATACGAGCTGCTGAAAAGCATGATCGATTCCATGGAGGGTTATCCGGATTCGGTCAAGTTTTTGCATAACAATCCGGCCTGGAATCACCAGGCACCGATCCTATCCGATGTGTTGTATGTACGAGAAGAATACCGCACCGCATTGGAAAATGTGTTGGAGCCATTCCTGAGTTACTATGTGGTGGATGACTTGGCCACCGGCTTGAAGGCTGTACAATTGCTGGATGCGAACAGAAAAGGTAAAGCGAATTTCTTTTTACTGGATAAACTGGCTGCTCAATCAAACCAAGAGGGGGGACAAGCTGCGGTACCCGGACTCGTAGCGGCGATGGATATAGTAGAGGTGGATGCTAAATACCGAAAACTCGCTGAGCACCTGCTCGGACAAGTATACATCGCAGAAACGGAAGAAGCCCTGGCTCAGGCTACCGCTCCAGTAGTGATCGAGAAGTCCGGAAAATACGTTCGGGGTCGTTATTCACTTACAGGTGGCAGCGTAGGAATGATCGAGGGTAAAAAGATCGGGCGTGCCAAAAACCTCGAGAAGCTCAACAATCAAATCGAGGCCCAGGACAAAATCGTCGAAGATCTGCGTGCTCGTATGCAGGCCAAGCATAATGAAGTGATCGCTTTCAATGAGGATATGCGTGAAGCTGCACTACGCGATGCGGAGCGCGCGATCCAGGCACTTACCAATCAGAGTTTTGCGCTGCGGAATAAATTGGAAAATATCCATGGGTTGCAGCAGTCAAGTGCGACCCGTTTGGAAGAATTGCAACATCAATTGATCCAAACGCAGGCCGGGGTTGCTGATGTCCGTATTCAGCTTAGTGGTTTTGTAGAAGCTATACAGCGGCACCTCGCTGATCTGCAAGTGGCGGAGCAAGCGCACCGCGAAGAGGAAGCTCGTTTTTCACAGGCACAACACGATTTCAATGAGTTTAAACTGCTGATCACACGCCATCAAAGCAAGATCAGCGGACTTAAGCAAGAGTTGGAGTTCCGCACCAACCAATGGAATTCGCTTCAAGAACAGATCCAAAGCAATCAAAGTCATCTCACTGATACGGATCAATCCATTAACCAGAACCGTACCGCTCTGCAGGAGATGGAACAAAATCTCGCAGCCCAGCTACGCGATAAAGAGATCTCGGAGAAATCCCTCAATGAAACCGATCAGGCATATTATAAGCATCGCAATGAACTTCAGGAGAAGGAGAGTGCCATACGTCATCAAGTAAAAGAGCGCGAGCAGGTAGAGTTTCTGTTGACCGCGATCAAGGATAAGCTCAATGAACTGAAACTCCAACTTGCTGGAATGAAAGAGCGGCTGGATGTGGAGTTCAAGATCCAATTGGAAGATATTCTGGGTCAGGATCGAACCGGGGAGATTACGCTTGAGGAGTTACAGGAGAAGGCAGACCGGATGCGGAAGCGATTGGAAAATCTTGGTGAAGTAAATCCGATGGCCGTTGAAGCTTTTCAGGAGATGAAAAAGCGATACGATTTCATCGTGGAACAAAAAACAGACCTGGTAGATGCAAAAGATAGTCTGCTAAAGACGATCGAAGAAGTGGAAGCAACCGCCAACCAGAAATTCTTGGAGACCTTCAATCTGGTACGAGAGAATTTCCAAAAAGTATTTAAGACGCTATTCACCGAGGACGATCAGTGTGATCTGATCTTGGAAAATCCGGAAGACCTGGCGGAAACGGGGATCGATGTCATTGCCAAACCTAAAGGAAAACGTCCTAGTTCGCTGACGCAGCTCAGCGGCGGAGAGCGTACACTGACCGCTACGGCTTTGCTTTTTGCGATCTACCTGATCAAGCCAGCTCCGTTCTGTATACTCGATGAGGTGGATGCTCCACTCGACGATGCAAACGTTGGCAAGTTCACCAACATGATCCGTCAGTTCAGTGAAAACTCACAGTTCATTATTGTCACGCATAACAAGATGACCATGAGTGCTGTAGACGTAATCTATGGTGTTACGATGCAGGAGCCAGGCGTGAGTAAGTTGGTCAGTGTAGACTTCAGAAGTCTGCAGTCTGCTAATTGATGATCCCATAGTCAACTCACTCGCAGTGAAAACATCTACCAGCTGAGCAGCGGGCTTATCTGTCGTTGGTGAAATTTTCTTGAATTTCTTTCCGACGGTTTTTACGGCTCAAGTCCGATTTGACTTTGTGTACAGTTGCAGAAGAAATGAAATAGGCTGCCCCACAAAGAAGCACTCCGGCAACAGCCGCCATAAAATACCAAGTACCGATCCGCTACACTTCAAAAATGCTGAAGAACAGTAGTGCTGTAAAGGCAAACAGTAAAAGAAACCCAAGGATCAGTTGGAGCTCATATTTGGATCGGTGCGGGTGGTCTGACATCTTCTGATGTTTTTATAAATATATAAAAAGTTGTTTTTTCACCAGTTCAACCGGGCGATCCGCCCTCCCTGACCAGCTAGAAAGATTGTTTTTCCTTTTTTAGACCGAACACAGACATGATACCCTTTGGGGGAGATCGATCGCCAAGAAATTCCAGCATCCTCACTAATGTCAACCCCAGAGGTGCCACAAGTGATCCATCGGTCTTCTTCGATCCAGGCGATGCCGCTTCTATAGCCTTTCGGACCTTCTTTTGGTATTTGCCAATTCTTTCCCAGGTCGTTGCTGATCGCACAAACAGCACTGTCATTTTTGTCATGTGAAAAATCGCCCCCAACGACGATCAATCGGTTAGCCTTTCTCCCGTTTTTATTCCACCCGGTTCCGATGCTATTGGCGCCGGTGGATTCCGATCCTTGCTGCAGGGGGAGTGTGGTTGAGGTATTGCGCTTGAAAAATCTCGAACGCATACCGCCACTCACGAATACGGCTTCCTTTCTACTGATTGATGTGATATTCGATCCGCTTGCAGCAAAACAAGCTTCTCCATTCTCGGCAACGGGTCTGTTTCTGACAGGAATTTCCTGCCATTTCTTTCCGCCATCAAAGCTGCGGAGGATGAAAAAACGACCATCGATCGGATCGCCGATGACCATGCCTGATCGGTCATTCCAGAAGTGCATGGCATCCATGAATAGGCGAGGGTCTTCATTTTTATAGACGATGGTCCAGTTCTTCCCACCGTCAGCCGTTCGAAGAATATATCCCGGGCTGGCCACACCCATCACCAGGGCAGTTTTGTCATCAAACGCCTCAATATCCCGAAAGTCGATCTTTTCAAATCCCGGGATCTGTCTCCAGATCCAGGTTTCTCCGCCGTCGGTTGACTTACCCACGCGGCCCTCTGTTCCGCTAGCCCAGACCAACCGCTCGCTGACTGCGGACATTCCTCTGATATGTGCAGTGGTTCCACTATTCATTTCGTTTAGTGTTTGGCAAAGAGCCGTGTTTGCGATCAGCATGCATACCAAAACAGGCTGTAAGACGTTATGAAAGATAGACATGGCCTAAAATTAAGGCTGTGAGTCGGCTTATTCCTTTTCTGTAACTTTACCCATTAATCTTAATCACATGCTTCGTTCCCTCAGCCTCCTGACCATCAGCTGTTTGGTCCTTTTCCTTTCCTGTCAAAAAGAGAACAGTTTTGAGGGCGACAATACGCCAGCTGAGGGTTCTCTGCTGAGTGATCTTAATGGCGATTGCACCCCCAAGACCGTTAATGGAACATATGTGGCCGGAACGGCGTTAGTCGCTTCCGTCAATACCATCACTTGTGATGTGAACGTGACAAAAAATGGACCTTATCTAATCACCACTGATACAATCAACGGATATTTCTTCAGTGCTACTGGTGCCTTTACAAGCCTGGGTAATAACACGGTTACACTTCGTGGTAATGGTACTCCCTTCTCGGCCGGCGTGAATAATTTTATTGTGAGTTTCGATAGTACGTTCTGTGATATTCAGGTTACCGTACAGGGAAGTGGTGGTGGTGGTGGAGGAGGAGGAGGAGGTATCAATGCCGTTTATACCTTGGTGGCCGGTGGTACTCCCAGTAATTGTGCTTCAGCGGTTGTAAACGGAACCTACACTCAAAATGCGCCACTCACAGCCACCAATACTGTGACCGCATCTGTCAATGTTTCTACCATAGGTGCCTATACGTTGACGGCTACCGGTGGGGGGATGACCTTTACTTCAGCCGGTAACTTTACGACCACCGGAAATCAGAATGTTACGATGACAGGTAGCGGTACGCCGGCCACATCAGGAACCAATACCGTTACTTTTGCCGCACCGAACAACAGCTGCAATTTCATTGTGAATGTAGCGCCCGCTGGGGGCGGTGCTGCGGTGGGTGTCTTAGCAGGTGCACCCGGAACCTGCTCGCAGATCACAGTCAACGGATTCTATGTTGCATCAACTGCAACCGGTAGCGCCAATACTGTTGGAGTGACGGTCAATGTAACGACTGCCGGCACCTATACCATCAGCACCAACACCGTAAACGGCATGAGTTTCAGTTCCAGTGGCAACCTGACCGTTGGCAACAACCAGGTGGTCAATCTGGCCGCCTCCGGTACACCTACCACGGCTGGCAATCAAACCTATACCGTTGCCTTTGGAAGCAGCAGTTGCACGTTCACCGTACAAGTACTCCCCAACGATTATTTTCCTCGCAGTGTCGGAAGTAATTGGAGTTATGAATTCAATGATGCGGCGAACGATTCTCTCTACCGTGTGGTAAATCCCAGTACGCTTTCTGCGTTGGGCAACACCTATCAGATCTTTTTGGGAAATGATGGAACCGGGCTTGATTCCTCCGGATATTATCGCCGTAACGGAGGTGATTATTTTGAGTGGTTCGATGCCGGTGGTTACTTGGGCTATGATGCCCCTGTATGGGGCCAGTACATCATGGTCAAGGACAATGTTGCAGCGAATACCATTTGGAAATCCAGTGGCTATGCGGGCACTGCACAAGGCACAGCACTCAATGTTCGTTTTAGCTATAAGATCCTTCAAAAAGATGTGCCCGTTACCGTTACCTCTTCAGTGGGCAATACTACCTATAACAATGTGATTGTAGTGGAGGAGAAACTGGAACTGGAGGTGACCCCCGGCGTTTGGCAGGACATAACCAATACCATTGATTTCTTCGGTAAGGCCTACTATGCAAGGGGAATCGGACTTGTCCTCTACGAGGCGCTCAATGCGGCCGGCGTGGTACAAGATAAGCAGGAGCTTCGCCGGTTCAGGATCCTCTAATCTTCTTCCTCATCGGCGTCCTCCGAACGCAGATAGGCATCCTCATAACTGCGGAAACAATATTGCCATTGTTTCACCTGATCCTCCGATAGGCACTCGATGATTTCGTGTAACGGGTCGTTCAACATTCGCCATTCCAGCTCGATCGGAATGCCATAGCGTTGGAAAAGAAAGCACTTGTCTGAATGCATCATAACCTGAAATAGCTGGATAGGTCCGTGTTCATACTCTCGGACCAAATAATAGTTACCAGCCTCCATTAACCCATACGTGTACATAGGTGCGTATTCCGATACAAATCTCAGGTACTAAGTGTGCATTGAATCGAGTTTTGGTCAGCCAAGCGGGTGACAAGTATTGTGCCCATTCTTTTCCCCAGTTGTGCATAAATCCGATCAGGTTTAGCCGCCCTTCCATTGGTATATTTGTCCGCTTGCAGCGGCAGGATCTTCATCGTCTGTCAAGCTGCTGAGAATCAAAAATCTATGGCCAATCCGAAAGACGCTACTAATCTTTTTGAATACACCGAGGACAGTATACGGTCGCTGGACTGGAAAGAGCATATCCGGCTTCGCCCAGGCATGTATATTGGAAAGCTCGGTGATGGATCCTCGCCCGATGATGGTATTTATGTACTGGTAAAAGAGGTGGTCGATAACTGCATCGATGAATTCACCATGGGGCATGGGAAGACAGTTGAGATCTCTATTGAGGGGAAAACGGTCACGGTGCGAGATTATGGTCGGGGTATACCCTTGGGAAAAGTAGTAGATGTTGTTAGTAAGATCAATACAGGGGCCAAATACGACAGTAAGGCCTTCCAAAAATCAGTAGGATTGAATGGCGTTGGTACCAAAGCCGTCAATGCCCTTAGTTCCTTTTTTAAAGTCACTGCCGTGCGTGACGGAAAAGAAAAAACCGCTGAATTCAATCAAGGGGTGCTGACACAGGAACATAAAGAAGCAAAGTCGTCTGAATCCAACGGAACCCAGGTTGTCTTCATCCCCGATGAAACCATCTTCCGTAATTACAAGTTCATCCCCGAATATCTCGAGAACCAGATCTGGAATTATTGCTTTTTGAACGCCGGACTGAAAATTCAGTTCAACGGTAAATCATTCCAGAGTAAGAATGGGTTGCTAGACCTATTGGAACGGAAATCCAACGCCGATGAGATCCGCTATCCAATCATTCATCTCAAAGGTGACGATATCGAAGTCGCCATCACGCACAACAACGATTACGGCGAGGATATTTACAGTTTCGTAAACGGACAACACACCACGCAAGGTGGAACGCATCAGCAGGCCTTCCGAGAGGCCTTCGTTAAAACCATCCGTGATTTTTTCAAAAAGGATTATGATGCCTCGGATATCCGAACCGGTATCGTGGCTGCGGTTTCCGTACGGGTGGTAGAACCGGTGTTTGAATCACAAACGAAGACCAAACTGGGATCCGTGAATGTGGATACGGATGGTCCGACCATGAAACAGTTTGTGGGTGATTTCTTTTCCCGAGAACTGGACAACTATTTCCACAAAAATCCTGCAGTAGCGGATGCGCTGAAAAAACGGATTGAGCAAAGTGAACGGGAACGAAAAGAACTGGCTGGTATCAAGAAGCTGGCCAATGAACGAGCGAAAAAGGCAAACCTACACAACCGTAAACTCCGCGACTGTCGTTTTCACCTGAATGAAGAGCCACCTGCCCGCGGAAAGGAGGAATATGTTTCAAAGCAGCAAGAGACGACCATTTTTATCACGGAAGGGGACAGTGCCAGTGGCTCTATCACCAAGGCCAGAAACGTGGAAACACAAGCGGTATTCAGTCTGCGCGGTAAGCCCTTGAACTGTTTCGGACTGACCAAAAAAGTGGTCTATGAAAATGAAGAGTTCAATCTCCTTCAACATGCCCTTAATATCGAAGAAGGATTGGAGGGCCTCCGCTACAACAACGTCGTGATTGCTACCGATGCTGACGTGGATGGTATGCACATTCGGTTACTGCTCATGACTTTCTTTCTGCAATTCTTTCCTGATCTCGTAAAGCATGAGAAGGTGTATGTACTGGAGACTCCCTTGTTCCGTGTGCGGAACAAGCAGGAGACGATATATTGTTACAGCGAGGCAGAGAAGCTGGCCGCCATGAATAAGTTAGGTAGTAAGCCGGAGGTGACCCGTTTCAAAGGACTGGGAGAGATCAGTCCCGATGAGTTCGCCCAATTCATCGGTTCCGATATGCGCAAGCAACTCATGCGGTTGGAACAAGGGGATCACATCCAACATCTGCTGGAATACTATATGGGGAAGAATACACAAGACAGGCAGGAGTTCATCATCTCCAATCTACGAGTAGAATTGGATACACTAGAACCTTAAGTACACAAATCAATTAAGTTGTTCGAATTCCATCACGATAGAGACCGATATTTTGAGATACAATGGCTCAATGCCCGGAAGTATGTTATTCCGTTCATTGAGCGCGCTCATGCATTGAGAACTGGCATGCGCGTGTTGGAGATCGGATGCGGGGAAGGAGGCGTACTGAAAGCATTTCTGGAGAAAGGATGCACAGGGGTTGGCGTAGAATTGGATGCTACACGAGTGGTGGATGCCAATCGCTTGTTGGCGGCGCCTATCGCAACAGGAACGATACGGATCGTTTCGAAAGATATTTATGAAGTGGATCTGGAACATGATCTACAGGGGGCTTTTGATATCATCTTGCTTAAAGATGTGATCGAACATATTCATGATCAACCTCGGCTCATCGGTTGGATGAAAAAATTCCTGAAGCCCGATGGATCGATCTTCTTCGGTTTTCCGCCCTGGCAGATGCCTTTTGGCGGACATCAGCAGATCTGTCGCTCACGCGTATCCCGCTTGCCGTATATCCACTTGTTGCCAAGACCTATATACAGGTCCATATTGAAATGGAAGCAGGAGCCTGTCAATGATCTCATGGAGATCCGTGATACCGGCTTATCCATCGAGCAATTTGAAAAGATCTGTCTTTCGCAGGGATATCAGATCACCATGAGTGAACACTATTTGCTGAATCCCATTTATGAATGGAAGTTCGGATGGAAACCACGTTTGCAGTTCGGCTGGTTGCGTGCTATCCCTTACCTGCGTAATTACTTGACTACTTGTGTTTATTATCTAATCAAGCCTAATAAAGAATTGGTATGATACATGTCGTTTTTAATGAATCGGACCTGAACCTTTTTCAGGAAGTTTTTTCACTCGACCCTGAATTGCAGGGGGAGTTGGTGTTGGTTCGGGATGATTATGCTGTTGGTCCCCTGGCCGATATCGATACCACTGAAGGGGCAGCTGCCCGACGCCAGTGGTGGCGTCAAGTACTATCAGTAACGCCTTACGGAGAGGATGCACTGAATACTGTTGATGATGCAGCCACAGTTGCTGCGATCTGTGAGCGGATGAAAGAAGATCAGGAGGAGCAGGTCTGGATCTGGATGGGGCAGAACCAACACGATGTGATGGGCTATTACTGGCTGATCCCGCAGTTAAAGGATTTCTGCGACCGGGTTCAGGTACTTTACATGAACAATTTGCCTTTTATCAACGACAAAGGTCAACTTTTTTA
This sequence comes from Bacteroidota bacterium, assembly GCA_046300055.1. GTDB lineage: Bacteria > Bacteroidota > Bacteroidia > Chitinophagales > Chitinophagaceae > JJ008. The sequence continues at coordinate 65,580 of JBKCMR010000095.1, forward strand.
TCCGGCCTGGCTTTCAGAGATCCCCGCCAAAGAATTCAGAAAGGCCAAGAAGCTTGCCCGTCCGGTTACCCTCAGCGAATTCGAGATCGATCCGGATGAGTTCAACCGAATGAAATCGGAAAATTCGATGGTTCGCATCTTGGAGGGGGGCAAAAAAATTCTGGGTCAACCCCTTGATTTTTATGATAAGGAAATACTGCGCCAATGTACGGGCGATTCACAGAAAGCAACACGGGTTTTGCAGCACACCCTGCAACGGATGAAAGTCCGCACAGGAGATGTATTCTTGATGTACCGTACCCGGGAACTATTACGAAACGGTGCTTTACAGACCAATGGTGATCTGGATCGTTCCTGGAAAGATCTGGATGTGAAATTGCCAGGCGGCTCCGGTGTCATTGTATCTGACACAGAAGAAGAATCATCCAAACAGGCTTAACGATTTACCATCATGGCGGCATCAAAGAATAAGTTATCGGACGTACAATTGCAGGAGCATGGCTTGCATGGTCAATACCGTACCTGGTTTTTGGACTATGCTTCTTATGTGATTTTGGAGCGCGCGGTTCCAGCACTGGAGGACGGTTTAAAACCGGTTCAGCGTCGCATCCTTCATGCCATGAAGGAGATGGATGATGGTCGATTCAACAAAGTTGCCAATGTGATCGGACAAGCCATGCAATATCATCCGCATGGGGATGCCAGTATCGGCGATGCGTTGGTCAATCTGGGTCAAAAAGATCTGCTGATTGAAACTCAAGGAAACTGGGGAGATGTGCGAACCGGCGATGACGCAGCCGCAGCTCGTTATATTGAGGCGCGTTTGAGCAAGTTTGCCTTGGATGTCGCCTTCAATCCCAAGACAACTAATTGGCAACTGAGCTACGACGGACGAAAATCGGAGCCTGTTACCCTGCCCATGAAATTCCCATTGCTATTGGCGCAAGGGGCAGATGGGATTGCAGTTGGACTTTCCACCAAGATCTTACCGCATAATTTTCAAGAGTTGATTGACGCTGCGATCAAGCATCTGCGTGGAAAACGATTTGAACTCTATCCCGATTTTCAGACCGGAGGCATGATCGATGTAGCAGATTACAACCAGGGAAAGCGGGGTGGAAGAGTCAAGGTTCGTGCCCATATCAAAGAGATTGATAAAAAAACATTGGCCATTACCAGTGTTCCATACGGTGTAACAACTACCCAGTTGATGGAGTCGATCGTGAAAGCCAATGATCAGGGTAAGATCAAGATCAAAAAAGTAACTGACAACACCGCAGCGGACGTAGAGATACAGATCGATCTTGCAGCCGGAATTTCACCGGATATCACCATCGATGCGTTATACAAGTTCACCGATTGCGAGATTTCCATCTCACCCAATGCCTGTGTGATCGTAGATCATCGTCCGCAATTCTTAGGCGTGCAGGAGCTGCTTCGGTTCTCGGTTGATAAAACCAAAGATCTACTGGATCAGGAATTACGGATCAAGCTCAATGAGCTGCAGGAAAAATGGCATTATACCTCCTTAGAAAAGATATTCTTTGAGGAGAAGATCTATCAAGAGCTGGAAAAGAAACACGAGACCTGGGGAAAAGTACTGGAGGCGATAGACAAGGCTTTTCAGCCATTCATAAAAAAATTAAATCGCGGCATTACCCGGGAAGACATACTCAAGCTGACCGAAAAGCCGGTACGAAGAATATACAAGCTTGACATTGAAGATTTGATCGCACAGATCAAGGACCTCGAGGAGCAGATCAAACAGGTTAAGTATGATCTCGACAACCTGGTCGACTATGCTGTCGCCTATTACGAAAACTTGCTCAAAAAATATGGTAAGGGTCGGGAGCGTAAAACCGAGATCAAAGCATTCGAGGTGATCGAGGCAAAACTGGTCGCTATCGCCAATACGAAACTCTATGTGAACCGCGAGGAAGGCTTCATCGGTACAAGCTTGAAGAAAGATGAACTGCTTTTCGAATGCTCTGATCTGGATGATATCATTGTTTTCACAAGAAGGGGTATCGTTAAAGTGGTTAGGGTTTCGGAGAAATCATTTATCGGTAAGGAAATTCTGCATGTAGCTGTCTTTCAAAAAAATGATGAGCGCACCACCTATAATATGATCTATGCCGACGGCAAAGGTGGATTGAGCTATGCAAAGCGATTCAACATCACGGGCGTTACTCGGGATAAGGAATACGATCTTACGCGGGGTGACGAGAAAAGCAGAGTTCATTACCTGACCGTTAATCCCAATGGTGAGGCTGAAGTAGTGAAGATCATTTTATCGTCTGGATGCTCCGCCCGCATTAAGGAATTCGATTTTTATTTTGAGGAGATGGGCATCAAAGGGCGAAGCAGCATGGGTAATCAGGTAACAAAATACCCGATACGCTCCGTGAAATTTAAAGAAGCCGGGAAGGCAACCTTGAATAGTAGAGCCCTTTGGTTCGATGATAAATTTGGTCGATTCAATGCTGAAGGGAAAGGAATCTCCTTGGGGAATTTCGAACCGGACGATCGTATTCTTATCTTTTTCAATGACGGCCAGTACGAAGTGACCGATCAGGAAATGACTCAGAAATTCGATCCGGAGCAGGTTTGCTGGATCGGTAAATTCGATCCCGAGGCGATCGTGACCGCGATCTATGTGGACCAGGATAAGAAGCAATACATGCTCAAGCGGTTCAAGATCGAAACAACAACCCAGCGAAGTAAATTTCTCTGCATTAAAGAAGGGGAGGGGAACTTCCTACAGGCAGTCACGACGGATCCAGATCCCGTTCTTTCCATTCAACAGGGTAGGGGCACTCAACTTCGAAAGGCAAAACTGAAGATCACCAAGATGGCTGAGGTGACTGGCTGGAGAACCGTTGGAGTTAAGATGGCAGATTACACCAAGTCTACAGAAATGGAATGGGTGTCGAGCGCTGCCGCGACTCCTCAATCAAGTTTGTTCGATCAGTAATACTGATCAGCGGACCTTAAGTCCTTTTCGTTTCCGTTTGAGACGGACAGACCCACTTTTCTCCAAGGTGCTGCTCAAGCGTACCTGATAGGTCTTTTCGCCCGCTTCTACGATCATCAAGGCCGTATTCGGGGGTATCGATCCAAGGTTCTCTGCGAACATGATCAAATCCACATAGTCCTCTAATGAATCAAGAGGCAGCGTGAAACGGATCGGTCGGGTCGACAATCGCTGATGGGTGGCGATCAGCTTCTTGTTCAGAAAGACGGAGATAGAGTCGCCATCCACTTCTCCGTTATCATATAAGCTGATGCGTACTGAATCGGCATCCAATTCAATTTCCTCTGCCAGCTCCTTATCGCGCGTTTCTTGTTGTTGTACCGCTACAAAATTTTTGACAGGTCGGGGTGTTACCGTTACGGCAATTTGACCTGTCTCATCCTGCGGAGGCGTCCACACCTGAAATTCCTCTTTCCAATTACGAATCGCGTTGATCGCTGAATCATTCATGGTCTGTTCCCGGTCTAAAGAGATTCTTAGCTGGATCGGCGGACAGGTGTATTTATATTGGTCGTCCGGTTTCCACATGCCACTCAGGGTTGAGCCGGCTCTAGCGGTGACGAGTTTGAAGGCTCCGTTCATTTCACAATCCACTTCCATCTGGCTTACCGATCCGTAGTAGACCAAGGGAATCTTTTCAATGACCAATTGTTGTTCTTTTCGGTCGAATAGCCCGTTCACCTGTACGGATCGAAACAGATTTCGGAAATAATAATTCAATACGCCTTGGACGGATTTTCCATTGTCGTTCAGGATAAGTTCTACGAGGTAATTATGCTGAGTGCCTTGTGAACCGGTCACAAAGGCTGATCCATACCAGTATCCGGAAACTGATTGTGCTTGCCCGGTGCTCGCCAGCAATAAGAGCGAGATCAGTATGCTATAAACTATTTTCACGCCTACAAAATAGGTGAACTCGATGCGATCTAATGGGATAATTTGTGCACAGCTGTTAAGATTGCTTTAATGCCCACCGTCTCTCCGTAATTCTCGGTCTTGCTCCCTCCGTTTGATCGTCTCTCGTTTGTCGTGAAGTTTTTTGCCTCTTGCCAATCCGATCTCCAGTTTGAGGAAATTCCGTTCATTGAAAAACAGCCGTAAGGGGACTAGTGTATATCCTTTCTCCTTGATTTTTGCTTTCAACCGCTCGATCTCTCTTTTCTGAAGCAGTAGTTTTCGGTCTCGTAGCGGATCGTGATTATTGACCGTTCCGTGTGAATAGGGAGGAATGTGCAGCGATTTTACCCAAATCACACCATCTTGCTCCTGACAGTAACTGTCATTGAAACTGATACGACCTTCCCGGACGGATTTCACTTCTGTCCCTTCCATCACCATACCGGCCACATAACGGTCGTCGATGAAATATTGATGTAGCGCCTGTCTGTTGTGGAATTCGAGCATGTAGAATGCAAAGGTAACTCGAATCTGTCAGCTGATTCAGGGACGAAAATGTTTCAAGGAAACAGCTAGTTTCGATTTCAACTCCTTTCGGTGTACAATGAAATCCAGAAATCCATGTTCCAGAATGAATTCACTGCGCTGAAAGCCTGCTGGTAAGTCGCGTTTGATGGTTTCCTTGATCACACGAGGTCCGGCAAAACCGATAAGAGCGCCGGGTTCGGCGATATTCAGGTCGCCCAGCATACCGAATGAAGCAGAGATGCCACCGAACGTGGGATCGGTCAACAATGAAATGTAGGGTAGTTTGGCATCACTGAGTTGCGATAATTTACCGCTGGTTTTTGCCAACTGCATGAGCGAGAAAGCACTCTCCATCATGCGGGCACCACCACTTTTACTGATGACCAGATAAGGCAATTTATGTTCGAGGCAATAGTCCACTGCCCGAGAGAATTTTTCCCCCATAACGCTTCCCAAGGATCCGCCGATGAAGGCAAAATCCATACAGGCAACCACCAGGCCTTGTCCGTTCACATTGCCTGTAGCGACACGCATGGAATCGATCAGGTCGGTTTTGCTCCAGATATCTTCCAGGCGTTTTCCGTAAGGCTTCAAGTCGGTGAATCCCAAAAAGTCTTTGCTTCGAATATTGTCGGCCAGCTCGGTGAATTGGCCTTCATCAAAGAGGATTTCAAAATAATCCTGGCTGCTGATACGGTGATGGTGATCGCATTTAGGGCAAACCCATTTTTGCTCCTGCAGGTCTGAGGCTGTCATGATATGACTGCATTCGGGGCACTTATTCCACAGGCCTTCGGGCGTTTCTTTTTTCTCAGCCGTGGAGGTGACAATGCCTTTTTTAATGCGTCGGAACCAGCTGGCCTTTCCGGAAGCATCCGCTGAGTCGTCTCCCGTCAGCCGGGCATCGAGGTCTTCAAATTTCAGTGCCATAGTCGAGTAACTGAATGAGTCACAAATATAGGCGACTTTAGGTCTGCTGTTACGGGCGAGGTGCTTTTAGGGTCCGTTCAAAAAGCGCCAGGATCCGCTTATATTCGTCGGTCCAGCTGCTGGGTTCCACAAATCCATGATCTTCCATCGGATAAGCAGCCAGTTCCCAATTATCCTTGCCCAGTTCGATAAGTCGCTGAGCTAATTTAACTGCATCTTGATAATGCACATTCAGATCGAGCATCCCATGGCAGATCAGTAAATGATTTTTTAGTCCCTCTGCAAAATAGATCGGTGAACTACGACGGTAGGCGAGTGTATCCTGGCTGGGCTCGTTTAGTATGTTGGAGGTGTATCCGTGGTTGTAATTAGCCCAGTCTGTCACGGGGCGAAGGGCCGCACCCGCCTTGAAAACATCGGGTGTGGTGAACAGCGCCATCAGGGTGATGAAACCACCATAAGAGCCGCCATAGATCCCAATGCGTTCTGCATCCACGCCAAAACGATCGACCAGGTATTTGGCCGCATCTACGTGATCCGTCAGGTCCTTACCCCCCATATGTCGATAGATTCCTGTTCTCCAATCCCTTCCGTATCCGGCACTGCCTCTGTAATCGATGTCCAACACATGATACCCCAGATCTGCGAGCAGATTGTGAAACATGTACTCCCGGAAATAACTGCTCCACCATTTATGCGCATTTTGTAGATAACCGGCCCCATGCACGAAAATGACAGCGGGTTTTGAGGCGTGTGGAGTGGACGGTTTGTAGAGCCTGGCGTAAACAGATGCGCCATCTCGCGCAGGAATCTGAATCAGTTCCGGCACCCGCCATGGATACCTGTTGAATGCTTCGGATCGGCCCAGGTCTGTGATCTGCTGAGCAGCGGCTTGCACATCATTTTTCTGGATGTACAATTCCCAGGGTCGATTGTAAGAGGAGTATAAGGTGGCGAGGCGTTGTTCGTCGGGGGAGAGGGTTACTTGGTGACTTCCTTCTCCTTTTGTCAGCTGCGTGCGCTGATTATCGGTGAGGCGTATCCGATAAAAATGCTGCTCGCCAGGATGCGGCTCATTGCTGGTGATGTAGAAATACTTGCGATCCGTTGATAATTGTGCTTGCTGCACTTCAAAATTGCCGGAGGTGATGGGGGATGTTTTTTTGACGGACACCTGGTATTTATACAGATGAGCATAGCCAGAACGTTCGGAGCGGTACCAGAAATGATCTTCGTCGATCCAGCCGACAGCATTTCCACCCCATCCCGGAATGCCGGGTCCGCCGATCCAGGCTTCATCACGCTGACGATCGGCCAATGTCATCCTCCGGCTGCTGGTATCCCAGCAAAGCAGCCATCGGTCTTTGTTGTCTTGAGAACGTACTTCGATCATGGCTTGTTTGCCTGTGGGCGACCAGTACATGCCTGCATAGATCACTGCGCGGATTTTGGAAGAGTCGGTTCGTTTTCCGTTCGTCTCCCATTTGTAGTCGGGCAGGTCGTACATGCCGGGGATCTCTGTCGCAGCGATCTTGATCAGGGTGTCTAACTGACGATCGTAGACGAACATCTCATAATCACCTTGTGGCGCACCCACTTTTGTACGCGTTTCGATCTCTTGGGTAAAACCACTTTCTGTCCCATAATTCGGCACTTGTGCGATCTTTCCGTTGCTAGGTCGAAATAACGTATAGCTGATGAAGCGGCCGTTCGGACAAAGCTGAAGCTGTTGCACCATACGATCCTCCAGAGAAATACTGCGGATCTCTTTTTGTTTAGGCAAACTGTTTTTGTATTTGTCTGTCGCATCTTTTTTCTCTTTGCGCTCACGGAGTACTTGCATCACGGCGAGCCGATCTTGCTGAAGCCAGTTTTCCTGTGTCGCTTGTTTTGGGTTGCGTGTGCTGGCGCCAGTCTGTCCACGTGTTGGCAGACCGCTTTCCGGTTGCTTAACCTGGATCAGTTGTTCGAGTGTGCCGTTCTGTCTGTCCCACGAAAACAATTGTTGTCGGCTGGCGAATACGATCCGGGTACCCTGAAAACTGAACTGCGGGTTTGATTCAATCTCGGCTGTCGAAGTGATCTGCGTGATCTTATTTTTTTTGATATCCCACAGATAGATATCTCCACGATACGTGTAAACGGCAGCGGATCGATCGATGTTGTATTGATATCGGCCTGTTTGATTGAGCCGTTCTTTTTCGATCGAACTGATTTTTTTGGGTGCCACCTCATTCAATTGGAGTCCATATAGCGAGTCGCTGGGAGATTTGTCGGGGTTCCAGGAAAAGTACAAGGTTTGTCCGTCCGGACTCCAAAACGGATTCGAGGGGGAGCTGCCGATCCATTTGGGATCACGCATGATCTCAGAAACGGTGAGCGTAGATGTTTGTCCGTTTACAAACAAACTTCCTAGAATTAATAGAAGGGAGGCTGTTGCTTTCATGATATTTTATCAGGGGTGTAAAATTTCTTGTGTATGCTTACGAATGTTGGAAGCGATCAGTTCGGTGGGGATATCGTTGGCGTCTCCACCAAAGGGATCTTCTATTTCTTCCGCGATCAATTCAAGACTGGCTAAAACATAAAATACGAAAATTACGATTGGAATGATCCAATAGCCCAATTGGAATACAAAGCCGATCGGCAAGGTCATGATATAGATGAAGATGAATTTTTTGATGAAAACATTATAGGAAAAAGGGATCGGTGTATTCTTGATCCGTTCACAAGCACCACATACATCAGGTAGACTTTGCAGCTCGACATTTAAATAGAGTAATTGTTCCTGCGACAGTTGACCGTTTTGCATCATGTGGCCCACCTGTTGATAGATCAGTGATGCGATCTGGTTTGGGATATGTTTCTGAGGATCCAGGGGTTTGAATCCCGGATGTAATCGATCGGCTTCAAATAATTCAGTGCCTGTAGTTTCCTTTCGAAGATGCTGATGAAGTGCTTGAGCAAAGGCCGGTATCAGTTCCCTGAATATTTTTCTTTGTTCATGCTGTTCAGCGGGAAGCAGTTGGTTCAGTTTCATGGATAGATTTCGAGTACTATTCACTAAACTGCCCCAAAGTTTTCGACCTTCCCACCAGCGATCGTAGGCTGTGTTTGTACGAAAGACAAGTAGCATAGAGATAGCGAACCCAAGCAACGTATGCAGGATGGTCAGGTTTCGAACGTTGCTGTTGCTGGAGAGCTGCCAATAACTGAGTTCAAGCCAGGCAACTCCGGCTGAATACAGTCCGATGATGATCATCAACGGAAACAGTTTTCGAAAGGTGTCAGATTTATGAAATCTGAAAAGCGTGTAAAACCAGTCCTTTGGATTGTAGTAGACCATGATTCAAATATACCGATACAAAAAAGCCGGTCAATGACCGGCTTTTAATCAAAAGGCTTTGGTGTTTTTTGTCCCCGGCTTTCGCTCGCCTTTCAGGGTGGCGGCGAGCTTTACTGCTTCGTAGGCGTTGATGATACCTCCGGAGCGGGAAAGTTCAGAGAGAGGCACCTCCTCGCCATTGCCAGGATTGCGAACAGTTCCTTCAGGCTTTTGTGCCGATTGCTCGATCACTTGCTTTACCTGTGCGGCTGTCAGGGATGGGAAATATTCCATGATCAGCGCCGACAAGCCGGCAACAACGGGAGAAGCCATGCTGGTACCTTGCAGGAATTGATACGTGTTGGTTCCGGGCACGGTAGACCAAATCTTAACCCCGGGTGCGAAAACATCCACTTCATTTTTTCCATAGTTAGAAAAATTGGCAGTCAGCCCGCCAACCTTAGGATCACCACTGGCACCTACGGTAATCCAGTTTTTGGGGCGACCTCCATCAAGTAACAGAGGATTGGGATAATTATAACTGGTATCAAGATTTTTGGCATCGTTGCCGGCCGCATGAACCAATAAAACATCTTTGGATTCAGCATAACGCACCGCTTCATCCACCCATTTTTTCTGCGGCGAGAAACTCTTTCCAAAACTCATGTTGATCACACGAGCGCCATTGTCAACAGCATAACGGATCGCTAAGGCGATATCCTTATCATGCTCATCTCCATCGGGTACGGCGCGTAGTGTCATGATTCGAACATTGTCAGCCACACCATCCATGCCAACACCATTGTTTCGTGCGGCGCCGATGATGCCCGATACGTGTGTTCCGTGCACCGCGGCATCCAGGCCCACCATCAGGTTGTTATTGCCGTAGGAGCGGTCTTTTAAGTCATCGTATCGATCGTTCACGACTTGATTTCGGTAGGGGGTGGGTGCTGTTTCAGCAGCGGTTGCTTTCGATTCTTCGGATTCAAGATAGTTCTTGAATTCCTTCAGAAATTCGACGTTCGTGGTTTCGAGCATGTCATTGGCGGAGAGTAATCCATAGATCATGCTCTTGGCCTTTTTGACTTCGGTGTCATCGGATGTCAGATCCCCCAACTCTTTACCAGTAAACGAATCTTTGCCCATTGCCTTGCGGAGAATGCTGTCGCTTTTGACAAAGTTTTGAAAGGCTCGGCGCATCATGATCAGCTGCATGCCATTGTCATTGCTGGCCATTTCAGTCTTCGCTCGGCTCCACATCTCGTATTCATAGCGCTCTTCAGTTGAAAGAGCGGCTACCTCCACTTTTTTGCCTTCCCATTTCTCTCTGAGTCCATGGTAAACCCGTGCAGCCTCGTAAGAATCCTTCTCTACATTATCCCCTTTGCTATTACCCAGAAAATTCCATCCGTGTACATCATCGATGTATCCGTTTTTGTCATCATCCTTTCCATTGCCGGGGATCTCTTTAGAGTTTTTCCAAAGAACCGATTTAAGGTCTTCATGTAGCGTGTCGATACCGGAATCGATCACGGCAACAATCACGGTATTACTTTTCTTGTTGTTGCTCTTCAGCCATTGATAAGCTTGATCGATCGAAATCCCCTGAAAGCCATTCGAACTGGCGTTCAGATGCCAGCCTTTGAGCGAGTCGGTGGCTGTTGTGCTTGTTTGAGCTTGGGCAGACCATAATTGGGTGGTCAGCAAGAAGGCGAAAGCAAGGGGACGTAAAATGAATCTGTATTTCATATTGATGATTGATGAGGAAAAATACGGAATGGGTTCGTATTGATTAAGTGGATTACCTAGTTGCAGGTTTATTTATGAAAAATTTAGTTTAAAGGTCGAATCGGATGCCTTGGGCCAATGGCAGGTTTCGGCTGTAGTTGATGGTGTTGGTTTGCCTACGCATGTAAACTTTCCAGGCATCACTGCCACTTTCTCTTCCGCCTCCGGTTTCCTTCTCTCCACCGAACGCACCACCGATCTCTGCCCCAGAGGTGCCTATGTTCACGTTGGCAATGCCGCAATCGCTTCCGGCGGCAGACAAAAACTGCTCCGCTTCACGCAGGTTTAGGGTCATGATCGCAGAGGAAAGCCCTTGTGGTACCCCATTCTGAATAGCGATGGCTTCCTCCAGATTCTCATAGGTGATGAGATACAGGATCGGCGCAAACGTTTCGTGCTGGACGATCGCCAAACCGGGTTCCACCTCTGCGATGCAGGGCTTTACATAACATCCGCTTTCAAATCCTTTTCCTTCGAGCAACCCGCCTTCCAGTAGAAAACTGCCCCCTTGTTCTTTGCAGGAATGGATCGATTGTAAATATTGTTCAACTGCGAGTTTATCGATCAGCGGACCCATATGATTATTCGAGTCAAGCGGATCGCCGATGCGGATCTGTCCGTATGCCTTTTTCAAACGCTCTTTCACCGCCTCATAGATAGATCGATGAATGATCAATCTTCGGGTAGTGGTACATCGTTGGCCGGCGGTGCCCACGGCGCCAAAGACGGCCGCCGGGATTGCGATGTCCAGATCGGCTTCCGGGGTAATGATGATGGCATTGTTTCCACCGAGCTCAAGCAAGGAGCGCCCCAGTCTTTTTCCGACAGCAGCGGCCACTTCTTTTCCCATACGAGTAGATCCGGTGGCAGATATCAATGGTACACGGGTGTCGGCACTCAGCCATTCACCCACCTCTCTGCCTCCGTTGATCAACACACTGATCCCTTCCGGCAGATCATTCTTACGGAATACTTCCCCTACGATCAATTGACAGGCGATGGAACAGAGCGGTGTTTTTTCGGATGGTTTCCAGATACAAACATCGCCACAGATCCAGGCCAGCATCGTGTTCCAGCTCCAAACGGCCACGGGGAAATTAAAGGCGGATATGATGCCGACGATCCCCAGCGGGTGATATTGTTCATACATCCGATGCGAGGGTCTTTCGCTATGCATGGTGAGTCCGTGTAGCTGACGAGAAAGTCCAACTGCAAAATCACAGATATCGATCATCTCTTGTACTTCACCCCATCCTTCCTGAAGACTTTTACCCATTTCATAAGAAACGAGCTGTCCCAGTGCCTCTTTTTTGCTACGCAATGCTTCACCGATCTGACGAACGATCTCCCCCCGGTGTGGTGCCGGCAGTTGACGCCAACTAGTGAAGGCAGATTGGGCAGAAGACAGCGCTGTTTCATAGGTTGTCCGGTCAGCCCCCTTCACTTTGCCGATCAATTTGCCATCTACGGGTGAGTATGACTCCAGCCACTCGCCGGTAGACTCTAGCCAATTTGATCCGGTGCTAATACCGGTATGCTCAGAGGTTAATCCCAATTGCTTTAAAAATTGCATAGCTATCGTTTGTTTTATAAAGTTACCTGAAATCCGCCGCTGAGCCACCTGCCTGGCATGGGCGCCCCGAGTAAGTCGCTGTAACGTGTATTGAAAATATTATCGGCTTGCAGATAAGGCGCAAAACGATTTTCTCTTCCGGCGTAAACCAGTTTTATGTTCATCAGAAAATAGGAGGGGGTCAAGTTTGTGGAAAGCGGGGACGATGTTTGCGCAGAACGTTTTTTATACAAGCCTCCAATGGACCCCGACCATTTCCCGATCCGGTATTCGACGAGGCCATTCATTAAAAAGCGGGCATGACTATTCAAATAAATCCCGGCTCCGCCATTAGGAGCCTGGTTGTCGAGCCAAAGGATCCCTACTTGCGCCAACAGGCGTCCATTGCCGATGCTGTCTCTATACTGCAGGTCTGCTTCCCATCCGATCGTCTTCACCCGATCCACATTTTTGGCCAATGCATAACTTCCGGTTGGGATTAGGTTGGTCTGACGGGGCATATTGGCATACGGGGTATTTACCCAATCGATCAAGCCTTTGTGATCTCGATAGAAAACACTCGTATGTAAGTAAAACTTCTTTTGGATGTTAATGTCATATCCGAATTCAGCTTGCCAAGCATCTTCAGGTGAAAGCGATGGATTGCCGATTCGTCCGCTACTGACAGAGGTTTTGTTGTAGTTATTGTATCGCTCCGTGAAATCTGCATCCCGGAAAGAGCGTCCGGCAGAGAAGCGAAAATTGTGATAGGAGGGAGCATAAGAAAGGCTCAACTGTGGGATCAGGATGGTACCGTATAATTCGTCGTGTGTTGCTCGGAGTCCGCCGTTCGCGTTCCACTCCGAGTTAAATTGATAATGTGCGGTTCCGAAGAGGGAGAATTGCTCAATGCGGTGATTCCCGCGGTCGTTCGACCGGATGCTACGCTGGAAGGCTTGTATCCCTCCTTGATATTGGAGCGCATGATCCGCTCCACCCTGATATCGAAGCTGGAATTGCGCAAGACCCATCTCATTTCGATTGGCCACGGCAGCCGGACGAAATCGATAGATATCCAAGGTTGTTTTATAGCTGAGGTCGGCCTGCCAAGTACCCTTATTCGTTGCTTTGTTGATCTGGAGGTGATTCCACCAGCTGTTCACCATTTCAGTAGCCGTATCACTGACAAACCCGGTGTAAAAATTTTGCGCGCTGAAATCCCGTCCATCCCAAGCGGTGCGGGCTTTTAGCTTCCATCCCTTTTGAAAATCGTGCTGCCAGGCTGCTTGTATCGTGTTGAGTTGAAAATATCCGCGTGTACCTCGTTGTGGAGCCCCATCGCTGTTACGGCTGTTGGCCGATAAAGAGAATCGGTCATTTTTTTGTTGAAGAGCCGCTCGAACCTGTGCTTGCCAAAGCTGATAGGCTCCGGTACCGACAGAACTTTGAAGTGATATTTTTTTAGGAAATCGTTTTTCGGAGAAAGTTTTAGTGAAAATATGAATGACTCCGCCCACGGCTTCCGATCCCCAGATGGCTGCAGCCGGACCTTTTAATATTTCAATTCGATCGATCTCTGATGGATCGATGGGGATGTATGCATTGAAGTGACCGGTCAGCGGATCATTGAGACGTACCCCATCAATGAGCACCAATACCTGTTGAAAGGTACCACCTCGGATCAGCAGATCTCCTTGCACGCCTTGTGGTCCGCGTTGTTGCACTTCTACACCCGGGATGAATCGCAATAGATCATCGATCGAGTGTACGGGTGAACGCGACAACAGGCTGCCCGGGATCACCCAAACGTTTCGTCCGGTTTGCCGAGTCGATTGTTGGTTGCCATGGGCGGTGAGGCTGACTTCGGATAAAAGAAGGGGGTCGTCCTGAGCTAAAACAGAAACAGAAAAAAACAATAAGCAGGAGAGGAGCGCGAGTCGGTGAAATAGTTTTTGCATAGCGCCGCAAAAGTACAGGCTAATTCGTTCTCAGTATTTTTTCAATCGACTGATCGTATGGGTAGTGGAGTGCCCTTCCAGGATCGGGTTAATGATGACTTTGCCACCTCGTTTGAGCACGCTCTCAGCACCAGCTATTTGCTCAGGTTTGTAATCGCCACCTTTAACCAGTACATCCGGCTCAATGAATTCGATCAGTTCGGCTGGCGTGTCTTCCTCAAAAACGATCACGGCATCAACAAATACCAGTGCAGCAATGATCTGTGAGCGGGTGGTTTGAGATTGTATCGGACGTTCGGATCCTTTCAGTCGTTTTACCGATGCATCGGAATTTATCGCTACGATTAATTTAGTTCCTTCTTTGGCAGCCTGACCCAAAGAAAAAAGATGTCCTTCGTGCAGCAGATCGAAGACGCCGTTGGTAAATACAACGGTTTGACCGAGCATATGCCAGTGGTTGACCTGTTGGCGGGCCTGCTCTTTGGTCAGAATTTTTTGAAGATATGTTTCCGGGTGTCTCATGCAACTTTTCGCTTGGAGCCAATGCCGGCAAAACTGGCCAGTCCACCGATTAATACCACTCCTGTCTGAACCAACCACAGCAGCCAACCGAATGCGATGGACGGAGCTAGCGCCACCCCATAAAGTTCCATTGTTTTTTGGATCAGGTAGGCGTAGGCGCCGATTCCACCCGGGGAGGCGATCATACCCACACTGCCGGCAGATAGTATGCTAAAGGCTACTGGAATACCCAGGCCCTGCGTTTCAGAAAAAGCCAGTAAGCCGATGTATCCGCCGGCCAGGTAGCAGATCCACATGATGAGGGTGAGAAATAAAAATGTCCCTCTTGCCTTGAGGTGTTGGATAGACCGGAGCCCTTCCAGGAATTGCCGCTGAAACCGACGAATCCGCTCGTTGATCTCACTGATTCGGGTATGTCTTAGTTTCCACCTCATAAAGGCTCCGATACCGATCAATAGGAGTCCGATTATCCAAATCGCCAGTCCGCTGTCAGAAGCAGTATCTCCGGAGGAACTGTTTTCAAAAAAGGTCTTGATTAATTTGTCGTAGAGATCGGGCTGGATGGCCAGCGTAAGTCCAAAAAACACCAACAGGCAGCAGGCGTCGAACAGTCTCTCCAGCAGGATGGTGCCGATCAATTTCTCGACGGGTATACCTGCTTTTTTCCCCAGCAAAGTGCATTTCATCACTTCGCCCAGACGGGGTACGCCTTGGTTTACCAGGTACCCAACCATAACGGCATAAAAGGTGTCCTTTCGTGATACCTCATGACCGAGTGAGCCGATCAGCAATCGCCACCGAAGGGCTCTGACCCAATGACTCAGAAACAGCACCCCGATCACGGGGATGATCAATCCGTAGCGGGTCCCTTGCAAGGCCCGCCGTATTTCCGACCATTGTTCGGCATTCAAATGCCTGAGGGACATCCAAATAAAAAACAAAGCCAGTACAGCGTAGAATAAATTAGATCCTATCTTGGTGAGGCGCTTCGACATGATACTCAATGCGTAAAGCTACCAAATGTCTGCCCATCCGCATTTTGAAAACACTGATTTTCCTTATTTTCTGTACTTTTGCTGCCTTCATGCCGTGATTTGGGGCAGTAGCACCTAACACGTCAAACCAAAGTGTACGCCGATGTCAGCAAAAAAGCGCATTCTCTTTATCGCCAATGAGATGTCTCCATATTTGGAGCTGACTGAATTTTCAGAGATCGTGAACCGGCTGGCGATCAAAGCAAACGATAACAATTTCGAAGTTCGTTGCATCATGCCTCGTTTCGGCACGATCAATGAGCGTCGTCACCGACTGCACGAAGTGGTTCGTCTTTCCGGTATCAATGTGACGGTGGATAATGACGATCTCCCGCTGCAGATCAAGGTAGCTTCTTTACCCAGTGCCCGATTGCAGGTTTATTTTCTAGATAATGAAGAGCTGTTCAAACGGAAATTCGTTTTTCACGATGAGCAGGAAAACTGGTTCGACGACAATGATCTTCGCACGGTATTCTTCTGCAAAGGGGCGTTGGAGACAGTAAAAAAGTTCGGTTGGCCCCCTGATGTCATCCATTGTAGCGGCTGGATGACCGGTTTGATCCCGGCTTATCTCAAAACGGTTTATAAGAAAGAACCTGTCTTTGCTCGCAGTAAGGTTGTCTTTACCCTTGGAGAACTGACGCATAAAGAAAAAATGGGATCCGGGTTTCTTCAGAAGGCGATGATTCATGCTTCCCTGAAGGAAAAAGATTTGGAAGCCTTTAAAGACGGTTCGAATATCTCTATGTTCCGGGGTGGTGCTCAGTATGCAGATGCCATCACATTCGGGGCAGAAAAAATCGACAAGAAACTAACAGAGGAGTTTTCAAAAGTCCGCGGCAAAAAAACCTTGCCTTATAATCCTGAAGGGGATTTAACAGACTATTTACAACTCTATAACGACCTTGCCGGCTAACCCTTTATTCTGTTCATCTACTCTTATGGCAAGACCGATCGTTTCAGGAAAATTTCATGTGATCTACTTCGGTCTGTTGACCCTGATCGCTTTATCATCTTGTACACGCATCAATGAATCGACTCAGTTGGGCGGTGATCTGATCCCACCGGTCGACAACATCAATACATTCGAAGCGTATCTCACCACCGAATCCGATAACCGCAATTTGCTCGATACCACAAAAGTCTATTTCAATGATGAGCTAGCCTTGGGTCATATCAATGATCCGGAGTTCGGCACTACACACGCAGATGCTTACTTCAATATTAGTCACCCCAATTACTTCTTCTACCCGTATTACAACCGTGATTCCGTAAAAGTGGATTCCGTTGTTTTGTCACTTTCTTATCAGGCCTCTTACGGCGACACCAATAGCAACCTCACCTTGCGGGTCCGGGAGATTGCACAAAATGCAGGGTTCAACGATACAACTGGTTATAGATACAGCCACCCTGCATTCAGCACGGTTGGTCCTGAACTGGGTAATAAGACCTTTCAAGTTAAACGCCTGAGCGATTCAGTGCAGTTCATCCGTAAACGGGATACATCAAAGATCGCTAATGCCATTCGCATCCGGCTCGATACCGCTTTGGGTCGTCGACTCGTGAACTACGATACAACGAATACGGCTAATGGGGGCTATCGGAACGACTCGATCTTCAAGAGCCTCTTTAGAGGTTTTGCCATTCAGGCTGATATGTCCGGGAATGCCTTGGTTTATATCAATCCGACAGATGTGCTGAAGACCAAGCTCACGGTCTATTTCCGTTTCACCAAGAATGGTGTTACCGATACGACGCAAGCTGATTATTTTCATGCTACCGGTGGCCAGGCAAACCTCGTACGTCGTACCCCCGGCGGCAACTGGCTAAGTTATTTGAATAACGGAATTCCCAGCGACGATAAGATCTATTTGCCCACCACACCCGGCTCGATGGCACAGATACGCATACCGGCCCTCGATACTTTCCGTAACGTGGTGGTACACCGTGCAGAGTTGATCGCAACTCCTATACCCGGTTTGCAGTCAGGGACCTTCACCTATCCATTGGGTCTTTTCATGGACCGGATCAGCCCCCGAGGTGATACGGCTTACTCCTTTGACAGCGACATGCTGCTGTCAAACAACTTCACAGCTTTTACATATGATATCGGCTTATTCGGTGGTCAGTTAACAAAAGACAGCACCTTCCGTTTCAACATCACCCGTCATGTTCAAACAATGGTCACACAGCGGCTTCGAAACGATTCCCTTCGCATCTACATTCCCATCCGGGCATTTATCTACTCACCTTCTTATCAGCTCCGGAATCAACTGTTCGTGACCGACCGCGTTGCTTATGGCCGGATCATACTGGCGGGAGGTAATTATCCAGACGCCACCAAGCGCCTGCGCTTACGGCTGGTCTATTCCAAGCTTTGATTCTTTTACAGAGGAAAAGAAAAGCATACGACTCTTATCTTTGCTGAAACCCAATTCAGCATGCCTTATCTGTTTACCTCTGAGTCCGTTAGTGAAGGACATCCCGACAAAGTAGCGGACCAGATCTCCGATGCACTCATCGATCATTTTCTAGCTTTCGATCCACAATCAAAAGTTGCCTGTGAAACGCTGGTTACAACTGGACAGGTAGTACTTGCCGGCGAGGTTAAATCGCGCGCCTACCTCGACGTACAGGACATCGCCCGTCAAGTGATTCGAGACATCGGATACACCAAGAGCGAGTACATGTTCGAGGCCAACAGTTGTGGTATCCTCTCCGCCATTCATGAGCAATCAGCGGATATCAATCAAGGGGTAGAACGTAAGAAAAAAGAAGATCAAGGTGCTGGTGACCAAGGTATGATGTTCGGTTATGCCTCGAATGAGACTCCTCATTACATGCCGCTGGCATTGGATCTTGCACACAACCTGTTGATCGAATTGGCAGCCATCCGTCGAGAGAAGAAATCCCCAATGCCTTACCTCCGTCCGGATGCCAAAAGTCAGGTCACACTTGAATACGACGATAATAACCAACCGATCCGCATCGATGCCATCGTCATCTCCACACAGCACGATGATTTCGATGTTGAACCTAAAATGTTGGAGCGCATCAAAAAGGATGTGATCAACATACTCATCCCTCGTGTGAAGAAACGTTACAAGCGTTACGCACATCTTTTCAAGGGGAATATCAAGTATCACGTAAACCCAACCGGTAAGTTCGTGATCGGTGGTCCGCATGGAGATACAGGCCTCACCGGGCGTAAGATCATCGTTGATACCTACGGCGGTAAAGGTGCACACGGTGGCGGCGCCTTCAGTGGTAAAGATCCTTCTAAAGTGGATCGTTCTGCAGCCTATGCAACTCGTCACATCGCCAAGAACCTTGTTGCAGCCGGGGTGTGCAGTGAGGCACTGGTGCAAGTTTCCTACGCCATCGGTGTGGCGCAACCTACCAGCATCAACGTGAATACCTATGGTACGGCTAAAGTTGATCTGACCGACGGACAGATCAGTAAGATCATTGAGGGTGTCTTTGATATGCGCCCTTACTTTATTGAAAAGCGCCTGAAATTGCGCAATCCGATCTATCGCGAGACAGCCGCCTATGGCCACATGGGAAGAAACCCAGAGGTTAAAACAAAAAGCTTCATCGCACCCGGAGGGAAGACGATCCACAAAAAAGTGGAACTGTTCACCTGGGAGAAATTGGACTATGTCTCCAAAGTGAAAAAAGCTTTTGGTCTCTGATCAATCTGACTGAATCATAAAGGCCCATCCACGGATGGGCCTTTTTTTTCTTTTCTTTGCTCTGTGAAATCATTCCGACAAAGCGCCCCCCGTCCTAAAAAAAGTACATTGGTCATCGGACCCAAAGCCGTGCAGGAAGCACTTGGCTCTGGGATGCCACTGGATCGTATCTACCTGGATCAAAAGGCTTTCGGTCCGGCCGTCCAGCAGATCCGAAAATCAGCCGCCGAACGATCGGTTCCGATCCTCATGGTTCCATTTGCCAAACTCGATAGTTTTCATGTGGAGGGACATGAGGGATGTGTTGCTCAAAAAGCACGTGTGCGTTATCAAGAGTTACAGGATGTTATCTCCTGGGTCGTTGATCGGGGAGAGACGCCCTTGTTTCTGATTCTAGATGGGATCACGGATGTGCGAAACATCGGAGGCATTGCCCGTACGGCCTATTGTACCGGAGTGCATGCGATCATTATACCAGATAAAGGAGTTGGCGCGTTGCAGGAAGATGCCATCCTGACTTCTGCGGGCGCATTGGAAAAGATCACGGTATGCAGGGTTAATAGTCTGCTAAAAGCTATCGATGAATTACATTTAAATGGCATTCAGGTACTCGCCAGTGTCATGCGTTCAGGTATCGCCATAAGTCAAGCAGATCTCACGCAACCCGTTGCCATTCTGTTGGGGGGTGAAGAAAAAGGTATTTATCCGGCTTTATTGAAAGCGGCGGACCAACAGGTACATATTCAGATGGCTGGTGATTTTGACAGCCTGAATGTTTCAGTAGCAACGGGCATGATGCTTTATGAAGCGATGAAACAACGTAGCCATGGCTGATCCTATTCAATTGGTCGAATGCCCACGTGACGCCTGGCAAGGAAAAGAAGCATTCATCCCCACGGATGAAAAAGTTTCCTATTTACAAGCCTTATTATCAGTTGGATTTCACACCATCGATGCGGGTAGTTTTGTTTCCCCGAAAGCAGTTCCACAGCTTGTCGATACCGGTGATGTACTGAAGGCATTAGACCTGCGAGATACCAATACCCGATTGCTGGTGATCATCGCCAATGAAAGAGGCGGAGAACAGGCGGCGGAGTTTTCATTTGTAGATTACTGGGGATATCCGCTCTCCGTGTCAGAAACCTTTCAAAAACGCAATACCCGACAATCTGTATCACAGGGCCTTGACCTTGCAAAACGATTACACGAACGGGCAGCGCAAAACCGAGCAGAACTGGTGATCTACATTTCGATGGGATTCGGTAATCCGTATGGAGAGGTGTATCACGAAGATCAGGTGTTAACACTGGCAGGTGAATTAAAGCAGGCCGGGATAAAAACAGTTTCATTGGCGGATACGGTCGGACTCGCAACGCCCGAACAGATAGCTGCACTGGTTACAACATGCAGGAAGGAGTACCCCTCGCTGCATTGGGGTGTACATCTTCATGCCAGACCGGAAGGACAAACCCAGAAGATCGCAGCCGCATACGAAGCAGGGTGTCGTCGCTTTGATGGAGCCATCGGTGGTCATGGTGGCTGTCCGTTTGCCGAAGATGAACTGATCGGTAACATCAACACATCTTCACTCATCGATTATCTGTCTACTGCAGATCCAACGCTTTCCATCAATCTCGATCGATTCCAGGTAGCCGCTCAGTTGGCACAAACGATCTTCCACTGATGCAGTTCCAATTATCACTGACGCCGGCCCCGTTACCGACACCGATCGATCATCGGCAACGGATCTTATTGTTGGGATCTTGCTTCACCGAACACATCGGGGACGCCCTGAGGGAATGGAAATTTCCAGTGATGCAGAACCCGCACGGTATCCTATTCGGACCCGACGCGATCTGTCAGGCATTGGGAGATTATCAGCAAAGACGTACCTATAAACCAGCCGATCTCTTTTATTTGAATGAGTGTTGGCATAGTTGGCATCATCATTCACGTTTCTCTGCTACTGACGTAAATGAAGCATTGCAACGAATAAACGGATCGATCGCCGCTACACATGATTTTATCCAGCAAGCCGATTGGCTTGTTCTGACATTGGGTTCGGCATTCACCTATCGATTAACAGAACGGGCCGACTCGGGCGGATTGAATATCGGATCGGCTGTTGCGAATTGCCATCGCGCGCCGGCCGCTTGGTTCAGCAAAGAAATGATGACGGTGGAGGAGATCGTAAACAGTTTGACGCACTCCATTAATGGTTTACGTGCACTCAATCCGAAGATGAAGTTGATGCTCACCATCAGTCCGGTTCGTCACATACGGGACGGAGTGGTGGAGAATAATAGAAGTAAAGCTCGGTTGATCCAAGCCGTACAGATCCTAACTGAACAGGTAAGCGATAGTTATTATTTCCCAGCCTATGAGTACGTGATTGATGTATTGCGTGATCATCGGTTTTATGATATCGACCTCGTGCACCCCAATTATGCCGCTACACAATTTGTGCTCGAGCGTTTTTCCACTTATGCTTTTTCGGATACTACACAGATTCTGACTGAAGAGATCCGGGCATTGGTCACGGCACGCCGTCACCGAGTACAATACCCCGACACGGATGCGCACAAGCAGTTTTTGAAAAGCCACTTTCAAAAAACCATTGAATTACAACAGCGTCATCCGGAGCTGGATCTTACGGATGAGCTCAGTTATTTCTCAGGACAGTCGATCTAGTCTGCCGGTAGCTTTCAGGTATTCTTCCATTTGGGATAGCAGCGTGAATTGATTCAGTGCCCGATCCAGGTTTTGGTTCGCTCGATCAGTGATGTAATAAACGTTCCCATTCAGGTAGTCGGACAAAAAGCGCATTGTTTGCATATAAGTCATTAAGATACCGGAAAGCGGCAGGAGATCTTTTTCCTGTTGCGTGAGTGCATCGCCCATGGCAGAACCGTATCCGCTTAATAATGATTCATAGAGATCGGTTTGAAAAATTACTTCTTCGGGCGGACTATCCTCGCGCAGGGAGCCGTTACAGATCGACCGGGTCATATCACCTAAGTCCGAGAAAAAATAGCCCGGCATCACGGTATCCAGATCGACCGGACAGAGCCAGCTGTCTGATCGATCATCGATCAAGATGTTGCTGAGTTTCGCATCATGATGCATCATCCGCAATGGGAAATGCTCGTTTCCCGACATTTTATCATAGATGGCAATATAGGGTTCGCGGAGTTGCAGATGCCGGATCAATGCATCACAGTTATTTGATCTGTTTGATTTATCCGTTCGGATCGCATCCTTGAATTGCTCATATCGTAAACGAAGATCATGGAAGCGGGGGATGGGGATATGCCAGCTATCTGTTTGCAGAAGGGAAGCATGTAACGTAAAGCTGGCGAAAAACCGGGCCAACGCTTCTGCTTGCGATGGGTTCTCTACAGCGCTTCGAGTCTGCGTATTGTGGATGAAGGTGCTGATTCTCCAGCTTTGTTGGTGTTCATCTTCAACTATCCATTGGTTATTTGGGAATGGCAGCGGACGGGCCAGTGGTTGGGGAAAAGGGTTTTGGTCCGATAAAAAATGCTGGTAGAGCTTTCGGTGATTGTTGATCAATCCGAGTGGATCGGTGAAAATATTCGTGTTGATCGATTGAAGCAGGTAGCATTCCTCATCGATGTTGAGCCGGAAGGTTTGGTGGATCAGTCCGTTCGTGATGGGTGCTGCTGTAAGAAACTTTTCACCTTGATTGGTTAGGAGTTGATAGAGGGAGTGGGGGAGTGTCATGGTCAGTGGATGCGGTCGCCTCGGATTTCCAATTTACCGATCACCTCCTTTTCATACTCGAGCCATTCTTTCCAACGGTTTTTAACGCGCAAGGGGTCCATGTATTTCTCTGCTAACTCGATAAAAAGTGTGTAGTGCCCGGCTTCGCTCTCCATGAATCGGCGGTAAAATTTTTTCAGGTAGGGGTCCTCCAGCCCTTCACTCAATCGTTTGAACCGTTCGCAACTTCGGGCTTCGATCAGGGCCATGGTCAGCAGTTGGTCGAGCATCCGTGTTTGGAGGTCACCCCCTTTTTGCTGAAATTCCAGGAGGGCATTGACGTATTCATCCTTTCGCTGCTTGCCGAGCGTGAGTCCGCGTTTATGCAATTCCGCCAAAACCAACCGAAAATGTCCCCATTCTTCGGTTACGATCGGAGCCAGTGCGCTTACTAGTTCCTCGTATTGGCTGTAGCGCTGGATCAGCGAGATGCAGGTGGTGGCGGCCTTCTGCTCACAATAGGCATGGTCGGTCAGGATCTCCCCAAGTGAATGTGCCGCTAGGTCTACCCAGCGGGGGTCGGTGGGGAGCTGCAGGCCCAAAATCGCACGGGTATCGGCAGACATTTCCATTCGGCAAAGCTACTGGATTGTGGCTAAGGCCTTGACTTTCATGGCATTTTCCCATAAAATTTCACTTGTTCGTTACAGGAATGCTCTGTACCTTTGCCCCCTAATAAATTGGATGAAAAAAATCGGATGAACCAAAAAGAAAAAAGATGTCACTAACAACTGAAAAAAAAGCGAACATTTTCAAGACCTACGCCGGTGATGCAACGAATACCGGATCTATTGAAGGACAAATCGCGCTGTTGACGGAGCGTATCAGCCACATCAGCAGTCACTTGCAAGTCAACAAGAAAGACTTTTCTACCCACCGCGGGCTCATGCAACTGGTTGGTAAGCGTAAGCGCTTGCTGAACTACCTGCAGAAGCATAACCTGACCGGTTATCGCGCCCTGATCGAGAAACTGGGTATCCGCAAATAATAACAAGCCCCCGCTACACGGCCGGGGCTTGCTTCGTTTTACACCCTACCGTTCGTAGGGTTTTTTCCTAAGCAGATCGAGGCAACGGGCCGTAGTATCGGGATCATTTCCACCGATCGTTACTGTATTTATTGTTGCGATCACAAAACAACGTACATGTTACAACAACCAATTCGTAAGACGTTCGATATGGGTGATGGCCGCCAAGTCACCATTGAAACCGGCCGATTGGCCCGTCAGGCTGACGGCGCCGTTACCGTTTCCTGTGGCAATTGCATGATCCTCGCCACAGTCGTCGCCAACAAAGACCCCAAAGAAGGACAAAGTTTCTTTCCGCTGTCGGTCGACTACCAGGAGAAGTTTGCTTCTGCCGGTCGTATCCCCGGGTCTTTCTTTAAGCGTGAAGCTAAATTGAACGACTATGAAGTGCTCACGAGCCGATTGATCGACCGGGCGCTTCGTCCCCTTTTTCCGGAGGATTACTTATGTGAAGTGCAGGTATTGGTTTCATTGATCTCCAGTGATCCCGAGATCATGCCGGATGCGTTAGCCTGTTTGGCGGCCTCTTCAGCACTGGCTGTTTCCGATATTCCCATCAAGGAGATCATCTCTGAAGTGCGTGTATCACGGGTGAACGGTCAGTTCGTTGTGAATCCAACGCGCACACAAATGGAAACTTCAGATCTTGATTTCATCATTGCGGCTACGGATAAAAACCTGATGATGGTGGAAGGTGAAGCGAAAGAATGTTCGGAGGCAGATCTCTGTAAGGCTCTTGAGATCGCTCACGATGCCATTCGTATTCAGGTGAAAGCCCAAGAAGAGCTCCGTGATCTAGCCGGTGTGAAAGGCAAACGTGATTATGCAAAGCCTGCTACTGACGAAGCACTTCGTGATAAGATCTATGCTTTTGCACAGCCTAAAGTATATGAGGTAGCTAAGGGGAAACTCAGCAAACATGAGCGTAGCGATCGGTTCAGTGCCATCAAAGCAGAAGTGATTGAGTTCCTCAAAAAAGATCTGGGACTGGCCGAAGGTGAATCGTTGCCGGACCTGACCAAGAAATTGACCTCAACTTACTACAGCGACCTGCAGTATGATGTGGTTCGTGACATGATCTTGAACGAACGTATTCGTTTAGATGGTCGCGACTTGGAAACAGTCCGTTCCCTCGACATGGAAGTGGATGTTCTTCCTTCCCCACACGGTTCAGCTTTGTTCACACGCGGTGAAACGCAGTCACTGACCACGGTTACGCTGGGAACGCCCATGGACGAATTGTTGGTAGAAAGTGCTGCCAAGTCAGTCGATTCTAAATTCTATTTGCACTATAATTTCCCGCCTTTCTCTACCGGAGAAGTGAAGATGATGCGTGGACAAAGCCGTCGTGAGATCGGACACGGGAATCTAGCCCAGCGTTCACTCAAGCAAATGATGCCGAGTGGAGATTTTCCTTACACCGTACGTGTTGTAAGTGATATTCTAGAGTCGAATGGCTCTTCTTCCATGGCAACCGTCTGTGCCGGGTCACTGGCCTTGATGGATGCAGGTGTGGGTGTTCCCAAGCACGTGTCTGGTGTGGCGATGGGACTGATCTCAAAAGCTGATAAGTATGCAATCCTGACAGATATCCTCGGCGATGAAGATCACCTGGGGGATATGGACTTTAAAGTCACCGGTACTCGTGAGGGTATCTGTGGTGTTCAAATGGATATCAAAGTAGACGGACTGAAAATGGAAGTCATGCAACAAGCCCTTGATCAGGCCCGTCGTGCTCGTTTGCATATCCTCGATCACATGTACAATTCGATACCGGCTTCCCGTGCAGAAGTGAAACCACATGCACCACGAATGGTGAAGCTCTTCATTGATAAGGAATTCATCGGTGCGGTGATCGGGCCAGGCGGTAAGGTTATTCAGGAGATCCAGCGTGAGACCGGTACAACCATCACACTCGAAGAGATCAACAACCGAGGTGAAGTCAGCATCTTCAGTGTCAACAAAGATGGTGTTGAAAAAGCCGTCTCTTGGATCAAAGGGATCGTGGCAGTACCTCAAGTGGGTGATGTTTATGATGCGACGGTTAAATCGATCATGCCTTTCGGAGCCTTTGTTGAATTCATGCCTGGTAAGCAGGGACTGGTTCACATTTCAGAGGTTAGCTGGAGACGCTTAGAAACATTGGATGGAATCGTAAAAGAGGGTGATCACATGAAAGTGAAACTCATCGGAACCGATCCTAAATCCGGTAAGTTCAAACTCTCTCGTAAAGTGTTGATGCCAAAACCTGAATCAGGACCTCGTCCTCCACATCCGGAAGACGAACAACCAAATCAATAATTGATCAAGACCCTGCTTGTCAGGGTCTTTTTAATTTCAGCGAATGGAACGCTACCTGTGCTTGAATATGGTGATTGATTCAACCGAAACATCGGATGCCTTGGTGGCTTTTTTGTCAGCTGAGGGCTTTGAAGGATTTGAAGAGGAAGAAGGCCGACTAAAAGCCTATCGTCCGGATGACGAATGGAACCGCCAAGAGGTATTTGATGAGCTAGATCTGCGATCGATCGCATATTCACTTGAAGAAATAGAAAAAACAAACTGGAATCTGCTCTGGGAATCCAATTTTGAGCCGGTAGTGGTAGATGATTTTGTAGGTATTCGGGCGGATTTCCATGCACCCATTAAGGGAGTTGAAATGGAGCTGGTGGTGACACCTAAAATGAGTTTTGGTACGGGTCATCATGCCACCACCCGTTTGATGATTCAGCAAATGCGCCACTCGATCAAACCGGGTGATCGGATTTTGGATTTTGGAACAGGCACGGGCGTACTCGCGATCCTCGCTAAAAAAATGGGAGCAGCAGAGGTGATAGGTATCGACATAGAAGACTGGAGTATCGAGAATGCGATAGATAACGCTTGGATAAACGAGGTTTCAGATATTTCCTTTCATTGCTCGGACCGGATCGAACAACAGGGACCATTTAATTGCGTCCTGGCGAATATCAACAGAAACATACTGTTGGATCATATGGGTCGAATCGGTGCCGTACTGGCCCCCGGAGGTATGATTTTGCTCAGCGGCATATTGGAAGATGATCTCTTGGTTATGGATGAGGCACTGCGTGAAGTTGGTCTCAAACGCATCAATTATACGCAAGAGAAAGGCTGGATATGTATTCAAGCCATTCAATATCAATAAGATAGGCTGTATTAATTTTTTGTTACCGAATATGTTTTTGGTTAGTTTTACACTTCCTTGTACGACTGATGAATGAATTTCTACTTCTAATACTGGCCTACCTGATCGGTAGTATACCCACTTCTGTTTGGGTCAGTAAGCGCTTTTTTGGTTTTGATATAAGGGACTACGGAAGTGGTAATCCCGGGGCCACCAACACCTATCGGGTATTGGGTTCCAAATGGGGTACAGCCGTACTGGTTCTAGATATGCTAAAAGGGATGGCTGCCGTTCAACTCGCCTGGTTATTACCGGAGTACATTGATTCTGAATGGCGAATGGACAATCTGCAGACTTGCCTCGGATTGGCATCGGTTCTGGGGCATATATTTCCAATATGGGCTGAATTCAAGGGGGGGAAAGGAGTAGCTACTTTATTTGGCATGATACTGGGCATATCTCCCTGGACAGCCGTATCCTGTGTTGGAGTGTTTCTTTTGGTCCTATATCTGACGCGCTTCGTTTCACTCAGTTCAGTTCTGGCCAGTATTGCTTTTCCAGTCTTCATCTTGGTTGTTTTTAATGTTGAAAATCCCCTCTATCGGGTATTTGCCATATCGGTTGCCCTCTTGGTGCTATTGACACATCAAAAAAATATCGGCCGTTTGTTACGAGGAGATGAAAGCAAGGTTCCCCTTTTCAAGCATCGTGACCGGCGCAAGCAGCGAAAAGCTGATTGATTACTGCCCACATTCATTTTTTTTTAAGGAAGAGATAAGTAGATTTGGTCGGATATAACAATCTTCCCATGCGTACATTAATCGTCCTTTTTCTGCTGGCTTCTTTTCCCATTTCATGCACCCAAAACGCATTGAGCGGGAAGAAGCAATTTACGCTCTTGCCTGAATCCGAGTTGCAGGGACTTGCCAATAATCAATACCGTCAATTCCTCACAGGGAAACGAGTCATCGGAACCAACGCTACTGCAGATGCCGGCATGGTAAATCGAGTCGCGGAGCGGATCGTAAAAGCGGTGAATAAACTCTACACCGAGAAAGGCTTAAGCGATCGATTGAAGGGATATGATTGGGAAGTGAACCTCGTACAGGATAACCAAGTCAACGCCTGGTGCATGCCTGGAGGAAAGATCGTTGTGTATACAGGGTTGTTGCCTATCACTCAAAATGAGGACGCTTTGGCGGCGGTGATGGGTCATGAGGTTTGTCACGCCTTGCTGCAGCATGGGAACCAACGCATGAGCCAGGCCCTGGTACAACAATTGGGTGGTGTGGCTCTCTCCGTGGCGCTATCCGACAAACCTCAGGAAACCAGAAATCTCTTTATGCTTGCATACGGAGTGGGCTCTCAGGTGGGTGTGATGCTTCCCTTTTCCAGAAGTCATGAGCTCGACGCAGATCGTTGGGGACTGATCATGGCGGCCATGGCCGGATATGATCCACGTGCGTCGATAGGTCTTTGGGAGCGAATGGAAAAGGCTGGTGGTGGCAAGGCTCCTGAATTTTTGAAGACCCACCCCTCCGAAGGAAAACGGATCGAACGCTTGGAACGTATCATGCCCGAAGCATTGGAAATTTATGAAAAGACAAAAATCTGACAATCATTAACTTATAGGCTTTGTTTGAACTGCTTATTGTGTTTCATTTCATTCGCAGCTTTCCTTGGCAAAAGCCGAAAATCGGCGTACTTTTGTCGCCCGGCTGAATGATCTGAATCAGTGGCCGGTCTGTTCACCAATCGTACTACATGTCACAGACCCTACCTGAGAAATTGTTATTGGCGGATGAAAAGAATTTGCTGATCCAGGGGTTGCCCTCTTCGATCGAAAAGCAGTTCAGTAAATTATCTTTCGCAAAGAATATTACCCCGCTGCTGAAATCCCGCAAGGTTGATTTCGCACTCATTTTTGCTGTCAATGAAAATCAGTTGACAGGCATTGTTCGGGATGTTTTGCCGGCGTTGAAGGATTCAACCAAATTCTGGGTCGCCTACCCGAAAACGACCTCTAAGATCGTGACCGATCTGAATCGCGATACCAGTTGGAATTGTTTGACTGGAGAAGGGTTTGAGAGCATTGATCGGGTGGAATTGGACCATGTGTGGTCTGCGTTGCGTTTTTGTCGCGCAGAATTGGTCGCCGCAACTATTACATTGACGCAAGAAGTAATCGCTGAGTAAAAGATATTTCGGTTAGTAAGTACACAAGGCCCTCTTTTTGGGCCTTTTTTATTTCCATACTACTGTTCCCATGGTCTGGGTCAGGCTGATCTCCATTTGTTTCAGGTGTATATGCGTTTGGTGCAGGATCCTGAATTCTTCAGGGGAATGTGGTTTTTCCATGTCCTGCTGATTCTCCAGGATCATACGTTTGATCTTCCGCAATTTAAGGTACGTGATGGCGGAATGAACTTCTTCCAGGCTTCTGTCTTCTTCGATTAATAGGTATTTCTGTAATCCGTCAGCACCAGGGGATTGAATAAGTCTTAGGATCTCTTCATAGTCCTGTTCGAACAACCGGGCTTGGTAGCCACTATAAGTGGTTGTGCTGTCTCTCCATCGTGGACTCTCTTCATAGGGCGATTGTAGGAGTGAGACGGCAAATCGGCTTAGTTCCTGATCGGGGTGATAAACAAATTGGGTTCGGCTCACCGGTTCGGCATGTTGTTGTCGTAACGCTCTGTATTGGTGGATTAGATTTACAACGGCGGGGTTGTCGATTAGGGATTCATCCAAAAGTTCCTCAAAAATGTGATCGGCCACCAGTTTATCAGCATCCCAGGGTCTCATGCCGTGCTCCAGTAATATCCGGGCGATCTCCTTTTCCTGCAGATCGTCTTTAAAAAGCAACTGAAACGTGGTATCGTCGTATTCATTTTTAGCGGCCTCTTGTGCATTCTGTTCAAACGCCTTTGCCTCGTCAAATGGCATTTTCTTTTCGATCAGCGAGACGCGGTCGCGTATATATTTATTGACAAGGCTATGAAGACCGCCTTCATCAATTTTCAACAAGTCTGCACATTGCCGGATATAATCCTGTTGACGGGTGAAATCCTCAGCCTTATTGATCCGCGCGATCGTCTCTGCGATCCGGTTCACGACCGCTGATTTTCGAATGGAGTCGGATCCAGCGTCTTGCAACGCAACTTCTAACTGAAAAAGAATGATGTCTTTTTTATTCTGGCGAATAAATTCCTGGAAGGCTGCTACTCCAACTACGCGTACATAGCTGTCCGGGTCATGTCCATCGGGTAGCAAGACCAACCGAACATTCAGTCCCTCTTCCAATGCCAGATCCATTCCCCGAAGCGCAGCCTTGATTCCGGCCGCATCACCGTCATACAGTATCGTCAGGTTATCGGTGTATTTACGGATCAATCGTAATTGATCGGGCGTAAGGGCTGTGCCGCCACTGGCTACTGCATTATCTATACCCGCCTGATGGAGGGAGATCACGTCAGTATATCCTTCTACTAGCAGGCATTCATCGGACTTGTCCATTGACTGCCGGGCGAAATAAGATCCATACAGAATCCTGCTTTTTACGTAGATCTCATTCTCCGGCGTATTGATGTACTTAGGAGCTTTATCACTTGACTTTAGGATGCGGGCTCCGAATCCTAATAGTTTCCCGCTGTGATTATGAATGGGGAAGATGACACGGCCTCGATAATTATCAACCCATTGATCATTTCGGTTGGCGATCAGTCCGGCCTTTTGAAGTAACTCCGGATTGTATTGTTTTTGTAATGCTGCCTGCGTGAACGCATCCCGTTTTTCAGGGGAGAAACCCAATTGAAATTTGCGGATCGTTTCCTCGTTAAACCCTCTTTCCCGGAAATAAGTTAGGCCTATGTCTTGTCCCTCCTCGGTGTTCAGTAATTGCTCAGAAAACCATTCCTGCGCAAACTGATTGATGATATAAAGGCTGTCGGCCTGCTGTTGTTGTTGTCGTTGTTCATCAGTTGCAAAACTTTCCTCGATCTCGATCCCATAGCGATTGGCGAGCCAGCGGAGTGCTTCGGGGTAACCGTATTTCTCATGCTCCATGAGGAAGCTGATGAGATTACCACTTTTTCCGCATCCAAAACACTTGAAAATCTCTTTGCCAGGAGAGACCGTGAAGGAGGGTGTTTTTTCGTTGTGAAACGGACAGAGGCCCAGATAGTTGGTGCCTCTTCGTTTCAATTTGACGAAATGCCCCACCACATCTAGGATCTCGGCCCGGTTCTGAATTTGCTGGATGGTATTCGGGGAGATCATATTCTTTCGCAAGTTAGCCTATAACCGATCATTAACGATAGATCGCCATCGATACAGCCCGGTCATTCCATCCCATCAGGTTTAGGCTCATGCGGGAGGAGGTCAGGGTATAGCTGGCGCCACGTAAGTTTGGCTGATCATATAGGACAACACGATAGCCGGAAGGGATCTGGATCGAGCTCAATCCCCGCTCCGGGAAACCGGCCATACTTAGACTGGAGTAGGTGCCAGGTTGCAGGGATACAGCTTGTCCGCTGTAATCATTGTCCATGTATAGCACCACTGTCTGGTTGCCATACCCACCACCCGAACCGCCGCTGCCGCCCCAGGGATTGTTGTTCTCTTCCACGATCAAGGCGCCGATACGGTTGATGTACTGTCCTGGTAAACAAGTAGTAGAACTATTGATCGGGAAGGAGGAGCCGGTAAGATTCTCTGTATTCAGGTAAGCACGGATGCGCAGGTTGGCCGGGAGTTCAATCGATTGAATGCCGTACTTGAGAATACCGAGCTTACTTCCGTCATAAAATCCCGGTTGCAAACGCAAAGCATTTCCCTCATATTGACATTCACTGTATAAAGTTGCGTAAGTGCGTGGACGCGGTCCGCCACCATTATTGCTATTGTTGCCATTGTTGTTGCTTTTGTATTCGATCGTGAAGGAGCCGATCTTGTCATTGAATTGAGCGGGAAGGCAAAGGGAAGAATTCTCCAATGTAGTAGAAAGGCCCGAGTTGTATTCATTGTTCAGATAGGCCTTGATCACCAAGTTGCCTTGTATCTTGAGCGATGAGATGTTCAACTTCAATTCGCCGATCTGCGCACCGCTGTAAATGCCGGGGCCGAACGATTGTGAATAACCGCGATAAGAACAATCATTGTAGAAAGTGACAAAGTCATTGGACCCACCACCTGGCTGCCCATAGGCGTTCTCTATAATGATGGAAGAAGCCATGCTTCTGAATTCCGGTTCCAGGCAGGCTTGGTTGTTGAAATAGGTTTTTGATTTTCCCTGAAAATTATCGTGTTCGTAGATCGTTACTTTCAGGCCATTGGGAACCTGAATCCCTTGCAGGCGGTCGTTCCCGACCTTCATTTGATAAACCCTGTATTGACCTACTTCCAAGGAATAACTCATGCCGGTATAGTTGCAGCCCTCATATAGCCACACTTTGTTTTGAGCCTGCAAAGGGGAGATCAGCAAGGCAAAGAATGTCAGTAAGAGGATCGCCTTTTTCATTTTGTAAATTTAAATACAGTCTTGATTTTCCTTTTCGGTATAAGAGATTTGATATTGCTTCAGTACGTCGTCCGGTACACCTTTCCATTGATTGGCCTGGTTTCCCAGATAATTCAGATCCTTTATCCCGATGGAGGAAGTGTAAAAACCGCTGGCGGTCAAGTTACGCATCAGATTGAAAAATTGCACGCCTGGCTTCATTCCGGGTTTGGCCCGATCAGGATAGGCGATTTCGTCCACGATTTCCAATTGTTGTGCAGGGGTTGCTGCCGCAAATCCTTTGTCGTAACGGGACAAGCATTGCAATTCCAGCCAACGCAATCCGCCCCTCATGGGGATCTGATGGTCGGGCATGTCTCGTACAATAAAGTCAATGAAAGCCGGTACGCCGGCCTCACTGGCGGAGCCGCTGATCTCATCTTTTGGTATGATGATATCAGCCAATAAAGTGATAGTGGCCAATTCTTCAGGGGTAAAGAAGGGGCCTTCTGCAATCAGTTTTTTTTCACGTGCCAGCTCGTCCGGATTGCGATCCAGGTTAAAGGCGACGTCCTGATCCTTTTTTTGATCTGTTTCACAACCGGTCAGTGCAACCGGTCCGGCGAGTGCACCGGTGGCTAATAATTTTAAGGTCGACCGACGATCCATTGAATACGATTAAAGTTGTTGTTGTTTCAGTTGGTTGATGATGTACTCGGAGGTGCGCATGCTGAGCGCAAGGATGGTCCAGGTGATATTTTTATCCGCCTGGCTCACAAAGGCACCGCCATCTACACAAAAGAGATTTTTACAGTCGTGTGCCTGATTCCAGGCATTCAGTGCCGATCGTTTCGGATCATTACCCATCCGAACGGTTCCTGCTTCGTGAATGATCTCTCCGGGTTTGGATAATCCCCACTGGTTAGATTCATCATCGTCGCCGCCCCAGGTGATCACAGCTCCCATATTGTGCATGACCTCTTTGAATGTTTCTTTCATGTGCTTGGCCTGGCGAATCTCATGTTCACTCCATTTCACATTGAATTTCAAAACAGGTATGCCGTATTTATCGACAGCTGTATTGTCAATGGCGCAATAGTTGCTCTCCAACGGGATCGCTTCACCGCGACCGGCCATGCCTACACCACATCCGTAGAAATATCGGTGATCTTCTTTCAACGAGGCACCGTAGCCACCCGCCTCTTTTTTCTTTCCATGAACCAGGTATTTTCCATTGAGCCCTTCGATCCCCCAATTGAACCCGTAGGAGGGTTGACTCATGCCGCCCCAGTATTCAATGTGATAACCCCTCGGGAAATCCAGTTTCTTATTATCCAGCCACCAGGGTGAATAGATGTGCATACCACCCACGCCATCTTCATTGTAACGCTTCCTGTCGAACAATTGAGGTAGTATACCGCCTAAAGCAGCTCCCGTTGAATCGTGCAAATATTTACCAACGACATCACTGCTGTTCGCAAGGCCGTTGGGATGTCGGGGAGATTTTGAGTTGAGCAACAAGCGCGCACTTTCACAGGCACTGGCCGCCAGGATAACGACCCGGCCCTCTACTTGATATTCTTGCATGTCTGTTGTACTAACATAGGAGACCCCGGTTGCCAGCCCCTCACTATTCGTTAATACCTCCCGGGCCATGGCATTGCATACCATATCGATATTGCCTGTTTTCAAGGCCGGATAAATCAGTACATTGGTTGATGAAAAGTCGGCTTTGGCAGCGGAGCAATTACGATTGCATTGTCCGCAATAGAAACAAACGCCACGATCGTCGTTCAGTTTTTGTGTCAATATGGAAAGGCGGGAGGGGATCACTTTTACGCCCGCCTGCGAAGCAGCATTTTTGATGAATAGTTCGTGGAGTCGTGGCTTTGGCGGTTTTAGAAAAATCCCATCAGGGTCATTTTCCAGTCCTTCGTTGGTGCCGAATACACCGATCAGTTTGTCAACTGCATCATAATAGGGCTTGATATCCTCATACCCGATTGGCCAATCATCTCCCAGTCCGTCGATGCTTCGCCGCTTGAAATCTTTCGGACCGAATCGAAGGGAAATGCGCCCCCAATGGTTGGTTCGTCCACCTAGCATACGGGCCCGCCACCACATCCATTCCGTTCCGGCCTCTTTTTTATAGGGTTCACCATCAAGCGACCAGCCACCATAGCAGGCATCGAAATCACCAAAGGGACGAATAGACGTGCTGGCACCCCGTCGGGGTGAATCCCAAGGGTTCTTCAATTGAGTTACATTCTTCTGCGGATCGTATTGGTAGCCTGCCTCCAGCAGGCATACTTTTAATCCGGCGTTGGCCAAAACATAGGCGGCCATTCCCCCGCCGGCACCGGATCCGACGATCACGACATCGTATTTGCGGGATTGTTTTTTGATCTGTATATCGCTCATCAAGCCAATCGTTAGACCGACAAATTACTTGATTCCATCCTGTTGAAATCAGATCTATAGGTATTTTTTCCAACAGCCTGTTATCTTTACGAAAACCCGTTTATGAGGAACCTGTTCCTGCTACTTTTCGTTTGCCAGATAGGATATAATATGCAAGCACAATACATCGATCCGGCTGTTTATCCAACTTATCAAGGGGATGATCTGGGCTTGACGTATACCAAGGCAGGCTCCTCGATTCGCATTTGGTCGCCTACGGCAACCGAAGCGGAGTGGATTTTTTACGAAAAGGGGGAAGGAGGGAATGCATTGGAAAGAAAGAAACTCCAACGAGATCAGTCCGGTACATGGAAAGGGTTGATTAAAGGGGATCTGTTGGGACGGTTTTATACAGTTCGTGTTCGTATTAACGGCAACTGGTTAGATGAAGTGGTTGATCCCTATGCAAAAGCCGTCGGTGTCAATGGTAAAAGAGCGCAAGTGATTGACCTACGTCAGACGGACCCGGTGGGCTGGTCCTCAGACCAAGCACCGAACTTTTCAAATAAAACGGATGCAATCATCTATGAATTACATGTCCGTGATGCCAGCATCCATCCCAGTTCCGGCATCAAGGGTAAAGGCAAATTCCTTGGCCTCACCGAATCTGGCACTCGAAATCCCAGCGGCGGAACAACCGGTTTGGATCACCTCGTAGAACTGGGGGTCACACATGTGCACTTACTACCGGTCTTTGATTTTAATTCAGTGGATGAACGCGACCCAGATAAGCGATATAACTGGGGCTACGACCCGCTGAACTACAATGTGCCGGAAGGATCTTTTTCGACTGATCCTTATAATGGAGCTGTTCGCATAAAGGAGTTTAAGCAATTGGTACAATCCATGCACCAAAAAGGGATACGGGTAGTGATGGATGTAGTTTACAATCACACGGCGCTGACCGAAACATCCAATTTCAATCAGCTGGTTCCTGGGTATTATTACCGTCAAGATGAAAAGGGAGGATTTTCAAATGCCTCAGCCTGTGGAAATGAAACTGCCAGTGAACGACCGATGTTTAGAAAATTTATGTTAGAGTCGATGCGCTACTGGGTACAGGAGTATCATATTGATGGTTTTCGAGTAGACCTGATGGGTATTCATGATATTGAAACCATGAATTTGATCTCGTCTGAATTGCATCGCATCCGCCCTGATGTGTTGATCTATGGGGAGGGGTGGACTGCCGGAAAAAGTCCCTTACCTGATGCCAAGCGGGCATTAAAAGCCAATGCGCACCTATTGGATCGGATCGCTGTTTTCAGTGATGATATGCGGGATGGGATCAAGGGAAGCGTATTCGATCATCACGATAGAGGGTTTGTATCCGGAAAGCCCGGACTCGAATCATCCATTCGATTTGGCGTAGTAGCCTCTCTGCCACATGATCAGGTGGATTTCAAAAGGGTGAATTATTCTGATAAACCCTACGCGGCGCAACCCTATCATACAGTGACCTATGCCGAGTGCCACGACAATCATGTCTTACATGATAAACTCAGGTTGTCTGTAACTGATCGATCGGATTCCATTCAAGCAGAGATGCATCGACTGGCATTGGGCATGTTACTGACCAGCCAGGGGATCGTCTTTATACATGC
This sequence comes from Bacteroidota bacterium, assembly GCA_046300055.1. GTDB lineage: Bacteria > Bacteroidota > Bacteroidia > Chitinophagales > Chitinophagaceae > JJ008. The sequence goes on from JBKCMR010000095.1 coordinate 102,359, forward strand.
CGGAACTGAGTTCAGAAGAACAAAAAAAGGAGTCGAGAATTCCTTCGAAAGTCCGGATAGTATCAATGCCATCGACTGGACATGTAAGGATCGGGAAACCGATTTCTATCAATATGTGCGAGCGCTCATTCAACTCAGAAAAGATCATCCCGGCTTTCGGTTCAATAACACGGAAGCCCTACTGGCCGCTATCCGATTTGATGAGTTTGATATAGCCGGCGTAGTCAGTTTTCAGGTCGATACAAAAACAGTAAATGATGCGTGGAAAAAAATCTGGGTCCGTTACCAAGCGGATGGTGCCATCAAAGAATGGAACATAGGTGGCGGATGGAAGCCAGCCATTCTAAACAACCGAATGATTTATTCAAAAGAGGAAGTGAGAAGTTTGATTGTCAAGCCTGCCACCCTGACCGTTCTGTATCAATAACGATCTCGGGGTGGGCGGGCACCGGGCGAAAACCGAGGTCTGTTATCCGGAGCACCTGGACCAGGC
>JBKCMR010000096.1:0-18873 GCA_046300055.1 Bacteroidota bacterium
ATCGTGGTGTGCCAACCCGGCACGATGGAAGTGGCGAAGTCGAAGGATACGATGGTGTGCACCGATAATACCAGCGGCGTACTCAAGCCGGCCAATACCAGGGAGAGGGCCTCATGCCGCTGCCAGTGCTTGGTGGATCCGGTCCAACCGAAAGAAGCCACGCCATAGAACATCTTGCTCCATTTCTTCTTGGCACGATCCCGCAAGGTGGCCAGGTCGGGGATCAATCCCGAATACCAGAACAGCAACGATACAGTAAAATACGTTGAGATCGCGAACACGTCCCACAGCAGCGGTGAGTTGAAATTCACCCAAAGAGGGCCACGGGTGTTCGGATAAGGTAACACGAAAAAGGCATTCCATACGCGACCCATGTGCCAGATCGGGAACTGACCCGCACACATTACCGCGAAGATGGTCATCGCTTCCGCTGCACGATTCACCCCGGTACGCCATCCCTGACGGAACAGCAAGAGGATCGCGGAGATCAATGTTCCGGCGTGACCGATACCGACCCACCATACGAAGTTGGTGATGTCCCAACCCCAACCGATGGTACGGTTCAGGTTCCACTGCCCTGTACCATAGGTAACCTCCATAGCGACGGAGACAACTCCGAACAGCAACAAGGCTACGGAGACAAGGAATCCAATCCACCAAAGCCGCGAAGGTTTGGCCTCGACCGGGCGACAGATGTCTTCCGTCACCTGATGATAATCCTTGGTGCCGTCTACCAGGGGTTGTCTGACTTGCGATTCATACCGAAGTGATGCCATATTCTTTCTCTTTCAAGGTTCAATATCAATGATGCGGAGCCGTTTCACCATGTGTAGCAGGTGCATGCTCTTCAGCAGCTGCCGCATGATGCGTGGCCGGTTCTATCAACTCATCCGTGTTGCGCACTTTCGCCAGATAGCTCACATTGGGCAACACATGTAATTGCTCCAATACATAGTAGCTACGGCTGGCATTGTTTGCACGCACCTGTGTGATCTCACTTTGCTTATCGTGTACGTTACCGAATACGATCGCGTTGGCTGAACAAGCAGTCTGACAAGCGGTCTTCGCATCGCCATCCGCGAGCGGACGACCTTGCTTCTTCGCCTCCAGTTTAGCAGCCTGCAAACGCTGGAAACAGAACGAACATTTTTCGATCACCCCACGAGAACGAACCGTTACATCCGGATTCAATACCATGCGCGTGAGATCATCGTTCATCTGCTCGACCACAGGATCCAACTTACCGACCACCTGTTGGTCACGGTTATTCGGGAAGCTGTCTGCTCCTGTATAATCAGCCCAGTTGAAACGACGTACTTTAAATGGACAGTTGTTGGCGCAATAACGTGTTCCGATACAACGATTGTAGGTCATCTGGTTGATGCCCTCTGCACTGTGGTTAGTAGCGGCAACCGGACAAACATTCTCGCAAGGAGCGTTGTCGCAATGCTGACACATCATCGGCTGGAACACCACACCCTTCAATTGATTCGGATCGGTGGCATCGCTCACGAAATAGCGATCGATGCGCAACCAATGCATATCGTGATAACGAAGTACTTCACTCTTACCTACAACAGGAACGTTATTCTCTGCATTACAAGCAACCACACAAGAACCACAACCATAGCAGGCATTCATATCGATGTTCATGCCCCACTTGATACCCGGCTGTGCATGTGAACCATACAACGTTGCATTCTTGCGGAAATCTGTTGTATCCGTTCCCTTACCGTACGCCTCTTCGAGATGGTTACGGTAATCCGGTATCGTATTCGGATATTTCACGAGCGTCGCCAAGGTAGTTTCGCGAACTACCTCTGTACGATCATCATAAGTTCCGTGAATCTGCGTGGTAGCCACTTTGTGCTTACGTCCGGCATCGGCCAATGTAACCGTGCCCTGATAAGAAACCGTCGTGCCATCGAAGGAAGTGAACACATACGCGTTCTGTCCTACGCCGGCGGCCGTCTTACCTAATTTCTCACCACGACCATAACCCACCGCGATGGCAATGGTATTGGTTTGCATACCCGGTACGATCAATACAGGCAATTCAACTTCTTTCTTGCCCAATGTGATCTTTATAACCGGTTTTTGTGGATAGAACTCATAGTTATTGATCTCCTTCTCGGAACCTTTCATCAGATCCAGTCCCAGCAACTCCTTCGCCATCGGCATGCTCATCAAGGCGTAGTTGTCCCACGTGGCCTTACTGATACCATCCGGCAACTCCTGCAACCAGGGGTTAGTAGCACCGATACCGCTTCCAATAGACGCTTTCTGATAGAGCACCACTTCGGTACCAGCCACCGCTGCATAACTCTTGATCGCCGCAACAGCGCCGGCCAATGAGGCGGAAGAATAGTTACCCGGACCTTTGCCTTGGGAAGCCTCTTCACGCAAGCCGTTCTGCAAACCTTCATTGAAAGCTGCTTCACCACCGGGCTGGGCATTCCAGTAATTCTTGAAATAAACATCGTAATCCGTGTCATTGCCGCTCCACTTCAACAGAGATGTCTGGAAGGGACGCGTTTTAAACAACGGATGAATGGTAGGCTGCTGAAAACAGATCACGCCCGCTTTCGGGTTCGCATCTCCCCAGCTCTCCAAATAATGATGTGAAGGCACACTGAACTGACAATGCTCCGTGGTCTCATCCATCCGCTCATTGAAGCTGATGGTCACTTTCACTTTTTTCAACGCAGCCATAAATCGAGCAGCGTCATGATAATTATATACAGGGTTCGCGCCGTAGATCATCAGCGTACCCACTTCACCCGCTTCCATGGCAGCCACCAATACATTCATATCGGTGTCGATGCCCTTGCGATAATTTACGGGACTTTTCCAATCGATGGTAGAACCGAACGAGCCGATGGCCTGGTTGATGGCATTCACCACCACCTGCACATGCTTGTCGTTGCTTCCGCAAACGACCAGTCCTTTTCCTTTATTCTTATTCAGATCAGCAGCTACTTTCTCGATACCCGCTTTCAGCTTGGCATCGCTCAACTCAACCGCTCCGCCATTCAACGCCGACAATAAGGCCAACGCAACCGCACCAGTTTGAGAAGGACGATGAACAAAACGCTCATCAGCACTGGCACCGGTTAAGCTGAGATAACCTTCGAACTGATAGTGCTTGCTCATGCGCGGATTCGCCGCATCGATCTTACGACCTGCTGAGTAAGCTTTTGCAAACTCAACCGGACTCAGCCAGCTTCCAAGAAAATCAGCACCCAAACTCACGATCACATCCGCTGCAGCAAAATCATATCCGGGCAATTGCTTTCCGAATCCACAAGCCTCGTTGGCGAGCAACATACCACTATAAGAAACCGCATCGTATTGAACATGCTTCAATCCGCTATATCCGTTGATGATGGCTTGTGTAGAGGGAGAATTCAAGGTAGAGGTCAACAATACTGCACTGCCGCCGGCCGCCTTCATTTGCTCCGCGATCATTTTATCCAATTGCTCGTACGTAGGAACTTCCTGAAAGGCATCACCCTTCTTTTGCTGCGGGTAACGCAGACGATGTGTATCATAAAGATCCAACACAGAAGCCTGCACGCGGGCGGATGTACCGCCATGTGCAAAAGCACTTCCTGTCAGCTGATTTCCTTCGATCTTGATCGGGCGACCATCGCGCACCTTCGCCAATACCGGCACCACATCTCCTTCCTGTACAAACGTGGTAGCATAATACTGAGCCACACCCGGGATCAGATTCTCCGGCTTGTTCGCATACGGAATGACCTTCTTCACCGGGATCTCGCAACTCGCAGCCAGCGTGGCTGCTGCCGTGCTGAATCCGAGGTATTTCAGAAAATCACGACGAGGGGCCTTGGCTTCCGCCAATCCACCGTCGAAACCTTCGAAAGGCAGTTCCTCGCGGAACTCATCCTGATGTTGCTGACGAAAGGATTCGCCCGAATTCACTTCTCCGAAACTCTGCCAGTACTTGTTTTGGCTCATGGAATACAGTTTGTAAGATTCTGGTTTCTTCGTTTAGTTCCTGTTGCGATCAATAGTGACATTTCTGACACTCCAGTCCGCCGATATCCTTCACTTTTACACTATCCATTTTCCCATTGCGGATATCGTTATGGAACTTCTCATATAAGCTATAGAATTTGTTACCGCCGGTGCTGTCGTAGTTGAAGTTCACCTTGGTCTCACGGTGACAGTTGATACACCAACCCATGCTCAGGTCAGCTACCTGCTTTACTTCATCCATGGCAGTGATCTCACCATGACAACTCTGACACTGTAAATTACCCGCACGCACGTGTTGCGCGTGATTGAAATATACATGGTCAGGCAAGTTGTGGATCTTCACCCACTCGATGGGCTTTGCCTTGGAAGGATCCCACTGATTCGGATTGTTTGGATCGAATCCTGCATATTTATACAACTTGGCGATCTCGGCAGTACCATTGATCTCTTTTCCTTCTTCATCAAACAACTTCGGCCCTTTCTCATAGGTGCTGATTGCCTTGTGACAATTCATACACACATTCGTGGAAGGAATCGCAGCATGCTTACTCTCCCAAGCATTACCATGACAATACAAACAGTTGATCTGATTGATGCCGGCATGCACTTTGTGAGAATAATAAATGGGTTGCTCTGGTTGATAATCCTTCTGACGACCCATTCCAATCGCTCCTTTTGCCACCATGAATCCACCGAACACAAAGAAGGCAATGGCCATCAGGGCGATGTTTGATTTCTTACGATAGAATGGTATCGGAGCAGGCGTTTTCAATCCATCCGCTTCATCCGACATGCGCTTGAGGTTGCTATTGACCTGCATCAGAATCAGCGCGATCACACCCAATACCAATGATATGATTCCGAAAAGAACAGCGTTCTGATCTCCTTCCGGTGCTTGTCCACCCGCAGCAGCTGGCGCAACTTTCACGATCGCCGCATCATTGATGTAGGCTACGATGTTGTCAACATCAGCAAGCGTGATCTCGGCAAATCCGGTCATCATCGAACCATACTTGGCTTTCAGTCCCTGTGTGTAAGGGTCCTTAGCCATATACGCAGCAGGATTATTGATCCAAGCCTGCAGTTCTTTGTGATCTGCCCACTTGTGGCGCTCTTCCAGACCCTTCAATGCAGGACCTGTTCCGTCTTTCAATACGTTGTGGCAGGAGGCACACTTACCCATGAACAACGCCTTACCGGCGGCAATGTCCTGCGCAAACATTGAATGAGAACAGGAGAACAATAAGATCAGAAGGATCGAGAAACGTCTTAAAAGCACGTGTTGGAGGTTCATAGACACGATTATTGGTAGGAATGTGGATATTCTGTCGAAAATCGCCGCAAAAATAAGCCCCCACGTTGAAAATACTCGGTGTGGTTAAGTTTTTTTTTATGTTCTTATCGCTTGCATCTCAGCGCCTTTTGTCGGCTTCAGCCCGTTTAAGCAGTCAACTTCTTTTCCGTCTTTCGCAAACCGGAAAAGCCAAACAAATCGGTCGAAATTCCGGACCTTTGCACCACCTAACCCCCCCCTATGCGCGGGTACGAACGACTGCAAGAAAAATGGAAAGTGAACGGCTTACAACTGGCCCTGATTTTGGTCACCTTCGCCGTGGGGGGAAGCCTGACCGGACAAGTAGCCAAATGGGCCATGGACACCCTGAAACTGGGCGGAGTCTGGTATTGGGGATTACTTTACTTGTTGATAGTCACCATTTTATGGCCAATCATGGTATTGCTTGTAAGTGTGCCGATGGGGCAATTTCGCTTCTTCCTTAACTACATCGGCAAATTGGCCGTAAAGCTGGGATTAAGAAAAAACGCATGACCCGATTAGCGATCCTCGCCTCCGGCGGAGGCTCAAATGCGGATGCCATTCTCCGGTATTTCGGGGGCCATTCGAATATCGAAATACCCCTTATCGCTTGCAATAAGAAAGCCGCGGGCGTATATCAAGTTGCTGAAAACCATAGTATTGAATCAATTTATCTGTCCCGTGAGCGTTTCAGTGAAGGGGACGGATACCTGCCCGAGTTTCAGCAAAGAAATATAGACGGACTGATCCTGGCGGGGTTTCTATGGAAAGTACCCGACACCCTGATCAAGGCCTATCCGAATCGGATCTTGAACATTCACCCCGCCTTATTACCCAAGTTCGGCGGGCAGGGCATGTATGGCATCCATGTTCACCGGGCCGTACTAGCCGCACAGGAATCCGAATCGGGCATCACGATCCACCGGGTAGATGAGCATTATGATAATGGTGATCACGTTTTTCAGGCAGCTTGTCCGGTTGAAGCAAACGATACGCCCGAAACACTTAGTAAGCGCGTACTCACTTTGGAACACCAGTACTACCCGGCCACGATCGAAAACTATTTCACAAAAACACTGAACAACTGAACGCTGAACTTGACCACCTCTCTACGATATATACTCTTTACGCTTCTTCTCCTGAACAGCGGTCTATTGCTCGCACAAGAATATATTGTACGAGGATACGTACTCGACAGCTCACGCAATTATCCGATGGAGGCCGTGACCGTTCAATCGACTTCCGGCCGAATGACCCTCACCAATGTGGAAGGCTTCTATCAGATCCGCGTCACCGAATCTGATTCGATCTCGTTCAGTTATCTCGGCAAAAACACACAAAAATTTCCGGTCCTGCGTATCGCTAACCCACTTCAATTCGATGTAGCCTTGCAAGTGAACGTCCCCGTACTGCGAGAAGTGAAGATCCGACCCCGCAATTACCGACAGGATTCAATTCAGAATCGTCTGGATTATGCCAAGATCTTCAACTACCAAAAACCCAAGATCAAAACCGTAAGCCCCCAATACGGAATGGGTATGGGATTCGATCTACAGGAACTGATCAACATGTTCCGATTCCGCCGCAACAAAAGCATGCTCGCTTTCCAACAACGGCTATTGCTGGAAGAAGAAGAAAAATTCATCGACTTCCGTTTCAATAAAGCACTGGTACGCCGACTCACCTTGCTGGAACCACCCGAACTCGACAGCTTCGTCAGAGTCTTCCGTCCTTCCTACGATTTCGCGAAAGAAGCGGATGACTATCAGTTCCGCCTCTATATCAAACAAGCACACTACCGTTTTCGGTACGGACTTCCACCCGACCCGCGTTACACCACGCGACTGCTTCTCAACGAAGAATGAATTAACTTGTCGGATAATTTTTGTGGTTTATGCTTAAATGGATCGGATGGTTACTCCTCCCCGTAACCTTACTCGCACAAAATGATCAGCCTGATTTGTTGATCATCAACGGACGGATCGTCGATGGCACCGGCAACTCCTGGTATCATGCCGATATCGCCATCCGAAACGGAAAGATCGAAGCGATCGGAAAAAATCTACGTCGACAAGCCACCCGCGTGATCGATGCACAGAACCGGATCGTAGCACCCGGCTTCATCGACGTGCACACACACATAGAAGATGATGAAAAAAAGGAACCGCTCGCGCAAAGCTTTCTCTACGATGGTGTAACCACCTGCATCACCGGTAACTGCGGACTCTCGAACGTCAACATCGGAAAATACCTGAACTGGATCGACTCCCTCCAACTATCCATCAATGTCGCGAGCCTGATCGGACAGAACGATGTGCGAAGAGCCGTGATCGGCAGAGCCAACCGAAACCCAACCCCTGATGAGAGGTTGCGGATGGAATACATCGTCGAAAAGGCGATGAAAGACGGAGCGGTGGGTCTATCGACCGGACTCATCTACATCCCCGGCACCTTCACCCCTACAGACGAACTCGTTCGACTCGCGGCCATCGCCGGTAAATACAATGGCGTGTACGCTACCCACATGCGAAGCGAAGGCGACAGCGTCGTGCCGGCCATCAAAGAAGCCTTACACATCGGAAAAGAAGCCAACATCCCGGTGCAGATCTCTCACTTCAAATTAAGCGGACAACAGAACTGGGGAAGAAGTAAACAAACACTGGCCATGGTGGAAGAAGCCCGTCTCAACGGACAAGATGTGACCATCGACCAATACCCTTACACCGCCAGCAGTACGTCGATCAGCACTCTTTTCCCGGATCACATATTAGCAGACGGACAAGATTCGATCCGCGCCCGACTACAACGACCCGAGATCAGAAAAGAAGTGATCGCCAGCATCAAAGACCGCTTGAAGAAACGCGGACTGAAACATCTCAGCTACGCCGTGGTGGCCTCTTATGATGCAGACTCGACTTACAATGGAAAAAGTATTGAGCAGATCAATTTGATGAAAGGACGAAAACATAAAGTGAAAGAGGAAGCCGAGATCGTCATGGAAATTCAAATGAACGGAGGCGCCAGTGCCGTATTTCATGGCATGGGCGAAGAAGATGTCAAACGCATCATGAAGTATCCATTCAACATGATCGCCAGCGATGCGGGCATCCGCGTCCTGAATGAAGGCGTACCACACCCGCGTGGTTATGGCACGAACGCCCGCGTACTCGGAAAATATGTGCGCGAACAAAAGATCATTTCACTTGAAGAAGCGATCCGCCGCATGACCTCCCTACCGGCTCAAAAGTTCAATCTGAAAGACCGCGGACTCCTCAAAGAGGGAATGGCCGCTGATATTGTGGTATTCGATGAAAAGATCGTCAACGATCTCGCCACCTTCGAAAAACCACATGCCTATTCGATCGGATTTGAATATGTGATCGTGAACGGAGCACTCACCGTCGATCAAGCCAAACACAACGGAACGCGCAGCGGAAAATCACTCCGCAACCAAAGCCGTTGATCGGTTAGTAGGAAAGTAGTGCATCCATCGTAGCCCCCAACCGGGACTTGGCCATGAACTGCTGTTCCAATTCAATACTGAATGGAACCGGTGTATCCATGGAAGCACAACGCATCACCGGTGCATCCAAATATTCAAAACAATGCTGACCGATCCAGGCGCTGATCTCACCGCCGATACCGCCAGTTAATGTGTCCTCATGTAAGATCAATACTCGTCCCGTACGCTTAACCGCGTCCCGAATCGCATCATAATCCAGCGGCAATAAGGTCCGCAGATCCAGTATATCAATCGACAGGTTCGGATTCGACTTGGCGTATTCCATGGCCCAATGCACACCGCTGCCGTAGGTGATGATCGAAACATCATCCCCTTCCTGTACGATACGGGCCTTACCGATCTCGATAGAATAATATTCATTCGGCACCGGTCCGCTGACAGATCGATAAAGAGCCTTGTGCTCAAAGAACATGACCGGATTCGGATCGTTGATCGCGGCGATCAACAAACCCTTTGCATCGGCAGGCGTACTGGGATAAACCACTTTCAATCCGGGTGTATGCACAAACCAAGCCTCGTTGCTCTGTGAATGAAAAGGTCCGGCTCCTACGCCACCGCCCGTTGGCATACGGATCACAACGTCGGCTGTTTGTCCCCAGCGATAATGGATCTTCGCCAGGTTATTCACGATCTGATTGAAACCCACCGTTACAAAATCAGCGAATTGCATCTCCATCATGCTCTTGTATCCTTCGAGCGACAAACCCAATGCGGTTCCGACAATAGCACTTTCACAAAGTGGTGTGTTGCGCACTCGCTCCTTTCCGAACGTTTGAACAAACCCTTCCGTGATCTTGAATGCCCCGCCATATTCCGCGATATCCTGTCCCATCAACACCAGGTTGGAGTGCTTTTCCATACTTTGCTCCAAACCCTGTTTGATCGCATCGATCATTCGCAACTCCGAATTTTCTCCTACACTGAACGCTGACTCTTGAACAGGGAAGGACGCTTTAGCATACACGTCTTCCAACTCCACCGATTCCTCTGCAAAAACACCGGCCGCTTGAAATCCGATTGCCAATTCAGACTCGATCGCATCCTTGAATGACTGGCGGATCTCCGCCACCTTCATCTCGGTCAACACACCTTGCTCGATCAGCCAACGCTGATAATTCTTTACGGGATCTTTTTGTTCCCATTCCTCAAATAAATATCCGGGTACATATTTGGTACCACTGGCCTCTTCATGTCCGCGCATACGGAAGGTCATACACTCGATCAGATATGGTTTCTGCTCGCGGATGCAATAGTCCCGCACCCCTTTGATCGTGTCGTAAACCGTTAAGAGATTATTTCCATCGATACGAATGCTCTCCATGCCGTAGCCCTTGGCCTTGTCGACCAATGACTCACATCGATATTGTTCATTGACCGGGGTACTCAATCCATATCCATTGTTCTCAATAATGAAAATGACCGGCAGATCCCAGACAGCTGCCACATTCAATGCCTCATGAAAATCACCTTCGCTGGTACCGCCATCACCCGTAAAAGCCAACGAGACTTTATCTTCCTGACGAAGCTTGTGCGCGAGTGCCACTCCATCTGCGATGGCAAGTTGTGGCCCCAAGTGCGAGATCATGCCACAGATATGGTGCTCACGTGTGCCGAAATGAAAACTTCGTTCGCGACCTTTTGAATAGCCGGAAGGCAGCCCTTGCCATTGCATGAATAATTTACTCAAGGGCATATCGCGAGTAGTGAATACGCCGAGATTGCGATGCAGGGGCATGATCCACTCATCCGTATCAAGTGCCAGTGTAGCCCCGACTGCGATCGCTTCTTGTCCGATGCCACTGAACCACTTGGAGATCTTCCCCTGACGAAGTAATACCAGCATCTTTTCCTCGATCATCCGCGGCCATAAAATAGACCGGTAAAATCGGATCAATTCTTCGTTGGAAAGTTGCTTACGGTCGAATTGCATGACACGAAGATAGTTGAGAGTTTGGCGTTGAGAGTTGAGGTTTAGAAGAAAAAAATTGGATGTTGAGTATTGTTTATAGTTAGGATTTCATCTCAACCACAAACTAAAAAACCTCAACCCTCAACCCCCATCTCTTAAACTACACAACGATTAGTTCATAAAAGGCTTCATCCCGTAGGTATTGCTGTGAGAGGGTTCGAAGCTGTTCGGGTGTGATCGACTTGATGATCCGGATCGTCTGATAAAAATATTCATCCGTGCAACCGTTCAATATCAGGTTCTTCCAGCGACCGATGATCTGGAACGGTCCGTCTAGATCCCCCAATAGGGAACCCATCAGGTAGTTTTTCACTAGCGACAATTCCTCTTCATCCACCAACTCCTCCCGCAACACCCGCATTTCTTTATATACCTCCTGGATCGTCGCCTCGCATACATCCTTTCCGGCTTCCGTGCTGATCATCCAGGCGGAAGATTGCATCAGATTCATCAGATAACTATGAATGCCATAGGTATATCCTTTGTCCTCTCGGATATTACTCATCAAGCGCGAGCCGAAGAATCCGCCGAAAAGCGTATTCAGGATCATAGCGGGCTGAAAATCGGGATGTGTCCGGTTTGGAAATGGACGTGCGATCCGGATTGCTCCTTGTACGCCATTGGGATCATTTTCGATCCGATATCGATGCTGTGTCGCCGGTTGTATCGCATGAAGGGGACGATCCACTTTTTTATTCGGCAAGTCACCGAAATAACGGTCGAGCTGCTCCCGAAAATTGGCTGGCAACTTCCCGGCTACAAACAGCATAAACTCCCCATTTCGATAGTATCGATCGTAAAAGCTTAGTAATTGCTCCGAATTCAGCAGATCGAAATCTTCCGCCTTGGTATACCGACCATAGGGATGGTCTTCTCCGAACAAATACGTATCGATCAAGCGCCCGGCGACAAAATCACATTTTTTCAGGCTCACCGACAAACGCTGTTTCATGTTCTGCACGTACGTCGCCAGTTCATCCGCAGGCATCACCGAATCCATGATCAATTCCCGTACCACCGGCAACAAGGTGTCCATGTGCTTCGACAATCCATGCAGCGACAAGGTGGCTGTTTCATTGTAACAGTTTCGCTGCAGGAAAGCGCCATGATATTCGAAGAATTCATTGATCTGAAAAGCGGTTCGTTGTGAGGTGCCGTTACGCAAAAGAAAATTAGCTGTGGCCGCCTCCAGATTCATCGATTCATAACTGTTGCCCGACCAGAATACCCACTCCACCGACATCACCTCCTCAGCTCCGCCGTTGAATGCATAGACCGGAACCCCATTGCGAAGCGTGAAGGTTTCAACCTTCGGTAAGCTCAATTCAAAATCGACTGCATCAACGATTTTCGGAGCGATCATACGGTCAATACTCATACGCCAGCCGTTTTAGCCCGATACTGCATTACATTCATATTTTCTGTCCGGAAGATATTTACTGCCTGTTCCATCAGCTGATCAGTGGTCACCGCCGCATAACGGGCAAACTCCGTATTCATCATGTTCGCATCCCCCAGCAATTCATAGTGTGCTAAACTCGTCGCACGGTTCATCAAACTCATGTCCTCAAAAGCGATCATGCTTTCCGTTTTATTCTTTGCCTTCTGAAGCTCTGCTTCATTGATGCCCTCTTGTAAGATCTTGTCGATCTCTTTTTGTATGGCCTGCTCTGCAGCCTCCAGCGTCACGCCCTTCACCAGTTTCCCCTCGATGGTCAGCAGTCCCCTGTCGGTAGATCCAAAATGAAAACATTCCACATTGCTGAATAATTTCTGCTCTTTCACCAGTGACTGATGCAAACGGGATGACGCGCCACTTCCCAATATGTCCGTGAGCATATCCACTGCCTGATAACCTGCCTCCATGCGGCCCGGCATGTGCCAGCACATGTACAGTGCATCCAGCGGAACGTCCGCCTCAACTACCAAGCGACGAGCAGCTGTTTGTTCCGGCTCAACAGGTAACTGCCTGTTATATTTCAAACCGGAAGGAATATCCCCGAACCATTTCTCCGTCAACTCACGAACATCGGCTGATTTCACCGGACCGGCCACCACCAACACGGCATTGGCCGGACAATAATGCTTCTTGAAAAATGCTTTCACATCCGCTAATGTTGCTTCCTCAATATGCTTCAACTCTTTACCGATGGTCATCCACCGATACGGATGTTTCGTAAACGCGAGGGAACGCATTTTATGCCACACATCACCATAAGGCTTGTTGATATAATGCTCCTTAAATTCTTCGCAAACCACTTTTCGTTGCACCTCCAGGCTTTTCTCACTGAAAGCAAGGGACAGCATGCGATCGCTCTCCAACCAAAACGCTGTCTCCAGATTCACAGCCGGCAACTGAATGTAATAATTAGTGAGGTCGTTTGTGGTATAGGCATTGTTCTCACCACCGGCGCGTTGCAAGGGTTCATCATACTCCGGAATATTCACGGAGCCGCCGAACATCAAATGTTCAAACAGATGCGCAAAACCGGTGCGATCCGGATCCTCATCCCGGGCCCCCACATCATACATGACATTCAATACCGCATTAGGCGTGGTAAAATCGGGGTGGACGATCACGCGCAACCCGTTCGATAATTCAAAACGTTCAAATGAGATCATACTGATAAAGTGCAAAACTACCGAATGCGGAGCACCCGGAACTCGAGTTCTCCGATCTTTTCATCGCGGCGGTATATGATCCTTACCCGTTCCCCCGCTTTTTGCAATTGAAACTTGTATTCGGTCAGTATACCGGAAAAATTCATGTTGACGGCAACCACTTCATCACCCAGCTCCAAACCCGCAGCAGCGGCTGGTGAACCCGGAGCCAGATAACCCACCCGGATCTTATTGGCGACCAGATAAAGCTCCAGACCGGAATAAGAATAATCGAATGGATCGCTGAAATATCGGTTGGGAAGCAGATGCATTCCCTTGTCCGGGTAATTGAGTATCACCTGAAAACGCCGAAGCAGATCATTTCCGATGAGTCCGGCCCACTCCGGGTAATTGGTGACATTAAAATCATCATCGAAAATATTGATGGGCACCTGACGGAACCGGTAGGGACCGATCCGCAATTGTCGCATGGTTGTCAACTCCATCTCGATCCGACCACCGATACCCTCACCAGACTTGATCCATCGTTTACGCGTATTATCCAACAACCCGCTGGACTGCACATACCGACGAGAAAATAATAGATTCAATCCTGCACCCAGGTCGATCAAAAAACGTGACTGTTCCCCTCGAACATCCTGCACATAGGCTGCATGGCTGGGGAGTTTATCGATCTCCAGTTTCATACGATACCCTCTGCGCGGATAAACATTCACCCCGGCAGCAAACCAATCCATCTGCTGCAACTCCTGATCGATCCGGATCACATAGCGACTCAATAATGAATAGCCTATGATGCCATCGATGCGAACACCATAAACGGAGGTGAGCACAGAGTAGTCATTCACATGAAAATCCAACGAATCTGCGCGGATGGATCCGAGTTGCAGAGAACGACCGTTCACAAAAGGTACTTTGCGAATGCCCCCCACGCCCCGGATCGCATAACCCGAATAAACTGGCTGCAGTCCTAAATAGGACGCTGTGGAAGAATCAAGCGAAATACCGCTACTGCCTGTATCAAAAATAAACTGCAAGGTGTCCGGAAACGGAGGCATCTGTGCCGTCACAATCATTACCCCACCGGTCAATGATAAAAAGGGAATACGCGTCAATGGCTGAACCGGCGTCTCCTGCGCGGAAGCCACGGATACGAAAAGCAATATCCCGATGAACAAAAGGGGTAAACGCATGTAATAAATGTACAACCTTCACCTTTCATCCTTCACCTTTCACCTTTCATCTTTCAACTACCTTTGCCTCATGAATCTCACAGATCTTTATAGTAAAGCCTCCCGGTTCGAATTCCTCACGCTTGAAGAGGGGTTGCATCTTTATCATCATGCACCCCTGGCCGATCTGATCCACATCGCCGATGAATTGCGTAAACAACAGGTGCCGCATGGCAAAGTGACCTGGCAGATCGATCGCAACGTGAATACGACGAACGTTTGCATCGCGAATTGTAAGTTTTGTAATTTCTATCGCATACCCGGCCACCCCGAGTCGTATATCACCGATATGGATACCTATCGGGAAAAAATCCGTGAAACACTTCGTTACGGGGGTGATCAATTACTGTTACAGGGCGGACATCATCCTGAATTAGGTCTTAAATATTACGTAGACACCTTCCTACAGATCAAAGAAGAATTTCCGGACATCAAACTACATGCCCTCGGTCCACCCGAAGTAGCCCATATCACAAAACTGGAAAAAAGTACACATAAAGAGGTGTTGCAGGCCTTGAAAGAAGCCGGACTCGATTCATTGCCCGGTGCGGGTGCGGAGATCCTAGTCGATCGTGTACGTCGTTTGGTGAGTAACGGTAAATGCGGCGCACAGGAATGGCTCGACATCATGCACGAGGCGCACAACCAACACATCACGACTTCAGCGACTATGATGTTCGGTCATGTCGAAACCCTCGAAGAACGATTCGAGCACCTGATCAAGATCCGCGATGTACAAGCAAAAAAACCAACTACCGCCAAAGGATTCCTTGCCTTCGTTCCCTGGACCTTCCAGGATGTAGATACGTTGCTGGCAAAGATCCGTGGCGTGCAAAATCTGACCACTACCGAAGAATACATCCGGATGATCGCGATCAGTCGCATCATGTTGCCGAATGTCATCAATATTCAGGCTTCCTGGCTGACAGTAGGTCGTCAGACCGCAGCGATCTGCCTGCATGCAGGTGCCAATGATTATGGATCGATCATGATCGAAGAGAATGTGGTGAGTGCCGCCGGCGCCCCGCATCGATTCACCTATAAAACGATACAAGACGCCATACGTGAAGCCGGTTTTGAACCCCAACTTAGAAACCAGCAGTATGAGTGGCGGGAGATACCAATCAACATCGAAGAACAAGTAATCGCCTACTGATCATGAAAAAAGCCTATCAGCGATTTCGTCTCATCGCAAAGTGGGAGGGATACTCCTACTTGGCTTTACTCGGTATCGCTATGCCGCTGAAATATGCAGCTAATCTTCCGATGGCCGTGACAATCATCGGATCTATACATGGATTTCTCTTCGTTGCCATGGGCATACTGGCACTCGATGTGCAACAGGAAGCAAAACACTCCTTTCTATGGGTACTGACCGCCTTCATCGCTTCGATCGTACCGTTCGGTACTTTTTACTGGGATAAGAAATGGGAAAAGGAACAGGTCAAGATGTCACAGATAAAGAGCTGATTGAATAACGCCCCGTTCAGGGGATTGACCCCCTTACTCTAAAAAGATCGTAAGATGCGCCCCGGCTCTGTATCCTTACGGTCTCGCTCATACACCAGCACACCAATCGACCACTCCATGGGCATCTGGAACAGCATTTGCAATTCAACTTTGATGGGCTCCGTATAACTGTTTGAAGGTTCCAATTCAAAAATCAACGCGGTGAACTTTTCGTTCAAGTCCGGCACATCATAGGCACTACGCAACTTATAAGAACGAGCCCCTAACTTAACCGATAAGCCCTGCAATTGCTGATAAGCGGCCTTGAATTTTTTACGGGCCTGATCATGGTCTTCCGTCGTAAACAGACGGGCCTGCCAGCTCACTACACTGCGACCATATTGCGAGTGCTGCACAAACTGAACATCTTCCGCATCCGCGATCTTGATCTTTGATTCGAAGCTGCTGTCGCCCGGCTCCCCCATCAAATTCTTATACCCGTTCGGAAAATCCTCCAGCACCTGCTTAACAGCCGTTGCCAATTCATTTTTCATGCCAGGAATCCGGAGCTGGCCAAAAGCTAAAAAGGGAAGGAATGCGGCTAAAAAGAATACGTATCTGATAAAAAATGATTTTAGCTAAGATACTAAAAGACAAAAGACCGGAAGACCGAATGATGTTTTCGCCCTTCTGGTCTTATGGTTTACTGGTCTTTAGTCTCCTCGTATTTTAGTCTTCTTGACTAGTTGATCCGCACATCTCGCATGTTCCGCTCCATAAAGCGAGGCATCTGAGGTTGTGCGCTCTTTCCGGCCATCCGGTTCAGATTGAAGAGAAAGCTGACCATGAAATATCGACGGAGTACCATGCTGCGTACATCCTCGAAATAGTTATCGCCGGTATTACGGGCAATGCTCTGATTCTGATTCAGCAGGTCGTTAATGCTGAATTTCAACTCAGCATTCTTCTTCTTGAGGAACTGTTTAGCAAAGCTTGCATTCCAGAGTGGAATGTTCTGGTTGAATCCGGCTGCCCGTCCGGTATTGACAAAGTAATCGATATCGGTAGACAGGATGAAATTCTTCGGGAAAGTATAGGCCACATCAAATGAATAGGTCTGAGATAGATACGATTCATTGAGGGCCGTATTAACCGAATACTTGATGTTGTAATACGAGAGGCTGCCTTTGAAAGCGATATCCCACTTCTCTTTCAGATTGAAGTTGGCGCCGGCAGATTGAGTCAGCGTGATGGTTTTACCGACATTCAGTTGTTTATACAACTCACTTACATCGCGATTATATAAAACAAAAGAAGTAAAATTCAGACTCGACCCTTTTAGCTTGGGATTCTTGAAGGGTAGTCCGACCGTGATGAAAGCAGAAGAAGTCACGGCTCCATTCAGATTCACCGGACGAGTCAGCTGAATTCCCTTACGAAGCGTGTCAATGCTGTTGACGATCTTATTCTGCACCGCATTGACATTGATGTTCGCCGCGATGTACTTGAAGGTCATCATGTTGAAACTGTTGTAGTTCAGGTTCACATTGTGACTGAATTCCTGATTGAGTGCCGGATTACCGGTTCTTACAAACAGCGGGTTGGATACATCGAGTACATCCTGCAGTTGCGTTACGCTCGGTTGATTGGTACGCCCGCGGTAATTGAAACGAACGCCTTTTGTACGACTGGGCGTCCAGTTGAAACTTGCCTGCGGGAAGAAATTCGTGAACGACTGCTTCGTAACTGAATCCTTTGCCAGGATCGCCTGATAGCTGTCGCTTGTTAGTGTAGCCCGCTGTACGCCAACACCCAGTTGGTAATTATATTTTTTCTCCTGTACCCGGAAGTTCGCGCCGAAGCGGCTAGCCTCGAACGTGTTCTCAAATCGATTCGTGAGCAACAAATTCACAATGTCATAGTCGCTGGTCAGTGTATTGTAATTGAAGGTTTGACGATCAGACGTATTCTTATTCAGCGTATAGGCATAGTTGATCTCCAGGACCTTATTCGACGCCAGTGGTTCTGTGTAAGACGTACTCAACACATTGTTCCGTGTAAAGGTCTTCTGCAAATTCTGCTGGTTCTGATTCAGACCGCCTTGAGCACTGCCGTCCGGTTTGAAGAAATAGATCGGAGACCGGTTGTATCCTTCACTTTCACTTTCGCCGTAGGTATTATTCCAACCCAACGTAAAGGTTCGTCCGATCTTATTGAAACGACGACGATAGAGCAAGTTATTACCGGCATTCAGTCCGTCACGCACATTCGTATTGACAGTATTGCTGGTGAGTGCCAGATAATTCAAGGTCGGAGAAACGGAACGTGTCCAGGAACTGTCTTCATTGAAATTGTCCGAACGTTGAATGGTCAAGCTCGGTGTGTAGAGAATAGAGTTCATCGAATCGATCGAATACTCGATACGCATATTCACCCGATGATTCTGATTCGTGTTATCGGAATAACTATTCCGGTTCAAATACGCGATCGAGTCGCCTGGGAAGAAGGTCTGCCGATAAGTCTCCTGTCGCTGCTCATTATTGGTATTCGAAAAGAAATAACTACCACTGGCTTTGAGCTTGGATTTGTATTCGGTGTTGAAATTGAGTCCGGTCGATAAAGAGGTTGTGATGCCGGTGGGACCGGTACTCGGACCAAATCCTCCGAAACCGCCGCCGCCACGAGTGACCGTGACTGTTCCGCCGCCAAAGCCACCACCAGGCGCTCCAGAGTCGGCACAAATAGTTCCTTGAGGGAATCC
>JBKCMR010000097.1:0-1469 GCA_046300055.1 Bacteroidota bacterium
TTGTCAAGGAACACGCAATTTTTCATCGGGTCCTTGTAGAGCGCATCCTGTGCCAGTGCGAAATATAACTTGATAACTCCATTGCTCCAGCCGTTCTCCTCTTTGGCCGCGGCGATCATGGCAAAGCAGGTTTGAAAATCAAGCATGCCTTCAGCGTTGTGTTTGAAAGGCGTTTGCATGTTATTTCGTGTGAAATAGGCATTGGCGATCGTGGAGGTCACCCAGGACTCACCGAAAACCGTCAACTTGGGAAACTCTTTTGTCAGCGCATCGTTCATGTCATTGAGGAATTTTTCCTCGTTGTATTTGTAGGTATCAACACGCCAACCGTCAACTCCATACTCTTCCGTAGCCCAGATATGATATTGAATCAGGTAGCGAACGACGTCGGCATTTCGTTGATTTAGGTCGGGTAAATGTGGCACGAACCAACCGTCCAGCATTTGTCGTTTATCCTGCGCCGAGGCATATGGATCGTAAAAAACCTCCTCTCGATGATGAGGCGGATTTTTTCCTTGCGAACTATTTAGCCAATCTTTGGTTGGGGGATCCAATGCGATCCAATGATAACTGCCGATGTGGTTGTAAACCGCATCTTGGATCAATTTCATGCCGTTTTTATGAAGGCGGTCTGATAATTGGGTGTAGGCTGCATTTCCGCCAAAACGTTTGTCCACTTCATAATGATCCGTAAACCAGTATCCATGGTAACCGGCCACCGAATTTCCCCATTCATTCATTCGGGGCATATCATTCTCGTTCACCGGTGTCATCCACAGGGTGCTGACCCCTAATTCTTTGAGATAACTAATTCGATCATCCACTCCCTTGAAATCACCCCCGTGACGAGAGAATTTATCGGATCGATCGCAGACGGTGTCTCTATATCCTTTGATGATGTCATTTGAGGGATCACCATTGGCAAAGCGATCTGTCATAATCAGGTATATGAAATCACTGGCATGTACGCCTTGAATACGCGTAACACCATTTTCTTTGGAGCGGGATTTCAATTCATAATTAACCAAGATGGGATCGGTATCAGGTCCGATCAATGTAATACTGAATCGACCCGGTTTGGTAGTTGGCGCAATCTGAAGATCTAGAAAAAGGTAATTAGGACTTTCAGCCTTTCGAACCTTGATTAAGCGCACACCAGGATAATTTATAAAGGCTTGAGTATAATTACCTATCGATGCACGTTGCATGATCAGATTCAATTCAGTCTTCTTGAAACCAACGAACCAATGAGATGGAAATAGTTTGATTTGCGATATCGCAATGGAATGAGAAAAGAACAACAGAGCAATAAGTAGGAAACGATACATAACTAAACTTTACAATTATCAATAATTAAATTTCAGATTGGAACTTTTTATCGCGAACGATGAGGGCACATAATAAACCGGCGGCGCAAAGTAGAACCCCTCCGATGAGTACTGCCATCAGTCGATCATCTCCGAGATAAT
>JBKCMR010000098.1:0-22466 GCA_046300055.1 Bacteroidota bacterium
GGTAGTCTGATCGCCTCCATGGGAAATGTAAAGGCCTGGTCGATTGTATTAGGTATTTATGCGTTGGTCATGATCTTGGTGGGGATCTATAGTACCCGAGTATTGCCTCGAACAGAAGCGGAACGCTC
The DNA here is from genome assembly GCA_046300055.1 of Bacteroidota bacterium. GTDB lineage: Bacteria > Bacteroidota > Bacteroidia > Chitinophagales > Chitinophagaceae > JJ008. The sequence goes on from JBKCMR010000098.1 coordinate 129, forward strand.
GGTGAAAAGTGGAGACGAGGTATGGGCCACCCTGGTGGATGTGATCCGTAGCTTTTTTCAAAAGCCCTATGTATGGGGTGGAATCGCTTTCATCACCCTCTATCGGTTTGCAGAGGGGCAGGCGATGAAGATCACGCCCTTGTTTTTTTTAGCGAAGCGGGAAGTAGGCGGACTTGGTTTGACCGAAGCGCAAGTGGGACTATTAACCGGGGTCTATGGAACCATTGCATTCATTTTGGGTTCTTTGCTCGCAGGCTATTTGGTGTCCAATAAAGGACTGACCCGTCGCATGTTACTCACTCTCTGTGCGCTTTTCAATCTGCCGTTTGCTGCCTATGCCTACCTGGCCTGGTTTCTTCCAACCGATATGTTATCGATATCTCTGGCTGTGTCAGTGGAGTATTTCGGATATGGATTCGGCTTCATCGGTATCATTTTGTTCATCATGCAGCAATTAGCGCCCGGAAAATATCCGTTGGCGCATTATGCGTTCGGCAGTGCGATCACTTATCTCGGTTTCACGGCCGCATCGATGATAAGTGGTTATATCAGTGACCGCTATGGCTATGCGAATTTCTTTCTCTGGGTATTGGTTTCGACCCTTCCGGCTTTTCTGATGACGGCTCTTGTACCTTTGAAAAAACCCGGGTCGACGGACGAAACAACAAGCCACGCATGAAACAATTGCTGATCGGTATATCCTCGATTTTATTGTCTGTAACCGCCTTGGCACAGACCTATGACTCTTCCTATCGCTCCACTTATTACGAGCAAAAAGCAACCTTACATCAACTGTTGCCAAATACCAAAGGGGAGATCATTTTCTTGGGTAACAGCATCACGGATATCGGTGAATGGTCCGAGATCTGGCAAAATTCCAAAGTAAAAAACAGAGGCATCAGTGGTGACATCACCTTCGGGGTGCTGGCGCGGTTGGATGAGATTCTTTCCTCCCGACCGACCAAACTATTCATCATGATCGGGGTGAATGATATCGCGCGCAATATTCCGGATGCGGTTATTCTGGCGAACTATCGTCGAATCATCGATCGCGTGCAAGCAGCATCTCCCAAGACGCAACTGATCATGCAATCGGTATTGCCGACAAATGACGAGTTTAAGCCCTTCAAGAATCATTATGGAAAGGACGATCGGATCCGTGCGGTGAACAGTGGATTACAAGCCCTTTGTGCAGATACCGGAGTGATCTTTGTAAATCTGTATCCTCGTTTTCTGGATGCATCGGGTAAATTAGATAAGCAATACAGCAACGATGGCTTGCATCTAACCGGTGCCGGCTATATGCTTTGGAAAAAAATATTGATCGAACAAAAACTCATGAACTGATGCGGATCACCGGTACGTTCATCGATGAGATCAGTCACGATATTCCCCACCAGAACTGGGGACCAACCGAATGGGCACGTGATTTTCAGCACATGAAAGCCGCGGGTATCGATACGGTGATCGTGATCCGTTCCGGTTATCGCCGCTTCATCACGTATCCATCCGCTTACCTAATGAAGGAGCAGGGCTGTTATGCACCGCCCATCGATCTGATCGAGCTGTTTCTAACATTGGCCGATAAGCATCAGATGAAATTTTATTTCGGCTTGTATGATAGCGGAAAATACTGGGATACCGGAGACATGCAGCACGAGATCGATGCGAATCGGTTTGTGATCGATGAAGTCTGGAAACAATACGGGCATCATCCGTCCTTTCAAGGTTGGTATCTGTCAATGGAGATCAGTCGAAAGACCAAAGGTGCTGTGGAAGCATTTCACATATTAGGTAAGCAGTGCAAAGAGGTGAGTGGCGGATTGTCAACATTCATTTCTCCGTGGATCGATGGAAAGAAAGCCGTGATGGCGGCGCAGTCGGCACTGACTAAGACCGATGTCGTTTCGCTGCAGGAGCATGAGCGTGAGTGGGACGAATTATTTGCCGGCATGCAAGGAGCAGTTGATGCCGTTGCTTTTCAGGACGGGCATATTGATTACCATGAGCTGGAAGATTTTTTTCGGATCAATAAGCGATTGGCGGATAAATATGGAATGGAGTGCTGGACCAATGCCGAATCCTTCGACCGAGACATGCCGATCAAGTTTCTTCCTATCAAGTTTGAAAAGTTGCGTCTGAAGCTAGAAGCTGCCCGTCGAGCCGGATATGACAAGGCGATCACATTTGAGTTTTCTCATTTTATGAGTCCCCAGTCGATGTATCCCTCCGCTCATCACTTATATAATCGTTATCTAGAATACACTCATTCATTATGATCAAGAAGTTCATTTTTCTCATTGCCTCGTTTATATCCCTAGCGGCTTTTTCCCAGGCGCCCATTCGGGGTGTTTGGATCACCAACACAGGAAGTACCGTATTGAATTCCCGGCAGCAGATCCGGGATGCGGTGATGCAGTGCAAGGATCAGGGTCTTACGGATCTATTCATGGTCGTGTGGAATAACGGAAAGACCATGTTCCCGAGTCAGGTCATGGAGCAATATGTGAAGCAGGCGCAGGATCCGGTATTCAAGGGACGAGATCCATTGCAGGAAATGATCGAAGAGGCACATGCGGTTGGGTTGCGTGTGCATGCTTGGATGGAATTCGGATTTTCTTATTCGTACAAGGATTCATTATCGGTTTGGAATAAAACCTATCCGGGTTGGGCCGGACGGAATGCGAAGGGGCATCTCCTTCAGAAAAACGGCTTTTATTGGTGGAATGCCCTGCATCCAGGTCCGCGACAATTTTTAAAAGAGCTAGTGGAAGAGATCGTTATGCGCTATGATATTGATGGTATACAAGGAGACGATCGGATGCCGGCCATGCCATCGGAGGGGGGATATGAATCTGAGACCGTGCATGCCTACGGAAATAATGGTGGTGATCAGCAAGGGGCCCTCGATCCCAAGCAAGCAGACTGGGTGCAATGGCGCGCCGATAAGCTCAGTGCCTTCGGTCAGGAAATCTATCAGCTCGTGAAATCACATAAAGCTACTTGTTTAGTTACCTGGTCGCCCAGCATATATCCTTGGAGTAAGCAGGAATACCTGCAGGATTGGCCCACTTGGCTTCGGGACGGTTATGCGGATTATATTTTCCCGCAACTCTATCGATACAATGCAGATGCGTATGAAAAACTCCTGAAGGAACTTAATCTTCAATTGACTTCTGATCAGCGACGAAAAGTTTTTCCGGGCGTATTGACTTCTTTGGGGGATGGCTATCAGGCTTCCCGTACGCTCTTGAACCGATTCATTGAATTGAATCGCACCTATGGGTATAATGGGGAGGTGTTTTTTTATTATGAAACATTGAATCGGTTGTCCGGTTCTTTATATACTGAAACCACTAAATGAGTTTGACTATGAAACGCACACTTGTTATTTCGTTTTATGTATTTGGTCTTATCCTGACCGCTTGTTCGAAAAACAATAATTCCGGTGGGGGCGGCGGTAATACCGGCGGTGGTGGTGGTGGAACGAACCCAACACCGGTAGTGCCGATTATTGCTCTTCCGGCTGGTTGGAAGTTCAATGCTTCATACAGTACAAACTTTCCGAACGGTATACAGACCTTCAGCTTCGATACGATCTATAATGGTCGTACCGTAAGAGCTTATTGTCTGGCATACGATAGCAAACTGGGTCAGTATGATTTTAAGCCGGTTCAATCCTCTACGGCCAAAAAAGTTTCTGAGTTTGTTTCACAGGAGTCGGGTATTGTTTTCGGAGGGATCAATGGCGGATTCTTCGGTGGCAATTCTTCTTATAGCATCGTTAAGTATAACAACCAACAGAGTTCGATCAACATCAAGGCGGTGAACCGCACCTATAATGGGGCCTCAACGGCCTATTTCCCGACGCGTGCGGCGTTCGGTATTCAATCCAACGGATCGCCTACAACGGCCTGGATCTATCATGTCGGATCCGGCAACGACAATATCTATAGTTATCCTTCACCGAGTCCAAATGCAGAGGGATCTGCGCCGCAGCCGGTGCCAACAGAAACGTTTCCGACGGGTGGAACACCGTGGACGGTTCCAACAGCCATCGGTGGCTCGCCTATGTTATTGCGGGGCGGACAAGTCAATATTTCAGATGTAGCGGAGTTGATCAACATTAATAACACTACTTCTCGCCCTCGCTCGGCGATCGGATACACGGCCAATGGAATTGTGTTGTTGCTGGCTGTTGAGGGGGATAATAGTACCGCGGGTTATCCGGGTGTGAATCTGGCTGAACTGACGAATATGCTTCGTTTGTTGGGTTGTACCGATGCGATCAATCTGGATGGTGGCGGTTCAACCTCATTAGTGGCTGCTGGTCGCTTGACGGTTCGGCCTGGCGACAATGGAGTAGAGCGTCCGGTGGTAAGTGCTGTGCTGATCAAACAGAAATGATCAACTCATTTCGTTCGGATCCCAGAAATGTTTTTGAAAATCGATGATCTGATCTTCGACGATCTGGATCCCTTCTTTTTCCAGTAATTCTTGCATGCGCTCGGGAGGGGAGAAGTGCATCTTTCCGCTGAGTCGTCCCTGGCGATTCACTACCCGATGGGCGGGTACAGCCGGTTTTATAAAATGACTTTGATTCATGGCCCAGCCCACCATTCGAGCACTTCCTTTGGTGCCCAGGGCTTCGGCGATGGCGCCGTAGGAAGTCACTTTCCCTTTGGGGATCTGACGCACCACCTCAAACACTGCTTCAAAAAACGAAACATCCTTGCCGCCAGAGGGATTGACCGTTTTCAGTTTAGCAGATTCTTTTTTCAAGCAGATCTGTTTTCCTCGTTTCGTGATTCGATGAGTTCGGAACGACGGGGTTCAGGTACGCCCTCAAAGTCATAGGGGCAATGCCGGCAGCCGTTACCGCAGCAATATCCTTTATCGAGGTGATATTTTTCGGTAAAAACAACCCTTCCTTCGGGGCTCATGTAATAATCCTCTCCTTCAATCAGCGACTGCATCCGGGCGACATTTCTCTTTTAACAATAAATCCTGTGCTTGGTTCTGTAGTCCCTCCGTTAAACGGAAACATAAATGATGAATTCGATTCGATCCGGCGATGTCGAGCGACTCGTAATGTGTTTTTATGTTCAATTCCGATGATCGATCCGGTTGCGCGTAAAGATCATCTGTATCCTGAAGTACTTCCAGTTTATACAGGCCGATCACCTCTTTGGTGAACTGGTACAGGTCGGGACTATCTGTTTTCAGGTGAACACATCCGCCGGGTTTCAGGAATTGTTGATAGAGTCGAAGGAATTTTGGATGCGTCAATCGCTTTTTCAGCTTACTCCACCTCAGTTGTGGATCGGGGAACGTGATCCAGATCTCTTCCACTTCACCGGGTGAAAAATATTCAGCGATCCGGTCGATCTGCGTACGAAGAAAGGCAACATTGGTGAGTGCGTCTCGGCGAGCGATACCGGCTCCTACCCAAAGACGGTTTCCTTTTATATCCACCCCGATGAAATTGCGTTGTGGGTGCAGACGGGCCAGTCCGACGGCATACTCACCTTTTCCGCAGGCCAACTCCAGTGTGATCGGACGATCGTTCTGGAAATGGTTATGCCAGTTTCCCGCCATGTTCTCCGGGAATTGCAATACTTGTTCGAAGGTTTTCAGCTCGGCAAACCGAACCAGTTTTTTTTGTCCCATGTGTTGTGCTTGCTGCTACTCAGAAGCGTTTGATGATACCGATGCCGATGAGTGATTTTACTTGCAATCCGGGGGACCTTTGATTTTTTCCAAAGAGTCTGACATCATCGTCATAGATAAAGTCCAAGCTCCAGCTCACCGCCAGTGATTTGCCCAGTTTGGCATTGAATGCATTGGCCATAAACAGATCGATGTTCCAGGGATTGTGTTTGTAGTTCGAGAAGAGGTCCAAACGGCCTTTGTACGTGATGATCTTATTGATGATCCGTTGATAGGCGATGGTGGCAAAGGCACCGAATTCAAAATTGGAGCTCTTTCCTGGTGTTACCCCATAAGATCCGCGATTTGACAGGGCCGTATCGCGTACGATCACCCAACGAGCCGTGACCGGAGAGAAGTAAATGGAGAGGTCTTTGACCGGTTTGTAATCCAGACCGATACTGTTCAGCACATAGCCGGGTGCCATGAACGTGGAGGAATATGTTTTTACGCCTCCGGGATAGGTATATCCATTGAAGAACTGCGAACGTAAGTTGGCCAGTAAGGACACATTGAGTTTGGGATTGACGGCGAAACCGTACTTACTCAGGAAGTCAAAACGGTCGTCGTTCTTTCTTCCTCCCTGGCTGGTGGTATTCACATAGCCCAGGTTCAGATCGAAGGTATTGTCCCAGCTGTGGTTGTCTTTTTTATAAAAGGCGAACAGGTTCAGATTCATATTGGCTGACAAAGAAAAATTATCACCCCCTGCGGCCCAGTTGCTTAACGAGCCTTGCGAAACATTTATACCGAGCAGGGCGCCTCGTTTCCAGGCTTTTTTTGTGGTGTCGGCTTCTTTCTTGATCGTGCGGGCCGCATCGATACGGAGCTTTTTGATCACTTCATCCTGTGCCTGTATGAATAGGGGAGAGGCTGTCAGGAAAACAATCATCAATCGGTACATAGTCGAAATGGGTTTGGTCAAAAATAAACATTGTTATTTTCGTTCGGATATGGATGCCGCCCGTAATTATAATCGATCCCTCTTTCGGCTGGTGCTTTCGAATGCGCTGATCAAGCCTATTTGGATCCTGGGCATCGATCGGTGGGTGCAGAACGAAGTGGGATTGTTGGCCTATGGGCATTATTTTTCGGTATGGGGACTGGCCCTCACAGCAGGATTTCTGCTCGATCTCGGACTCACCACCATTATTCAAAAAGAACGAGCACAAAAGGAGTCTGTTTCCGAAGCCCTAACAGAAACATTTTGGCTGAAGGGCCTCTTGCTGCTGCTTTATTTCGGGGTCATTTTTGTGATTGGATGGCAAACTGATCCGGTTTCCACAAAGCTGCTATGGGGTGTTGCCACGATACAGGCGCTGAATTCATTCTATGTTTATCTACGCGCCTGGGTTACCGCGTCACAGCAATATGCCTCCGATGTCTGGTTTTCTGTGCTCGATAAAGCCATACTCATTCCGATCTGCTTTTTGTGGCTTTCGGGGTTCTTATTTGATTGGCCGATCCGATTAGAGGTATTCATTTTATTGCAACTTTTATCTCTCATTTTTTCCATCGCTGTAGTAGGGATTTATCTCTATCAGAAGCAGATTCGGGTGATCGGACCTGTATCGATCTCCCTTGAACGGATCAGATCGGCGTTCCCCTATGCGCTCATAGTATTGCTGATGAGTGCACAAACCAGACTCGATGGTTACCTGCTGATGCAATGGAGTGAGGAGGGTGCCCTCGAGTCGGGTCGTTATGCCGCAGGTTATCGCTTATTGGATGCCGCGAATATGTTCGGTTATTTGGTCGCCAGTTTTCTCTTACCCTATCTATCTCGTCATGCCGATGAGCCGCCAAAAGTTTTTTCGGCGATCCGAAAGGCCCGAAACGGACTCTTATTTTTTTCCCTGTTAGCTATAGGGGGCATTATTTTACTGTCGTCTTCGATCGCTTCCTTTCTGTACGTGAGTGATCCTTCTTCCATTGCAAGTATTTTACCGATACTATTCGGATCTATAATAGGGTATTCATTGGTTCATGTGTATGGCACGGTACTGACTGCGCGCGGGGAACTCCGGCTCTTTCAGCTACTCATCGGTTCGGCGCTATTGTTGCATCTGATCTTGTCGGCTTATTGGGTGCCCTCCTTGGGAGCCATGGGCATGGCGCGATCGGCGCTGATCAGTCAGGTGCTGGCCGGGTCGTTACTTATGTTTTTTGTTCATCGCCGCATCGGAGCGCCGCAACCTTATACGAGCTATTTAGTTGTTATATTTACTTCCTGTCTTATTTGGTATTTCGGATAAGTTATTCAATCAATTACTAATGCCTGACCTGATCCAATTGCTTACTCGACGCAGTCGTTCGCTTCTCGGCTGGTTGTTGTCTGTATGGGTATTGACCTGCCTGGTGCTATGGCTGTTGCCCGAGAAATATAAAAGTGAAACAACGGCTGTCGCCTCCAGTGTGGTTGCCTCCGATCCGAGTCGATTGTTCGGTGCGCAGGTACAGCATTTGTATTCACCGTTGGGTTCGCCGGATCAATTGGATCTGCTTGTCGGAAGTGGTCGGCTCGATACTTTATATCGACCGCTGGTCCGCCGCTTCGATCTGATCAAGCATTATTCGATTTCAGGTCCAGGTGACAGAGCTTTCCTGAAGGCGGTCAAAAAACTGAAGCAGCGTACGGAGATCTTCAAGAGTGATTATGGTGAGTTGAAAGTGCGTGTATGGGATACAGATGCTACACAGGCGGCTGATTTATCAAATGCGATCACGGCTCGACTCGATAGTATGCATCGTGAATTGATGAGCCGACAGAATACCCAAACCCTTGCTGCATTGGAGCGGGGGTTGAAGCGACTGGAAGTATCTAAGGATTCCGTCAGCTCGGGAGAGCTTACCCGATATCGTTCGCTGTACCGCGACCTGATCGAAGAATATACTTTGTTGCTCGAGCAACGTCCTCCTGCGATTCAGGTATTGGATATTGCTGTTCCCGCGATCGTGCCCGATTCGCCCGAGTGGGCCCCGGCATTGATCGCGACAACCCTGCTCACCTTATTGGGTTGGTTGATCTTTTCTCTCTGGTCCGAACGCCGCACGGTGTATGATATTATCCTGGAAAAATGATTGGGTCCGTTGGGTGTTCACGGCGACTATTGTAGCCGCCGGCTTGGCCGTTGCGCTTTTCAATAGCTGGTGGCCGCTTCTCGCACCTATAGGCATTTTGGTCGGTATATGGGGATGGCATAACCCGTCAGTCTTGTTTTATCTTTTACTCATCAGTCTTCCGCTATCTGTTGAATTCTCTTTTTCGGATCAGCTGGGAACTGACTTGCCGGATGAACCGTTGATGCTGGCGGTTTCTGTTTTGTCTGTTTTATATCTCGTGTATCGGTTTACTCCATTCCGATCGAGGCTTTGGCATCATCCGTTGCTGATCTGCTTATTGGCTTGGATCGGGTGGATGACAATCACCACCATGGTGTCAACAACGCCTTGGATTTCATTCAAATTCTTACTGGCCAAATCCTGGTACATCGGTGCTTTTCTGTTGGCGCCGTTGATCTGGCTTCGAGATCAAAAATCAATCCGTTGCGCGCTCTATTGTTTGTTCGTACCGCTTTTCTTACTGGCACTGCTTTCCGTTATTCGTCACGCCTTCGAAGGATTCAGTTTCATTACATCGACTGCCGTGGTTCAGCCATACTTTAGGAATCACGTGGTGTATTCTGCCATGTTGGTGACGCTGGTTCCTGTACTTTTTTTCAGTCGCCGCTTCACGCAAAAGAAACAACTTTGGGATGCAGCCATGATACTGGTGCTGGTTGCACTTTTCTTTTCCTATGCCCGGGGTGCCTGGCTGGCTTTGTTTGTGGGGATAGGTGCCTATCTGCTTTTGCGTAATCGTTTGCTCGTGTATGGATATGTGGTTGTTCTATTGCTGTCGCTATTAACCATTGTTTGGTTGAAGCAAGGTGATCGGTATTTGCAGTTCGCACCGGATTATCGTACCACGATCTTTCACTCTGATTTTCAGGATCACTGGCGGGCTACTTATCAAGGAAAGGATGTTTCATCGGTGGAGCGTTTTTACCGGTGGATCGCCGGTGTTCGGATGGTGGAAGAGAAACCTTTGATCGGATTCGGGCCATCTTCTTTTTATACGCGTTACCGCCAGTATACCGTGCCGGCGTATAAGACCTGGGTCAGTAATAATCCGGATCGGTCAACCGTGCACAACTATTTTCTATTGACTGCTGTCGAGCAAGGTATACCCGGACTGATCATTTTTCTGATCTTATTCGGCGCACTTCTGTTTTATGCCGAAAAATTATATCATCGGTATCGCGCCATATGGACTGGACAATTGGCGGCTGGGATCGCCGTGATCGTGGTGATGCTGGGCGTGGTGAATTTCTGGAGTGATCTGATCGAGACGGATAAAATCGGTTCGCTATTCTTTTTATCCATTGCTCTACTTCTGATTCTCGATCATAGGAGCAAAGAGGATGTAGGTGCTAACCCTATCCTCTGATCGAGATAGAAGTGTACTGCAGTTTCAGTGAACGGTTCGTTCTTTCCAACGGTAAGTTTTACGCATCCCCCAGAGTCCGACTGCTATCAAATAGCAGGCATGTATCGGTTGCAGCATAAAAAATACCAGGCCATTTTTCGGCTCTCGATAGAGTTTGGCCACCGGCGCGATCAGCATCCATTCAATGATCGCTTTTAGGATCCAAATGGAGATCGTGGGTTTTAATTCTTCAGGGTTTAGCACACACCATGCAGACTGAACAAGAAGTACGGCATTGAATCCGCCCGTTATCCACTGTGCCAGATGCAGTCGACTGTTTTTGTAGCTACCTGCTTTGCTGACCCAGCGCAGTCGTTGTTGCCATAATTCTTTCCAGTTGGCGCAGGCCGTTGTTTTTACAATGGCTTTCTTGGATTTCAGAAACTGAACTTGTCCCGGATACTGCTGCATGAATTTTTCGACCAGCAGTATATCATCTCCGGACGCGAGTTGGTCGATTCCCTCGAATCCACCTACTGAATGAAAGGCATTCTTTCGGTAGCAGAGATTGGCGCCGTTGCCAAGCGCATGCAGTCCGGATCCGATGGCGGCGGCTGTGATACCCTGGAACATCAGGTGATCATAACGCTGAAAAGCTTGAAGCAGGTTACTGTCGATAGTGGTGAGGGTTACCGGTCCGACTACACAAACTATTTCACCCTGCTGGTCAATAAAATCATTGATGGTGCCGATCCATTCAGGTCCGGGTATAGAATCCGCATCGATGGTGATGATCCATTCATTCGATGCCTTTTCGATCCCGGCTTTAAGTGCCTGTTTTTTTCCCGCAGCTCCATTGGTGTTCCCGGGTTGCAGCAGTGTGGCGAATGAAAACTGCTGAACGACATTTGTGGTGTTGTCGTTGGATCCATCGTCGATCACGATGACCTCGATCAGTTCGGAGGGATATTGTTGTCCTTGTAAAGCCACGAGCAAGCCGCCAATATTATTCTCCTCATTACGAGCGGGAATCAGAACTGAAAACCTTCTTTTTTGTTTTGTATCCCGAGCGATGAAATCCGGCACCCGACTCCACTGGTAGGTGTAATAACTCACCAGGAGAAGATAAGCGAGAAAGAGAATGAGGAGCGCGGGGAACATGAGCAAATATAGTTGAAGGGTGAAGGATGAAGGGTGAGATCTGTTAGTTTCACTGCCCCTCCTTCAACCGATTTGCGTAAATTGAGAACAATAATTCTTGCCCATATGTCTGTTACCGTACAACACCCTTTGAAAGGTGGCGAATGGATGGTTCGCTCATCTGTTCCGGCTGATACGTTTGCGCCGGAGGATTTCAACGAAGAACAATTGATGATCCGTGATCTCTGTGTGCAATTTCTGGATACGGAAGTGCATCCGATCATCGATCGGATCGATGCGTTGGAACCCGGACTGATGGTTTCACTTGTTCGTAAAGCAGGTGATCAGGGGTTATTGGCCACTTCGTTTCCTGAAGCGTATGGTGGACTCGGAAAAGATTTTATTTCTTCCACCATCGTCAATCAATTTCTCGGCTCCGGGTATTCCTTTTCAGTAGCCGTAGCGGCACATACCGGAATCGGCACCTTACCCATTTTATATTTCGGTACAGAGGAACAGAAACAGAAATACATTCCTAAACTCATCACCGGTGAGTGGGCGGGTGCATACGGACTAACAGAACCCAACAGCGGAAGTGATGCCTTGAGTGCAAAAACAACTGCTACGCTAAGTGCCGACGGGAAGCATTATATCCTCAACGGGCAAAAATGCTGGATCACGAACGGTGGATTCGCACAGATCTATACGGTGTTCGCCAAGATCGATGGTAAGCAATTCACGGCTTTCATCGTAGAACGAGGTATGGAGGGATTCACACAAGGTCCGGAGGAAGAGAAAATGGGGATCAAGGGATCTTCCACGGTTCAATTGTATTTCCAGGATTGTAAAGTCCCGGTAGAAAACGTACTCGGCGAGATCGGAAAAGGACATAAGATCGCGTTCAATATCCTGAACATCGGTCGTCTCAAACTTTGTGCAGCCGCCCTCGGTGGCGCACAGATGGCACTTAACACCTCCATTGAATATACCAAAACAAGAGAGCAGTTCAAAAAACCTATCGCCTCCTTTGGTGCCATACAGCAAAAGCTCGCAGATATGGCTATCCAACTCTACGTGGGTGATGCAGCCTTGTATCGCAGCGCAAAGTGGATCGACGAGAAAGAAAAGGAACTACTGGACGAAGGAAAGCCATTCAATGAGGCCCTGCTCGGCGCAGCGGAAGAATATGCCATTGAATGTGCCATACTAAAAGTTTTCGGCAGCGAGGTATTGGATTATTGTGTGGATGAAGGGGTGCAGATCCATGGTGGTAATGGATATAGTGCAGAGTATGGCATATCGCGTGCATATCGCGACAGTCGCATCAATCGAATCTATGAGGGTACCAATGAGATCAATCGGTTGTTGACGCTCGATATGACCTTGAAGCGCGCCATGGGTGGTCGGCTCGATCTGATGACACCTGCATTCGCCATTCAGAAAGAATTGATGAGCATTCCGGATTTCGGCGAACCGGATACAACCTTGTTCGCGCCCGAGCAGAAGCTCATCGATAACTTGAAGAAAGCGATTCTGTTGGTTTCAGGAGCGGCGGCGCAGAAATTGATGATGCAGTTGGAGCAGGAGCAGGAGATTCTCATGCACCTGGCGGATATGGCCATTGCTGTGTTTCATGCAGAGAGTGCCTTGCTGCGTGTGCGTAAACACACCGAGCGCGATGGAGAGGAGAAAACCAGAATACAGCTCGATATTGTTAGAACCTATCTCTATGATTCGGCAGATACCGTGAATAAGCATGGAAAAGATGCATTGAATGCATTCGGAAGTGGTGATGAGTTGAGAATGATGTTACTGGGATTGAAGCGATTCACCAAAGCGGAATCGTTCAACAGCAAAGAGGCTCGTCGGCGTATTGCTGCCAAGTTGATCGATGCCGGTGTGTACTGCTTTTGATAGTTAGTGACCTGATTCGATCCAAGCTTCTCCGCGGTGGCAAGTATTGCAGTCCACTTCGTTCAACTCGTGTGCCTTTTTCTTCTTGTCGGTCCAGAAATTCTTCCGGTTGATCTCGATGGTCATCCGCATCATTTTACGCGCGGTGGTTTTCATCGGGTCTTTGTCGGATGCATAATCTAAACTATCGGTTTGGTCGTGTATGCGGACGTGACAGAAATTACAAGCTACACCCAGCGCCTTGTTGTATTGTTTCATGATGCTGTCGAGTTTAGCATCAGAGATGTTTTTGGGCAGCACTTGCAGGTTTCTTCTAGGAAGTGGGTTCGCTGCTGTCAGTACAAATAGCATACCGGCAAAGGCGCCAACTACAATAAAGGTCTTCGGTATCCTCATTTTGATTTGGGTTGTATCCATCGCTCAAAAAATTCGTAGGTGCGGAGCATTTGATCGATGCGTTGGCGATTGACTCCGCTGCGCGTGATCTCATGTGTCGCATTTGGGTGGCGTACGTATTCGACGGGGCGGTCCAGTACTTTCAGGCTTCGATAGATCATCTCGCTTTGTACGAATCCGGTCCGTCGATCGTTATCGCCATGAAAAATAATGTATGGGGTCGTGATGTTCTCCACGTAGGTGAGTGGCGATTCGCGTTGCAGGATGTTGCGGGTGGGTTCCTGCCAGGGATATCCACCGAAATAATTGGGGACGAGTCGCCAGGCATTTCCTTCGCCGAAAAAGGTAGTCAGATCGTACACGCCACGTTGTGAACAGGCAGCAGAAAATCGCTTATCATGTGAAATGATCCACGCCACCAGGTATCCGGCATAGGAGCCGCCGGTGACTAGGAGCTTGGTTGTATCTGCCCATCCCTCTGCTACGGTCAGATCGAGTGCTTTAAGTACATCGCGGGTAGGACCGGTTCCCCAATCATTCATATTGCTTTTTAGGAAATCCAATCCGTATCCGCCACTGCCGCGCGGATTGCAATACACGACGCCATAACCCTGGCTGCAGAAATATTGGTATTCGTGCCACATGCTCGCTTCGCCTGGTCCCCACATGGATGAAGGCCCACCATGTATCTCGAGTAGAAGCGGATATTTTTTTCCGGCTTCATAATTAGTTGGTTTCATCACCCAATATTCGATCGGCTGATTGAGTTCGTTATAGAAGATATGTGCCTCCGGGCGGCTGATTTTTTTGGATGTGATCCATGTGGTGTTCAGCTCGGTGAGTCGTTGTGCTTTTTCGCCAGTGAGTTCGCTGCGGTATAACTCGAATGGACTTTCAATATTGGTTTGCACGTATACCAATTGTTTGGGCAGGACTTCAAGTTGAGAAATGCCATCATTATTTCCGGTGATGGGTACGATCTTCTGTGTGTTGATGTCGAGTCGATAGATTGGAGCGGCACCGTTCGATTGTGCCGTGAAGTAGACTGACTTTTCATCAAGGCTCCATCGCAGGTTGTTTTTGCTTCGGTCGAACGGATAGGTTTTGAATTGCGTTGGGTTATCGATCGGGGCGATGCAGAGCTCAGCGATCTGTAATCCCTCTTCGGGGGCGCGCAGAAAGGCTATCGATTTTCCACTCGGAGAAACGCGCAGGTTACTGTATTGCGTTTCTGCTCCGTTCAGGAGGGTGGTCCATTTGCCATCGGTATTGAGCCTGCGGATCTGGTTGCCGCGAGATCGGTCGGGGTGTTGTGTGGAGTCGATCTGTGTGATCATCAACATATCTCCATTCGGGAGATACTGTGCATTGCCGTAGCGAAAGAATCCGCGCGTGAGGGTTTGTGGTTTTGAATCGGTATTCAGTTCGAGTTGATAATAGTGATTGAAGGAGAGTGCGGGATTGACGTTGGCTTCGTCCTGAAAATTCAGCCGGTGAATAACAGTCGCTTTTTGATCGGCCGCGTTTTTATCTAGGTAGGCGCGGATCTGTTCGAGCGAACCGTTGGGATCGGGTTTGGCCGTGTTGACTGTCTCCGGATAGCCAGGGCGTTCGGAAGTCCACGTGGGCGGTTGTTTGCCGGGATTGAGAGTCGAGTCGTTCAACAGGTCGTTGTATCCGATACTGGCGGAGAAGAGGATTTTTTTTCCATCGGCACTGAATTGTGGATTGCTGGCGCCGTATTTGTGGGTGGTGAGTTGTTTGGCTTCGCCGCCTTGAAGGGGGAGTAAAAAGATCTGTGGTTTGTTATCAGCGTTGCGGATGAAGGCTATTTGTTTGCCGTCGGGGCTCCAAGCGGGTTGACCGGCATTTTCTTTGGAGGTGAGTTGAATGGGCTGGGATTTTCCGCTCAGGTCGGATAGCCAGAGTTGGTTGATGTAGTTGAATTCCTCTCCTTTGGGTTCGATGGCGGTGATCACATAAACAACCTGTTTGCCATCGGGACTGACCGCGATCGAGCCGATGGAACGGATCTTGGTGAGGTCGGTGACCCGCATGGGTTCGTTTCCGTTTTGGGCAAGTACTGGCAGGTACAGAAATAGGCAGATGATCCGGATCAAACGCATGGCGTGGAGATTTATGGCCTAAAATACGAAAGGAACGGGTGGGTCGCGATGATCTTGGTTCTTTGTTACCTTTGCCACATGTCGGAAACAGCGATTCAGCCTTTATTGACAGCCAAAGATTTTGCCACGGACCAGGAAGTACGTTGGTGTCCGGGTTGTGGCGATTATTCCATCCTGGCCCAGGTACAGAAAGTGATGCCCACGTTGGGGATACCTCGGGAAAATATTGTTTTTATTTCCGGTATCGGTTGTAGCAGCCGTTTTCCGTACTACATGAATACATTCGGGATGCACTCGATCCATGGAAGAGCGACGTCGATCGCTTCCGGATTGAAAGCTTCTCGTCCCGATCTCAGCGTATGGATCATCACGGGTGATGGAGACAGTTTGAGTATCGGCGGAAATCATACCATCCACCTGCTTCGCCGGAACTTCAATGTGAATATTCTGATGTTCAATAATCAGATCTATGGTCTGACTAAAGGACAATATTCCCCTACTTCGGAAGAACACAAGATCACGAAGAGTACACCGATGGGTAGCATCGATCATCCGTTCAATCCCGCTGCTTTGGCCTTGGGTGCCGATGCCACCTTCGTGGCGCGTTCGATGGACCGTGATCCCAAGCATTTGCAAGCGATGTTACTTCGTGCGCATGGGCACAAGGGATCTTCTTTCCTGGAGATCTATCAGAATTGCAACATCTTTAATGATGGGGCTTTTGAAATCTTCACGGAGAAAGGAACCAAGCTTACCGAGACCTTGATCCTGGAGCAAGGTCAGCCACTCGTATTCGGAGCGGAGAAAGAAAAAGGTATCCGCCTCAATGGATTGAAGCCGGAAGTGATTTCATTCGCGGATGGATTCAGTGCCGATGATTGCTGGATACATGATGAAACGGATTTGTATAAAGCGCAGATACTGACTCGTATGTTCGATGACCCGAATAAAGAGGGTCATTTCCCTCGTCCTTTCGGTGTGTTCTATGCCACCGAGCGCGTTTGCTATGAAGACCTGATGGCTGAGCAACTAGCTGTGGCGGAGAAGAACAAACAGCCCGATTTGGATGCGTTGTTGAGAGGGAAGGAAGTGTGGGAGATTAGTTGAGGGCCGCATGTTATTACGCATTCATCCAAAAGATCCGCAGCCGCGGTTGATCCGTCAGGCGGTTGATATCCTACAAAGAGGCGGAGTCATCATTTATCCGACCGATACGGTGTACGGGATCGGATGTGATATTTTACAAGCGGAGGCCATTGAGCGCATTTGTCGGATCAAAGGTATCTTACCGAGCAAAGCCAATCTCTCTTTCATCTGCAACGATCTTTCGCATTTGAGTGAGTATACCAAACCGATCTCTACGCCCACCTTCCGATTATTGAAAGAACATTTACCGGGTCCGTATACATTCATTCTCCCGGCCAGCAAGTTGGTGCCTCGTATTTTACAAAGTAAAAAATCCACGATCGGGTTGCGTATACCCGACAATGCTATTGCGCAGGCATTGGTACGTGAATTAGGTCGCCCTATTTTAAGTACATCTCTTCCCGGCGAGTTGATTGAAGACACCACCGATCCGGATGTGATGTATGAGAATTTCGGAAAGCAAGTAGACGCTGTGATCGACGGCGGCATCGGTGGTATGGTTCCGTCTACCGTGATCGACTGTGCAGAGGAGGAACCCTTTGTTATTCGCGCGGGCGCGGGGGAATGGGCGTTGGGGTAGAAGGGTGAGGGATGAAAGGTGAACGGTGAAGGGTGAAAGGTGAAAGGTGAAGGATGAGAGATGAAGAGTTAATTGGCAAGAAACATTTCCGGACTCATGATTAGACAATTTGCTTTTCTATAATCTTTGAGATTTCTCGTGATCAGTACGGATTGTCCATTTTCTAATGCAACCTGGTGCTGAATGGCATCCTCAAAATCATTGAAATCTGATCGTAAAGCGCCTTGAATTGTTTTTTCTCCAACGGGAAGTACAGTTACGACTGCTTCGAGCTGAGATAGGATGGCGCGAGATTTTCTGCCAGAAATAAGTTCCTTTCGGAGTATATAATCAAGGTTTGAAAATGAAATTGCTGAAACGTATAGTCTGATCTTACCTGCATCACCCAAGGAAAAAAGTAGTTCAGCTGATTGATTAAAGGGCTTTCTTCCTGTTAGAAGGTCCAGGCACACATCCGTATCAACCAATACTTTTCGCTGACTCATTGTTTGTAATACTTATTCAGTAGGTAGTCGGCATAAGTCTTTTCAGTTCTTAACTTTGGTTTAATAGGGGCTATTCCAGAGAGTCTTTTAATTCTGGGACTGATCTCAACCGTTTTCTCCCCTCCGTCAATATCCAGTTGCTTAAAATAGGACTCGACCATTTTTGACAAACTGGTCTGAGCTTTTTCAGCATAAGCGCGTGCCTGCTCTATGGCCAATCGATCAAGCTTCAGTGTTAATTTCTGATCCATACGTACAAAAATATATAAAATATACGTATAAAAATACTGCAAAGCGGTTATCGGAAAAGGGGCAATTGTCCCGGTAGGATCTGAAAGCTTTTACGATGATGCGGGGTGAGTCCGTTTACTTCCAATGCTTTTCGGTGGGTGGCGGTGCCGTAGCCTTTGTTACGGTTCCACTGGTATTGCGGAAATTCTTCGTGGATGCGATACATGTATTCGTCGCGGTAGGTTTTGGCCAAGATACTGGCAGCGGCGATGGACGCGAATTTCCCATCACCCTTGATCACGCAAGTGTGTTGGATTTTGGGATAGGGCTTGAAGCGATTGCCATCGATCAATAAAAATTCCGGTTTCTTTTTGAGGGCAGCGATCGCGCGGTGCATAGCGAGATAGCTGGCCTGTAGGATGTTGATGCTGTCGATTTCTTCGACGGAGGCCGAGGCCACGGCGAAGGCGATGGCTTCCTGTTCAATGATGGGTCGGAGCAGCTCACGATTTTTTTCAGAGACCTGTTTGGAGTCGTTCAGTAGGGGGTGATGGAAATCCACGGGTAGGATCACCGCCGCGGCGAATACTGGTCCGGCATAGCAGCCTCTACCGGCTTCATCGAGGCCGGCTTCGCGTCGATTCTTTTTTAGGTGAGGGGCGAGCACATCCAAAGGTGTAAAAAATTAAACAGATGGATGCTACCTGCGGTGGCGAGTTAACTTTGCGGCATGAAAGAGAATTCGTTGGTTCGGTCAGATCGTCCGGTGCGGATCTGGTTGTGGGTCGGTATCGGTATGATCATCGTGCAGGTGTTGCTGGGCGGGATCACCCGATTGACGGGCAGCGGATTATCGATAACGGAGTGGAACGTGGTGACCGGGACCTTTCCGCCCCTGAGTGAATCGGAGTGGCTGGTGGAGTTTGATAAGTATAAAGCAACGCCTCAATATGTATTGCTGAATTCGGATTTCACGCTGGGTGAATTCAAATACATTTTTTTCTGGGAGTGGTTTCATCGGTTTTGGGCGCGGTTGATCGGTGTGGTGTTTTTGATTCCTTTTCTGGTGTTTTTATTCCAGCGTCGGTTTACGAAGGAGATGGTGCGGCCGATGATGATCTTGTTTCTGCTCGGGGCCTTACAAGGCGCTGTGGGATGGATCATGGTAGCGAGTGGACTCACCGGCGATGCGATCTATGTGAAGCCGACAAGACTGGCCTTACATTTTCTGTTTGCACTCGGACTCTTTGCTTACACATGCTGGTTTGCGATCGATCTGACAGTTGGACGTAAGCAAATCATCGCTGATAAAAATATTCCGCGACTGATCATCGGACTCATCGCATTACTAATTATCCAATTGGGATTCGGTGCGTTGATGGCGGGTCATAAGGCGGCGACGGCCGCACCGACCTGGCCGGATATCAATGGGGCGATGATCCCCGAAGCGATGTGGCGATCGGAGTGGGGGATCTCGAATTTTCTCGAGAATAAGATTCTGATCCATTTTGTGCATCGGAATTTGGCCTACTTGATTTTCATCGGCGTTATTTTTCTTTCGGTCAAATTATATCAGTTGAAAAGTCAATCGTCCCTCTTAGGGCGTACCTGGTGGTTGCCATTATTCATCGTTACGCTACAGGTGGTGTTGGGGATTGCTTCTGTGTTATTGAGTTTGCAGATCGTTCCGCGTACTTGGGGCGCATTCGAGTGGGCCGCGCAATTGCATCAGTTGGTAGCGATGTTTTTGCTGATGTCTCTTCTTGGCGTGGGGTATTTGGTGAGGAGACGATAAGACCTGGAAGGCGAATAGACTATGGTCTGCCAGCCTCCCATCAATCATTCACAATCACATTAACAGTCTTTCCCAATCCAATTTCCATTAATCGATAAAGGGTAGAGAGCTGGATGTCGGTTTTTCCATTTTCGATGCGGGAGATGAAGCTCTTTTTTGCGCCGATCCGTTCGGCCAGTGTTTCTTGGGTGATGTTGGCAGATTTTCGCTCCGCTTTGATCAACTCACCGATCATGAAGGCCTTTGCACGCGTTTCAAATTCTGTCCGTTTGTGCGTTCCGGTTTTACCATATTCTCTATCGAGGTGTTCGTTAAAACTGCTTATGTTTTTTTTCTTTTCAGGGGCTTTCATAACTACTTGCTTTTAAAGTACTGGTTCATTATTCGTAGTGCTCGGTCGATTTCTTTGCTCGGTGTTTTTTGGCTTTTTTTCTGAAACCCGTTAAAAAGCACAATCAGATTGCCGTTATCGAAGCAACAGAATATGCGGAAAATATCACCAGCATATCCAATTCTGATCTCATAGAGCGCTGGATGGCCGACTAGCTTTTTCAAGAACTTATCCGGAACCCTTTCCAAGTGTGTTACAAGAAAAAAAACTTGGTTGATCTTTTCTTTAACCCTTCCAGTCTGACTGTTGTAGAAGTCGTGGAAATGATGCTCAAAGAAGATCAATTCACGAACCGGCTTCATGAAGATCGATTGCAAGTTAACTTAAAATGGAAAAATTTGATGCTTGCCCTTAAGCCACAAGGTAGGATTAGCGATTAGGGTAAGTCAATACGAAAAATAGGGGGTCATGGTCTACTGGTCTTTTCGTCCTCCCGTCTTTTATTACCAATAGTTACCAAAAATTAGTACATTTAATCAAATTTATCTCATGGCACGTAACACATCCGTCTCGTTGGGCAATCATTTTGAGGAATTCGTGGATAGCAAGGTGGCGTCGGGACGGTACCAAAATGCCAGTGAGGTGATCCGGGCAGGACTGCGGTTATTGGAAGAGGAAGAGGTGAAGTTTCTGGCCGTCAAAAAAGCTGTTTTGGTTGATCAGACACCTCCTAGACAGGGTTGGGATCTGGCGTTCAAGCAGATGCATGAAAGCGGCGATGATAAGTTATTGATGCCGGATGTTTTTGAGGATGAAAACATCGAGGAATGGAGTTGAGGCAATATGATATTGTTTTGGTGGATTTGGATCCGACCCTGGGACGAGAAATGAAGAAGACCCGACCCTGCGTCATACTTTCACCTAATGAAATGAATCGGTATTTACAAACCATTGTTGTGGCTCCGATGACTACCGCCCATAAGCCCTATCCCACTCGGGTATCGATCGAGCACAATACCAAAACTGGCTGGATCGCCTTGGATCAGATTCGTACGATTGACCGCCTTCGCATCGTCAAAAATCTAGATGTACTTACAGCGGATGAAATTGCACAAGTAAAGAGGGTGTTTCAGGCAGTTTTTGTGGACTAGGAAGACCAAAAAGAGACGAGAAGACGAACCGACCATGGTCTCCTGGTCTCTTTAGTCTATTCGTCTTGCCCTTCGACAAATCTGCCATAACGCATAAAGTTTATTGATATATTCGAATTAACTTCATGCGCTTTACCTTTCAAAACCTGCTTATGAAACTTGGTCCGTTTATTGCTCGGGTATTTCTATTTGCTGCCATCTCGACTTTTCCTCAGTTTGGCTTTAGTCAGGTCTGTAACCGGTCCCAGTTGCCCGCCAATTTACAGACTGGCCTAGTGGCTTATTATCCGTTTTGCGGTTTTGCTAATGATGCGAGTGGGAATGGGTTCAATGGGACGGTGAATGGGGCGACATTGACTACAGATCGGTTTGGACTGGCGAATAGTGCGTATAGCTTCAATGGAGCCAGTAGCAGCATCACGGTAAATGGAAATGCTCAGTTTGCATCCTCCAGTATGACTATTTCTACCTGGGTTTCATTCAATCAGTTTTTTTTCAATGGACTTCAGTATTTAGTATTGGGAAATTCTTCCGGTACTGCTTGGGCCTGCACCTATCGAGCCGGTAGTAACGCAAATAATCTTAGAAAAAATCAGGGCTGTGGCACTGTCACCGATCACAACTATGCATCTAATTTCTCACTCAACACTTGGCACCACGTAGTATATGTGATCACCAACGCCACCGTTTCACTATATATAAACGGCAATTTTATCTCAAGTCAGGTGTAAGTACCCCTTTTAACAGACAGTCGTTGATTTGTGAATTTCGGTAATTTCTATGTTTCTTTTCCATTCATCCGGTGTTAGATTGTTCAGGGCTTCGTGGGGTCTTCGGTAATTGTATTCTTCTATCCATTCCCTTGT
>JBKCMR010000099.1:0-61516 GCA_046300055.1 Bacteroidota bacterium
TGATTAAATCCGGATTGGCTTCTGACCCTCGAATAGGACGATTCTTTTTGAATGCGGGGTTGGGGTATGGAGGAAGTTGTCTTCCAAAAGATGTAAGAGCGCTTGCCAAATCAGCAGCTGATTCAGCTTATGACTTTAAGATCTTAAATGCGGTGATTGAAGTGAACCGATTGCAGAAGCAGTTTTTTATTGATAAGATCAGCAGCTATTATAAAGGAGATTTGAAAGGCAGGCATTTTGCCATTTGGGGTCTTGCCTTCAAGCCAAATACCGATGATATCCGGGAGGCACCGGCCTTGGAAGTAATTGATTACCTATTGAAAAATGGAGCTTCCGTCTGCGCATTCGATCCGGAAGCTATGGATAATGTGAAGAAAATGTATGGCGATCGAATAGGCTTCGCACTTTCACAATACGACGCTCTAAAAGACGCCGATGCATTGGTAATATGCACGGAGTGGATTGAGTTTCGGACGCCGGATTTTGATCGGATTGGTTCTTTGTTGAATGAAAAGGTTGTTTTTGATGGGAGGAATTTGTATGAAATAATTTTCATGAAGACAATTGCTTTCCATTACGAGTGCATTGGACGTACTATTTTACAGTGACGGGGTTTGATTATTTTAATCAAATCAATAAATACATAATATAAAATCTTCTGTCTACTGCCTAAAATTCTCGGGTACTTATCTTATTTTTATTAAGGTGGCTGAAGTTCGCTTGCGAATATTTCAAATAACGTTAGATTCACGGAACCTCAAAAAGATCAATTTATGGAATACCAAGTTCATCCCAGTGCAATAATTGATGATGGGGCCATCATAGGGGCCGGCACTAAAATTTGGCATTTCAGCCATATTATGTCAGATTGCGAAATTGGTGAAAATTGTAATATTGGCCAGAATGTGGTGGTGTCGCCCAAAGTAAAACTTGGAAAAAATGTTAGGGTTCAGAATAATGTATCAATATACGAAGGAGTTATCTGCGAAGATGATGTATTCTTAGGTCCTTCAATGGTCTTTACCAATGTGATTAATCCCCGTAGTGCATTAAGTCGAAAAAATGAGTACCGGCAGACCTTAATTCGTAGAGGAGCCACCTTAGGCGCTAACGCTACCATATTATGCGGGAATGAAATTGGTGAATTTGCATTTGTAGGTGCTGGTGCTGTGGTTACAAAGCCTGTACCGCCATATGCACTCGTTGTTGGTAATCCATCAAGGCGTGTGGGGTGGATGAGCGAGTTCGGACAAAAATTGCATTTCGATTCTGATGGAACTGCAATGTGTCCTGAAAGCGGTCAAAGTTATCGCCTGCAACATGATCGTGTAATTCGGTTGGGATAATTCATCACTATCGTAATAGACTTAGTATACCACATGTAATAAAAAATAATTTTAATTTGAAAAACTTTATACTCATCGGGGCTGGTGGATATATTGCCCCACGGCATATAAAAGCCATCAAAGACACTGGAAACAATTTGTTAGCGGCATTAGATCGGCATGATTCCGTAGGGATTCTGGATAGCTATTTTCCTAATGCTGATTTCTTTACTGAATTTGAGAGATTTGATCGTCATATAGGAAAAATAAAACGGCAAGGAACACCAATTCATTATTTGTCTGTTTGTTCCCCTAACTATTTGCATGATGCACACATACGTTTTGGACTTAGAATAGGGGCTGATGTAATTTGTGAGAAGCCTATTGTGCTTAATCCTTGGAATATTGATGCATTGATGGAGATTGAGGAAGAAACCAACCATAATGTATACACAATTCTCCAACTTCGATACCATCCTGCCATCATTGAGCTTCGGAAAAAGATCAAAAACGGGCCATCCCAAAAGATTTATAACATAAGCCTTCGTTATATCACATCGCGAGGCAGGTGGTATCATGCCAGCTGGAAAGGGGATGTGCAGAAAAGTGGAGGCATTGCTACTAATATTGGCGTGCATTTCTTCGATATGTTGCTTTGGATCTTCGGCGATGTAATCGAATCAGTAGTTTATAAGCACGATCCGTTTACCGCAGTGGGGACCCTGAAGCTTAAAAATGCAAATGTGGAATGGTCTTTGAGTATAGATGGCGACACACTTCCAGCCGAGGTAAGAAAAAAGGGAAAGCGCTCGTTCCGAAACTTGAGTATTGATGGAGATACCTTTGAATTCAGCGAAGGGTTTACAGAATTGCATACCCACTCGTACGAAAATATTATCGCCGGCAGAGGATTTCGAATTAGTGAAACGAAGAAAGTAATTCAACTAGTTCATGATGTTAGAAAGGCTATGGTGTAACTTTATCGAATTCAAGCCACTCTATTTAAAGTATTACGAAATTGACTACAGGTTCTGCCTATTTGTACTAAAAAAATGATACATAAAGTCATTTTGCGACTATTTGGAAGCAGTAGCTTTGTTATATTTAGATCACTAAAACTACTAAAAGCTTCAATAATTACAGCTCTCTTGCCTATTATTGCTAGTGTATGGTTAGTTAGATTGTATGATCCTGCTACTTCATTTTCTGATTATACAATTTTTATTAGCATATCATCACTTTTTTCTGCATTGGCCAGTTCTCATTTTTGTAATGCCATCCAAATTGTAAAATCCGATAGTGAATTCATTTCAATAGTAAAATTATCTTTCTTATTTTGTTTTTTAATTTCACTTGCATCACTTCTTTTCTTATCATTAATTTGCTACACATCTCTACTATCATTTAATGTTTATGATTGGATTGGTAATCTCGTTTATCTGATTCCATTTAATGTATTTAGTATAAGCGCCTATAACATTTTAATTCAAATTGCTTTCAGACAAGTAAATATTAATCTTATTGCTTCTGCAAGAGTATTTTATTCCCTCATAATTGTTTTTTTACAAACCTTTTTTGGTTTATTCTTACAGAGTTTCAATGGGCTAATTGTTGGCTATATTATCGGAGTTTTTTTTTGTACATTTTATGTGTTTGTCTCTCAAAAGCACATCTTCCGCAAAATCATTTTTAGCAGTAATTATTTTAACAAGGATTTTAAAGACTCCCTCAGAGCTTATAGACATTTTCTTTTTTATCAAAGTGGTTCTGATTCGCTTAGTATACTAGCACAACAATTACCTTTTCTTCTCACAAGACAATTTTCAAATATAACTCAGGATATTTCATATTTTGGCCATGCAAGCCGAACACTACTTGCTCCATTATCTCTTATCACGGGCCCGATTAGTGACTTATTTCGTCAATCTGCAGCAAAGTCAATTCGCGAAAATGGATCTTGTTTAAATGACTTCTTGCATTATCAAAATGTCTTATTCAAAATTATGATTGGCCCCTCAGTTATTATCTTTCTTTTTGGGCCTACAATATTTCGTTTAATCTTCGGAAACGAATGGCAAATTGCAGGTGAATATGCGCAAATATTGATGATAATGTATTTACCGAAAATGATTGTTAGTCCATTATCTTATCTTTTTATTTTAGTAGGTCGGCAAAAGGAAGATTTTATATTACACATTTTTGTAGTAATTATTTCTATGGCTTTTTTCGCGGGGTTTTTAATGTATTTTGATTTTAAATCAGCGTTAATATCTTATTCTATTATTTATTTGTTTGTTTATTTAGTCTATTATTATCGTTCTAAAATATTTGCACGAAATGGGGTTTAAAAAATATCTCATATCAATTTTAAAATACATTTCTTTACTAAGACAAATTATTGAAACCCAATCAACACAAAATCCTATAACCTTTAGATTATGGTTTTTTCAGAAAGTAATCGGATTTAATAGAAAATGTTATTGGCCAGTTCATCATAGTAGTGTTGTAAATAATCCAGAGTATATCTATATAGGGATTGATTCATCACCTGGATACATGAATGGTTGTTATATTCAGGGTTCTGGTAAAATATACATCGGCAATTATGTACAAATTGGCCCAAACGTTGGTATTATTAGTTCTAATCACTCCCTATATGACTCGCGAGAATCGGAACCGAAACCTGTTGTCATAGGTGATTACTGCTGGCTTGCTATGGGAGTTACTGTAATGCCCGGTGTTATATTGGGGCCACATGTCACTGTCGGTAGTGGCGCAGTTGTCACTAAATCATTTGAATCTGGCTATTGCGTTATTGCTGGTAATCCCGCAAAAAAAATAAAAGACCTTGACCCGACTCTATGCGTAAATTATGAAAATGATTATAAATATCATGGATATTTATCTGAGAAAAAGTACCTTCAAAGAATATACATAAATGGTAACAATAGTTGATTATGGCGTAGGAAATGTTGGATCAATTGCCAACATGTTGAAATATTTGCGGATTCCCTACGAAATCGCGCAAACTCCTGAGCAGGTTATGGGTTCTAAAAAACTCATTCTGCCTGGAGTTGGCTCTTTCGATAATGGCGTACGACAGCTTCAGCAAAGAAACCTTTTTAATCCAATAAACGAATTAGTAATTTCTCATAAAATTCCTATCCTTGGAATTTGCTTAGGCATGCAATTGATGACAATTACCAGTGCTGAGGGTGAACTGAATGGTTTTGGTTGGTTGAATGCAAATGTTTATAAATTTCCATCAGATAATTGTAATTATAAGGTTCCGCATATTGGTTGGGAAGAAATTAATTTGTCTAAATTAGATATTCTATATCCTACTTATTCAGAAACTTACAGGTTTTACTTTGTACACAGCTATTATGTACAGCTCCAAAATATTCAATATGAAACAGCGTGGTCAACATATTCTGATGTACGATATACTGCTTCTTTTAGATATGAAAATATTTGGGGTGTTCAATTTCATCCGGAAAAAAGCCATTCCTTTGGAAAAAGACTTTTGATGCGGTTTTACGAATTCTAATTTCTATGTACCGAAAAATTCCGGTTCTTTTACTAAATAATCGAGGGTTTGTTAAGGGAAAAAACTTTTCAAAGCATCGATATATCGGAGATCCGATAAACATAGTCCGCATTTTTAATGAAAAGCAAGTGGATGAAATATGTATACTTGACATTTCAAGATCTAATAAAAGCGACTGCATAAAATATGATGTACTCGCTGAAATTTGTTCAGAAGCTTTCATGCCACTTAGTTACGGCGGAGGTATTCGATCAATACAACAGGCTGAGCAGGTGTTAAGAAGCGGAGCTGAAAAAATTATTTTTAACACAGCTGCATTCAGTAATCCTGAGCTAATTAGAGCTGCTGTATCCATTTTCGGATCTAGTACAATTTTGGTTAATATTGACGTTCGGTTTTTTACCAACGATTACTATTGTTACTCTTTTGGGGGGCAGCATTTTACTCATATCAAGGCGATTTCACATGCTAAATATATGGAGCGCTTAGGTGTAGGCGAAATAATGGTAACATCAATTGATAAGGAAGGTACAAAGTCTGGTTGTGATTTAGCACTCATTGATTTAATTTCCTCTGCTGTTAGTGTTCCAATTATTGCAAGTGGTGGTGTTGGTTCTAAACATGATTTCAAATTAGCATTTGACGCAGGAGCAAGTGCTATTGGGGCAGGATCTTATTTTTGTTTCTACGGCGATTTAGACGGCGTTCTGATCACATATGATGTTTAAAATATTGCTTATCATTTCAACTACACAAATTTTACAATTTGAAACTTCAAAATTTAAGTTTACATCTTTTGTTATGTCATATATCTCATCCTAACTAATCTGACTTATTTTTAACCTTCACATTTAACACCAAAATACATATTTAATATATAGTTATATGACATAACACATTTGATTAATTATTCTACTCATTTCTTTTAAAAATTATATTTTATTAATAAAATATAATTTATTTCTTCTGGCATCGAGTTTTAAATCAACAACTGAAAACTCAACGTATATGTTTCCTACTAATCTTCAATTAGATTATTTACTTTCTTCACTTTGAATGTTCAGTATAATAGAATCAATTATTTCAAATAATTCTCACAAAATCCTCACAGCAATTTTCATTGATGCCAGTTAAATATCAAATTTGCAGCAATTGCATTATGGATACATCAGATCCTGATATTATTTTCTCAGATTTAGGGGTCTGTAATTATTGTACTGATTACAAAAAAACAAAAAAACAAGAACAAGCTTCAGAAACTAACACGAATTTTACCCAACTTATTGAAAGTATAAAAAAAAATCAATGTCTTGAAAAGTATGATTGCCTTCTCGGATTGAGTGGCGGTGTTGATAGTTCATACGCAGCATTGATCCTACATCAATTAGGACTTAGGGTTTTAGTTGTTCATCTAGATAATGGTTGGAATTCGGAACTCTCGGCTATAAATATTGAACATGTTTTAAAAAAAACAGGTTTTGACTTATTTTCCGAAGTATTAGATTGGAATGAATTTCGTTTAATGCAACTCTCGTACTTAAAATCTGGGGTTATAGATCTCGAAGCTCTTACAGATCATGCAATTAATGCAACGCTTTATAAAACTGCATTGAAATATAATATTAAATATATTTTCACGGGCAGCAATCCTTCATCAGAGTCAGTCTTACCGCTTTCCTGGAGATACGATCAGAAATTAACAGACAGTAAGAACATTAAAGGTATAACAAAGAGATTCGGAAAATTTAAGCCTAAATACTTTCCACTCATTTCATTATACCAATATTTTCTTTATCGGTTTTTTTATAAAATCAATCAAATCCCGTTATTTAACTACATAAAATTTGACAAAATGGAGGCTTTAAATCTACTAAAATCTGAGTCTAATTGGCAAGATTATGGTGGAAAGCATTACGAATCCATAATTACAAGAATTTATCAGTCATATATTCTAATTGTCCGTTTTGGAATTGATAAGCGACGTGCTCACTATTCGAGCGAAATAATACATGGCGAGCTTAGTCGTGAAGATGCCCTTAAATTAATCAGTAAGCCCCCTATAAGTGATATGCAGTTGGCTTACGATCTCGATTATTTCAAAAAAAAACTCAAAATAGACGATAATCAATTTAATAAAATCCTATCTACTAAATTGGTTAGCCACTTGCATTACCGAAATAATAAATTGGATAGGACAATTCTCTTTAGTTTAAATAAATTCCTCAAATGTCTAAGAGAATTATTATAATTATTCCTACTAATTCTGGAATAGGAGGTGCTGAAAATAGATTCTTTTCACTTTGGTGTGAGTTATCAAAAATGGGTTTGAATATTTGGCTTGCCTGTTCTAAGAACTTATTTTGTGATCTGATTGATTCTCATAATCTCATATCGCATAATTTAAAGTTGAAGCAGTTTTATATTCCTTTTACTTTTTCAACTGGAAGAGGGTATAGCAAGAGTTGTAAAGATTTTATATCCAAGTATTGTAATTTGGATGACATCTTACATTTTGTTCTTGAACATCCAACATTTAGTCCAGCACAATCAACAATATTTTCATCTACATGTACTAGTCTAAAACTTTTCAATTGGAACGGAAAATTTGTTCAATTGTTATCACCTTTATTTGCCGACATAACAGACGTGTTAGACCCATCAATATTTTCCTTATATAAAAAACTCTACAAATATAAAAAAAGTATTTATTTAACGAAATGTAGCTTTACTAATATTGATTTATTTAGACCAAATTTCCCAAAGAAAAAGCAAATCGTTTTCTTAGGTAGATTTTCATCCGAAAAACAAATATTGCCTTTTTGTAAGTCAATACCTCTTATTGATAAATTATTAAAATCTCAAATGCATAATTATTCCTTTCTAATTATTGGAAATGGACCTTTGCTAAATGTCATACAATCAATTATTGCATCAAATTCATTTCTTAATATTAATGTAACACTTATTAATACATACACACCTCATGTTTATCTTAATGATTCTGAAATATTCGTATCACTTCAGCGTTTCAATAATTATCCCTCCAAAAGTTTAATTGAGGCCATTGCGGCAGGCAATCTTATCATCGCCACCGATTGTGGACAGACCAATACTCTAGCTAAACATGAATTTACGCGCTACATACCTGAAAAGTTCAAACCTGTTGACCTAGCAAAAGCTGCTTTATCACTTTGCGGATTAGATGATATTACAAAGACAGAAATGGCAATGATTGGTCGAAAATTTGTTTCTACGACTCACTCCTTATCACGAGCTTCCAATTATTACAAGAATATTTACAATAAAATATCTAATTGATTTGCATGTGTGGTATTGCCGGTTTTGTTGATTATAGTCGATTATCAAATTCAATGATCCTAGAATCAATGAGCAAAGTTTTGGCTCATCGAGGCCCAAATGGTAAAGGTCTATTCCATTCTTGCGTTTCAGATTGCCAAATTGGTTTAACACATCGTCGCTTATCAATCATCGACCTAAGTCAAACCGCTAATCAACCCATGCATTTTGACGGTTTACACATAGTCTTTAATGGTGAGATTTATAATTTTCAGGAAATTCGTGATAAGCTTATCAAATTGGGACATGCCTTTTCCACTAATTCAGACACCGAGGTCATTTTACACGCTTGGCGTCAATGGGGTGAAGAATCCATTTACCAGTGGCGAGGCATGTTTGCCGTTGCGCTTTACGATGAAAAAAAGGAGGAGCTCACGCTGATACGTGATCGTGCTGGGGTGAAGCCCCTACATTTCTCCTGGAATGACGGTCTTTTTCTTTTTGGGTCTGAGTTGAAATCACTCATGGTTCACCCTGCATTCAAACGGAAAGTAAATCACTCTGCAGTCGCACTTTTTCTGCAATATGGAAATGTGCCAAGTCCACACTGCATTTTTGAAAATACCCACAAACTCCTCCCCGGCCACATACTTACATTTAATGTATACGATAAGAGAATCAAAACTCACTGTTATTGGAATGTCTACGATCATTACAATCAACCTAAAACTCAAATCTCCCTTCCGGATGCCATAGATGAAACGGAGCGCGTATTAGCCGATTCTTTTCGATACCGAATGATTGCAGATGTGCCGGTGGGTGTTTTTTTGAGCGGTGGTTACGACAGTACCTGCGTGACCGCTCTTTTGCAAAAACAACAAACAGAAAAGATTCGAACATTTACGATCGGATCTACTGATAAAAAACTAGATGAGGCCCCCTATGCCCGCGAGATCGCATCAAGACTGGGTACAGATCATACCGAGTTTTATTGCTCACCCCAGGAGGCTCTTGATGTCATACCGGATCTGCCCTACTACTTCGATGAGCCCTTTGCCGATAGCAGTGCCATTCCAACCATACTCGTCAGTCGATTAGCACGAAAACAGGTCACGGTTGCTCTGTCAGCCGATGGTGGTGATGAGATCTTTGCTGGGTACAACCGGTACGACTATATCCATCGTTACAGTCGGAAATTGAAGACAATTCCAGAACCTCTTCGAAAAGCGTTGGCTGTTGGAATGCGCAGTTTATCCTCGGACCGAATTCCTTTCATGCGCACTCAACCCAATTTTCACAGCCGATACGATAAACTTTTGAAATTACTGCTGGATCCGTCTGCCGCTGAGTTGATGAAAAACCTCAATCAGGTTTTTACAGAAACAGATGTAACTCAAATTCTTCAAGAATCAATTACGCTCCCGAATACACGTTATAACAGCAGCGAGTTAAAACAAGCGTATTATGATGATCTTTCTTACATGATGGCGATCGATTATCAGACCTATATGTTGGACGATATTTTAACAAAAGTTGATCGAGCCACCATGAGTGCTGGCTTAGAAGGCAGAGAGCCATTTTTGGATCAGCTTATTATTGAATGGGCAGCACGATTGCCTACCGAGTATAAATATCATAATCGACAAAAAAAGTACATTCTCCGACAAATTGTACATCGATACATACCTGAGGAACTAATGGACCGACCTAAAATGGGTTTTGCCATTCCGGTCCAAGATTGGTTGTATGGCCCCTTAAAACCACTGGTGCTTCAATATCTGGATACAACCACCATCGATCAACAGGGGATTTTTCGGAAGGAAACGGTTGGCCAACTTGTTCGGGATTTCTATGCCGGGCGTAAAGAAAAATACCTTCGTATTTGGCATTTGCTGATGTTCCAAATGTGGTACCAGCGCTGGATGAAGAGCTAATTAATTTCCTTGTCACGTATTTTATTTCTTTCCTATGACGGCATCACCGACCCCTTGGGTCAGTCACAAGTACTGCCCTATTTGGTAGGCTTAAGCCGTTCGGGGTATGATATTACCCTGGTAAGTTTTGAGAAACCGGAGCGTTCTACGGAAGGACGTACAGCGATTGAGCAGTTGTGCCATGCCAATAAGATACATTGGCACCCCATGGCGTATAGCCGAAAGCCACCGGTGCTTTCCACCCTTAAAGATCTTTTCCTTCTTCGAAGACATGTGCAGAAATTACATCAGGAAAATTCTTTTGATGCATTGCACTGCCGGAGTTATATCACAGCCTTGATCGGCCAATGGATGAAGCGGCGCTTCGGCGTCAAATGGATCTTTGATATGCGTGGTTTCTGGGCCGATGAACGGGTGGACGGGAAAATATGGGATCTAAAAAATCCACTTTACCGATGGGTCTATCGGTTCTTTAAAAAAAAGGAGAGGCAGTTCATCGAGGAGGCTGATCACATTATTTCGCTGACCGATCAGGCTCGATCCATCATTCATTCCTGGACTATTGTACCCGGGCAACCGGTTCCCATCACTGTTATCCCTTGCTGTGTGGATCTGCGGCATTTTGATCCTGCGTCTGTTGCTGTATCTGCCAAATTGAGCTTACGCCATAAGCTAAATATCCCGGACACATCCCGCGTTATCAGTTATGTTGGCTCGATTGGTTCCTGGTACATGCTTCCAGAAATGATGGGTTTTTTTGTTCGTTGGCTGCTGAAATTTCCGGATAGTATTTTTCTTTTTATCAGTCAAGATGCCCCTGTGATTATATTACAGGAAGCCATTAAACAGGGAGTCTCGCCTGATAAAATCCGAATCAGTGGGGCCATTCGTCCTGACATGCCAACTTATATTTCGATCAGCGATTGTTCCGTATTTTTTATAAAACCGGTTTTCTCCAAAAAAGCTTCATCTCCTACCAAGCAGGGAGAGATCATGGCAATGGGTGTACCGGCGATTTGTAATAGCGGGGTGGGCGATACGGATTCGGTCATTCGCGCATGGAACTCCGGCTTATTGGTAGACCAATTTACATCGACAAGCTACGACCAGGTAATCAATGATTTTCAAAAAGTGCATTTTGACACTCATGCCATGCGAAACGGAGCCGTTGCCTTTTTTTCTTTGGATGAGGGGGTCAATCGATATAAGACCGTGTACGAACGTGTACTAAGTGGGCGATAACAAAACCAACATCTTGTTCTTGGTGCCCTATCCGCTTGGCAAGGCCCCTTCCCAACGTTATCGGGTAGAGCAGTTCTTGCCGTTATTGAATAAGCATCACCTCACTTACCGAATCGAACCATTTTTTACTGCCTCCGAAGGCGAGCTGTTGTACACCGCCGGGAATGGCTTGAAAAAAATGATAAATGTACTGCGCGGATTTGCCCGTCGGTTTTCATTGTTGCTTAAGGGTTTGAATGACTATGATTATGTATTCATTCATCGGGAGGCCGCTCCGGTCGGTCCGCCGATCATCGAATGGTTTTTGCGGTGGATACTGAGGAAAAAAATCATCTACGATTTTGATGATGCCATTTGGATGCCGGACCCCAGCTCCACTGGCCGATTGATTCTATTCATCAAGGCACAATGGAAAGTGAAATGGATCTGTCGCTGGTCACACCGCGTGGTAGGCGGCAATGATTATTTATGTGAGTATGCTCGGTCCTACAATCAATCTGTTATTTGCATTCCGACGGTGATCGATATGGATCTGCCGGCGGAAAAACAAAAAGTTCATGGAATGCATCGGGTAGTTGTGGGGTGGACCGGCAGTCACTCTACCTTGCGTTTCTTGGATCCGCTGGTGCCTGTTTTGCAGCGATTGCAGCAGGAGTTGGTATTTGATTTTTTGGTGATCGCGGATAAGGACCCGAGGCTTCAATTAAACT
This sequence comes from Bacteroidota bacterium, assembly GCA_046300055.1. Taxonomy (GTDB): domain Bacteria; phylum Bacteroidota; class Bacteroidia; order Chitinophagales; family Chitinophagaceae; genus JJ008. The sequence goes on from JBKCMR010000099.1 coordinate 12,059, forward strand.
ATTATCGATTTCAACCTTGGTCATCGGAGACCGAGCAGAGCGATTTAAGACAACTGGACATCGGGGTGATGCCGTTGACCGCAGATCTGTGGAGTGAGGGGAAATGCGGATTCAAGTTGATCCAATATTACGTGCTGGGCATACCGGCTCTTGCTTCCCCGGTGGGTGTCAATAAAACAATGATCCAATCTGGAGCGACTGGTTTTTTATGTGAAACGGCATCCGACTGGGAGGGAGGATTGCGTCAGTTGATTGTATCGGTCGAGTTGCGGGCGAAGATGGGGCTAGAAGGTCATGCGCGGATGAAGGCGCGATATAGTTTGGCTGCACAACAAGAGCCATATTTGAATCTCTTTTGTCAATGAGGTTATAACCGAAGGCTTTTGGCCAGTCGTTCTCCCGGTCGTGCATGCGCATAGAAAACAAGGATCAAAGTCAACAAGAAAAACGGGAGGCAGGGAATCTTATATCGAGAGAGCGCACCAAAGTTGAAGGAGGAGATGCCCACAGAAAAGGCAAATATTAGAGAGAAGATCAGAGTAAATTGGACGGTGTAATTGGTAGTTACCGTTTGGAGGAATCTTTTTACGCCAACAATAGAGAGTGTTTTGATCGTCAGCAGAAGCAGTGCAATAGACTCTAGTGCATTTAAGAATACAATTAGTTTTTTTGCCTCCCACAGGTATGGTCGGAAAAAGGTAACGTTTATGGCTTGAGGGACTTTGGAGATCACTCCAATAATAGAATAATCAAGATCCCCAAGATCATAAGTGGAACCATCATCTTTCTTACTCGAATAGGAGATCCACTCTCGAGTGACTTTTGAAGTTGTCTGAATGTTATCTAATGAGTATCTCCCCAGTATGTCCTCTAGTTGTGTGAACAGCAAACCCAATACGCCAATAATCAAGAACAAAGCTGCTACGGTAACTAAATTTGACAATCCTTTATTTTTGATTCGACTGGTATTTTTGAATAGGACCCAACCGCTCAAGGCTGGAACGATGCAAATGATTATGTAGATCTTGATAGTGGCGAGTATCAGCGTGTGAATCAGGATCTGGGTGATATTGCGAAAAGATCGGTTGCCATATACAAAAAATTGAATCGTTGCATAGCAAAGCCAACCCAAACTGAACATACAAAGGGTGTCTTTGAAAATACCGGATCCCCATAGGACTACACTGGGAATGAATAGTGTTGCCGTTGCGATGGGTTCGATTAATTTGGGAAATTGCTCGGCGAACGTTCGGAAAAGAGCCCAGACTCCGGTAAAGGAAAGCACACTAAACAATAACGCAGCAGGTATGAATGTGTTCAAGGTGAGCAAACTGGCAACTGCTGCGATTTGAGAAACCGTATAGGCGCCCGATATCCCGTACCATTCCATCAAACTGGTATATTCGAAATATTCTGGTTCATAGTGATTGGGTATTGCCAAAAGCAGATTGAACCATTTCACTGGGGATTCATCGAAGGAGGAGTTGATCACCCGGGCATGGTAGAAATAATTGATCGTGTCTCCTCCATTGTAATAGTAAACGTAGATCAGGCAAATAACAATTGCTCCGATCATTTTGAAGGTCAGTGCCGGTAAAAAGAATCGTCGATATGGATGTCCAAAGGGGTAGTATCGATCCCGAAAGCGCTTGCCAAAAAAATAAATGAGCCCAACAACAAACGGGGTTAGCAAGTAGTCAAGTAAGGTTATTTTCTCAAATTCAAACATAATCTGTAAATCGGCACTAAATTAAGCTATGTGCCTGAGTGAACCACTGTGATTCGAACCCTCCGCATCATAAATCGTCCCGCCATTGGTGGTCCCATCCTCAACGCTGCCCTGCTCGCCCGCCATCTTCCGAAGCCCTTCGAAACAATGTTGGTGGGGGGTGTCTGTGAATCACACGAGGCGGAGGCGACGGAACTTCTTGCGGGACTGAATTGGAGGCAAATAGAGTCGATGGGTCGGTCGTTGCATCCCCTGAAAGATTTCGCATCGTATCGGGATTTACGCAAGCTGATCCGGGAATTTCGTCCCCACATCGTCCATACACACGCCGCTAAGCCCGGGGCCTTGGGTCGGTTGGCGGCTCGTGCGGAAGGGGTGCCGGTTGTGGTCCATACCTTCCACGGGCATGTTTTTCATTCCTATTTCAATCCGCTTAAAACCCGAATATTTCTTGGGATTGAGCGTTATCTGGCCACGAAATCCGATGCCCTTATTGCCATAAGCCCGGAGCAGAAAATAGAGTTATCGGAAGCGTTTCGGATCGCCCCACCGGATAAATTCCGGGTGATTCCGCTGGGGCTAGATTTGGATCGTTTTCAGTTCGACGCCGAAACCAAGCGAATGGCATTTCGCACCGCCTATGGGCTTCAGGCCGATGATGTTGCTGTTGTGATCACCGGCCGTCTGGTTGGCATCAAAAATCATTCCCTATTTCTACGTGCATTGGCAATGGCCAAACCGCGTACCGGACGTCGTTTGGTCGGTTTCATTGTGGGCGATGGGGATATGAGGGCCACTATCGAGCAGGAAGCCCGGGAATTGGGATTTGTATTCAGCGGAGTGGATTCCCGTAATAGCGGCGAGGATTTGGTCTTCACGTCCTGGCGTACCGATATTGATACAATCAATGCCGGGGCAGATATCGTGGCATTGACCTCATTGAATGAAGGCACTCCAGTGAGTCTGATCGAGGCATCTGCTTCGGGCTGCCCGGTGGTTAGTACGCGAGTCGGTGGTGTAGAGTCGGTGGTATTGGAGGGCCGTACCGGTTATTTGGTGGAGAGTCGTGAAGCCGATGCCTTTGCTGACCGCCTAGTACGCCTTGCAGAAAATCCCGAATTGCGAAATCAACTGGGCCAAGCCGGAGCCGAACACGTTCGGTCTAAATTCGCATATCAACGGCTGGTCAGTGATATGGCGGCCCTTTACAATGAACTGCTGGAGTTTAAATAAACCATCTACTTTCTACCTTCTACTAGCTTTCAAGTGTTCTTTTTCTCCAAAAACCCCTCCCCCCCCGATTACTCCGTTCTCCTATCGGACATGCACTCGCACCTGATACCCGGAATAGATGATGGTTCTACGGATGTTGAAACTTCCGGAGAACTGATCCGAGGATTAATGGACTTGGGTTTTTCTCGGCTCGTTACGACCCCGCACGTGTTAGGCACTATGTATCCAAATACGCCGGAAACCATCGCTGCCGGGGAGCAAAAACTGCGAGTGGGAATTCCAGATGAAGTGGCAGCCACTTCACTACGTTCGGCGGCTGAGTATTTTCTGGATGATCTGTTTCTCGGACACTTGAATGCTGGGTTGCAGCTATTGACTGTCACCGGCAAGCAGGTCCTTTGCGAATTCTCTTTGAGTTTTCCCACGCAGGGAGTGAAGGAGATTTTGTTTGAAATGCAGATGCAGGGCTATACACCGATCATCGCGCATCCGGAGCGGTATATTTATTTATCTGCTAATAAACTATTTTATGAAGAGCTCAGGGAGATGGGGTGCTTTTTTCAGTTGAATCTATTGGCCCTGGGTACGTATTATGGAAAGTCGGTTACCGAACTGGCAGGTTATCTGACCAAACGAGGTTATTACGATTATGTCGGTACAGATCTGCACAATATCCGACAGTTGGAGATGCTTCGTGATCCAAAGATCGGGGAGGGGCTGAAACGGGTGATGGATCAGTGTAGGGTACGGAATAAAGAAATCATAGTTTAGGAAGTTTAGATAGTTTAGGAAGTTGAGACTAATCTAAACTATCTAAACCGCCTCAACTCTCTCAACTTTAATTCCCGCTTCGGCGGTTTTTTTATGTCCAAAAATGAAGGTCCAGCATGCGATGGCCAATAATACCCAAACCGGTAGGGTGAGGGATATCAATTTGGTGGTCCATTGATAGATCGTAGCGTTGGGTGCTTCCGATTTATTGGGCTTGCCGTAGGTGGGGTTGCTGAATAGGGAAGCGATATTAATATCATTTCGGGCACTATACACAGAGTCGATCAATCCGGGACGTTTCAGGATCTCCTCCAAAGACGGTCTCCCCAGGCTTTCAAGAATACTTGCATCAGGTTCTTTGTTAACGTCGTAAAAATGCCAGCTACCATTCCAAAATACTTCGGAGGCGAAATGCCCTGCACCGGGGGTGCTGTCAAACAAACCCACTTTTCGGGTCAGGAATCCTTTACGTTTTAAAAGTTCAAAAAAAACAATCGTCTGCTGGCTGCAAGCCGCATTGGGAAATTGGATGATGTCTTCAGGTATTACGGTCGCGGTTAGGTTCTTGTGCAGAATCGGCGCCAGCATCCAACCGATGGTGTTGTGCCCAAAACTGAAATGGGAGTAGCCGTGGAAGAAGCGATTTTTTATAAACCGGGCCATCTGGTCCACATATTCAGTGGTGTCGGATTTGCTTATCTGGTTCTTTCCATACACGGAATCACAGTATTTTACCCCTGCATCGATACTTTTTATGCTGTATAGTTGATGGTCAAATAGCTCATTCGCGGGATGGAAATTTGGATCTAATTGTTGGGGGCCGTCGGGTTTGATCCATTCGATCGTAGAAATGATGAGGGCGATCGATAGTATCAATAGGGGAAATGGGCTTCGTAGGGTTTGAAAAAACGCAGATTTCATGTGGGAGACCCTCAGGGATTTTATATCCTATAAATAGGGCTGTAAATATATGCAGATATGCTATTTACCAAGCAATTAAGTTAATGATATTCAATTATATGCAGAAGAAAGGTTGAGCCAGTTGAGCGGCCTTTGGCCTGTTGAGGTGGTTTAGAATAATCTCAATTTCCTCAACTCTCTCAACCCGCTAAACCTTCTACCCAAACCGTTGTTATCTACCTTGATGAACGCGTTTACCATCAAGGATCTGGAGAATCTGACCGGCATTAAGGCCCATACGATACGTATTTGGGAGCAGCGTTATCGTTTTCTGAAGCCCCAGCGTACGCAGACCAACATCCGCTACTACTCCAACGACGAGCTGAAGACCCTGCTGAATATTGCCCTTCTCAACAAATACGGGTTTAAGATCTCCCACATCGACCGGATGACGGATGGCGAGATTCGCGACCGCATCAACACTCTTACCGACGCCCAAGCCCAGCAAGAGCGAGTGATCAATGACTTGGTGCAGGCTATGGTCGATCTAGACCTGGTCCGCATCGAGAAACCCCTCAACAGTTTCATCTCCACCAAGGGAATGGAGCGCACCATCACCCAAATCATCTTCCCCTTCCTCGAAAAGATCGGCATCCTCTGGCTCACCGGACATATCAACCCGGCACAGGAGCATCTGGTCACCAACCTGATCCGCCAAAAACTCATCGTAGCCATCGATTCTGTGCACAGCAGCATTCAAGTGGATCGCAGCGTCCTGTTTTTCCTGCCCGAAGGTGAACACCATGAGCTGGGAATTCTCTTCATGCATTACCTACTGAAATCACGCGGTATTCAAACAATCTACCTGGGTGCCAATGTGCCCGTGAAAGATCTGGCCTATATCATCGAACTGAAAAAGCCGGATGTGGTATTCTCGCACCTGACGGCTACCACCTCTGCCTTCCATTTTGAGAAATTTCTGAATCAGGTCAGCCAGCAGATCACCGGAACGCCTGTGATCTTATCCGGACTGCTCACCCAACATTACAAGAAAACCCCTCCCGCCGGCATCGAGTTCAAGAAGTCGCTTCAGGAAGTGATCGAGGCAATCGGGTGATGAAGGGTGAAGTTTCACCGTTCATCTTTCATCGTTCAACCCCAAAGTGGTATTCTCATGGCATCTAGTTGCTCCTACTTTCAGGTAGGATTTTTTTTCAACTCTAAGTTTCTATTAATAGAAACATTGTATATTTGATGACTCCTGCAGATGACCTTGGGCCACGATATTTTAGTGCCCTATTTCTGGAAGAGGCTGAATTGTTTATTTCCAGCCTCTCTAAGTCGGATAGGAAAAAGTTGATTCTCAAGATTTCTCAGGCCGAAAGAGTAAGGGATTCAATTCTTTTTAAAAAACTAAGAAATGAAATATGGGAGTTCAGGATTCGAATTGGAAATCTACGGATCAGAGTTTTGGCTTTTTGGGACAAGCGGCAACCAACCAGAACACTTGTGATAGCAACGCATGGATTTGTCAAAAAGACCGATCGAGTGCCTGAAAAAGAAATTGATAAGGCAGTAAGAATTCGCAGAACTTATTTCGAACAAACCAATATTAATTGACGATGGAAACTGGCAAACGAAAATCGATGGGAAAATCAAAAGGGCCAAAAGAGAAGGATTCGGGAGATAGGGGGAGACGCAAAATCGTAATGTATACCCTCGATCAAATGGTATCGAAGCATGTGGCTAAAAAGGGAACGCCTGAACGAGAGCAATTTGAATTTGAATTGAAAATGACGGTATTTGGCGGGCTTATCCGATCAGCACGCTTGCAGAAAAAACTTACTCAAGAGCAGTTGGGTGCTTTGGTGGGGGTCAAGAAAGCCCACATATCGAAAATTGAAAACGGGGCACATAACGCACGTGTGGATACCTTGGTAAAAGTCTTTAAGGCACTGGATGCGGATGTGCGGATACAGGTTCGCATGAAAGGGCATTGATTCAACATCCGTCTCTCAACGCTCATCCCTCATCTCTCAACCATTTGAATTTCAGCCCCTTAGCCCAAATCCGTTGGTTTGTTTAATTATTTTCAAAAAAAATTCTACAAATCGAAAGGCCCGAACACTCGTTCTGTTTAACTTCACAGTCCAACTATTAAACAAAACGGTATGTCAACACTGGAATTCAACGACCTCTTGGTTAGTAACGCCGACTTCCTGAAGCCATTTGCCATCAACCTCACGCGTGATAGCGAAGCTGCCAACGACCTCTACCAGGAAACGCTGTACAAAGCGTTGGCCAATCGTGAGAAATATAATGTGGGCACCAACATCAAGGCTTGGTTGTTCACGATCATGCGCAACATCTTCATCAATAACTACCGCCGCAAAGCCAAGCAGCGCACGATTTTCGACAATACGCCCAACGAATATTTACTGCACAGTTCCGCCACGGTTCCCAATCAGGCCGAGCACAATATCAATATGAAGGAGATCCAGACCGCAATTAAAAACTTGCCGGAGATCTTCAAAACGCCTTTTCTGTTGTATTTTGATGGCTATAAATACAACGAGATCGCCGACATGCTCGAGGAACCCCTCGGAACCATCAAGAGTCGCATTCACTTCGCCCGTAAACTCCTGAAAGAGCAGATCGTCCGTCACTAAACATCGCCCCTTGGCTTCCAAAAATCTGATCGTTATCGGCAGCGGCTTCGCCGGCCTGTCGGCTGCCTCCTTCCTGGCTAAAGCCGGACATAAAGTCACCGTACTCGAAAAGAACGCCACCCCCGGTGGTCGCGCCCGACAACTCATTGAAAACGGATACACCTTCGACATGGGCCCCAGCTTTTACTGGATGCCCGATGTATTCGATCGATACTTCGCGCAGTTCGGAAAAAAAGTATCCGACTACTACGCCCTGCACCGACTCGATCCTTCCTATCGCGTGTACTGGTCTGATGGCTTCACCGACCTTCCCGCCGATTACGCCAAACTCCAACAAGTCTTCGAGGACCTCGAACCCGGCTCGGCAAAAAAACTCGATCAGTTCCTTAAAGAAGCCGCGTATAAATATGAAGTGGGTGTGAATCGATTGGTCTATAAACCCGGTCGCGCCCTCACTGAATTCATGGACTGGGAAACCATCAGTGGTGTATTTAAACTCCAGGTCTTCACCGCCATCAGCAAGCACATCGCCAAATTTTTCAAACACCCCAAACTCCGTCAATTGATGGAGTTCCCGGTACTTTTTCTCGGCGCCCTTCCGCAAGACACACCGGCCCTTTATAGCTTGATGAACTACGCCGATATCAAAGGAGGTACCTGGTATCCGGAAGGAGGGATGTATGCCATCGTGCAAGCGATGTATGATCTCGCCGTAGAACTTGGGGTTGAATTCAAATTCAACGAGCCGGTCCGTTCGATCGAGGTCATAAATGGCAAAGCCACAGAAGTTGTAACCGATCTAGCAACCTATATGGTGGATGCCGTCATCAGCGGAGCTGATTATGAGCACACAGAGCGCGCGTTGCTTGCTCCTGAGTATCGTACCTATTCAGCACCGTATTGGAAAAAACGAGTGATGGCTCCTTCTTGTTTGATGTACTATGTGGGATTGAATAAGAAGTTGAAGAACATCGTACATCATTCTTTATTCTTTGATGTGCCGTTTGCACCACATGGAGTAGAGATCTATAAAAATCCGAGTTGGCCCAAAGCGCCACTGTTTTATGTAAGTGTTTCATCCCTCACCGATGCGAATGTGGCACCGGAAGGGCAGGAGAATATTGTGTTTTTGATTCCCATCGCGTCCGGCCTCGAGGGTGATACTGAAGAATTGCGCGAATATTATTTTCAGATCATTGCCAAGCGAATGGAACAGCATGTAGGTGAATCAATCCTGGATGCGGTTGTTTATAAAAAAATGTACTCTGTGCGTGATTTTGTGACGGACTATAATTCTTTTCAGGGCAATGCTTATGGTTTAGCCAATACCTTACTTCAAACAGCCATTCTCCGTCCTTCTTGCAAAAGCAAGAAAGTCAAGAACTTATTTTTTACCGGGCAACTCACGGTCCCCGGTCCGGGTGTGCCGCCCAGTCTCATCAGTGGTGAAGTCGTAGCCGGCGAGGTGATCAAATCATTGATATAAGTCTTATATTCATTTCTTGATCGATCTGTTTCATACATCCAGTGAGTCCTGCAGTCAGGTGGTTACCCACCGATACAGCACCTCTTTTTCATCAGCGATCCGGATGCTGCACAAAGACTTGCGTCAGCCCATCTATAATATCTACGGGTTTGTGCGTCTGGCCGATGAGATCGTAGACACTTTCCATCACCTGGATAAATCTTCCATGCTGGCCGATTTCAAGAAAGAGACGTATGCAGCGATCGAGCGTGGACTCAGCCTCAATCCCATCCTGCATAGTTTTCAGTTGACGGTCAACCGCTTCAACATCGATCACAAATTGATCGAGGCGTTTTTTCGCAGCATGGAATTCGATCTCAGCAAAAAGAATTACGACGAAGCTGGTTATAAAGAGTACATCTATGGTTCGGCGGAGGTGGTTGGACTGATGTGCTTGTATGTCTTTTGTGACGGAAACAAAGGCCAATACCTTCATTTGGAGCCAACTGCCCGTTCGTTGGGTGCGGCCTTTCAGAAAGTGAATTTCCTGCGTGACATCAAGGCTGATTATAATGGTCTCTCACGCGTCTATTTCCCCGGCTGTGATTTCAGCAATTTCACCGAGGCCGATAAGCAACGCATTGAAGCCGATATCCAGCGTGATTTCGATCATGCGTACTCCGGCATTCAGGAATTGCCGCTGAAAGCGCGTTTTGGAGTCTATGTCGCGTATAAATATTATTTATCGCTCTTCAAAAAGATCCGCCGCACCGAGCCCGAAGAGATCCTTGATTCAAGGATCCGCATTCCCAATTATCACAAAGCCCTCATCGTACTGCGTGCCGGGGTGAAAAATCAACTCCGACTGATCTGATGCAAATAGAGCAAGTTATTCTGGTGGATGAACAGGATCAGCCCGTTGGCGCCTGCGAAAAGATGGCAGCGCATGAGCAAGGACTATTGCACCGGGCCTTCAGTGTATTTATTTTTAATAGTCGAGGCCGGCTTTTATTGCAACAGCGCTCAAAAGGAAAATATCACAGCGGGGGATTATGGACGAACACCTGTTGTTCGCATCCCCGTCCGGGTGAAACCACCGAAGATGCCGCCTATCGTCGTTTGCAAGAGGAGATGGGTTTTCAGACCGAATTGTTTCACGCTTTCACCTTTACATACCGGGCGGAGTTAGACAAAGAGCTGGTCGAGCACGAGATCGATCATGTTTTCACCGGTATCTATGAGGGAGAGGTATTTCCCAATAGTGAGGAAGCGATGGATCACAGTTATATGGATATGGCCCAGTTGGAGGAATCGCTGGAGCGGTTTCCGGAGAAATTCACGGTTTGGCTCCGGATCGCTTTTCCGAGAATTAAGTCCTGGTGGCAGGATCATTTCGAACATTCTGTGGTCCTCGCGGGTTAATTTTGCATGATGTTCATTCTGTCTTATATCGGCGTCTTGTTCGCCACGTTCGTGGTCATGGAAGGGATCACCTGGTGCACACATAAATATGTGATGCATGGCTTTTTGTGGGTCTTGCATAAAGATCACCACCAGGTGGAGCCGGGCATATTTGAGAGAAATGACTGGTTCGCGTTCATTTTTGCCGTACCGAGTTTTCTGCTGATCTATTTTGGCACCTATGATAATATGTGGTGGATGCAGGCCATCGGTTTTGGCATCATGCTCTACGGCGCCGCCTATTTTTTGGTGCACGATGTGATCATTCATCAGCGATTGAAATGGTTTAGCCGCAGCAATCACACCTATGTGCGGGCCATTCGTTGGGCGCATAAGATGCATCACAAGCATTTGAGCAAGGATCGTGGAGAGAGTTTCGGTTTCTTGTACGTGGCGAAGAAGTATTGGGATAAGGTGAAGCGGGATAAGGCCCTGATGGCGGGCAATGCCAAAGTGCAATATGCCGCGGAGAAGGAGTAATTTTCATCCTTCAGTTTCATTTTGAATTCATCCACTTCATACGACCTAGTTTTTCTGGGAGCGGGTTGTGCCAGCTTAAGTCTATTGGTGCGGCTGGCGAACGCAGGTTATTTATCCGATAAGAAAGTATTGGTGTACGAACGATCGGCTAAGACGCTGAACGATCGTACCTGGTGTTTTTGGGAGAAGGGCGAGGGATATTTTGAAGAGGTGGTGCATCATACCTGGGATACAGTTGGTTTCTATAGCCAAGAATTTTCTTCAGATCTATCACTCGCACCATATCGGTATAAAATGATCCGCGGGATCGATTTTTACCGGTATTGCATGGGGGTGTTGGAGAAGTTTCCGCAGGTGGAGTTTCGGTATGAGGAAGTGAGTTCGCTGGATAGCATAAAGCAGCTGGCGCCGATCGTATTCAGTTCCTTATATGATCCTGCCGATAAGGATCCGAAAGCGACGCATTTGTTGCAGCATTTCAAAGGACGGGTGGTGGAGACAGCGCAAGATTTTTTCGATCCGGGTAAGGCGACCTTGATGGATTTTCGGGTCGATCAGGGTCATGGTACCACCTTCGCGTATGTGTTGCCGTTGACGACGCGGAAGGCTTTGGTGGAGTACACTTTGTTTACGGATCGGTTGTTGACAACGGAGCAGTATGATCAGGGGTTGGATGAATACATGGATCGTTTTTTAAAGATCGGTTCGCATAAAGTGATCGAGGAGGAGTTCGGGGTGATTCCGATGACGGGACAGTCATTTCCATTTTATCGAAATGGCATGTATCAAATCGGTACGGCGGGTGGACAGACCAAAGCTTCCAGTGGTTATACCTTTCAGTTCATCCAGAAACGGTCCGAGTTGATCGCCCAAGCGCTTCTTTCCGGAAAATCATTGCTGGATCTACCAGCTGATGCTGCTCGATTCATGTTTTATGATCGGGTATTACTGGATGTGTTAGCGAAAGGTTATTGGCCGGGCGACCGAGTATTTTCTAGGTTATTCGCCCGGAATCCGGTGCAACGGGTGTTTTCATTTTTGGATAACGAGTCGGCTTTGGGTGAAGAGTTGAAGTTGATCGCTTCATTACCGACTCTCCCCTTTATGCGGGCGGCGATGGGGGTAATGATGAGGTGATCGTCACCCATTTACGGCATTTCCCTTTTCCCTTTATATTGATTAAATTTGCGATTCTTCGGCCTCGTAGTACAATGGATAGTATAAGAGTTTCCGAAGCTCCAGATCCTAGTTCGATTCTAGGCGAGGCTACTAAAAAAAATCCCACCGATCGGTGGGATTTTTTGTTGAGAGAGTTTGTCGAGTTTAGAAAGTTGAGATAACAGCACATCTATATTTCTATACTAAGTGAGATTTTCTGTTTAGACAGTTGAGCAGGATGTGTAGCTAGGTTATATGGTATCATCTGATCAATCCGGAGACGTTCGTGGCAAACACTTTTACCGCGATGGCGAGGAGAATGACGCCGAAAAATTTACGGACGGCCATCAGTCCTGCTTTCCCCAAGGCCCTCTCGATCCAGTTCAGCGATCGAATTACGATGAATATCACAATCAAGTTCGCGAGGATTGCCAGCAAGATCATGTATTCATTCTTATCCTGACGCTCAAAGGTTGCTTTCAGCGACATGATGGTGGTGAGGGTTCCGCTTCCGGCGATAAGGGGAAAGGCGATCGGTACCACGGTACCCGAAGGGGTGTCTTTATCGGATTTGAAAAACTCGATACCGAGGATCATTTCCAGTCCGAGTATGAAGATCACGATCGAACCCGCTACCGCAAAAGACCTGATATCTACACCCAACATTTTCAGGAAGGGCTTGCCGATGAAAAAGAACAATACCATCAAGGCGCCCGAAATGAGGGTCACTTTGGCCGCATTGATATGTCCAATTTTTTGCTTGATGCTGATCAGCATCGGCACCGAACCCACCACATCAATCACCGCAAAGAGCGTGAAGGTGAGGGTGAGGAATTCCTGGAGATTGAACGAGAGCATCGTTTAGGAAGTTTAGGTAGTTGAGAGAGTTTAGATGGTGGAGTAAAATAACTATAATATTTCTCAACTTTCTAAACTATCTCAACTCTCTCAACTTCGCGCTACAGCGCGAATCTAAATCCTACTACAAAATTCCTTCTCCTCGTATTATATCCCCGGATATCCTCATAAACAGTGTCCGTGATGTTCTTGAGGTCGATGAACAAACGGGACTGTGAGGTGAATTTGTATTCACCATACAGGTCGATGAGTCCATACGCATCCATCGTTGCCGGTGTGCTTCCGTAAATAAACTCCTCGCGTGCGCCCAGATATCGCATCTGCATCTGGATGTAGATCGCTTTATTCAGTCGATAGCCGACTTCTCCGAAGATGGCATGTTTGGGAATGCGATACAGGTTGAAATAACTGGTGTCCTTGCCGATCGGTGCACCTGTTCCGTCGTACGCAGCACGGATACTTCCATTGGTGTAGGTATAATTTGCTGAGAAATTCCACTTGCCGGTTTGATAGCTTCCCTCCAGTTCGGTGCCGTAATTCAATTGATGACTCACATTTCTATAGGCCGCGGCGAAGGTGCTGGGGTTGTACGTGTAAACGATCGCGTCTTCAGTGTTGCGGAAAAATCCGACCACCCGCGAACGGAAGCCGTTGGACTTTTTCCATTCCACTCCTCCTTCCGCCACCAGCGATTGCTCGGGTAACAGGTCCGGATTGCCGGCGAAGGCATCGAACAGTTGATAAAGCGTAGGTGTCTTGAAGGCAGTATACACATTCACAAAGCTTCTGAGCTCGCTATTGATGCGATAAGCCGGGTTGAAGGTGAAACTGAAATTAGATCCGTATTCGGAATGCAGATTCACTCGACCACCGATCTCCCAATTCCATTTCCCTTTTTTAGTGAGTAACGATACATACGGGCTGAATTGTTTCATCGAGGCATTGAGCGGAGCAGGTGCGTAGGGCCCGAAGGGTCCGGTTGACCAGTACCACTGCTCTGTCTGATTGATGCGAACATCGCCACCGGTCAACAGATCGAATCCTTTTATTTTCCATTGTCCGTATCCCTCAATGAAATGCGTGTTGCCTACGTAGCGGCTTTCGATGCGGTCTGTGAACGGACTGCTTTTGTAGGTGGAGTCATCCAGATAATCGCGGCGCGCCCGGTTGAACAGGTAATTCAGGCGGATCTGTCCGTATTTATGTTGACGGTAGAGTCCGATCCCGTACTGACTGTTATAATTATCCGATGTGTAATCACGTTCATCGGTGAAGCCGGCGGCGTCGAGATCGACCCGGTAGCTGTTGTATCGGTGCTGCAATTGAAGTTGCCAGCCCGGGGCCAGTTGAAAATTAAATCGACTGCTGATCGCGTGCTGATCGAATCCGTTGTTGCCGAATTCAAGGGTTCCGGTTGAATCGACTGCACTGGAGAATCCCTCGCTGTTGGTATGTGTGTACTGAATGCTGTAGTCGAGCGATTTGGTTTTTCCTGCGATCCCGATATTCTGACTGAGCGTTTCCCAGCTGCCATAGCTGAATAGACCGTTCACGGTTGCCTTTTTATTGCCGGGTTTTCGCGAGATGATGTTGATCACACCGGCTACGGCATCAGATCCGTAGAGAGTGGATTGTCCCCCTTTGAGTATTTCGATGCGCTCGATCTGATCGATGGGAATGAAATTGATATCAAAATAGTTGGTGATCACGGAAGGGTCGTTCACCGGTACGCCATCCAATAGGATGAGGGTGTTGCCTGCGGCGGCACCGCGGATGGTGACAAGATTATTCGTGCCGGGACTGTTGTTGGCGCCGATGATCTGCACACCCGCAACGGTGTTGAGCATTTCGCCCAGAGTTTTTCCGCCGTTGCGCTCGAGCGTGGCGCGGTCGATGACGGAAAGTACTTTACCGGTTTCCGTTTGTTTGCGTTCGAATTTGGTAGCGGTGACTACGGCGGCTTCGAGGGTGGTAGTGTCGCGTTGCGCAACGAGTAGATGGCTGCTGATGAGAGCAGCCAACAGCAAAAAGTTCTTTTTCATTGGAAAAAGTTTTTAGGTTGACTGCCTTCAGGTTGGAAATGAGAAAAAAGGGATGTGCCCGACACGTCCCGATCTTCACGCTTTTCTCCCGAAAGCTGAATGGTTTGGATCGCTCTGGCAGGTCTTCTGGCTTACTCCTGTTTTGGTCGCCTTCCCGTCGTTGGATCGACAGTGGCTTTATGACCGAAACGTTGCGGAGCTCACAGCTACGGGGATAGCGTCAGCATTGGACTGATCTTCCCTTTTCATTCCCTTCCGGGAAACCGAAGCGAATACGAATGTAGGGTCGAGGTTTTGGAAATCGACAGTAAGTTTTACACATTGGAGAACTGGTTGAGAGGGTTTAGAGAGTTGAGAGAGTTGAGGGCCATTTTCTCAACACTCATCCCTCAACTCTCAACTCTCACCCCTCAACCCCGTCTGACTCCGCCAGACGTTGTATCTTCCCCTCATGCAATCGAATAACAAACTCAATCTCTACTCCTTCACCATGATCGTGATCGGTCTGGTGATCGGGATGGGGATCTTTCGCACGGCTGCCACCAGTGCCAAAGATGCCATTGCACCTTCTGTTTATTTTTCTGCCTGGCTCGTAGGCGGATTTGTAGCGCTCTGCGGGGCACTGACCTATGCAGAAATCGGCAGTCGGTATCCGGTGACCGGCGGCTATTATAAAGTTTTTGCACAGACCTATCACCCCAGCATCGCCTTCGCCATCAATTGCCTGATACTCGTAAGTAATGCTGCCAGTTTGAGCGGAGTGGCCTTGATCGGAAGCGGATACATCCTGAAGTTGTTTCCAGGTGAATGGACTGACATCGATAAGGCGCTGTTGAGTTCAGTGGCTATTATCGCTTTCTATCTGATCAACCGGCAAGGGCTTCGCATGAGTTCTCGCGCACAGAATATTCTGATGACGATCAAGATCGGTATGCTATTGATGATCATCGCGGGTTTGTTTTTTCCCGATGCATATGCTTCGGCTACACCTGCTGCTGTTGCGAAGGCTACGGAGTTTTCTACGATGGATTGGATCAAGAGTTTGGGGGTAAGTCTTATTGCTGTATCCTTTACCTATGGGGGGTATCAGCAGACGATCAATTTCGGACATGAAGTCGATCAGCCTTCGAAAAATATTCCCCGCGGGATTCTGATCGGCATATTGGTGATCATTGCGCTTTATCTCCTGGCCAACCTGAGTTATTATCAGCTGGTAGGTTTTGAGCAGATGAAAGGGGAGCGAGAGATCGCGTTCGTTGTGGTGGATAAGATCTTCGGTCGACAAGGCGCGATGATCTTTTCCGGATTTTTATTTCTCGGGGTGCTCGCGTATGTAAATGGACTGCTGATGAGCAACCCGCGTGTGATGTATGCGATGGGTGCCGATGGTAGTCTGCCTAAACCCTTTGCACAGCAGAACAAACAAACTGGCGTACTCACCTTTTCATTAACCGTATTCACAGTCATCTGTCTGATCATTTTATTCTTTTCACAGGAGTTTGAACAAATTCTCGCGTTCACCATCTTCTTGGATTGTTTTGGGATGATACTCAGCAGTGCCACCATATTCTGGTTCAGAAAAAAGACCAAGCATCTAGATGGTACAGGCATCTATCGTATGAGGTTCTTCCCACTCTTCCCGTTGATCTTCATTTTGGCCTATTTATTTGTGGGCACAAGCATTGCGATCGATGATCCGAAATCCGCATTGACCGGAATCGGCGTGTTAACCGCCTTTCTGCTGATTTATTTTATCGGTAAACGTTTTCAATCATCGGCAAATGACACCGTTCCCAAAGCCTGATTGGTCGGCCATTCTCAATGAACTGGGTGAAACACGCGAGGATTATTTCCGCGCGGTGAGTCCGCCGATCGTCCAATCGAGCAATTTCGCGTTTAAAAAAGTAGATGATCTCCGTCAGGCCTTTGCGGATGAAATGGGTGGGTATTTATATAGTCGCGGACTGAATCCTACGGTCGATATCCTTCGTAAAAAACTCGCGGCATTGGATGGGGCGGAAGATGCGCTTGTCTTCAACAGTGGTGCTGCCGCAATTTTTGCGGGGGTGCTCGCGAACGTAAAATCAGGTGATCACATCGTATCCGTGAAAGCGCCCTATACCTGGGTTCAAAAAATGTTCGATGTGATCTTGCCTCGCTTTGGGGTAATGACATCGTATATCGATGGAAAGGCCGTTGATCAATGGAAGGAGGCTACGCAGCCGAATACAACATTCTATTATCTGGAATCGCCGAACAGTTGGGATTATTCACTGCAGCCGCTCAGAGAAGTTGCATCTTTTGCGAAAAGCAAGAATATAGTTACCCTGATCGATAACAGTTATTGCACGCCCTATTTTCAACGGCCCATTGAATTGGGCGTCGATCTGGTGATGCAGACGGCTACGAAATACATCAGCGGCCACAGTGATACCTTGGGTGGTGTGTTGAGTGGTTCTGCCGCACAGATCAGAAAGATTTTTGAAAGTGAGTATCTGAATATCGGAAGCGGTATTCAGCCCTTTAATGCATGGTTATTGATACGCGGACTCCGTACGCTGCCCATGCGGTTGGAGCGGATTCAGCGCTCAACCCAAGCAGTGTTGGATCATTTGAAACAACATCCGAAGGTGGAAAAGCTGATCTTCCCGCTGGATCCTTCCTTCCCCCAATACGAACTGGCTCTCAGTCAGATGCGGGGCGCTTGTGGGTTGTTCACCCTGGTATTGAAGGATCGCTCGATGGATTCAATTGTTCATTTCTGCGAATCGCTTCGACATTTCTTGATGGCGGTGAGTTGGGGTGGCCATGAGAGCTTGGTCATTCCCAAATGTGCGGGCATGGAACCCACCGCATATGACCCGGACCAGATCGAGCATCGATACATCCGGGTCTACGTGGGGCTGGAGGAGCCTGAGCATCTGATCGCTGACCTGGATCAGGCATTAGAGGGGCTTTAACAGTTTTACGCTCAAAAAAGCCGACCTAAGGGGCCGGCGACTCGGTCAGCCTCGTTAATTTTGCGGCCTATGAGACGAATTGTCCTCTCGCTGGGATCGATACTCTTTTCTCAGCTCCTTTTCTCGCAAGAAGTTTGGGATCTGCGCCGTTGTGTGGATCATGCTGTAGAGAACAACATATCGGTCCGTCAGGCCGATCTGCAATCCCGCTTCTCACAGCTTACCTACAAACAAAACAAGAATGGCCAGTTGCCCAGTTTGAATTTCGGGGGTAGCACCGGTTATCGCTTGGGTCGCTCGGAGAACCCGACGACGGGCGTATTGGAGGATAATAACTTCCTTAACTACGGTATGCAGTTACAGTCGAGTGTAACTCTTTTCAATTGGTTCGCTCGTAAGTTCAATACGGAGTCGAGCAAGCTTAGCTGGGAAGCCGATCGGGAGCAGACAAAGAAAACAAAAGATGATATCGCGCTGAACGTAGCGGTTGCCTACTTGCAGGCGCTTTTGGCCAAGGAGCAGGTTCGTTTGTCGCAAGTACAATTGGACCTGACCCGTACACAATATCTAGCCACTCGTCGCCGGGTAGAAGCAGGTGCTTTACCCGAGTTGAATGCCGTGGAATTGGAAGCGCAGGTGGCCAGAGATAGTGCTTCGCTAGTCAGTGCAGAGGGTTCCGTGCAGTTGTTGTTGTTGCAATTAAAAGCCTTGCTGAATCTGGATGCCGGTCAGCCTTTTAATATCGCAACACCTCCGGTTGAATCGATCCCCTTGTTGCCATTGTCGGAACTGCAGCCGGAGGTAGTATACACCTCTGCTGTTACCCTGCTTCCACAACAAAAAGTGAATGAGTTGCGGTTGATGGCAGCCAGGAAGCAATTACAATCGGCCCGCTCAGCTTTGTATCCTTCCATCAATGCATTCGGTAGTTTGGCTACCAATGCCATCTCCTTCAAGAAAGCGATCTATGAGCAGGTGTTGACGGGTTATTCACCTACCGCTCTACGGGTCAATGCAGGTGGCGGTACGTTTTATCCGGTAGAGTTGCCCAATTATATCGACGGATCGAATGTGGTGGGATATTTCCGCCCGGGTCCCATTTCGAATCAGTTCAGCAAGAATTTCGGTCAGAGTATCGGTATTGGGCTGAATGTTCCGTTGTTCAACGGACAATCAGCGCGCATCAACTGGCAGCGTTCTCAATACACGGTGCAGCAATGGGCTTTGCAAAAAGAACAGGGGCAGTTGCAGTTGAAGCAAGACATCTATAAGGCATACACGGATGCCGCAACCGCTTTACAGCAATTTACGGCACGTCAGCGTTCGGTGGCAACCGCGGAGAAGGCTTTTGACTTTGCATCCAAGCGCTATGAGCTGAATTTACTTTCTGCTTTCGATCTCAACAACAGTCGCAATAATCTGCTCAGTGCTCGTTCGCAGTTGTTGTTAGCTCATTATGATTTTGTCTTTAAGATGAAGTTGTTGGAGTTTTATCGGGGGCAGGGGCTTAAACTTTAATTCACGTACAATCGCATATCTATGTTCAAGAAGCTGAAGAAAAAATGGTATTACGTTTTGATCGTTGTAGCCCTGTTGGTTTGGGGTGTATCCCGTATTACCGGTGATCGTGACAGTGGGGAGAAAGTAGCAGTAGGAAAAGTGGTGAAGCGAACCATCACTGAGTCTGTCAATGCCAGTGGCAAGGTGTATCCCGAAGTGGAAGTAAAGATCAGTCCGGATATCTCCGGTGAGATCACAGAGCTCAATGTAGAGGAAGGTGACAGCGTCACGAAAGGTCAGGTGTTGGCTCGCATTTATGCCGATATCTATGCATTGCAGCGCGATGAGGCGAGTTCTCGCGTACAGCAAACCTCTGCTTCGGTGCGTAACACACAGGAAAGTTTAGAGGGCTTGCGTGCGAATCAGGAGCAAGCACAGATGAATTACGATCGGAATAAAAAATTGTACGAGGATAAAGTCATCTCCAAGGCGGAGTTGGAGCAATTTGAGACGAGTTTGCGTTCAGCGAAGGCCAACTTGCGTGCCACCGAGCAAACGTTACAGTCCCTTCAGGCAACGGTGCAGGGATCTAGAGTCGGATTAAGCCGGGCGGATAAAGATCTCGGTCGTACTACACTCACGGCCCCAATGAGTGGCGTGATCTCCTCTTTGAAAGTTAAGAAGGGAGAGCGGGTAGCAGGTAACAGTTTCAATATCGGTACCGAGATGATGACAGTAGCGGATATGTCTATTATCGAAGTCCGCGTGGATGTTGGCGAGAATGATATCGTAAAGATCCACATCGGCGATTCGGCGGATGTGGAAGTGGATGCTTATAGTAAAAGAAAATTTGCGGGGGTGGTGACCAAGATCGCCAGCAGTACAAGATCCGGAACAGCTCTTGCCAGCGCGAATGACGTGACCAATTACGAAGTACGGATCCGTTTATCGCCCGACTCTTATCAAGATTTGCTGAAGCAGCGGTTTCCGTTCCGTCCGGGTATGAATGCCAGTGCAGACATCAAGACGCGTCGCGTGGAGAATGTATTGGCGGTACCGATCGCTGCGGTGACGGCACGTTTGAAGGGTGGAGATGAAACGATGGCCGATAAAAAGAAAGAACAGACCGAAGCGAAGGGGATGGATCAGAACGCGGAAGCAGACATGACAGGCATGGATCTGGAAGAGGTTGTATTTGTGACCCAGCCGGATGGTACTGTGAAAAAAGTGGTGGTGACGACCGGAGTGCAGGACATCAACTTCATTCAGATACTTACCGGATTGAAGGGCGATGAGGAAGTAGTTGTGGCGCCGTTCGCGTCGTTGAGTAAAAACTTGAAAAATGGCGGCAAGGTAACCGTGGTGCCGAAAGAGAAACTCTTCGAAAAGAAGTAATTTGACGGCATGTCGGATGCAACCACACGGATCGCGGTCATAGGAAGTGGCAGTTGGGCTACGGCACTCGCTAAAGTATTGACCGATAATGGTCACTCCATCGACTGGTGGGTGCGGGATGCTTCCATCATCGATTCTTTCAAGCGAAAGCGTCATAATCCAAGACATCTCACCGGAACTCGCTTTCCGATCGAGCGAATTGAATTTTCAACGGATATCGATGCTGTTGTACGCGCAGCAGATTGGGTATTGATCGCGGTGCCTGCTGCTTATTTGGAATCTGCCTTAAAAGGTTCTGATCCACTGGCGTGGAAGGGAAAGAAAGTGATCTCTGCCGTAAAGGGTTTATTGCCGGGTAGCAATTTGTTATTGAATGATTTTCTCTTGCAACATGCCGGGTTGCCACTTACGGATTATTTCGCTTTACTGGGTCCGAGTCATGCCGAAGAGGTAGCTGCTGAAAAACTTTCTTATCTCACTTTTTCGGGGATGGATACGTCGGTTGCTGAGCAGATCGCAGCTCGTTTTTCAAATGACTACATCAACACGCTGGTGAATGATGATATTCTTGGCGTACAGTATGCGGCAATCTTGAAAAATGTTTATGCCTTGGGTGCGGGTATCGCCAATGGGTTGGATTATGGCGATAATTTTCTGAGTGTATTGATCGCGAATGCGGCCGATGAGATGGCCGGGTTTTTGAAGAAGCTTGGCGCCTATCATATTGTTGTAGGGGAGCAGGAGTCGGAAGATCCCGTTACGCATCGGATGATGCCCAATTATGCGGCATCTGTTTATTTAGGAGATCTGCTGGTGACTTGTTATTCGTTACATAGCCGCAATCGTCGTTTAGGCGGATTGATCGGCAAGGGATATTCGTTGGAAGCGGCTAAGGCCGAGATGAATATGGTGGCGGAGGGTTTGCCTGCTTCGAATTGCATTCATCAGGTCAATGCATCCCGTGTGCAGGCCGATATGCCCATTGCAGAGGCGGTATATCGTATTTGTTGGGGTCAAGCAGATCCAGGGGAAACGTTCAAGTTGCTCGAAGCTCAGTTGATCTGATCGCTTTCTTCAAGAAACAAGGCAGCTGCGATGCCATCTGCTTGCAGTTTTCCGATATCGGTGAGTCGAATCGATCCATTCTCTATCAGGATAAATTTCTCTTGACCGTACCGATTCAACATCGGTTTCCAGGATTCAAGGACCGTTGGTGGAATTTCACTTTCTGAGAGACCTTCTTGTGTCCGTAAGGCGATCATGATCCGTTCGTTCAGTATTTGAACCGGCGTGAGTGTTTCCGATTCGAACGCCAGTGATCCCGCTTCGATACGTTCGATGTATTGTCGATTGTTGGCGATCTGCCAGCTGCGAACGGGAGGTTGATAACTGTGCGCGGAGGGGCCGATGCCGAGATAAGGGATCCCTTTCCAGTAGCTGCTGTTGTGTTTGCTTCGGTGGCCGGGCTTTGCGAAATTGGAGATCTCGTAATGTTCATAGCCCGCGTTGCGAAGTTTGTCCATGCCGATCAGAAATTGTCGCGCTTGTTGATCGGGATCGGTGGTGGGTTTTTGTTGCAGGCGGATCTGTTTGTCGAGCGGTGTTTTAGGTTCCACGGTCAGTGCGTAGGCAGAAATATGCGGCACTTGAAGTTGCGTCAATGTTTCAATGTTCCGGATCCATTGCGCATCGGTCAAGCCGGGGGTTCCATAGATGAGGTCTGCTGTTAGGTTGGGAAAATGCTCCAACGCCAGTTGAAGGGCTTGAGTGGCTTGTTCGGCATTGTGTGCACGGTTCATCCACTCGAGATCGGTGTTTGCAAAACTTTGAATGCCCAGGCTGAGTCGGTTGATGCCGAACTGTTTCCATTGGGTGAGTGATCCGGCATGTATATCATCCGGATTCGCTTCCAGGGTGATTTCTGCGTTCGGTTGAACCGAGTAATGCTGGTAGATGGTTGTTAAGAGTCCCTCTAGTTCCATCGGATCCAGTAGTGAGGGTGTACCGCCTCCGAAATAGATCGTATCGAAAGAGTGAGATCGCCATGCTTCGGCTTTTCCGATCAGTTCTTTTTGCATGGCTTGAACCAGTTCGGGTTTTTGCCGAAGGGAGGTGGCAAAATGAAAGTTGCAGTAGTGACAGGCTTGTTTGCAAAATGGAATATGTAGATAAAGGCCGGCCATGCGGGGATATTAATGAATAATTTAGCGGATCGTGCGCGTATTGATCTGGATACAAATATCGGTGCTGTTGGGCTGGGGATCGGTGATTCCTTTAGCGGCTCAATCGGATTACTCGTTACAGGTAAGGGTGGTAGATACATCGCAGCGGGCGCAGTCGTATGCCAGATCACTTCCAGTCACCTATGCTGATCGGTTTCTCTGTGAGCAGCAATTGACCCGTTGGTTGTCGGATGCGCAGCGGGCGGGTTATGTGACGCTGTCGGTAGACAGTTTGATCTGGGGTGAGCGGGACGCGCGATTGGTGTTGTTTGTGGGCGAGCGGTATCGGTGGGGACGATTATCGGTCAGTGGTGTACAAGAGGAGTGGTTGCGATCGACCGGATGGGGGCAGCAGTTTTCTGAGGGAGAAGTGTTTGATTGGTCGAACTGGTCGGATTGGCAGCGACGTTGTTTGGATAAGATGGAAAATTCGGGCTATCCCTTTGCGCGGGTGGGGTTGACAGATATTCGCATCGATCGAGATACGGTACAGGCGAGACTATTATTAGAGAAGGGGATGTTGTATCGGATCGACAGTATACGGGTGTATGGGGAGTTGCGAATCGATCCATCCTTTTTGAATCGATACTTGATGATCGATCGGGGTGAGCCTTATTCGAAGGAGAAGTTGATGAAGGTGGATGGGTTGTTGAGGAATTTGCCGTACGCGGAATTGGAGAAAACATCGGATTTGAGTTGGTTGGCGACGGGTTCGGTATTGAATGTTTATTTGCGGCAGCGGAAAAGTAGTCAGCTCAATGCGTTGGTCGGTTTTTTGCCGGACAATACGCAGACACAGAATAGAAAGTTGTTGATCACGGGGGAGGCGAATGTGTTGTTGCGCAATACGTTTGGGAGGGGCGAGACGATCGGGTTGAATTGGCAGCAGTTGCAAGTGCGTTCGCCCCGGTTGGCCTTATTGTATCGAAATCCATTTGTCTTTGGGACAGGTATGGGGTTGGATGCTTCCTTTGATATGTTTCGAAAGGATAGTAGTTTTTTGAACGTGCAGGGTCGTTTGGGTGTGCAGTATGCTACGCGCGGGGGAGAGTCGGGTCGGTTGTTTGTGCAGTGGCATCAGTCGGCGGTGACACCGGGTGGCATTAACATCGCGCGCATCCTGCAGGAGCGTCGGTTGCCGGAGATCAATGATCTGTCGAATGTGAATCTGGGGTTGGAGTATGAATGGGAACGAACGGATTATCGGTTCAATCCCCGAAGGGGATGGGAGGCGAAGGGTCAGCTGACAGGGGGGACGAAGCGGATCCGTCCTAGTAATGATATTCTCAAGTTGAAAGATCCTTCGGATCCTTCGTTTGATTTTGCCCGGTTGTATGATACGGTCCGATTGAAAACCTATTTGCTACGAATAAGAGTGCAAGGCGCGCGTTACCTGCCGATACGTGGAGGTCGATCGACCTTGAAGTTGGGTATGCAGGGTGGTTATTTGCAGAGTGCCTCGGTGTTTCGGAATGAGCAGTTTCAAATTGGCGGGTTTCGAACGTTGAGAGGGTTTGATGAGGAGAGTCAGTATCTGACGTCCTATGCAATCGGTACGGTGGAGTTTCGGTTGCTTGCCGGACAGAATTCATATTTCTACGGATTCAGTGATCTGAGTTGGGGGGAGAGTCGGGTGACGGGTCAGCCCACGTATCAGTATGGTTATTTGGGAGCGGGGCTGGGATTGAATTTCGAAACAAAGGCCGGATTGATCAATCTGGCCTGGGCCTTGGGCAAGCGTTCGGACACGGATTGGAATGCCCGTCAATCGAAGATCCACGTGGGATGGGTGAATTATTTCTAGGAGGCAGCGGGGTTTATTATTTTTACGTCGCATGCAGCTGTATCGTTTGTTCTTGATGTTGATTTTGGTTTGCGGAATGACTTTCTGTTTGCAGGCACAGTTGTCTGTTGATACGTTACCGAACAGAGCAAATGAGTCAGCGGATCAGGTTGCTGACAGTGTAACGGTCAGGTCGGACAGGTCGGATACAGTTGCGATCACCTCCTCGATCGTTTTTCGTCCCGAGTTGATCTGGGATTCATTTCGGGTGTTGCCACCCGGATCGATCGTGGTAGCAGCTTCTGACGGTCAGTCGGGTGAAAGGCATGAGTACAATGGTAAAGAGGGTTTGTTCTACGCCTTGTTGGGGATGGTGTTGGGCTTGGCTTTGTTTCGGCGGTTTTTTCACAAGTATTGGACGGATCTTTTTCGTTTGTTTTTCCGCACGACGCTTCGGCAGCGCCAGTTGCGCGATCAATTGCAACTGGCTTCCTTGCCTTCGATCCTGTTGAATATTTTCTTTTTTTTATGTCTGTCCTTTTATGTGAGTTTGTTTCTGACGGAGCGGGGTTGGAATCCGTTTTCCGGTTATTGGCTTTTTTGGTTGTTGACCTTAGGTGGGGTGGTGGGGATGTATCTGGTGAAATGGTTGGGCTTGCATTTTGCGGCCTGGATTTTCGGTCAAGACGAGTTAGGAGATGATTACTCTTTTTTGGTGTTCACGGTGAATAAGATGATGGGACTCCTGTTGCTTCCTTCCGTGATCGGTATTGCCTTTGCGGAGGGAAGGGTTTGGGAGTGGTCGCTTTTGGTCTCTTGGATACTGATCGGTGGGCTTTTATTATATCGGGGATATTTGACCTTTCGGGTGGTGAGACGTCAGGCGGCGGTGAGTCCGTTCCATTTTTTCCTGTACTGGGTCGGGTTTGAATTGGCCCCACTCTTGGTATTGTATCGGTTTCTGATCGGATTTTTTGGCGAAATGACGTAGTTTTGCACCCAAGTCAACGCGACGAATGAGCAAAACCGGGGCAAAAAAGTCGGAAGCCGCGATACAACGTATCCTGATCACCCAACCCAGACCGGAGACTGATAAGTCTCCTTATTTTGAACTGGAGCGTAAGTATCCGGTCAAATTGGATTTTTGTCCCTTCATCCGTCTGGAAGGAATTCCCTCCAAAGATTTCAGAAAACAAAAGGTAGAGCTCGCCCTTCATTCGGGCATTATTTTCACCAGCCGAAATGCCATCGATCATTTCTTTCGGATGGTGGAGGAGATGAAGGCCAGCATTTCACCTGAGACGAAATATTTCTGCATCACGGAAGCAGTGGCTTTGTATTTGCAGAAGTTCATTCTTTATCGCAAGCGAAAAGTCTTTTTTGGTTCTGATGGAACCAATAAAAGCATGCTGGATGTGATCCAGAAGCAGAAAG
Source organism: Bacteroidota bacterium (assembly GCA_046300055.1). GTDB lineage: Bacteria > Bacteroidota > Bacteroidia > Chitinophagales > Chitinophagaceae > JJ008. The sequence continues at coordinate 38,119 of JBKCMR010000099.1, forward strand.
CCAATGTTAAGTTTTTGTATGTCTGCTCCGAGAATCAGCAGGACAATGAAATCGTGAACGGATTGAAAAACGTCGGTTGTGATTTCAATCTGGCTTTCATGTATCGTAGTGTGCCTTCCGATGTAAAAACCTTGTTGGCGGAAACGCCCTATGGAATGATCTGTTTTTTCACACCAAGCGGCGTTCAAAGTTTATTCGAGAACATTCCTACGTTCAAGCAGAATGGTTTAGTATTAGGTGCCTTTGGTGGCAACACGATCAAGGCTATGGAAGATCGTGGGTTACAGGTGGAGATCAAAGCTCCGCAACCGTCTGCTCCCAGCATGGTGGCAGCATTGGATCAGTATTTTGCTGCAAAAAAGCGTTGAGAGATGAGGGATGAACGATGAGAACAGACCTTCAACTCTCATCCCTCAACTCTCAACGCTCGCCTCTCATCCCTCAACATTCCGTACATGAATCGTCTCTCCCTCGAAACCAGTCCTTACTTACGGCAGCATGCGCACAATCCGGTGGACTGGTATCCTTGGGGAGAAGAGGCGTTGCAGAAAGCTAGAGCGGAAAACAAGCCCTTGCTGGTGAGCATCGGATATTCGACTTGTCACTGGTGTCATGTGATGGAGCGCGAAAGTTTTGAGGATGCGGATGTGGCAGCGTTCATGAATGCGCATTTCGTGAATGTCAAGATCGATCGCGAAGAAAGACCTGATCTGGATGCGATCTACATGGATGCCTTGCAAGCGATGACGGGGCAAGGAGGATGGCCGTTGAATGTTTTTTTATTGCCGGACGCGAAGCCCTTTTACGGGGGCACCTATTTTCCGCCACGAGCGGTGCAGGGTCGAGCTTCTTGGATGGAGGTACTTACCGGCGTATCGAATGCCTTTCGGGATCGACGCCATGAGATGGATGCGCAGGCGGAAAATCTGACGACCCATCTGATTGAATCGAATCGTTTCGGTGAAAAATTAAAGCCCGAACCGGGCTTGTTTACCGAGGAGAGTTTGATCTCGATGGGTAAGACCTTGTTGAAGCAAGCCGATGAGCGATATGGCGGTTTTGGTCGCCCACCTAAATTTCCTCAATCTTTTTCCATTCGGTTTTTATTGCAATTGGGCGGTACGCTGGAGCAGTCCGATGCGCGTACGCATGGATTGTTTTCATTGGACAGGATGATCGATGGGGGTATATATGATCAGCTCGGTGGCGGGTTCGCCCGCTATTCGACGGATGCGGAATGGCTGGCACCGCATTTTGAAAAAATGCTATATGACAATGCGCTGTTGATAGAGGCCATTGCGGAAGCCTATCAATTGACAGGGCGCGAACAATACAAGCGAACTCTTCGGGAGATCCGTGGTTTTTTGGAAAGGGAGTTGCTTCATCCCGACGGCGGATTCTTTTCGGCACTCGATGCCGACAGTGAAGGGGTGGAAGGAAAATTTTATGTGTGGGATCAGACTGAAATCCAATCGATTTTGGGCGCTGATTCGGACATATTTTCGATGTATTACGAGGTCTTGCCCGAGGGGAATTGGGAGCATGTGAATGTATTACGTGTGATTGGAGATGTTGCATCGATTGCTATGGAGAAGGAGATGACGGAAGAAGCAGTGGAGGGTATATTAGAAAAATCCAGACAGCGTCTGATGAGCGCCAGAGATCGACGGATTCGTCCGGGTCTCGATCATAAGATCTTGTTGGGTTGGAATGCGTTGATGCATTCGGCGTGTTCGTTGGCATATCGGGCAACAGGGGAGTCGGCGTGGTTATCATTGGGAAAACGAAACCTGGAATACATCATGGGGCGTTTTCAGTCGCCTGCCGGTGACTGGCACCATGCTTGTACCGATGAGCAAAAACAGGGAGTTGCTTTCTTGGATGATCGGGCCTATTTGATCCGTGCCTGGATCGAATGGCATTCAGTAACGGGTGAATGGGAATGGTTAGAGCGAGCCCGGAAGTTGACGGCTGATGTGGTTGAGCGTTTCTCCGATTCGGATTCACCGTTTTTTTATTTCGCATCGGTGGAGCAGCAGGATCTGATCGTTCGGAAGAAGGAGATTTATGATGGGGCATTGCCCTCACCGAATGCGGTGATGGCGGAGAATTTACTTCGGTTGGGAACGATCTTCGATCGGGCGGATTGGCGTGATCGGGCGGAGCGGATGGTGGGTGGATTGGGCCAGGCCTTGTTGCGGTATCCCGGTTCATTCGGGTATTGGTGCCGGGTGTTGGCGATGCAAGTTGGCGGTCCGACTGAGATTGCATGTTTAGGTTCCGATGCCGTCGAATGGTCTAAGCAGATCGGAGTTTCTTACCTCCCGGGAGCTATTTTACTGGTGGTGCCGACCCAACCCGAGGGAGTGCCTCGATTCTCCATGCCGGAAGCGTTTTTGCGAACAGTTGTTCAGGTTTGTCGAAAAAATACTTGTCTACCCCCCGTATATTCCCCTAATGAGTTGTTAATCAAGCTGAAAAATCAGTCTTTCCCGGGCTAATTCGCCATCATGCACAATAATAAGCTCTCGGGCTTCGTTTTGGATCGTTGGAATTTCCAGACGTATCTGCTTTTTCCAAAAACAAAACAACTTCCGAAATCCGAAAAAAACGCGTGAAAGCTTATATTTGTCCACTATCATTAACTGTATGAAAATGAAGAACCTCGGACCTGTATTCCTCTCTTTGTCAGTCGCTGTATTGATCAGCAGTTGTGGCATTTTGGGTGGCAAAAAATCCAAAGGTGGCAGTGGCCTTCCTAATGACGGTCAGGTGCACGGCATCGCTCCCGGAAGCAAATATGTACTACCCAAGCCTCCCGGTATGGTGTATGTGCCACAGGGATATTTTCACATGGGGCCGAGTGATGAGGATCCCGCTTATGCGTTCAGTGCTCGTAACCGTACCGTTTCGATCAGTGGATTTTGGATGGACCAGACTGAAGTGACGAACAATGAGTATCGTCAGTTTGTGTATTGGGTTCGTGATTCAGTCGTTGCCCGCAAGATGGGCTATGTGAAGGCTGACAAAGAAGGGAATGAGCGCGTGGATTGGGCGAAGATGAAGACCTTGAAATGGTCAGACCCCAAAGTCATTGAGCAATTGAGTACGACAGATATCATTCTTCCTCCGGACGATCGCATTTTCGGAAAAAAAGAGATCGATCCGTCCAAGATCATTTTTCACTCTGAAGTGTTCGACCTGAAGGCTGCTGCGAAGGCGCCTAAGAATGCGGATGGGACTACTCCTCCCCGTTCGAAATTTATCGTGAAATATGATCTTCCGATCTATCCAGATACACTGGTTTGGATCCGCGATTACACCTACTCATACAATGAGCCAATGGCCAAGCGCTATTTCTCTCATCCCGCTTTTGGAAATTATCCGGTGGTGGGTGTGAGTTGGAAGCAAGCGACTGCCTTTTGTGAGTGGCGTACACATTTGTTGAACTCCTACCTGAACGATAAGAAACGCACGCAGGAGTCGGATTTCCGTCTGCCTACGGAGGCGCAGTGGGAATATGCTGCTCGCGGCGGACGTTCACAGACCATGTATCCTTGGGGGAACTATTATCTCCGTAACAAGAAGGGATGCTTGCTGGCAAACTTCAAGCCAGGTCGTGGTAATTATCCTGAGGATGGCGGATTTTACACCGTTCGTGCTGATTCATACTGGCCGAATGATTTCGGTTTGTACTGCATGTCCGGTAACGTGGCCGAATGGACTTCTTCCATTTTCTATGAGGGACGAAATAATTTCCAGCACGATATGAACCCCGATGTTCGTTGGAATGCCGGCAAGGATGAAACTCCGTTGATGAAGCGTAAGGTTACCCGTGGCGGTAGCTGGAAAGACGTAGGTTATTTTCTGCAAAATGGTACCAGCACTTATGAGTATCAGGATACAGCTAAATCCTATATCGGATTTCGTTGTGTGATCGATCTTCCTGCCGCACCCCCGAAGGGAGGAGGTCGTTGAAATTTCTAAATCAGTATTTTTTATCTCAACAATCCAATAAATATCAATTATGGCAGCAAAAATTCCTGCTAATGTCAGTAAATGGGTAGACGTCGGTGTATCCTTTGGTGCTTCTGTCGTTATCGTTGGAGCCCTTTTCAAAATTACACACACGGCTGGAGCCGATATCCTTCTGTGGGTCGGTTTGCTAACGGAAGCAGTGATCTTTGCCGTTTACGGAATTCTGTATATCATTTATCCCTCTGAAGACGCACCCGGACATGAGGAAGAGCAACTTTCTGTGGCCGGCCTGGCGAAAGCTGCGGGCGGACCTGATGCCATCAAGGCACTGCAGGAAAGTTTCACACAGCTAAACACCACTGTATCCGGTCTGAAAGATGTTACGGACATGGCGGCTGCATCTTCCGACTTTGCAAAAAAGACGCGTGAAGTGACTACTCAACTGGATGCTGTTAAGTTAGCCTATACGGATGCAGCTAATTCGGTTGGTGCATTTGCCCAGGCAACTTCCGGTGCTCAGCAATTTCATGAGCAGATCCAGTCTCTCACCAAGAATCTTTCTTCCCTGAATACCATTTATGAATTGGAGTTGCAGGAAAGTAATAATCACCTGAAGGCGTTGAACAACTTCTACGGTAAGCTGGCTGAGGCCTCTAACGCCATGACCAGCAGCGTGGAAGATGCCAAGAAGGTACAGGAGCAGATCGGTCATCTGGCCGGTAACTTGGGTCGCTTGAACAGCATCTATGGAAACATGCTGACAGCGATGCAGGGTCGTGCCTGATATCCGGATCGAAAAGTGATTATTCAACCGAAATAAAAGAAGCGAAACATGGCTTTACCAAAAGAGCCCCGACAGAAGATGATCAACATCATGTATTTGGTGTTGACCGCCCTGTTGGCTATAAATATATCTGCTGAGATCCTGAACGCCTTCAAGACGATCAACGACAGTTTGGAGAAGACCAACGGAACCGTGAAGGCGTCAACCCAGCAGATCTTCGAGTCACTCACCGAGAAAATGACGGAAGACGAGACCCGCGAGAAGGCTATGATCTGGCAACCGAAAGCCAAAGAGGTCGCTGATCAAACAACTCTTGTTTACACGTTCATCGACGGATTGAAGAAAGACCTGTTGGCTCAATCCAAAGGCGATGATGATCAGAACACCACTACGCGGATCTTGGTCAAGGAAGGAAAGGGTCAGCAATTGCTCAAAATGCTGACAGATTATAAGATGAATGTCCTGAAAGACTCGGCCATTCGTGCTGAATTTGAAAAGTCACTCCCCATTTCTTTGGAGATGCCCAAGAGCATGAACTCCAATAAGAAGACCTGGGAAGAAGGGTATTTCTATATGGCCCCAACGGTAGGTGCATTGAGTATCCTGAGCAAATTTCAGAATGACCTGCGCAATGCCGAAAATAAGCTGGTCACTTTTTGCCACGAACAAGTGGGTAAGGTGGAACTGCGGTTCGATGCATTCGAGGCCATCGTGGGACAGAGTTCTCGCTACCTGATGCCCGGACAAGAACTGGAGATCACAGCCGGATTGGGTGCGTTCAGCCGTTCAAAGCTGCCAACGGTAACCATCAACGGTTCAAATGTGGCGCTGAATGAAAAAGGCATGGCTATTTATAAGACCACAGCTACCGGAACCGGAAGCCGTACGATCAACGTAACAGTTGCCTTCACCGATCAGGATGGTAAACCTCAAACACGTACCATACCAGTTGAGTATACAGTCGGTTCAGCCAATGCGTCCATCGCCTTGGATAAGATGAATGTATTGTACATCGGTGTCGATAACCCGATTACCATCGCAGCTAGCGGAGGCGGAGATGATAAGATCCGTGCAGAGATCGTTGGCGGTGGCGGACAACTGATCCGTCAAGGTGCCGGGAAATACATCGGTCGTGTGGGTCAGATCACCGACAATTGTATGATCAATGTTTACGTTGACAACAAGCTGGTGGGTGCCTCTCAATTCCGCGTACAGGCATTGCCTGAGGCACAGGCCTATGTGGGCGGTCGCCAGAGCGGTGAGCAAGTTACTGCCGGAGAGTTTCGCTCTCAGGCGGGTGTGGGTGCCGGTATCAAAAATTTCCCCTTCGATCTGAAATACAACGTGGTCAGTTTCACATTTACCTGCGATACGGATGATGATATCGTGACGATCCCGGTTCAGGGGCCTGCTTTTCAGGGACCTGTACGGACCGCGATCACTCAGCAAGTCAAAGCCGGACGCATGGTAACCATTGAAGAGATCAAGGTGAAAGGCCCGGATGGCCGAATCACAAAAGCACCGGCCCTGGTTTACTACATTCAATAAAAGGCTTGATATGAAAGGAAAATTGATCGTATTTGGAATGATGGCTGCTTGTTTACTTCTGCAAGTGAATACGGCTGAAGCACAACGTCGGGGTGGTCGCGGCGGCGGTCGTGGTGGAACTACGCCCACTACACCCACAACTCCTGCACCCGATACCACCGGTAACCCGCAGAACAATAACAACAACGGCCAGCCCCCCACCTTCGACCCGTATGCGAATCTGCCGATCGCATACGATACGGCCAGTGCCAATGAGTCGGCGTTGCCTTCCAAGCGCAATGATAATGCTTTCGACAAAGGGTCTGTTCGGGATCGCAAGCCGCTCGAATACGAGCACCTTCGTTGGGATGATGCCTTCTATGCTGAAAAAGTTTGGCGTGAACTGGATCTGCGTGAAAAGATCAATAAAGTATTCACGTATGAGGCGGTTGACGATAATGGCAGTCAGATGTTCATCACCATGCTGATGAATGCCGTCACTTCCGGAAAGATCACGGCTTTTGTGGATGATCGTTTTACCACGGAGATGACAACTGCTGATGTGTTTCAAAAAACAGCCGGCGGATTAGATACAGCGCTGGTTCGTGACCTGAATGATATCAACAAGGTCGTTGGACGTACGGTTACCCGCAAAAGTTTCAATCCCAAAGACGTTACCAAGATTCGACTTAAGGAGGAATGGGTGTTTGACCGTGAGTCGAGCCGTATGTTCGTCCGTATCCTCGGAATCGGCATTCTTAAAACAGAATACGTGCCTAATACCAAGCGCGAGCGCGGCACATCCTCTTTGTTCTGGGTATACTATCCCGATCTGCGGGAAATGCTTGCAAAAGCGGAGGTTTACAATCCGAAGAACATGGGACAGAATCGCATGACCTGGGAGGAGCTCTTCGAGAGTCGTATGTTCGGAAGCTACATCGTGAAGTCTTCCATCGACAATCCTTCGAATAAATTCATCCGCAACCTGATCGATGATCCGATCTTGCGTTTACTGGAAGGAGAGAACATCAAGGAGAAGATCTTCAATTTCGAGCAGGATCTTTGGTCCTATTGATCTGAAGCTTACCCACGCAAAAAATTTACATCCCGCCTTCCGGCGGGATTTTTTTGGTATATCAAGATCAAGCTAATCAGCCATATCATACTTGAATTAAATAATAAGTCGCTGTATTTCAATAAGTTATATCCTAAAAAAAAGAGTAGGCAAATTCGTGGAAGTCAAAAAATTATGTATTTTCACCACGGTTTTTCATAGGATATTGGATTTTAACGGGGCTGAATTTCTATTCAGGCCCCTTTTTTTATCCGGGTTTGTCTAACGAAGACTATGCATTCTTTTTGAAATAATCAACAATTTTTCTGGCCTTAGAGGGCCCAACGACTACTGCCAGTTCATCAGTGCTCAATGCCTGGATCTTCTTCACAGAACGAAATTGCGTCAGCAATTCTTCGGCTGTTTGTTTCCCGATACCGGGGATGTTCTCCAATTCATTTTGTATGGCGCCTTTACTGCGCAACTGTTGGTGAAAACTCAATCCATGTTGGTGTACGGCATCTCGGATGCGTCTGATCAGCAGCAGGGAAGGATTTCGGTAATCGAGTTTGAGTGATTCGGTATCGCCTGTAAAAAAGATCTCTTCTACGTTTTTGGCAAGCCCGATCAAGGTCATTTTACCCGACAGCCCCAGCTCATTTATGGCACCCTGTGCCGCATTCAATTGTCCTTTTCCGCCATCTATGATAACCAATTGTGGAAAGGAACCACCTTCATTTAGCAATCGCTGGTAACGACGTGTTACGGCTTCGTGCATGGAAGCAAAGTCGTTGATGCCGACAACCGTCCGAATGTGGAATTGGCGGTGATCTTTTGGAACGGGTTTCGCATTACGGAAGCATACCATAGCAGAGACGGGATAGCTTCCCTGAAAATTCGAGTTATCGAAGCACTCGATGTGTCGGGGCAATGCCGGTAGTTGCAAATCCTCTTGTACTCTCTCCAACAGCTCGTCTGATGAAAGTGTATCCAGTTCAGTCTGTTTCCATTTCGTAGAGATCCAGTGTTGGATATGGTGCAACAGATTTTTGTGTGCCAGTTCAAGCAGCGTTTTTTTATCACCCGCACGGGGGACGGTTATGCGCACCTCGGGTTCAGGATAGTCGATCCTTTCTTGTACGACGATCTCTTTGGAATGGGAATTGAGTTGTTCCCTGAGCTGTGCGATGCCGGCAGCCAACAGCGTACGATCATCGGCGGCCAACGGATTTTCCAATCGAGTGGAATGTGTTTGAACGATGGCTCCGTTTCTAACCATCAGGAAGCTGATGAAATAATGTCCTTGTTGTTCTTTACCGGTGAATACATCCAGCTCCGTTACTCGGGCATTGGCCACCACAGATCGTGAACGATAATTCTCAAGAAATTCAAGCTTTTGCTTGTATCGTGCTGCTTCTTCGTATTTCCATTCCGCTGCGGCGGTCTTCATTTGCAACCGAACCTCATCCATCACCGGCTTCAGGTTTCCATTGAGCAGATTTCTGATCTGTCGAATACCCTTATCGTATGATTCGGCAGATTGGTGTCCCGCGCAAGGGCCCAGACAATTTCCCAAATGATATTCCAGGCATACCTTGAATTTTCCTTTTTTCACGGCTGTCGGGTACAAGGCCAGCGAGCAGGTCCGCAAGGGCACGATCTGCTTGATGAATTCCAACAGCTCCCGGACTTGCTGGGAGTGTGTAAAGGGGCCGAGGTATTCGGATCCGTCGTTGAATTTTTTTCGGGTGAGGAAAATGCGAGGAAACGGTTCTTTTTTGATCACAATCCAGGGATAGGTCTTGTCGTCTTTCAGCCGGATGTTGTACCGAGGTTGAAATTCCTTGATCAGGCTGTTCTCCAGGTGAAAGGCATCCTCTTCGGAATTGACGGTAGTGAATTGGATCCGTTCGATGCGTTTGACCAGTTCACGGGTCTTTTGTGAATCTAGATCCTTTGCAAAATAGGAGCGGACGCGGTTGCGCAGATTCTTTGCCTTTCCGACATAGATAAGCTCCCCGAGCGTATCAAAGTATTGATAGATGCCGGGGCCTGTTGGCAAACCATTTACGATCGACTGGAGATGTTCCGGCGTCATGACCTTATTCGTTCCAGCTTAATTTGATGGTTCGTATCTGTTCAAACCCGCCGGGTTTTTGCGTGGTGCGTATGGCTGTGCAACTGCGATCCATCTGCCAGATCAACTCTTCTTGTTCAAACCCATTTCTATCGCCGCTGCGTCGAGTTGCCAGTATGGTCCGCACCTGATCACCTGCATCCATATTCGGTTCAACGAACAATTCAATTCGCTGAAAGGATTGTTTTTCCGGGTTGACGGGTGTGTAGGAAATGATCACGCGCTTCATCAGATCATCGAATCGGGTCTCTTCATTGAAATCAGCCGCCACCTTCGGATCGCTCAGGTCCGGGAGTTTAAAAAAAGCCGACACTTCTTTTCGAAAATCTTCGCGAGGGATATAGCTGGTATCGGCAGGAAGAGAGTCTACCGTCGTGTATTTTTTTATTGAATACAGGGAGGTGTCAATTGCTCGGATCTGTTGCTCGATCAACGAAGTAGCCGAGATGAATTTTTTTGCCGGCGTGGAGGGATTACAGGCAATCAGCAATAATAAACTGGAAAGCAAAAGGAATGATCGCATGCTCAAAAATACCGTTTCTCGGGATGGGTCGATGTTAAAGTCCCACACCTAGTTTCACACCCATATCGAACAGGTGTTCCCGCACGGGGTAGGCTTTTTCGTAGCTAGAGAGGATCTGATAGCGGACTTGTGGTCCGAGTGTCCACCTAGTTTTTCCCTTCTTAAATCCGATGAAGGATTCGACCTGACCGTTGAGATTCCATTTGCGAATGAGGGAGGGAACTTCCAGGTAATTTTTATAATCGGTAGAAAGGATGTAGGCTTGATTGCTCAGCAGGTAGGTGGGTTGCAGCGTAGACCCGATGCCCCAACTCCATTTACCGTTTCCGGTCACCCGATACTGAAATCCAATTGGGGCCGAGACGGAGAAATAATTATTTGCCAGCCATTTGGCCCAGACGCCCCCAGCACTTCGGTAGTTGGTGTAGGAAGAAACACTGCCTGTTCCTCCAGCGTTGGAGAGTCCAACGGTTGCCACTTCTCTGCTTCCGCCGTAGGCGCGGATATCATATTTGTTGATATTAAACTGAACGCCGGCGATCAGGTCGAGCCGTTTAGTTAATTCCCGGCTCACGGAAACGCCGAATTGCAGTCCCAGGTCGGGTTTGTGGTTCACAACGTTTTCAAGTTCAGGTACGGCCATGGCTGGTGCAGCCGGGGTGACTGAGCGAGCGGCTTGTAAAGCGGCTGTGTTTTCGATCAGTTGTCGGTAGCTGATGGTCGGACTCACACTGAATTGCATTTTCCAGCTTTTTCGCGTCCGCTTGCCTTTATAGCCATTGATCACACTTTCGATGGTCTGGAATTGTTCAGGTGCCATGACGGCAACTGTTTCAGAAGGTTTCTTTGATGCTGTAGGATCGGAGGGGGGCTCGTTGCCAGTATTCGAATTCGTTGTGAGGTACTCTGTTGATTGCGAAAGAGCAGGTGCCTCAACCTTGTTCTGTAACGGCATTGAGAATCTGCTTTCCGTTCTAGAAGTATTCAGGCTAGCGGTTTCAAAAAACTGCTCCGTATTCTTTTCGGAATCGGTAGTGAGATCCGTCAGGACTGAGTTCTTGGATTGGACATCCGTACGTTCATCGGATCGAATCAAAAATACCAATGTTTCATCTGTTGTTTCCGAGGCTATACGGAAGGGAGTTTGTTTTTCGGAAGCGTGACTACGGTCGGAAGAGCGACGCTGAACCGTTTTATCGTTTTGGGCGTTGGATGGGTTCGCACCAAGCTCAGCTGTATAATTGATCGGCAGATCCGGTTGATCGATCATGACCCAGGTCACGCTGGCGCTGATAGTTAAGAAGGCCGTTAATACGAAGGGAAACCAGCGACGACGGTGTACCCGTTGGCGGATACGCTCCCAAACAGACTCATCTGCGTAGAGTCGGTGCCGGTCGGTTTCTTGCCGGAGCCACTGCTCAAATTCGTTATCGTGGTGACCGGATCTCATCGGGAGGCAACCAGCCAGTCGGCTTTTTGTTTGTTCGGCGGAAGTATATTACGTTGTATGAGTAGCGTCTCTAGTAAATTTTTGGCGCGGGTGTATTGGCTCCGACTCGTACTTTCTTCAATGTCAAGTATGGCTGCTATCTCCCGGTGACTATATCCTTCGATGGCATAAAGGTTCAGCACGGTTCGGTAACCCACGGGCAGTGAACGGATGCACTCCGCGATCTGTTTAGCTTGCATGATCGAGGGGATCGCATCGGTGCGTGTCGGGATCCCATGCGCATGAATGATGTCGAGATTGTCCTGAAACTTTTTATTCTTCTTGAGATTATTGATGCAGGTATGCACCATGATGCGTCTGATCCAGCCTTCAAATGATCCTCTTCCTTCGAAGGATCGGATCTGCAAAAAGACTTTTACAAATCCCTCCTGCAGCATATCCTCTGCATCTTCGCGGTTCACGGCATAACGATGACAGACGGCCAGCATTTTCGGACTGTAAAATTCATACAATTCGCGCTGGGCACTCAGCTCGTTACGGAGACATCCTTCTATGAGGGATTGCTCGGACATTTGTACCCTCAATGTAAGAAAAATCCGAAATGAAAAAACGGCTTCGGGTGTTAAAAGCTGGACCTGACCGTGATCATCCAGCTGCGCCCGGGTGCAGATAGGCCGGAGGCGAAAACCCGGTAGTTTCGGTCGGTTAAATTCTCCAGGCTTCCCTGCATCTGGATCTGCTTGGAGACCTCCACCTGAAAGCGCAGATTGACCGTCATCCAACTAGGCATACCATCGGGAGTGGCATATTGCAGGTTATCCTCGCCGTCGAGGTTATAGTCCTGCAGCCGTTTCCATCCATTAAATAGTAGAAATGCCTCCGCTTGCACTCGTTTGTGATGGTATTGTAAGCCCGATCGTCCAAAAACAGGAGGGATATGGTCCAGCGGGATTTTACCGCCTGCTGTTTGGTATTTGCCCTCATTTTGGGTAATGGTGTTGTCGATGGACCATTGTTTGTTCACTTGAATGAACATTCGCGCCTGGATGCCGAACAAGTATCCCTTGCGTGCATTTTGATTCGCAAAAACCGCGGCACGAGATCCGTTGTAGTCAACCGAATCCGAGCCATTCAACTGAAAGGGGGCAAGCGTGATCGCGTCTCGGTATAGCGTATAGAACAAGGCACCCTCGAAACGGATCTTATTGTCTATTCGAAGGATCCAATTCAGGTCGGCATTGTACGTGCGCTCGGGTCGGATGTTCGGATTGGGGAGGATCAGTCTGCGCTGCGATGTACTGGACTCAAAGATCCGGGCCGCATCATCGATGTTGGGTGTGCGAAATCCGCTGCTCAGGTGAAAAGCGGTTCGCATGGAAGCGGACGGATTATATACAATGCCTACGTTGCCTATTGCGGTTAGATTTTTTTGTTCGATTTCCGAGAAGGGGAATCGGAAAAACGAATTATTCTCGATCGTAGAACGTAAGCTGGTCGATTGTATTCGGATGCCGTCGTTCAATACCCACTTGCTGTTTTTGAATTTCCTCAGGTGCTGCCCATAGGCGCCCAGGTATAACATGTTGTTTTTCCCGTCGGGATATCGTGCGTCTAGTGCGGTTTTATTGCCGGTACGGAGATCGGTTCGGTCTGCTTCGGATTGCAGGTCGTTCCATTGTCCGTCGAGTCCGTATGTGAATTCATCATTCCCTTTTTTGGTTCGGGCATCGAAATTGAATCCCCATATGCCGATCTCTTCTCGTCGGCTATCGAACCTGTCGTACCGCAGGTATTCGCGTGTTTGTCGGCTTTCTTTTACGAACTGATGGTATATCTGGAGGTTCACTTCTTGCTGCGCGTTGATTGCCCACTGTGTTTGATACGCGATCAGGGAGCGGAATTGTGGGCCGTAATACCACTCGGCAAATCGAAGGGTCGTGCCGACGTTTCCACCAAAATCTCGACGGTCTTGCAAGCGGTCGTATCGAGGGATATCGTTCGTGTTGGAAAGTTGAAGGTTCAAGGAGTGCGTGATGCGATTGTTTTGCTTGTACAGCAGTTTTTGGGTGATGTCCCATTGCTGGTATCCGGAGAATTTCTGGATGCGTTCATCCGGATTGGTAACGATGCGGTCGATTCCGTCACGAGTATCGATGTATTGTGATCGGCGTCCGAAGTTTGGATATTTCTCAGGATATCTGGATCCCATTTTGAGATCGCCGAATTTGCTGAATGTGTAGGATTGCAGCCAGCCGAATTTTTGGGTGCCGAGGTTGACATCCACATGTCCGGTTACTTCGCGGTTGATGGTGCGGTATCGTAAAAACTGATTACCGCTGATCGATGTTTTATCGGAATTAGACAGTTTAGGGGCACGGGTACGAAAATGTATCGCCCCGCCAAGCGCATCGCTTCCATGCAGCGTGGAAGCGGGCCCCATTAAAATCTCTACCGACTCCAAAATATTTTGATCAACTGTAATGGCATTTTGCAAATGCCCGGCCCGATAGATAGCATTGTTCATTCGAATGCCGTCGACAAGCAACAGCACTCGACTGGCTTCGAATCCGCGCAGAACCGGACTGCCGCCACCTTGCTGACTTTTCTGTACGAATATCTTTCCAGTCTCCTGTAATAGGTCGGCCGTGTTGGCCGCGTTGACCTTTGCGATCACAAGCCGGTCGATCACCATTGCCTGTTGGGCTGTATGATTAACTTTCTCTCGAAACTTGTTGGTGTAGATGAAGGCTTCTTCGAGTGTTTTGCTCTTGGTTGTATCCGATTGGGCGTATACGCCTAATGCCGTCAGTAAGAAAACTACTACCCCCTTTATTCTCATGTAGCAAATTGAGTAGTGAATTATTTCTTCTTTCGGATCAGGCTATCGATCGGGTGATTGGCTTTCAGCGTATCCATCACTTGTTGTGCCCATCCGGTCAAGGCTGCTTTTTCCTCCGATGTGAGTCGTGCATCTGTATGCGTCCAGGTGTAAGAATTTAAGGGCATTTCGCCTTCCTTCACTTGTTCGATCACCTCTTCCATCTTGTGATATTGATACCGAAGGCGTTTGTTGGTGTATTCATCGAAATTCAGGTGTCCTTTTCCTTCTTCAATGTGATCGTTCAGCCACCAGTAGACCGGCTGAATATTTGAGTACCACGGATACTGGCTATTGTTTGAATGGCAATCGTAGCAGGCCTTTTTCAAAATAGAAGAAACATTTTCCGGCACCTCAAACTTCGTTTGTATGGCATGCGGTTGTGGTTCAGTGGTTTGATTTTTTGCCGGGCGAATAAATTGGATCGCAATCAGGGTGATCAGCAATGCCCATCCGATTTTTTTCAGCATAACGTATCTGTTTAGGATTGATCGATCAATATATTTCCCGTCATTTCAGGCGGTACGGGAATATTCATCATGGTTAGAATGGTAGGAGCGATATCGCCGAGTTTTCCGGCATCGATGCTTCCATGCCATTCTTTATCTATGATGAAAAGTGGAACCGGATTCAGCGTGTGTGCAGTGTTGGGAGATCCATCGGGATTGACCATGTAATCAGCATTGCCATGGTCAGCCGTCAAGAAGATGGTGTAATCGTTTTTCAGTCCGGCTGTTACCACTTGTGCGACGCAATCATCGACCGTTTCCACCGCTTCAATGGCGGCTTGCCAAACGCCGGTGTGTCCGACCATGTCGGCATTCGCATAGTTCAGGCAGATGTAATCTGTTTTTCCTTTTTCGATCTCTGGTAAAATGGCAGCAGTAAGTTCTTTGGCGCTCATTTGCGGTTGCAGATCATAGGTGGCAACCTTTGGGGATGGAATCATGATGCGTTCTTCTCCAACAAAAGGTTTTTCTCTTCCGCCACTGAAAAAGAAGCTGACGTGCGGATATTTTTCTGTTTCAGCGATACGGATCTGAGTGCGGCCATTTTTTTCGAGCACTTCTCCGATTGTATTGTTCAGGTTGTCGGTAGCGAATACCACACCTATATTTTGATAATTTTTGTCGTATTCCGTGAAGGTGGTATAGTGCAGTGCCAGTTTTTGCATATTGAATTCGGGCAGATCGATCTGGGTGAGTACCTGCGTAATCTCGCGACATCGATCGGTTCGGAAGTTAAAACAGATCACTGCGTCTTGTGGGTTGATTTTTGTCAGTGCCTGATCCTGCTCATCCACGATCACCGTTGGAAGAATAAATTCATCTGTGATGTTTGCGGCGTAGGCTGATTCGATTGCTTGAAGCGCACTGCTTGCGGTTTGACCGGTTGCCTGTACCAGCGCGTCATAGGCCAACTTTACTCGTTCCCATCGTTTGTCACGGTCCATCGCATAATACCGGCCGCTCACCGATGCGATCTTTGCTTTTCCTGCTATTGAATTTTCAAGTTGTGTCAGAAAACCTTTGCCACTTTTCGGGTCGGTATCTCTTCCGTCGGTAAAAGCATGGATGAAGATGTCTTGAACTCCGGCCTGGTGGGCGATGTTTACGAGTGCTATCAGATGTTCAATGTGTGCATGTACGCCGCCGTCGCTTACCAGCCCCAGCAGGTGCAATGGTTTCTTATGCTCGATGGCATATTGGAAGCTATTTCGGAGTGTGGCGTTTTGAGCAAGTTCTCCATCCGCGATCGCTTTGTTGATGCGTTGAAGCTCTTGGTATACGATGCGTCCGGCGCCTAGATTCAGGTGCCCTACTTCTGAATTGCCCATTTGTCCGGGAGGGAGTCCGACCGCCTCTCCGCAGGTCACCAGCGTGGTATTCGGATAGCGTTGATATAAGCTATCGGTGAAGGGAACGCGAGCATGTTGGATGGCATCTGCGGCAGGGACTTTTCCAAGCCCCCATCCATCCATGATCACGAGAATGACTTTTCGGTTTTTCTGGTTCATGATTGAAATATCCCGTTGAAACGGGCCTTTCAAAGTTACGAAAGCAGCAGCGGGGGCGGGGGAAATGAGGCTATTTTTGTGGCATGTCGACAAGTAAACACCTAGAATCCTTTAAGACCTGGCTTGCGGAAGATCTTGGTACGGGAGATCATACCACATTGGCCACCGTGGGGCCTGATGTAAAGGGGAGTGCCGTCTTGCTAGCCAAATCTGCCGGTGTATTGGCCGGTGTACAGGCGGCATTGGATTTTTTTGATTTTGTGGATCCGTCTTTGGAGCGAAAAGTTTTCATGAATGACAGTGATCGGATACAGGCCGGTGATCGGGTCTTTCAATTGAGCGGATCAGCGCGTTCGTTATTGATCGGAGAGCGAGTGGCACTAAATATGATGCAACGCATGTCGGGGATTGCAACGCTGACTGACCGGTACGTGCAGGAGATAGCCGGTACAAAAACTGTTTTGTTGGATACAAGAAAGACCACGCCCGGTTTTCGTTGGGCCGAAAAAGAGGCAGTAAGAATCGGCGGCGGATCCAACCATCGTTTCGGTTTGTATGACCGTATCTTGATCAAGAATAATCACATAGATCATGGTGGTGGGGTTCGATCTGTAATTGAGGCGACCCGCCAATATTTATCAGCCAATCAGTTGGCCATACCTGTTGAGATCGAAGTGCGCACCATGGAAGAGCTCAATGCGGTGATCGAATATGGTCGGGGCTGTGTGCATCGGGTGTTGCTGGATAATATGTCTCCGGAGCAGGTTCATGAAGCGGTTGCTCGCATCAATGGGTTGTATGAATCAGAAGTCAGTGGCGGCATCCAGTTAGGTAATATTCGAGCTTATGCAATGGCTGGAGTTGATTTCATCAGTGTTGGTGCGCTGACGCATCAGGCGGTCAGTTTGGACCTGAGTTTGAAAACGGTAATCGAATAATATGTCGAAAAAAAATCGTCCCGATCAACAGGGCTATGTGTACAGCACCGACCCGAATTTTTCCTACGAGCATGAGTCCAATGAGGAAGAAACGTTGCCGCCGGCGAAGCAACAGCTCTATGTTCGGCTCGATACCAAGCAACGGGCCGGAAAGGCTGTGACTGTAGTGGAGCGATTTGTGGGCACAACAAACGATCTCGAGGATCTAGGAAAAAAACTGAAATCCCATTGTGGCACCGGCGGTTCCGTCAAGGACGGAATAGCGCTGGTACAGGGAGATCAACGTGAGAAAATCAAAGCTTTTTTGCTGAAACTCGGGTATAAGGTGAAGGGATAAGAGTTGAGATTATTATTGCCCTTGTGCCAAGCTGTATCCTTTCTTCTCTCCCCACATGTTCAGGATTTCAATGGAGCAAACTTTAAACTCCTTCATGAAGTGCTGATACAGTTCAAGGATTTCCTTCTGGGTACAGGCAACTGCGTCTTTGCTCTCGATCCGGCAGCGATATTGATTGACCAGGTTTGTGAATACAGAGCCCTTGGGCCAAACCTGCGTACCGCGGTTGCTGATGGTGACCAGTTCGAATTTTGGATTTAATCCGGCGAGTATTTTTTCCGCAACGGGAGTAGGCTGTTCTTCGCTTTCCACAAAAAAATCGGCCCCCACGATCTTTTCATCCATCGTTTCTTTAGACATGATCTGGGGATTCTTCTCCAGCTTGTATTGGGTGGGCGTGATCGGTTTGTCCTCTAGGATAGGTCTGGCGCCGTGTGCTGGTGTTTTGCCCAGATTATTGATGATAGTCTGAATGAATTCAGTAGTGTTGAGTGCCGGTTTGCTCTTGTCTCCAAAATCACCGGTGCGGGCACCGCTTTCCAGGGTGTACAGCAATGCATTCTCGATGCGGGCGGCGTGTCCCATGAAGCCAAGATGACGCAGCATCGCCAGTCCGCTTAATAACAAGGCGGTCGGGTTGGCGATGTTTTTTCCCATGATGTCCGGAGCGGTACCATGTACGGCCTCGAAGATGCAGATATGGTCGCCGATGTTGGCAGAAGGAGCAAATCCAAGTCCACCGACCAAGCCTGCACAAAGATCACTGACTATATCGCCTTGTAGATTGGTAAGCACCACTACATCGAATAGGTCAGGGCGGGTGACCATTTTCATGCAGAGGTCATCCACGATCACATCATCGCTTTTCAGTTCGGGATATTCTTTGGCTACTTCATAGAATACCTCCAAGAAAAGTCCATCGGTGATCTTCATGATGTTCGCCTTGTGGCCGCAGGTGATGCGGTGGGCCCCTTTTTTGCGGGCCATTTCAAAGGCATAACGGATTACTTGTTCGCTACCCGGACGGGTGATGAAACGGCGGCTCAGTGCCACATCATGCGTGAGCATGTGCTCGATTCCTCCGTAAGTATCCTCAATATTTTCGCGTACGATCGTGAGATCGATCGGAATACCTGCCTTCGAAAAAACCGTATCGACTCCGTGGAGCGTTTGAAAAACCCGCTTGTTGGCATAGGTGTTCCAGGTTTTACGAGCGGTGACATTCACACTTTTCACACCCTTGCCTTTGGGCGTTTCCATCGGGCCTTTGAATAGGATGCCGAGCGATTCAATGGTCTGCTGAGCCTCAGGCGTCATGCCATTGTTGAAACCTTTATCAAATACCCATTTGCCCATATCGACCGGTACGTATTCCAGCGGTACGCCCGCAGTATCAAAAAGGGACAGTACGGCTTTCATGATTTCGGGGCCAATACCGTCCCCATGGGCGATAGCAATCTTCATAACATGAATTTGGGTGCAAAATTAGGCAGGTGTGGCCCAACCAATTTATGCACAAGGGAAAATTTATAATTCTCTTTACCTACTTTTAGATATGGTCAGTCAGGTCACCTCCGGGGTTGCTGTTAGTGTGGAAACATTTTATCAGGCTGATGCCAATCAGCCGGAATTCATTTTTGCCTACCGCGTTACGATCGAAAATAAAAATCCATTCCCTGTGCAATTGATGCGACGCCACTGGGATATTTTTGACAGCAATGGTTCCTACCGCGAGGTGGATGGTGAGGGTGTGATCGGTTTGCAACCCATCCTCGAGCCCGGGGACCGTCATCAATACATCAGCGGCTGTAATCTGAATACGGAGATGGGACGGATGTCCGGATTTTACGAGATGAAAAATCTCAATACTGATAATTTATTTGAGGTGGCGATTCCGGCCTTCGACCTGATCATGCCGGCCAAACTAAACTGATTACCTCGGCTTGTACCCTGCTTTATCCAGAATAGTTTGTGGTGCTGTCCAAATCAGCGCTTCCGGTGTTGTATTCGGGAATTTTTCCATGTAAGCACGCACGATCTGACGACCGACCCAAGTGCCCAGGTTGCCTGGTGATCGCTCTTGGTCGAGTCCAACAGTAAAGGGGCCTTCTCCTAAAAAATTTTGCAACAGTTCCGGGTCGTTTGACTGCAAGTCGATATTCTTCAGAAAATAACTCCAGATCATGGATTCATTTTTTTCACACCATTTTAGCTGATCGGCCGTATACCCCATTTTGAGCGAATCAGCTGTGTGGGGAAGGAATCGATCGAGCAGCCAAGCTTCTCGTCCCCGGCGGATCATCCGATCGATCAGTGAGCCGAAGCGTGCAGTATCGGGTGCAATATCCTGTACGATCAGTTTGAGGCAGTTCACGGCAATGTACGGGCGATCGAATCGGCGGCTGATATAGGTTGGGAACAGCTCCATCCCTTGCGGGGAGAGATAAAATGAAAAATCTTTCCCGGCATATTGATGCAATCCGACGGCTATGCCTTCTCTCGTAAGGGCTGTGCCCGGTGAATCGAATGGGCCAACAAAAAAAATGAGTTTTTTATTGGTCGGATAAGCGGGAAAATAATAGCGGGCAAATTGCAGTCCCTCTTTTACGGATCGTTGGATATCATCCACGGCCTCATACGTGCGCATGAGGGTATCGTACAGCGGTCGATACCCTTCAAAGAAAAAAAGCAGGTTGTTTCGACTATCGGAAGATGTGTCATCGGCAGGGAGTCCGAGTACATGCTGCATGAAATCGACATAAAAGGTTGGGTGTTCCTGCCGCACTTGTGTCAGTCCCTCATTCAGGCGATTCAGGTCCACCGCAAAAAAAGAGCGATCGAAACGTTCTACGTCCACCTTGGCTTCCACTTTCGCCACATCGGGTATGTTGTTGTTGCCACAGCCGTAGAGGGCAGCCAAAAACAGCAGGGGGGAAAGACGATTTATCATATGTTATCAAACGAGGTCGGTGTGTTGAATATTGCCCGGCATGGGCCGTGAGTCAGTACCTTTGCAACATGCGCATCGCACTGGCTCAGCAAAACTACCGAATAGGGGATATTGACGGAAATACCGACAAGATCCTCGAGGCTGTTTGCTTGGCAAAAGAGGCCGGTGCGCAGTTGATCCTTTTCTCTGAGCTGGCTGTTTGTGGCTATCCGCCACGCGATCTGCTGGAGTTTTCGGAATTCATCGACCGATGCGAAGAGGCGCTGGAGCGGATTCGCATCGCGTCTGCAGACATTGGCATTGTGGTGGGCGCACCTCAGCAAAATCCGAACAAGAACGGAAAACGTCTTTTTAATGCAGCGTATCTGTTCGATGCACAGCAATTGATCGGTGTGGCACAAAAAACCTGTTTGCCCAACTACGACGTATTTGATGAGTATCGATATTTCGAGCCGGCTCGACAGTGGTCTGTTTTGCCGTTTCGAGGAAAAAAGCTGGCGATCACGATCTGTGAGGACATCTGGAATATGGGCGATCATCCGCTGTATCGTGAATGTCCGCTCGATCATTTGCACCCCCAGCAACCCGATCTAATCCTCAATTTGTCTGCCTCTCCGTTCGACTATACCCACTTGGAAGATCGTAAGGCGATCCTCAAGCTCAATGTCAGAAAGTATAACATACCCATGCTGTATTGCAATGCGGTGGGTAGTCAGACTGAGTTGGTGTTCGACGGCGGTTCACTCGTGATGGATGCAGATGCGAATCTGGTACAACAACTCCCCCTGTTCGAAGAATCCATCCGGTATGTAGATGTAAAAGCGGGCGGACGATTCACACAGCCTGTACTGGCTTCTGCTGCTCAACTCCCTGATGCGGAGTGGAATCCGGATACACTGCAACCTGAAACGGGTATTGCCGCGATATATCAGGCACTGGTGCTAGGTATCCGGGATTATTTTCAAAAAATGGGATTCAAGCAGGCGATCCTGGGTAGCAGTGGTGGTATCGACAGCGCCGTGACCTTAGTATTGGCGGTGGAAGCACTCGGAAAAGAAAATGTTCGTGCAATACTATTGCCTTCCCCATTTTCCTCCACACATAGTGTCGCAGATGCGTCTTCACTCAGTGATCGGTTGGGAAACCCCTATGATATTGTTCCGATCGATCGGGTTTTTGAATCTTTTCTGGTTGAGTTGAAGTCTATGTTCGCCGATCGTCCATTCGGTTTGGCCGAAGAAAACATGCAATCCCGTATCCGTGGAAATTTTTTGATGTCGATTGCTAACAAGTTCGGTTATATCCTGCTCAATACCTCGAATAAAAGTGAATTGGCTACCGGATATGGAACCTTATATGGCGATATGGCCGGCGGACTCGCTGTTTTAGGTGATTGTTATAAACTTCAGGTCTACGAATTGGCTCGTTATATCAACAGAGAGAAAGAGATCATTCCGGCCTCGATCCTTACCAAGGCTCCCTCGGCTGAGCTCAGACCCAATCAAAAGGATTCAGATTCATTGCCTGATTATATGTTGCTCGATCCGATCCTCTATCAGTATATCGAGCAACGCAAGGGTCCGGAGTCGATCGTTGCCACCGGATTCGATCGGACGATGGTGGAACATGTGATACGCCTTGTAAATCTCAATGAGTATAAGCGCAATCAATTTTGTCCCATCATTCGCGTATCGCCCAAGGCCTTCGGGGTGGGGCGTCGCATGCCTATTGTGGCCAGTTATCTGACGAGTAAATCAATTATCTGATTCATGCGCGGGCTCGTCTATAAATCCACCGGAAGTTGGTATGTGGTCCGCGATGAGCAGGGCAAAAGCTGGAATGCTCGGATCAAGGGTGTCATGAAGCTCGATTCGATCACCAGTACGAATCCGGTTGCTGTGGGTGACTGGGTGAAAATGGAGATTGAAGAGGAAGCGATCGCCAGTGCTATGATCACAACTATCGAGCCGAGAACGAACTATTTACATCGACAAAGTCCGCGTCATAAGTATCAGCATCATATTGTGGCGGCAAATCTTGATTTGTCTATGTTGATCGTGACCGTGAAAAGTCCGAAGACCTCCACCGGTTTCATCGATCGTTGTTTGATCGCCTCTGAAATGTATCACGTTCCTTCGATCATCGTTTGTAACAAAGCGGATCTGCATACAGACAAGGAGAATGCTGTATTCGAAGAATGGAAACGAGTATATGGAGGTGCCGGATATCCGGTCTTGCTTGTCAGTGCCGAAACGGATTTGGGAATGGATGAATTGCTCAGTATGCTGAGTGGGAAGACGACCTTGGTGACCGGACACAGTGGTGTGGGTAAATCAAGTTTATTGAATCGTTGGTTACCCGGCATCAATCGTCGCACCCAGGATGTGAGTGGATGGAGTGGCAAGGGTTTGCATACGACCACATTTGCTGAGATGTTTGAACTGCCGCAGGGAGGAAGACTCATAGACACCCCCGGTATGCGTGAGTTCGGGTTGGTGAATCTGGAGAAAGCTGAGCTTTCACATTATTTTCCGGAGATGCGAAAGCTGCTGGATGGGTGTCAATTCAATAATTGTCAGCACCTAAACGAACCTCAATGCGCCGTAAAAGAGGCGGTGCGTACAGGTATTATCGATGAAAAGCGATACTTGAGTTATGTGAATCTGCTGGATTCGATCGACGAGCGCAATTATTGATCAGCTTCGAAATTTCTTCGCCCGCTTTACACTTTTCATGGCTTTGGGATCGCCGCTGAGGATCTGTTCAGCGCCTACATTTTTACCGTTGCTCGGACAGCCCGATT
Source organism: Bacteroidota bacterium (assembly GCA_046300055.1). Taxonomy (GTDB): domain Bacteria; phylum Bacteroidota; class Bacteroidia; order Chitinophagales; family Chitinophagaceae; genus JJ008. Next base: position 61,495 of record JBKCMR010000099.1, read on the forward strand.
TCCGACGAAAGAGATTACTCAT
>JBKCMR010000100.1:0-1259 GCA_046300055.1 Bacteroidota bacterium
GTTTTTTATCAATGAGTCGAGTCGGTTACAAATTCGGTTCGAAAAAGTGTTATTCCGATCTGGTAATAGCTGGCCTGAAAAAGGGTTTCTTACCTATCTGGAGTGGGGGTATGGTGGTGCTGCAACGTCTCTTCGGGCAGATCTGCGCCTGATGTGGATCTCCACGGATGGGTGGGATGCTCGAGTTTATGCGTATGAACGGGATGTAATGTACAAGGTCGGGTTTCCGGCTTTTTCCGGTACCAAATGGAGGGGCTATGCAAATTTTTCCATTCCCGCTGGGAATAAAACAATGATCTGGCTACGGATAGCTATCGATAAATCAATTGAATTACAATCAGTTACAGGAATTAATAGTCCCATCCGTTCAGAATTGACCGTTCAGATCAGGTATCAATGGGCGCGGGGTGGCCGGTAAATTTTATCATCCCTAAACTCTTTGTTAAAAAAAAGACTAAATTGCCGCAGCAACCACTTGACTTCCTCTGTCTTGTATGGAGGATTGCCAATGGGTAGCACATTGGTAGTTTTTGATTATCAATGTTCTTGTATACCAAAAAATCAATGTTTATTATGAGAAAAATTGCATCACTGTTCTCGATGCTGGTGCTTTTCACGGCACTTGCCTTCGGTCAGAACCGGATCATCACCGGTACCGTGACAGATGAGACTGGGGCTCCGCTTCCCGGTGCTTCCATTCGAATTGAAGGAACCAAGACGGGTATCGCGGCCGACAACAACGGTCAATTCCGTCTCTCCGCAAAAACCGGCGATGTGCTGGTGGTCAGCGGAGCTGGTTTGGAGACAACCACAGCCACGGTGGCTGCCGGTAACGCTATCGTCATCGTTGTAAAACGAGTGGTGATCAGTGGAACCGCTGTGGTGATCACCTCTTTGGGTGTTGCCCGTCAGGCTAAGGAGCTGGGTTATTCCACTGCCAAAGTAAAAGCTACTGAATTGACACAGGCTAAAGCCATCAACCTGCAAAATGGTTTGACTGGTAAGGTTTCGGGTCTGAACATTCAGACAGTCAACAACGGTGTATTCGCTGATACGCGTATCACGCTTCGCGGTATCCGTTCACTGACTGGTAACAACCAGCCGATGCTGATCCTGGACGGTGTGCCCATCTCATTAGGTTATATCAACTCGATCAACCCCAATGACATCCAGGATGTAACGATCCTGAAGTCTGCTTCTGCAACTGCGGTCTACGGACCGGACGGTGCGAATGGTGCGTTGGTGATCACAACAAAGCG
>JBKCMR010000101.1:0-1106 GCA_046300055.1 Bacteroidota bacterium
TGCCAGCTGATTCGGTGTTCTTGTACCAATTATATGTTACTCCGACTACAGGAGTATAATTATTGGTCAGGTCAATTGTGTTAGGCGTACAGATCGACTCGGCGGCTGCTGTTAAGGTCGGAGTTGCGGGCGTGGTATTGATTGTAATGATAACCTGATCGCCCGAACTGCTATAGCAGGTCCCCGCAGAAGAGTATGCGTATAGATAATAGGTTCCGGATGAATTGATTGCTTGTGCAGCAGCTGTATTTAATTTGGTGCCTGCATTTGGGCTCGATGAAACCGTATGCCATTCCAGTGTAACTCCGTTGGCTGGTTCCGGTTCCAAATTGGTAAGATCGAACGAAGCCGGTGAACAAGCAGTAAAAGTTGTTTCGCTCACAACGGGCGTAGAGACATCCACTACGGTCAACGTGAAACTGGCGGCGTTGCTATAGCAAGAGCCACTTTTTGCAAAGCAGTAGTAGGTTCCTGTGGTGTTGGCGCTGGTGACCAGGAAGGAGGCGTTCACTTCGGGAACTGAGTACCATTCAGTAGTGCCACCTGATGTGACGAGACTACTGAGCGTCACTGCGCTTCCGTTATTGCAAATTGTTTGGGAGGAGGAGCTAAGTGTGGGCGTTGAGGGAACTACGGTGGCTGTGATCGTTGTATTGGCGGTATTTGTACAGCCATTGACATCTGTTCCGGTAACGGTATACGTTCTGTTTGTGCTTGGAGTGGATATGACTGTGCCGCCACTCGTTGCAGACAGATCGGTAGCAGGAGTCCAACTATAGCTGTTACCGCCACTCGCAGTGAGAGTAACAGCAGTATTGGCGCAAACGGTTGAGCTCGCTGTAACAGTAATGGTAGGTTTTGGGTTAACCGTGATCTTAAATGAGTTGCTATTGTCAGCGCATCCTCCGCTGGAAACTACCCTTCTGTACCAATAGTTTTGCGTTTGTGAAACGGTTGTATAGGTTGAGGAAGTGGCGCCTCCGATATTACTGAAACCAGTAGAACTCGAGGTGGTGGAAGATTGCCATTGGTAAGTATAAGAACCATCTCCACCGGCAGGAGTGGTTACGGTAAGCGCGGTTGCTGTTGCCGTTTCACAAAATGAA
>JBKCMR010000102.1:0-1134 GCA_046300055.1 Bacteroidota bacterium
GTAGAAAGTATAAGGTAGAATATATAATTTCTTCATTCTACTTTAAACCTTCTACCTTCTACTTCCTACAAATATTCGACTTGAAAAAGCTCCTTTTCATACTCACTTCATTACTGTTCATTCAAACCGTGAGTGCGCAAACCCTCACATCTTCCAACCTCCCGATACTGGTTGTATATACGAACGGACAAGGCATTCCGAATGAACCGCGGATCAGGGCCCAGCTGGGCATTGTATACAATGGTGAGGGTGTACGAAACGGGATCAACGATCCGCGTAATTATTTCACCGGGCTAGTGGGCATTGAGGTACGGGGGCAATCGTCGCAGGGATTCCCGATGAAGTCATATGACCTGGAACTCTGGAACGCCGATTCATCTGAAAACGAGGTGTCTTTATTCGATTTTCCGAAAGAGAGTGATTACGTCCTGTATGCACCGTATACCGATAAAACGCTAATGCGGAATTTTCTGGCCTATACATTTACACGGGAGTTAGGAAGGTGGGCAGCTCGTTGCCGGTCTGTAGAGTTGGTGGTTGATAATGATTACAAAGGGATTTATGTATTCATGGAAAAGATCAAGCGCGACAGCAGTCGTGTGAACATCGCCAAACTCGGTCCGAACGAAAACAGTGGCGATGCGCTGACGGGCGGATATATTTTTTCTATCGATAAAGGCGCAAATGGCTGGCATTCCGGCGTGGCTCCCATTCAAAGTGTAAATGGCCAGCGCATTCAATTCAACCACGTTTACCCAAAACTGGATTCGATCACCTTGCCACAGCGTAATTATCTAAAATCCTATGTGGATTCGTTCGAACAGGCGCTCAGTGGTGTGAATTTTCAACATCCACAATCGGGTTGGCGTCGACATGCGAATGAAGCCTCCTTCATCGATTACCTGATCGTGAATGAACTGGCCAAAAACGTGGATGGATATCGGCTGAGTACCTATTTATATAAAGACAAACAAAGCCGGGGTGGAAAATTAGTTGCTGGGCCGGCCTGGGATTATGACCTAGCCTTTTACAATGCGAATTATTGTCGAGGTAGCGATACTTTGGGATGGGCTTGGCAATTCAATGGATTTTGTCCGGGCGATTTCTACCAGGTTCCCTTCTGGTGGAATCAAT
>JBKCMR010000103.1:0-1189 GCA_046300055.1 Bacteroidota bacterium
GCAACATTCGTCGTTTTATTCGTCAGCAGTCGCCCGTTCCGGCCGATGCTGTGCGCATCGAGGAGATGCTCAATTATTTTAACTTGGCTTATCAGGCGCCCGATAGCGCTTCTGTATTCCAGTTGAAAAGTCGGTTGACAGATTGCCCCTGGAATGCACAACGCCGGTTACTTTTTGTGCAAACCAATGCTCGGCAACTGAATTTGGATACGCTGCCACCAGCCCATTTTACTTTCCTGATCGATGTATCTGCCTCGATGGATACGCCCAATCGATTGCCGCTGTTGCAATCAGCTTTTCGCAAACTGGTCGATAACCTCCGAGAGAAAGACTCAGTTGCCATTGTAACGTATGGTGGCATAACCGATGTAGTGTTGCACACGGTTTCCGGAAAGGAAAAAGATACGATCCGAAACGTGATCGATTCATTGGTTGCAGGTGGCGCTACTCCGGGAGAGTCGGGTGTGAAGCTGGCCTATTCAGTAGCTCGTCGGCATTTTATTCCCGGCGGCAATAACCGGGTCATTCTGGCAACGGATGGCGACTTTAATGTGGGGCTGAAAACAGAAGATGAGCTCGAGGCATTGATCACCCAGGAAAGTGAACGAGGCATTTATTTGACTTGTTTGGGGGTGGGCATGGGTAACTACAAGGATTCAAAGATCCAGACCTTGGCCAAGCGGGGGAATGGAAATTTTGCATACCTGGACGGATTTCAAGAGGCGGAAAAAGTGCTATTCAAAGAGTTTGCACAGACATTGTATTCGGTTGCAGATGAGGCTACGCTTAGTGCTCAATTCAATCCAGATCGAGTATTGGAATACCGTTTGATCGGTTTCGACAACAAGATGGGGGCCTTCCGAGATTCCACCGCGCGTTTGCAGGGAGGCGAAGTGGGTACGGGACAAGCAGCCTGGGCTGTTTTTGAATTACGCATGCGGGATAATGATTCATCCCTTGCGCCATTAGCCAAATTGCGCCTTGATTACCGATTACCGAACGACTCTGTAAAGCAATATCAAGAAGAGTGGATACGGCCCTCCTGGGAAATGCTTTCTGGAGTAGATACGGCATACCGTTTCGTGGCTTCACTTACCTGGTTCGGTTCGCTGCTTCGTCAGTCAGGCTATATAGCTGATGAAGATTGGGAGGGGCTATTGAAATTTCTTCCAAACTCGATCGCATGGTC
>JBKCMR010000104.1:0-34532 GCA_046300055.1 Bacteroidota bacterium
GCACGCCGATCAGTACTACTGGCCTTTAGACACCGATAAAACCATAACAGCTTGGATTCCCTTGCAGGCGACACCCCTAGAACTTGGCCCGCTTGAATTCAGCGCCGGCAGTCACCGCATTGTTGAGGGACGCAACTTAGAAATCAGCGATGAAAGTGAGCAGCAGATCGAACAAAAGCTACGCGTAACCGACTTTAAACATGTAATTGAAGCGTTCGATGTAGGTGAAATTAGCTTTCATAGCGGGTGGGTATTTCATAGGGCCGGAGCGAATAGCACTTCGCAAATGCGAAAAGTGATGACCATCATTTACATGGATAGAGATATGCGATTAAAATCACCCGAAAATCAAAACCAAATTAACGATTGGAACACTTGGTGCCCTGGAGCGGTTATCGGAGAAGTAATCAACTCGCCGCTTAATCCTATTCTATATGAGTATTGATAGGGTAGTTCAATAATCTCTCTTAGCTCGCAAAATCAGATTAGCCTAGATAAGTCATACCAGTTGGTTAAAACCCAGTCTAGCAAACGACCCAAAACTCAACACTTCGGCTGAGCTTTGGGTAAGACCAACTTGTTGTGATGTGTGAGCGCAGCGAACACAATCCAGTCCTGGGCACGAAAAAAAATCCTGCACGAAGTGCGAGATTTTTATAATAACAATAGCCCCATCGGGATCTCTACCAATGAAACGTAAACCAGCCGAGAACAAACAAGTTTCAGGATATTATCACCTCACAAATACTTGCCCGGTTCCGGAAACTCCCCAGTTTTTAAATTGGGTGATGGTGCCGGCTTCAGTCTCTCTATTCATTCCTAATGAAAATGTATAGGTTCCGGCTGCAGGATTGGTCAATATGTAAGAAACGGGGGCCGCATACCTTGTCATTGCTTCAGCAGGAGTAGCCCACCAGGCAGTACCATTAAGTGCATTCCAACTTGTCATCATTACTGAAGAATATGTTGCGCTGCTCTGGCCGGTTTGAACAATTTGATACCTAATTGATCCGGCAGCGTTTGTAGTTGCCACTACATCACCCCATACATTCCATTGCAAAATGATCCTGACATCGGTAAAACCAGCAGGTACCGTTACCGTTATTGAAGAATTGGTTAACGGAACAATAATAGCCGGATTTGTTGCAGGATTTGCAGTTGCAATATCTTGAGAAATGGCTATTACGCTTGCCACACCGGTTGAAACAAGCTTATAGGTGTTATCTACTTCAACAGGCGCCAACTGCTTCCAAGTGGTGCCATTATAGTGATACAAACCAGAAGCCCCATCTGTTTGATATACCACCAAGCCTATAGCAGGATTGGTAATCTGGCCACGCTGGGTTGATGTCATCCTAGGAGGTAAAAATCCCCGATTGGTAGCATCCACCTGTAAACGGGCTGATGGGTCTACATTCGATGTGCCTATGCCAACTTGTGCATTAGTAAAGGTGGTTACAAGCAATATAAGGCAGCAGGAAAAAAATAATTTCATAGACGTAATCATACGGATTGGTATTGTAATTTGTAAGTTTTAGAGGACTACAAAGATAAAATATCCGGAATTTTTCTTTATTTTTTGGAGGTTTTTGATACCCAAACGGATCTTGCGTAAAAGCAATCAGGTTAGCGGCAGAAAAAATAAGGATGAAAAAAAGTCGCTGAAGCATTTTCATGGCAATGATGTTATGCCATGAAGATAAGAACAGAAAAGATTTCAGGAACGAGGCGCTCTGCTGAAAAAACCATGCATGACCTGCATGTGCGGGATGGCCAGAATGGATAGGCCAATGAAGAAAATAAACAGACCGTTACTGTAGTCAAAATAGTGATCGATCAGATAGTACAAGCCGATCATGATGATGAAGGCAAGTCCGGCGAACAAAGCTGTTTGTGGCGTGAAATATCGACGCATGTATGTCAGGGTGCTGAATTGAGCTTCCTGACGGATGGCCTGTATAGATAATACAGAGTGCCAGAGGCCGAAATAAAATGCAAAGCCGATCAGAAAGGGGAGATTGGCAACCAGATACTGAACCAATACCAACACCATGATCCGGAAGAATAACATTTCGTCTTTCTTCGAAAAGATCAAGAGCAACAGGAGTGAGCTAAAAAGTGTACTCCGATAAATGGCATCAAAATGTTCGATCGACCATCCCAAAAAACCGTATTGTTGGATAAAGGATCCGATCTCGGGAATGTAGTTGATCAGTTCGGTGTGATGTCCGAGTAACAGTAGTACGAAGGTGGAGGAGCCGTACAAGAAAATGGCCAATGATTTCCCCATCGAATGAAGTCTGAATTCCTGTAAATCTGTTTCACCGAAATGCAGGGCGGAGAAGATAAGGAACAGTGTTAATGCCAGCGGTGGCCAGATCCAAAGCATCAAGAATAAAACCGACTGGCCTACATAAAAAAGAAGGAACCGATTGATCGAGTAGGAGTTTGTTTGCTCACGCTCGGCATTGTGACGGGCAACGATGAAGTCGAGCGCCCCATGAGGGATACCGAGCCCGACAATGGTTAATATGAAAAATCCCCATTGCCAGGGCTGAGAAATGGCGGTCTGTCCGCAAATCAAGGCAAGGGCCCAACCAAAGGCCAGTAAGTAGAGTTGGGATCGGAAGGGGAGACTCATAGAAATAGAAAAACCGGGGTACTTGATTTCCCACGGTTTATTCTTGAACTAGATTAGGAGTTCGAACGGCTCAGGCTATAAATAACCAGACCGAATCCGATCTTGTTGATGGCGTCAGCGATGTTGTAGTAAACATCGATGTTGCCCAATGCGGAGAGAGACTCATACCACTGTCCGGCACCTGTACCAGCCAGGTATCCGAGCGGATAGATCGCCCAACCAACCAATACAAACCATCCGAGGACGGAATTTGCTTTGGCAACGGCAGGACCCGCAGCTGTAGCCAACTTCTTAACATCACCGGCCCAGATCAGGTACACGATGTAGAAGTAAGCAATAGCAGAAACGGTACCCCACAAGGTAGCATTGGTGTTATCGGCAGCAGCGCCTACTTCACCGAGGTAACCGGTAACCAGCATCACAACAGAGGCGAAGATCAATTTCCAGAGCAGATCGATTTTCGCACCGGCCTTTTTGGTGATGAGGTAAAACTCCACGCACATCAGAGGAACGGTTAACAACCAGTCCACATAACGGAAAAACGTGGGTGATTCGTGATTCGCCATGTAATAATCGCGCATATAATAGTAATGCACGGCGGCGATGAAGGTGATCAATCCTGAAACCAGGAGAGAAGTTTTCCAAGCTTTGTCGGTGTTGCTGATCTCAAAGAAGAAGAACACTGACGCAGCCATCATGGCCATACAGCCAATAAAGAAGGTGAACGAAGTGTAGTCGGTTGGGTCGATTTTTGACACATCCGCTAACAACGTGATGTCCAGTAATGCTGACATACGATTTGGGTTTGGTTAAAAAATAAAATTGACAAGCACTTACAATTTACACCAAACGAAGAAGGATTCAGAAGGTTCAAAATTTTAACGTTACAAGTATTTTCACGTATTGACAATTATAAAATATAGATTGTCAACATTTTGAATATTTTTCCCTTTCTCTTTGTCAAATCTTTACGAGGTTACAATTAAACAGTCTTATGGCGTTTAATCTGCTGTATGTTAGGTTGTTATAAACGCTGCATTCGTTTTTCAGCGTTTTTTGATTTGTGGATAAGTATGTAATAATTGTGAGCTTTGTTTAAACCGCCCATTTTTCTTTTTGCTGATAGGCGATCAATACCAGCATGCTGCCTAGGAATAAGTTTGAAACGTGGATAAGGTATAACTCCCGACTTAGCAATAGTTCAGTCACAACCCAGCCGATCAAGGCATAGCCACCCAACATGGCACGATCGAATTGTTTTGGGTGTTCTTTCCATACACTCCAAAATCCCCAAAGATTTGTGATGCCAACAATGCAGATCAACATCAGGCCTGGTATCCGAAGGTCGCTGAATGGCGTGCCTGCCAGCCACTGTTGTGGCCATAGCATCCAATTTTCCGCAGGCATGATCATGAAAATGATTCCGATGATCGTTGTGAAAAGACTGATAAATAATAATAGGAGGGTTAGCATAAAATGAAGCATTAATTGTTGGTTGATTTACGTTGATAGGTTCCGACGAGCTCTCCGAAACCCAGAATATGTCCTGCCATGGCTTTCTCCAGATCACGTTGCCGGGTCGTTCCCTTGAGGTTAAGAATACAATCCAGTGCATAAACTTTAAAGCGATAATGGTGTCTTCCGTTGGCCGGACAGGGACCATCGTATTGATTGTGCAGAAAGTCATTCAATCCTTCTTCGCCGTGTGGGTGATTCGATCGTATCAGGTGGGTGACCGGAATATTCCAAATCAGCCAATGAGTCCAATTGCCCACCGGAGCATCGGGGTCATCTACGACAACAGCGAGCGATTGGGCTTCCTCAAGGCTGCCATCTACTTGAAGCGGCGGATTAATATTTTCTCCATCACAAGTAAAATCAGGCGGAATTTGTCCATTCTCAGAAAAGGCCCGGCTCTTGATACGCAGCGTCGAATAACGGATCGAGGTAGTAGGAATACTGCTTAAGTTGACGTCTTGCATGGGTGTGTGATTTAGTTTTATAATTATTCTTCCCCCGCATCATCAATCACATTGCCTTCATCTTCATCATCCCAAGGAAGGCGTTCATGGATGTCTGTGTCATTGGTTAAGGGCTCTTCTATGTCTACCGGTGTTGATGCGATCGTATTTATCGATTTGTCATTTTTATTTTCATGTATGCCATGTTTGGGTGGCTTTGCAGTTTTCTGTGTGTCAATTTTTCTTTTAGACTTGTTCATAGTGTTGTTTGATTGCAAATCAATTCCAATTGTTCAGCTAATACATTGGTATTGGTCAGTTTGGGAGCTATCACTGATCATATCAACCTGAATCAGTGTGCGACATGCTATTGATCAGGGGTTCTCTACCGACGGGGAATTACGTTTGATGCAATTCAAATGACAGGTCAGTTAACACAGTTGGAGATGGATAATTTGTTGCACAGTCAACTGGTCGGACGTTTGGCGTGCATACAGGGAGATGCACCTTACATTGTTCCGATGGCCTATGCATATGATGGAAAAAACATCTTAGGTCAAACGGTCGCCGGTCTTAAGCTCAGGATATTAAAAGAAAATCCAAAGGTTTGTTTTGAGGTAGATCAATTGATTGATCTGCGTAATTGGAAAAGTGTGATCGTTTTCGGGACATTCAGGTTGGCGCCTGATACCTTCCTACCCCAAGCCAGGCAGTGGTTATTCAATCGTATCTATCCGCTGAGTACGCCAGCACAGGCACATGCACATGAACATGCCGTTGAATCACTCGTGGGGGATGAAGATCGAGTCAAACCAGTCCTCTTTATGATCGAAGTAGAGCGAATGACGGGTCGATATGAAAAGCAATGAACATAGATCAGCGGATGGACTGATTCGCCTCGTTTTCTCGGGGAATAGAAATTTATTGATTTGTATATAAACCGAATTATTCACTAAAACAATATGCACATGAAAACGGATGCACAACTTCAAAAAGATGTGATGGATGAGTTAAAATGGGAGCCGTTGCTTACTTCATCGGAAGTAGGGGTTTCGGTAAAGAACGGGGTAGTCACCTTATCCGGTCTGGTCGATTCTTATTCGAAAAAATTGGCAGCGGAGAAAGCTGTCAAGCGTGTTCAAGGGGTTAAGGCTGTTGCCGAGGATATTCAGGTTGGAGTTTCCACCGGGTTTCGGAAAACTGATGCTGAGATCGCCGAAGCTTGTATTGCTGCCTTAAAATGGCATACGGCAGTTCAAGAAGAAAAGATCAAGCTGAAGGTTGAGGATGGGAATGTGAAATTGGAGGGCGAGGTTGAATGGGAATATCAGCGTATAAATGCACGTAAGGCAGTTGAGAATCTGACAGGGGTGCGTTCAGTTATCAATTTGATCACCATCAAGCCGAAAGTGACGCCATTCGATGTTCAGCAGAAGATCAGTGCAGCCTTCCATAGAAGTGCTACCGTTGATTCCGAGACTATCAAGGTGGAGGTCAATGGTCATCAGGTTATCCTGCGGGGTAAAGTACGTTCGTTTGCAGAAAAAGAGGATGCCGAAAATGCAGCCTGGAATGCCCCTGGGGTAAATCTCGTTGATAGCAAACTGGAGATCGAAGAGCCGGCTTATGCATTTGAGGAGTAGTCTAAAAAACAATTTGAAAAATGCTACAAACACACCAATCATCTGGTCCTACTGAACTTTTGGGGGAGGATTTATCAAGCATGATGATGCAGTCGGGGCAGAGATGTTTAACCATGCTCTGCCCCTTACATCCGGCTAACTCGGATCGTTCGGGGGATCGGATATCTCTAAAACACATGTCTCAGCAAGCGGCGATGTTGATCAAGCAGCATTGGCAACCAGTGCAAGCTGATCAGATGTTGCATCAGCTAGAAGTCATGATGAATCAGATCGATCTGGTTAGGCCTCCTAAAGGGTTGGGTATATACCTAAATCCTACCTATCACCGGGTTGAGTTATTTTCTTTTGCTGTGCCGCCATTGGTTCAAATTGATGATCGTTTTCTGATCCGTGAATGGCTTTGGCGTATGCAAATAAATCGACCAGTCTATCTGCTTAATCTTTCAGAAAAATCTGCTCGTTTAGAAGAGATTAGGGACGGGGATTGGTATGCCATTAATGATCATCATTTTCCTCATGTATATTTTGATGATCATGAGTATGCCAAGCCTGTCCGATCTACTTCTTATGCTGGTCAAGCGCATGTAAAGAGTTATGAACGAGATAAGTCTGAAATGCAGCAGATACGTCTGCGTGATTACTTTCACGATACAGATACAGCGCTTAATCCATATTTGATGCATGGTGAGCCGTTGATCTTGGCGGGGGCTGAGCGAGATGTTTCTTTGTTCAGACAGGTGGCAGCAACGGGACGGAATGTGATCGCTCAGATTAGTGGAAATTTTCAGCATGCTCATCAGGAGATCTTTCGAGACAAGGTCAATCATGTAATGATGGAGTATCGTCAATCACAGCTTCAGCACGAGGTGTCTGCGTTTTTCGAGTCCTGGGGAGCAGGGTTAGCACGTTGCGGTATTGCAGACTGTTGGGAGGCAATTGAGAAAGGGCAGGGGCGGATGTTGCTGGTAGAAAGAGGTTTCCGGGAGGGTTTGTTCAGATCACCTGCCGGAACGTTTTCAAGTCAAAAAAGCTCAGCAGATTCGGTTTGGTATCCGGATGTTTTGGATGCATTGATGCACCTTACCCTTGAAAAGGGAGGTGATGTCAGACTTGTTGAAAATAATTCCCTGGGCTCCGCTCAACGGGTGGCCTTGATTCTCCGATATCCTGATTAATAATCACAAAAATGCAAATCATGTCCTACCCAGGTACCTATCGCCCAACATTTACGGGCAAGACAGACAAAAGTCCAGCCAGTCAGCCTTCAAAGCAATGGGAGGTGCTGCATCATGCCGGAGAAGTGGTTATTCGTTGTTGGATTCCGGGTGTAAAGCGAGAAGATATAGAATTGACCATTAGGCATCACAGGATTCATTTGTCTGTTTATTCAACCTTACCTCGGCTTGATGGTGAATGCTGTTCTTCGATTCGATATTGTCAAGAGATTCCGCTTCCGCCGGATGCGGATACGACTTGGTATGCGGCTGAATACCATCGTGGTTTATTGACGATTCAGTTTCCGACTGCTGCTTTTCCGGCATTGAATGGTATCTCCAGGGTCGTGGTGTATTGATAGAATAGGTTTGTTGTGATCATGTTCGTCTTTTTCTGATGTATTAAATGTGTTTACGTTTAACTTTTAAAAACAAATAAAATGAGTACAAAAACGATCCTGCGAATGCCTGCCTTTTTTGACGACTTCATGCGTCCCTGGAGTGAATGGTTTGATGACGGAAATAGGCGGATTGGACAAGTTCCGGCGGTTAACATCACGGAGGATGATGATGGATTTCGGTTGTCAGTAGCTGTTCCAGGTATGAAAAAAAGTGACTTTGAGATCGATTTGGACGGGAATCAGTTGACCATCGGCTGTAGTAAAGAGGAGTCGCAGACTGAAAAGGATGCCAAATACACACGAAAGGAGTATTCTTATCATTCATTTGAGCGCAGTTTCACCTTGCCGGATGATGTTAACCGGGAGCGTATTGATGCTTCCTATGAAAATGGGGTACTGGTTTTGATGCTACCCAAGAAGGAGGAAGCGCGCAAACAACATCTCAGTAAACATATTTCGATAAAATAAGCTTTTAACCAGCAGGCCCGGATCTTCTCCGGGCCTTTTATTATTTCATGTATGCTACGAAACGTAATTGTATTTCTTAGTGGCGTTCTGCTAATTGCTTCCTGTGAAACTTTGCAAATAACGCAAAGTTGGAAGCTCGATCCACAGCCGTCCAGTGGAATGAAAAGTATACTAGTTATGGGGCTAAACCGGGAGAGTGACCGTTCCCTGCTTTTTGAAATGGAAAAGCATCTCAGCGAAGATCTGCGTGGGAGAGGCTATAATGCCAGTTCGGCACTTTCGGTTTTCGGGCCACATTATTTTGATCGGCTATCGGAACAAGAAGCCTTAAATAAGCTTCAGCAGTCTGGATACGATGCCGTTCTCACGATTGTTATGCTAGATAAGGATAAAGAACGTCAATATGTGCCGGGTCATGTATACACCCTACGTTTTTTATTATAGTCGTTTCTGGGGGTATAGGACTGTCCTTGTACAAAGAGTCTATGAGCCTGGATATTATGTTTCGAATACCAAATATTTCTGGGAAACGAACCTTTATTCCCTTCGGGAAGCACAACTTCTACTTTTCTCAGCTCAATCCAAAAGTTTTGAGCCCGGAACTGCTTCCGCGTTCGGTCACCAATATGCTCGCTCCATGATTGTGCGTATGGTTGAACAAGGTGTTTTGAAGTAAAAGTTTGACAGTGAGTATAATGAAAATGGCTTCTGGTGATTCTTTGCTAACCAGAAGCCATTTTTAGTGATCGATTTGCGATCAGTTGACTTTCATCAATTATACATGCGTTCCAACTTTGAGGTGTTTGTGATGAATATCTTCCCGTCTTTGATTGCAATTAGTTTCTCCTGTTTAAAGTCGCTCAGGGTGCGGATCAATGATTCGGTTGCTGTGCCGGAGATGGAAGCGAGGCTTTCACGGCTGATGTCAATACTGAATTCTTGTTCATTGTTATTCTTGTATTTGGCCTGCAGGGCGAGTAACGCATCTGCCACTTTTTTCCGTAGAGAATTGTAGGCCATATTGATGAGTCGTTCCTCTTTCTCAGAGACATCACTGGCGAGTAGTTGTACGAATTTCCGAAGTGCCTGAGGGTGGGTATTGATCAATTCCATGAAATCCTCTTTTGGAATAACAGCTAGTTCTGTGTCTTCCATCGCTTCAGCATTCATTTTGTAAACGGAATTCTCAAGAATAGACACATGTCCCAGAAAATCACCAGGTCGATAGAGCTCTGTGACCAGTTCTTTCCCGTTGTCATTCGATTTATAGGCCTTTACTTTACCCTTAAGTACATAATACAGTCGGTTAGGGTGATTGCCTTCCGTGAATATGACCTGTTTCTTCTTGTATCGATTGATTACCCTGCCTTCTGTCAAAGACTGAAATAAGGTTACCTCGCTGAGGCTATCCGTATGTCCGTTGTCTTTCTCAAGTTGCTGGCTTATGTCTTGGCGGATTAACTCCATTTTCTTGATCCTCGTTTCAATAACCGTCAGCAGTTCAGTTGCAGAAAAGGGTTTAGTCAGGTAGTCGTCAGCTCCCAGGTCCATCGCTTTTCGGATATCATCTTTTTCCGATTTAGCGGTTAGAAAAATAAATGGCGTTTGTGCCATCCCCGGGTTTTTTTGTATGGCTTGTATCACTCCATAGCCATCTAACTCTGGCATCATTACATCACAGATTATAAGATCTGGCTGAAATTCCAAAGCCATTTCCAATCCGGCCTTTCCATTATCGGCCGTTTGTGTTCGATAATGGGACAATTCCAAAATTTCAGCAATGTTAGAGCGTAGTTCTTGATTGTCTTCGATGATCAGTACTTTTTTCATAGGTCTGCAGTTGGTTTTTAAGGGTTATTGTAAAAGTGGTTCCTTTATTGATTTGGCTGTTGATCTGAATGGTACCGCCCAATTCTTTTACTAGCCGATGTGCAGTAGACAATCCCAAGCCATTCCCCGGCAAATCGACGGCATTAGATGCGCGGTAGCGAGCCTCAAATAGCCGGTCGATCTCTTGTTGTGGAACACCTATACCCAGATCCGTGATAGCGATCTGTAAAATGGAGTTACTATTCCAGGCTTTTATGGAGATCGGTGTATGATCGGGGGAGTATTTGCTGGCGTTGGAAAGGAGATTATCAAGGATGTGTTGAATGGCTATTGAGTCGGTATTGAAAAACTTATTGCCTTGATGCAGGAAATCGATCGTTTGACTGGGTTTGAGTATGAGCTGGGCAATGCGCTCTTGAATTAGACTGAAGATGTTGATGCGTTTGATGCTTCGAATGGAGGGCGGTTGATGCCAGGTTTGCCAATCCATTAATCCTGTCTTCATTTCTTGTACTGCACGTGCAATCTTCTGCAAATGTTTGATCTGTTTTTCTCCATCTTCAGTAGTACGATAACGAAGACATAGCCAGGCTGAAGATTCAATCGTGCTGAGCGGACCTTTCCAATCATGTAACCAAGAGTCAAAATCGATGGTATGTTGCTCATATTGTTTTCTAACTCGTTGAAGTTTGTTCCTGCATTTCTTACGTTTTTCCCATGTGTCAGTAAGATCTTTTACAAGTAACCAGATTGAATCATCATTTTGTTCAAGGGTGGGATCAGGAATCATTCTCACCTCTATAGGCGTTGGTAACAAATTTAGTTCTGGATCTTGGAACCATATCCGGATGGGTGGGCCGCCAGCTTCAATCCACTTCTGCCATTGGTATAAAATCTTGAATGGATTCTTCTTTTTTGTAAACAACCATACAGCCATGGATAGACTCTTCCTCGATAGTTCATTGACAGAATAGCCCATGAAGGAGTCTTGACTGATAGAAATGATCTGCATTCGTTGACTCGCTTGAATGAGGCAAGTATTGTGGTCAAGAAGTTTTGAGGTGTGAACCAATATATTCTCGGTCTTCTCTGCTGATCCGGCCATATTAAGGTCGATTCGTACTACGTCTTCTTTGATTGGTGTATGTGATTGCAGTTCTCTTTTCATGTTCTAATGTATGTCTTGGTGTTTTCTTAAGAAATGAACTTGATAGAGATTTCAGTTTTGATGGCTAAACGATTTACTAATCGGAAGATTTAATTTCAAATAGCAACCTCACTTTTTTGTTTTTACAGGTAAGTTTGGCGATACCTCAAAACTTACTTTAGCATTGATTCGATACTCGGTGATCTTATTACTTCTTACAACCGCACTGTGGTCTTGAATGTAAATAGACCGGATGTTTTTGACGGTACGACCTGCTTCTGAGACAGCTTGTGCCGCTGCATCCTCCCAGCTCTTTTCCGAGCTTGACATCAATTCGAGAACTTTAATGACTGACATAAAATATTAAGATTTAATACAAAGTATATCCTATTCGTTAAACAGAACTATGACTAAAGTCACATTCCAAAATGACCAACTGTTTATTGAAATCTAAATGAATAGCATTTATGCCATAACGTATTGCATATATGCAATAATGTCT
Organism: Bacteroidota bacterium; assembly: GCA_046300055.1. Lineage (GTDB taxonomy): Bacteria > Bacteroidota > Bacteroidia > Chitinophagales > Chitinophagaceae > JJ008. The sequence continues at coordinate 11,808 of JBKCMR010000104.1, forward strand.
AATTATTTCTATTAAACTCTTCTACCAGTTAATGTCATTCTTGCAATAAATGAGTCTGATTTATGATTATATGTCGTGCAAGACAATTGTCTATGCTCCATATAAACTTATTCATAGTTTGTATAGACAATGCATTTATGCTATTATTAAGCAGCAAATTATTGATGTCAAATGTGCTATGTCTGCTGCTACTAATCATATTAATTTGATCTGGATTCCAACTATTGTATCTTATCAATTGGCTAGGAAATCTTTTTCTGATTATTGATTTCATGACATTGCTTCTCTCATCTTCATTTGATATTAAGTAGTCTTTATCATTAAACAGTTCTCGTTTTATGGTCTTATGATCTGATGCGGCTGAATCAGTCCCATTATTACATATCGCTACGACTCCCTGATATTTCGCATTCAATTGTTTGAATGATTGACATAGCAGTATAATTATCTTATCCCTGGAATTGATTTCGATTTTTAGTGACAAGAATTTTTCAAGCTTGTTAAGTCTGATCTCATAAGCATTGATGACAGACTCTTTCAGCTCGATCAGAAAGCTAGTAGGCGACATTATGAGTTCCTTCAACAGTTCTCGCCATCCGTCTTTCGAATTGGCTATGCCAATATTATTAATTTGTTGTTTTAGCGGGTAAATGTCCACACCCTCATTTTCCCAGATAAGTACTACACTATTTGTTGGGAAATAGGGAATAAAGCTTTTGGCAGTTTCTCGCCATTTATTGATGATGTTAGTTCGTGTTTTTAATTTTTCACTTCCATACGATGTTAAATCATTTCTTATCAGATTTTGAAAAGGGTCATCTTCCCCTTTCATCACCTTGTTAAATGGCAGCCAGGCCATATAAAATCCGGAAATTTCCCAGTCATTTGCCGGGCTTCTGAATTCATTCCTTTTCTTTCGCGGTTCTTGGATAATGCTATTCACACCTCAACATACGGTTGGGGTGTCAGCTTAATACTGATCACAATTATTAGAACTTCTGATCTGTAAAGGATGTCAGGGGGTCCGAGTCCGGTAGGAATATCGGATGGATCCGGTATGTTCTTTTTTGTTATTAAAAAGGGCCTCTTCTGTTAGTAGGCCATTTTTCCCGAAACCATAGCGCCAAATCAAGTATGATACATCACGACTACCGGTCAATTGCATTCGTTGAATAATATTCCCTGCATCATCGTATTCAAATAGTTGATCGGGTAGGAGTCGTTTCCATTTTTCATTATATCTTACTACATCGGTGAGGTTGCCCTTCTCATCGTAATAGTAGTAGATAAAACTTGTTAATGTTTTCTTTTTATAGGTTTGTTCCTCTGTAACTAGGCCATTCGTGTCTACAATAAACCGGATCATAGTTGTATCGAATCTGCCATCAATTTGTTCAACGATGCGCCAGAGCTGTGTTGGATGATTTTTAATGTCGTAGCTCCACACATGTATTTCGTGGTCTTTAAAGTCAACCAGGCTATCTTGGTGCGTGTTCTCGATCCGGACGACATTTCCTTTTTCATCTCTTTTATAGGCAATTTGAGTATACATGCCCGGTTGTATCTCAGTTTCAGATTCCAGGGCGCCAGCTGGATTGAAAACGTAGGTAGTTTTTATATCGAATTCGCTTGTTGATCTGATTTTATTCAATGTGTCGCCACCACGCGATAGTGTGCAGGATTGTTTGTAATCAGTTTGTTTCTCGCCTGTGGGTAATATGGCTGTCTCCTGGATCAGAATTACCTGTTCCTTTCGATAGGTTTGAACCTTGCGTTCCCATTGCTTTAGTGCGATCAAGTCGTTATAATAGTATTGTGCCTGTGCCGGTAGGATAAACATGGCAAGTGTCAGACCAAACCAAAATTTTGAATGTTGATAACCCATACCCCAAATCTACCTCATCATTTTTACTTTTATAGCATGCAATCATCTACTCGTTCGGAAACACCAATTATAGCATTTGCTCGTTTATTGAAGATCATGGATGAGCTTCGGGAGAAATGTCCATGGGATAAGAAACAAACCATAGACAGTTTACGAACGCTTACGCTAGAGGAGACTTATGAACTTGCCGATGCCATTACAAGTGGCAACTGGGAAGACATTCGGGAGGAGCTTGGAGATCTTATGTTGCACCTTGTTTTTTATGGAAAGATTGCCTCCGAAAAGGGGCTCTTTACGATGACGGAAGTGCTCGATGGGATATGCGATAAGTTGATTAAGCGACATCCTCATATATATGGCGACGTTGAGGTAAAGGATGAACAGGATGTGAAGCGAAATTGGGAGCAGATCAAATTGTCGGAAGGGAAACGCTCCGTGTTGGAGGGTGTCCCGGCTTCGCTTCCGGCGCTGGTCAAGGCCGTTCGGTTGCAGGAAAAAGCCCGCCAGGTTGGGTTCGATTGGGACCATGCCGGACAGGTATTGGAAAAAGTCCGTGAGGAGGAGGCTGAACTCAATCAAGCGATTGAACAGGGGAGCCCTGAGGAGAAAGAAGCTGAATTTGGCGATTTATTGTTTGCCTGGATCAATTATGCCCGCTTTATCAATGTTGACCCAGAATCTGCACTCAGCCGAACGAACCAGAAGTTCATCCGTCGGTTTCAGGCGGTTGAAGTGCTGGCGGCTCAACGGGGCTTGGAGTGGCATACGATGGGATTGGTGGAACTGGATTCCCTTTGGAATGAAGTCAAGCGATCCGAGTAAATTGCTTGACCATCCCCCCGTCAATCCGTACCTTTGCACGGCCAAAATGGCCTCTTATCCATGAAGCAGATCAGGAACTTTTGTATTATCGCCCATATCGACCACGGTAAATCCACTCTGGCGGACAGGCTGCTTCAATCGACTAATACCATCACTGAGCGGGAAATGATGGACCAGGTGTTGGACGATATGGACCTCGAACGAGAGAAAGGCATTACCATCAAAAGCCACGCGATCCAGATCAACTATCGGCATAAAGACGGTACAGATTATACCCTGAACCTGATCGATACGCCTGGTCACGTCGACTTCAGTTATGAGGTCAGCCGCGCATTGGCGGCCTGTGAGGGTTGTTTACTTCTGGTGGATGCTACGCAAGGGATTCAAGCCCAGACAATCAGTAATTTATACCTGGCAATTGATAATAATTTAGAGATTATTCCCGTCATCAATAAGATCGATATGGACGGTGCCATGGTGGAAGAGGTAGAAGATCAAATTGTCGATCTGATCGGCTGCAAGCGGGAAGAGATCCTGCATGCCAGTGCCCGTACCGGGCTCGGGGTGGATAAGATCCTGGAGGGGATTGTGGAGCGTATTCCGTCACCAACGGGCAAGCCAGAGGTGCCCTTGCAAGCCCTGATCTTTGATTCTGTTTTCAATTCATTCAGAGGTATTATCGTTTATTACCGTATCCTGAACGGTTCGATCCGAAAGGGGGATAAGGTAAAATTCGTAAGTACCGGTCAGGAGTATGAGGCCGCAGAGATCGGGATACTTAAATTAAAACTCACGGAAAAAGAGGCGGTGCATGCCGGCGACGTAGGCTATATCATCACCGGAATCAAGAATGCCAAGGAGGTGAAAGTGGGTGATACGATTACGCTTGCTTCCAATCCGACCCCCGAGATGATCAAGGGTTTTGAAGAAGTTAAGCCAATGGTTTTTGCAGGTATTTTTCCGGTCAATACCGATGAATTTGAAGAGTTACGGGATTGCATGGATAAACTCCAGTTGAATGATGCCTCTCTTACGTTCGAATTGGAAACCTCTCAGGCCCTCGGGTTCGGTTTTCGGTGCGGTTTCTTGGGAATGCTGCACATGGAGATCATTCAGGAGCGGCTGGAACGCGAGTTTAATCAGACCGTGATCACAACGGTTCCCAACGTGAGCTTCTTTGCCTACACGACCAAGGGGGAAAAAGTGATCGTGAACAATCCGACGGAATTTCCCGACCCGGTCAAGACTGAGCGAATCGAGGAGCCCTTTATCAAGGCACAGATCATATCTAAGCCCGAATACATCGGTAACATCATGACTCTTTGCCTGGGCAAACGAGGGATTTTGATTAATCAGAGCTATCTGACACAGACCCGAGTTGAGCTCATTTTTGAGATGCCGTTGACAGAGATCGTTTTTGATTTTTATGATAAGCTGAAGTCCCAGACCCGTGGGTATGCATCTTTCGATTATCATCCGATCGGGTACCGCGACAGTGATATCTGCAAAATGGATATTCTGCTGAACGCTGACAAGGTGGATGCGCTTTCAGCGTTGATCCACCGCAGTAGGGCACAAGATTTTGGCCGGAAACTCTGTGAAAAACTCAAAGAGTTGTTGCCACGCCAGCAATTTCAGATTGCTATCCAGGCAGCCATTGGTGCCAAAATAGTGGCTCGAGAGAATATCTCTGCGCTCCGCAAGGATGTGACCGCCAAATGTTATGGAGGTGATATCAGCCGTAAACGGAAACTTCTAGAGAAACAAAAAGAGGGTAAAAAGCGGATGCGACAGATCGGGAACGTAGAAGTGCCTCAGGAAGCCTTTCTGGCGGTCTTGAAATTGGATGAGTAAATCCTACTGATTTTTTGAAATCTCAGTTATATACGGGTGATTCCAGATTTTATGTTGGATGAACAAATAAATCACTCCGGATGTACATCCACCGAGGAGCAATCTAACAAGGTTGCTTAACTCCATTCCGTCCAGGATGATGTAGATGGGTATGAACGCTAGACAGGTCATGCAAGTTTTGAGTTGAGTTTTCCAGTCGATCGACGGTTTTAAGAGCAATAGAAAAAATAGCATAAAGCCAAATTCGATCAGCAGCGAATTCATGGCTGCCCCGATAGCTCCGAACAGCGGAATCAGCCAGTAATTTAAGCCGATACTGATGGTGATACCGGTGCCTACGCCAATGGCAATACTTCTTTTGTTTTTGGTATTTGTTTCGCTTAATCCATAATAGATAAGCAGGTTCGACATGCTAATGAATAGGGGGATTCCCGACATCCATCGAATGGCCTGAATGGAACCTGTAAAAGCAGATCCGGAAAATACCCAAACCAGTTCCTTGGCATACAACAGATAAAGAACGGAGATCGGGATTGCCAAATAGGTTATCCAGCTGATCGATCGATCAAGCAGCGCAGTGGCAAACATTGAATTCCCTTTTGCGTGATGGCCGGAAAACTTGGGAGAAACAACCAGGTTCAATGCCATGGGTAACAATAAGGAGAGCCGAATCAATTTAGCCGCATTGCCGTATAGTCCGATCTGCTCCTCGCTGCTCATAATACCCAAGAGGGTGACATCCAGAAAGTCTGTGCAACTAATAAAGACAGTGCCTATATAAAATAGAAATAGTTCTTTCCATTTAAATGATTCGTTTGTTTCTTTGAGTGGATGTTTTAAGATATCATTACGTATCCATAGCGTGTTGACCAAAGCGGAAAGACAAATGGTGATCGTGATGATCCAGTAATATATTTTATAGTCCGACGGGGATTTGATCAGCGCTATAATGGCGATCAGACCCAATAAGCGTAGAGCCAGGTTTCGAATAGCCGGGATATCAAAACGTTCTTTCCCTTGAAGATACCATTCGGCAGAAAGGCTATTGGCAAATATGAAAAGGGCACCGATGGGAATGACTTCGTGTATGAAAAACCAGCCACTATGATCTTTGGTCAAAAGAAAAAATAATCCATAACCCAGTAAGCTGAGTACGATACTCCAGCCGGTCAACGACCGGTATAGCTTTCGGGAGTCAATGCCTAATGATTGTAATTGTGCAATTCGGTACATGCCATACGCTGGTATACCGATGGTGGCAATGCTATAGATAAGCCCCATCGTGTAATCAACAAATTGAACGGCTCCCAGTCTTTCCGGTCCCAGTATACGGGTTAAATAGAGATAGGTGATCAACGGGAATAATAACCCGATAATCGCATTTAATAGCTGATATGAAAATTGCCGAAACGTAAAAAATTGTTATTGGTTACCTATTTTTTGATTGGATTTCTGATCCAGTATGGGAACCTCCCTGGGTGCTTCTCCCTCCTTGAGTTTCAGAGTAAAGACTTTATCTATGTGCACCCACTTTCCCTTTTTCCAAACAAATCCTTCCTGATCTCCGTCCGGTATATAGGTCCATTTATTATCCGGATCGTTGTTTTCCGAGATCAGGTGATCCACCAGGATCATGTCCAGATTTTTGATATAGTTGACAAGAACTTGAGCATCTTTCTTGAACTCTATTTGAAATCGATATTGTGTTTTTTGGGGGATGGAGTCCTCTTCATAGCTAAAGAATGGACCGCCAAAAACCGGTTCGCCCTTAGGATTGAAGTGTAGTACATCGATCCATTTGACGCTGCTCATCGGACCGTTCGGATCGAAACCAAATAGCGTATAATAATTTTTTCCGGCATGTTGCGTACGGATCATATTGTAGTAATAGGCGCCGATCCAATTCATTCGGTCGCGTACCGAGTCAATCGGATTATCAACAAATTCCGATACGTCGCGTAAGGGATACATCTTTAAGCTCCCGTCTTTGGTCCGGATTTGAATGGTGCCGCGTTGCCGGTGATAGTAATCGTCATAGGAAAGATTCCAGCTGAAGATTCTAAAACTGCTATCCGGCGCATATAGTTTGGAAATGCCCAGGAGCGAATCAAAAGGAAACTGAAAGGAGTGGGGGATCTGCAAGGTCCGGACCAGTACACGGGTGAATTGGCTGTCTGCTTTCATCCGTGTTACCTGCATGCTATCCTTATTTAATTGAAAGGATAATTTTATTAACGTGTCTTGTTTCTCTTGTAATTTTTTCTGATCGGATTGTTTGATCAAGTTGAGCTGTCCGATCCCATTTATTGAGATCAAACAACACAGCGAGAGAATAAGTAGGAGGGGGCGTATCATTGTTTCGAAAATAATGTTTCTAACGGATCATTTTTGCTGGCTATGTATCCGACTTCGTGAAAGCTTTGTCAATATTTCACCCTAAGATCCAATCAGCCAGTTCAGATAAAGAGTCAAAACGTATATCAATATCCGGATGTGGAAAATTGAATTCTGGATTCGTGGTGGCCAAGTAACAGGCATAGAAGCCGGCATTTCGGGCAAAAAGCATATCGCTATGTTTATTTCCAACCATGATCGTTTTTTCGGGGTCGACCTCCGGAAACTCCTGACGGGCCCGATAGCCCATTCCCGGATTGGGCTTTCTATCGGGATGTAAGTTGTCGACACTGGTACAATAATAAATACGGTCGACCCGTCCTCCGGCTGCAGCTATTTTTTCGGTCATATACTGGTTCACGTCCCTCAGATCGGCTTCGGTCATATATCCCTTACCTACACCGCGTTGATTGGTGACGACAATGATCCGTCCCACTCGCTGACTCAGTCGGGTGATCGCTTGAGGAACATCCGCTAAGAATTTAAATTCGGTTATTGAACGGATATAATCCTGATGCTTTTCTTGGTTGATCACCCCATCGCGATCGAGAAACAAGGTCCACGATTGATCGATCTTATCCGGATCCAATGGCAATGACCGTAATTCATGGTCGGCCAGTTGATGGTCTTCGGGTATGCCGATGTCTCTAAAATATCCGTACTGTGAAAGGCCGATGAATTTTCGTTGTCCCACCCATTTTTCCAGGTAGTCTTTTTCGAATGAAAATTTCTGGGGCCACTCCTCCTCCAAGAATTTATGTCGATCGATCAAATACACACCGGCATTGATGTTACCGGATAGGACAGGTTTCTTTTCTTGGAATTCAGTAACCTTTCCCGTCTCATCTGTACAAACCACCCCATACCGATCGAAGTGTTGCATCTCTTTCAATAACAAGGTGCAGGCAGCCATTTGTTCGTGGTGTAATCGGGCAGCGGCGTGCAAATCGCCCTTGAATAGTGTATCACCATTCAGCACCAGCACTTGTTGTTGTTTGCAGGCTTGTAAAGAGGCATGTATCGCACCTCCTGTACCGAGTGGTTCATCTTCCGTCACGAGTTCGTAGGCCAGTGTCGGAAATTGATTCTCTAAATAGGCCTCTATCATCTCTTTTTTATATCCTAGAGAGAATACAAATCGTTCGATGCCCTGCGATCGCCAATAATTGATGACAGAAAAAAGGAATGGCCTTTCGGCAACCGGCGCCAGACATTTGGGTAGATCCGGTACGGAAGATCGTAGGCGCGTGCCTAGTCCGCCAGCCAATACGATCGCCTCTCGTATCATGAAGTCGGCTCGTTCGATTGGAAATAGGCCTCCTCGACCAATTGGCAGATGATGTGCCCGATGGTGATATGCGCTTCTTGAATTCTCGGGGTATCCTGGCTTGGAACACCGATCCAGAGATTCGATAGATCTCTCATCTTTCCGCCGTCTTTACCGGTGAATCCGATGGTAATGACGCCCATTGTACGGGCTGTTTCAAAGGCTTTTACCACATTCGCAGAATTACCCGAAGTAGATAACCCGATCAGGATATCGCCCGGATTTGAGATCCCTTCGATCAGCCGAGCATAAACAACATCATAGCTGTAGTCATTGGCAACAGCGGTCAGGTAGGAAGTATTCACATGTAACGCTTCTGCTGGAAGTGCCTTGCGGTCGGTATAAAACCGGCCGGAGAATTCAGCTGCCAGATGTTGTGCATCCGCGGCACTCCCTCCATTGCCACAGAGGTAGATTCGGTTTTTTTGTTGAAAAGCCTTTGTGATCTGTTGTGCACTGGCAGCAATGTTGTTCAGTAGCTCCGTATCTGCCAGGATCTGTTGTTTGACATCGATCGATGCCGCTAGAATGGATCTGATCTTTTCCATCTCTCAAAGATAGCGGTAGAATCTTAAGTGCTCCATGACCGGATGCCGCTCAGCGTGAATTGGTAGGGCTGTACGGAACCGCCCAGTTTTGTGAGTGACTCGGCCACTTGATGGCGGGTATTACCGGGGCAATAAAAGATCATGAATCCACCCCCTCCGGCCCCCGAGATCTTGCCGCCACTGGCACCGGCTTTTCGCGCCGTGTCATAGATCTCTTCGAGCCAGGAATTGCTTATGCCCTCGGCCATTTTTTTCTTCTGTTGAAATCCATAATCCAGGATCTCGCCGATCGTATCAAGTCGTCCACGCAACAGCGCCTCCTTCATCTGCTGTGCCTGCTCTTTCAATTGGTGCATGGCTTCGATCGAACGGGCATTCTTATCCTGTACATTTTTTTGTTGAACCTCAATGATCTTGGCCGAATCGCGGCTAGTTGAGGAATAGTACAGCAATAGATTATTTTCCAGTTCATCCAGGTATTCAGGCTTCACCCTTAGGGGGTTTACGATCACTTTATCATCGCCATAAAACTCCATAAAATTCACTCCACCGAATGTGGCGGCATATTGGTCTTGTTTTCCGCCGGCAAGTCCAAGATCTTTTCGTTCGATCTCGTAGGCTAAGTGCGCTAGGTCATATTCGCCGTAAGGAAGTTTGCAGGCCTCTGCAAAGGCGCCCAGTATCGCTACCATCAAGGTCGACGAGGTGCCCAATCCGGAGCCTGCAGGCGCATCTACCTGCGTACTGATCCGTATGCCGCTCGCAGGTAGTTTTCCTTCTCTGTTCAGTCGGTTGTAAACGCCCTTCACCAAGTCCAGCTGTCCATCGATGGGTAAAGACGGGCAAAGGGGATGCGAAACAGATTCTCCTCGGTCTAAAGCCATGATCTCAATAGTTGGGGAATCAGTCCATTCCAACGTGGCGCGCGCGTAGAGGGATATGGTGACGTTCAGGATGGCTCCGCCGTAGAGGTCGCTATACGGACTCACATCCGTACCACCACCGGCCAAACCGATCCGTAAAGGGGCTTTACTTCTGTATGCCATTTGCTAAATCAATCAATTTTTCTACGAAACGGTTCCACCCTAATTCTTTTTTGAGCGTTTTGATGTGCGGCAGGAAATGATCCGCTCCCATTGAATAAAGTTTTAGGATCCCATCAGCGATCGAAGTGGGTTCGGGTTCACAAACCAATCCGCATTTTTCATCCGGAACCAGATCCGGCAGTCCGCCCACACGGGTCACCAACATGGGTTTTTCGAAATGATAGGCGAGGGGTGTGACACCGCTTTGTGTAGCATTTCGGTAGGGCTGGATCACAAAATCTGCTGCGCACAAATAATCACGTACCTGTGAATCCGGAATGAAATCAGTGCGTAAGATCAGTCGATCTCTGATGTTCAATTGCTCGATCAATTGATCATAGGTGGAACGGTCCTCGTAAAACTCTCCGGCAACCACCAACCGAATATCACTATTGCGGAGGCGAGGATCGGCCATAGCTTCCAGCAACAGATCCAATCCCTTGTATCGTCTGATAAATCCAAAAAACAGGATCAATTTTTCAGTTGCTGGGATCCCTAATTTGTTTCGGGCGGTTCCAGCGTCAATGATCTCGCCAAATGTATCATACAGCGGATGTGTTGCGAGTTGTACATCTTGATCGGAACGGAAAGAATTCAAGTCGTTTTTAACTTTTTCGCTCATGGTCAAAAACGCATCGCAGGATTTCACAAAGTATTGGGTAAAGGGTCTGTCACCGGGTCTTGATTCATGCGGGATCACATTATCGGCGATACAGACAATACGCGTATGTTGATTCCTTCTGACGATCCGAAGAATGGTACCCAGCGCAGGCCCCATGAATGGAAGCCAGAACCGTACGATGATAAGATCGGGTTTTATCTTCCTGATCTTGTTGCCGACCCTGAACCAGTTGATAGGGTTCACTGAATTTATCCAGGTATGGATGGTGATGCCTGTTGGCGCCGGATCGCTTGAATACTGTGTAGTGCCGGGAAAAAGAAAGGAAGGGTATTGTAGCGAAAAGGAGACCAACGATGCCTGCCAACCGGTTTCTTGAAAAGCTTGAGCAAGTCGATGATTGAATGTAGCTAAACCGCCACGCAGTGGATGGGCGGGCCCGATGATCATCACCCGTTTCATCAGAGTCCGATTTTCGTTTCCAGCAAATACTGATTCCGGGTAGACGAATTACGTGCGATCAGTTCCCCAATATATCCTGCCAGAAAAAGTTGCATTCCTAAAACAACGGAGGTTAGTGAGAGGTAAAAAGCCGGCCGATTGGTGATGGAAAAAGCCGGGTCGATGATCTTGGAAGCAAGTAAATAAACCGCCATGCCGAATCCGGCGAGAAAACATAAGCTACCCCATAGTCCGAAAAAGTGCATGGGGCGTTTGGAGAATTTTCCGACAAATGAAATGGAAAGTAGATCCAGGAAACCGTTCACAAATCGGTTCCATCCGAATTTGGATACACCATACTTGCGGGCTCGGTGCTCCACAACCTTTTCCCCGATCTTTCTGAATCCGGCCCATTTTGCCAGTACGGGGATATAACGATGCATCTCACCGTATACTTCGATGCCCTTAACAACTTGCAGTCGGTAGGCTTTGAGTCCGCAATTGAAGTCATGCAGTTTGATGCCTGACATCGAACGGGTAACGGCATTGAAAAATTTGGAGGGGATGTTCTTTGTGAGGGCGTTGTCGTATCGTTTCTTCTTCCATCCGCTGACCAGGTCGTATCCTTCTTCCAGGATCATTTGGCGCAGGGCGGGGATCTCATCCGGACTGTCTTGCAGATCAGCATCCATCGTGATTACCACTTGTCCGATGGCGGCCTTGAACGCCTCATATAGGCCGGCTGACTTCCCGTAATTGCGCTGGAATTTGATGCCTTTGATATTATTATTCTTTGCGCGCAGGGCCTGGATCACCAACCAAGAATCATCGCTGCTGCCGTCATCCACAAAGATCACTTCATAGGATAGTCCATGTTCCTGCATCACGCGCTCGATCCAACCGGTCAGTTCCGGCAGCGACTCGGCTTCATTGAAGAGGGGAATGGCTATGCTAATGTCCATGTGGTCAATTCTTACGGGCTAAGACAACACTGCCGGCGGCAGCGAATACAGCGCCCATGAACAAATATCCGAAAACCGTGGCGGATATATATCGGACCGGGTATTGTTTCTCGGCCTCTTTTACCAGCTCTTCAACCTGATCGGGCGTGTATTTTTTGGTTTCGATCAGCAAGGTGCGTTGATGCTTGGCTTCCTCTTGGGCATATTCGGGATGACTCCACAAGAGATACAACGTAAAAGCAACCATGATCAAGGCCGTCACCACAAAATGACGAAAGCCCTGTTGGAACAAACTGCCGAAACTGCCTGCATTCGACGGATTTTTTTTAGCTGTCCAAAGGGTCCAGCTGATACCAGCTGCATAAAGCACATACATCACATACCGAGACCAAGCCTCATTCTGACTGTCTGATTCTTTGATCCATAGGCCCATGCCTATCATCAGCAAAGCTGTCAATAGGCCTTTACCAACAGGCTTGCGAAGTACATTTAACACGTTAAGCTGTTTGAAAGTTTCCATGTAAAACCGTTCCGATGGCTTTGCCCTTTAGAACCTTACCCAGTACGGGAGAGTTTTTCGATCGGGATCGTAAACTTGATTCTTCTACCAACCATTCACGATTTGGATCGAAAAGAGTGAGACAAGCGATCTCACCGCTGGCGATAGTAGCATTTGGTAAGGCGAAAATCTTTCTGGGGTTACAGGCCATCAAGGCTATGATCTTATCTAACGGAAGATCGGGCATGGCCGTTCGAGCGATCGCAAAAGTTGTTTCCAGACCGAGCATGCCATTGGAAGCTTGTTCGAACTCGCAAACTTTTCGGTCGGGTTCGTGCGGGAAATGATGCGACGCGAGGCAATCAATGACTCCATCGTGAATAGCATGTATGAGTGCTTGCCGATCCGATTGTGTTCGAAAGGGAGGATTTGATTTCAGGAGTGTATTGTAGCCCATCATGTCTTCCTCCGAGAACATCAGGTGATGGGCCGTGACTGAACAAGTAAGTCCGGCTTGTTCTTTTTTCCCATTCCGGATGCAATCGACCGTTGCCGCGCTGCTGATGCCTGTTAAGTGGAGGTTCGAATCCGTGTATTTGTTGAGTACGATATCGCGGTTGGCTTGAATCGATTCACTGATGTCGGGTCGGCCGGGCAGACCGATCTGTGTGGAGGTGATTCCCTCGTGCATTAAGCCTTGTGGCTGAATGCTGCGATCGTCAGGCAGTTGTATGATCGGGGCTTGTATGGCCTTAACATACTGTAGCGCTTTCAATAGCAGACCGGCAGCTTGAATGCTTTTTGTTCCATCACTGAACGCTACGGCACCGGAACGATGCATATCATATAGCTCGGCTAGTTCTTTACCCTCAGTAGACTTTGTGATTGCTCCGATCGGATGTATTTGTACCGGGTTGTTGCGAGCGGATTGTTTGAGGTATTCTACACCAGATTTATCATCTGTTACCGGCGTATTATTGGGCACCAGAAAAACATCGGTGTATCCACCGGCCAATGCAGCTTTGGAGCCGGACTCGATCGTTTCTTTTTCTTCGTATCCCGGTTCACCGAAGTGTGCGAAAATATCTACCCAACCTGGAGAGATGTGCAGGTCATCGGCTTCTATGATCTTGTCGGCTGTTAAGGAAAGGGAAGGGGCAATTTGGTCGATTCGGCCGTTGTGGACCAGGAGGTCCATTCGTTGACCATTCAGGGGATTTCCCGGTTCAATGATCCGGGCATTTTTAATGAGGAGTTTCACTAAAGAGCGAAGATAAGCAACCTCGTTGGTAATGGGAAATTGAGGTTTTCTGCCTACATTTGCCACCCCTTTTCTAGTTCGGGACGTAGCGCAGCCCGGTAGCGCACTTGCATGGGGTGCAAGGGGTCGCTAGTTCGAATCTAGTCGTCCCGACGAAGGCTCCTGGTCATCCAGGGGCTTTTTTATTTACATCCCCCCGAAGGTTTGATGCGGCGAAGCCAATCCGTTATGAATCGATATTTTCGCAACATGACACCTGCTCGGCATGAAAAGTTGACCCGTGTACTTGCCAAACGACAAGCCGACCTGACCGTGGTGCTCGAAAACGTATTCGACCCCCATAACATTTCGGCTGTGATGCGTACCTGCGATGCCGTGGGGGTGCAGGAGATCTTTATACTGAATACCAAAATCCCCCGTCACAAAAAGTTCGGGGCCAGAAGCTCATCCAGTGCTGCCAAGTGGCTTACGGTACACCAATTCGATGATGCCGAGGCTTGTTTCTCGGAGATCAAACGTCGATATGAGCGTATTCTAACCACACATTTGGGTGAATCCTCTGTCGGGTTATATAAAATCGATCTAACCCGACCTACAGCCCTTGTTTTCGGAAATGAGCATAGTGGCGTGAGTGATGAAATTCGGGCGCTGGCAGATGGAAATTTTCTGATTCCGCAGGTAGGGATCATTCAGTCGCTCAATATCAGTGTGGCCTGTGCAGTAACCTTATACGAAGCATACCGACAAAAGGAGCAGGCCGGTCATTATGACCGTCAAGATCTGGATTCAGCGTTCAAACAAAACATTTGGAACACCTGGTCTGTCAATAACGATTCGGATTAAGCCGAATCGATCATCTCTGCCTTTCTTTCCTCCGCTCGTTGCAATAGTGATTGGATGCTGACATTCAGTTCAAATCCGATCAGCAGAAAAAGTGAATTCACAAAGATCAGGATCATGATGATCAGTACCGTACTGATCGATCCATAGAGTTGATTGTAGTTTGCGAATTGAGCGACCCACCAAGAAAAGGCAAGTGTCATCAATATCATCAGCCCGGTTGCTAGAATCGATCCGGGGTTGACCAATCTCCATTTTTTTTGGACGGAAGGCGCATATTTGTAGATGATCGAAATGCACAAGAAATAAAGTAGCACGATCACGATCCAACGAAAATTATCGATCAATCGAATCAGGGTGCTATCCGTGATTCCCAGCCAGCGTAAGACGGCTTCGCGCGCAACGAGCAAGAGTACAGAGCCGATCACAAACAGATACAATAGCATGGTGATCTTGAGGGCGACGGAACGATTTTGCCATCCTTTTCGTTTGGTGAATCCGGCATAGTTCTGGTCGAAGGATCGCATGATGCCCATCATGGCATTGGAGGAGAAAAACAATGAGAGCAGGACGCCGATCGATAGTAAACCGCTGCGCGGACGGTTGATAAAATCACTCAAAAATCCAATGAGTACTGAATTGTCTTTTTCGCCCGGGATCACATCGCGTATCAGACTGTATAATTCTTCTTGGAAGGATTGAGTGATCGGGAAGAACGGAATGAGTGTGAACAGAAAGATGATTGCGGGTGGGATGGCCATTACGAAATTGAAGGCAATAGCTGATGCGCGCTCGGTCATGCCGATGGCTTTCACTTGTCCGAAAAAGAATTCGACCACGTCGTAAATCGGAATACTTTGGAAACCCGGAAGGGAATGCACTTTACTCCAATGCAGTATACCCTGAATGGGTTTACTCTGATAGAGACGGTGTGTAAAGGTCTGAAAGATGTTCATGCACGTTATCGGATGTTTCGGCGCGTCAATTCATCTTGATAGCGCTTGGCATTTTTAAGGTGTTCGGAATAGTCTTTGGCGAAAACGGAGGTGCCGTCAAATCGGTGACTGGCAACAAAATATAGGTAATCGGTTTTAGGTGCATTCAGTACGGCTTCCAATGAAGCAATGGAGGGTAAGCAGATCGGTCCGGGTGGCAAACCACTCACCAAATAGGTATTGTAGGGCGATTGATGGCTAAGGTGTACACCTGTAACCCGTTTGGCGCTTAGATCACCGGAAGCATATTTAGCCGTAGGGTCTGCTTGCAGCCGCATGCCGACACGGAGTCGATTGAGGTAGGTGCTCGCGATCAGCCCCCGGTCCGGGGCATGCTGTGTTTCTTCCTCTACGATCGAGGCTAATATGCTAACCTCTGTAGGGTCTAGTCCGATCTGTTTGGCCTTTTGTTTTTTTGTCGTATCCCAAAAACGATCCCAGCTTCTATTGAGGACTTGTAATACCTGTCGGGGGGACTCGGTCCAGTAGATCTCATAGGAGAGTGGCATCATGCGAGTCAATACATTAAAATGATTAAGCCCGAGGTCACGCAGGGAGTCATCGGCCTGCAGAAAAGTTGACCATTGTGCGGAATCAGCCAGTGTATAATTGAATCGATGCATTTTAGCAGCAAACTGCTCGATCGTGCGGATGCGGACACGCTCGTTGCCAATGATCAGATTAAGGGGTGTTTGCCGGCTGCCGTGAAATCGCCTGATCAATTGAACAAGATTCTCATTTGGTTGAATTCGATAAGATCCGGGTTTGATTTGTTTCAAACCCGTCAAGGCCGCGGCACTCCGAAAGTCGAATGAGTTGTTAAGGATGTTTTTTTCCTGGAGCAGGTCACAGAATTCAGCGACCTCCAATGTGTCTTTGATGAAGATCCGTTCTGCTTTTTTATTGATCGTTTGAGGGCGAAACAGCACAAAAATGACAATCAGAATAAAGAAAATAAGGATGGCTATCCAGATTCGAAGGCGCATGATTCAATTTAAATGAAAAACCCCGACTAGTCGGGGTTAAAGGAGGTGATTGAAGTTAAAATTATTTACCACCTGGAGCGGGTGTAGCAGGGGTAGGTGCAGGCACGGCAGCAGGTGGCTGCGTGGCTGGCTGGGTAGCAGGCTTTGGTGCAGGGATTCCTGTACCGGTAGCCTGGTTCAGACGATCTTCTACGCCTGTGCTGACGTTCTTAGGCATGAATACCACAGAAACGATACAGAGTACGGCGATCAGTCCGCCAAAGATCCAGGTTCCTTTTTCGAGCACGTCAGTGGTCTGTTTCACGCCCATGAACTGGTTACTGAACCCGGCGATATTACCGGATAATCCGCCACCTTTTGGATTTTGGATCAGTACGATGAGGCCCAGGATGACAGAAGCCAGGATGATCAGAATAACAAAGAGTAAGGTCATGATGCTGTTTTTAACAAGTCGATCTTGGCCGCAAAATAAGCGCTTTTAGCGGGATCGAGCAAACTCAATTTCTCATAGATCCGAATGGCCTTTTGACGTTCGCCCTGTTTGATCCAGACCTCGGCCATGGCCTCTGTCCATACTTGCTTCTCGTCCAAGGAGTGATGTGCCAGCTCGGCGACCTGTTTTTCCTTTTCAACCGGAATCTGCCGGGTCACTTCTGCCAGTGGCAGGCGTTTCATGACTTTCAGCCAGTCTGTAAAGCTCTTTAGTTGCTGCCCGAACCGGTCAGCAGTATTTTCCAAGGAGGGGGGCTTCACCCCTTGGGAGGCGAAATAATCGATGGTGTAGTAGGGTTCAAAGACCAGTGGTTCATTGTTAATGGTCGATTCCGCCCCCTGAATTGCTTGGTATTGGATCTGTCCGAGGGCATTTGGGAAGTACAAAGCGATTTGTTTTTTTCGCGTTTCTTCATCAACCGCAGCAGTAACCTGCAAGGCGCCGCAATAGGGAAACTTTTCTACCAACTGCTCAGCCGGCAAGGGCAATACATTTTGAAATTGTTTGATCAATGCTTCCATGCGCAGTATTGATTTACCATTTGGAGAAAATACGGTTGAAGATCTCGTCGGTCAGCGTTCTGATCATTTCATCGCCTAACGAATTTTCTGCCTGCTGGAAAGATAGGTTACTTCGGAATTCGAAGCTTCTGCTGATGTCGTAACGGTCTGTTTTATTGGCTTTCACGTCGTTGATCGTGATGTTCAGTCCGACCGTTAAGCGGTTTGTTGCTACTTGTTGTCCGCTGATGGCTGAAGTGGAAAAAGCATATTGTGTGATGGTGCCGCTGATCTCCCAGTCGGCCTGTGCATTGGTTTGAGTAAGACGGGTTTGTCCGATGATCTTCTGTCGTAGTTTATCGGTCAGCCGTGGACTCAATTGCGGGTTTACATAACTAGCTCGGTTCTCAATGAAATTCACCTTTACGGTTTTGATGCTGTCCGGTACCGAGGCATCATTCAGTTTATAAATGCCGCATCCGGCCGGAATGCCGCTTAATAGAAACGACAAGAGTCCGGTTAACAGCAGTAGGGGAATGATTTTATTTCTCACTCTTCGATGTTGTATTCTTTGAGTTTTCGATACAGGGTTCGCTCACTGATGCCCAGGTCTGCCGCCGCATCTTTCCGTTTGCTTTTATGTTTTTTCAGCGCCTTCAGGATCAACTCTTTTTCTTTATCCAGAATATTCAAACTCTCTTCTACCTCCACGTGGGCATCCAAGGCAGTAGGCACATTGACCGGCATCGAGGGCGTTTGTACGGTAGGTCTGCTGACGGTGACGGCACCGGTTGTATCCGGGCTCCATTCCATATTCTGCAATTCATTGATGAACTGTGGATGTTGAGCTGCTATTTCAGGATTTTGAATGAGATCCAAAAACAATCGTTTCAATTCCGTGACATCCTTTTTCATATCAAAGAAGAGCTTGTATAAAATCTCCCGTTCATTGGCAAACTCAGAAGAGCTGCTGGCTGCGGAGGCCAGCACGGGCATGCGATTACCCGTTAGCGGGGGTAGGAACTGTTGCAGGGTGGCCCCACTGATTCGCTTGTCCTTTGCCAGCACGGAGATCTGCTCCGCTATATTTTTCAATTCGCGCACATTACCCGGCCAGGTATATTCGTTCAACACACGCTGTGCTTCTTCGTCCAATTGGATCGAGGCGGTCTTGTATTTGTTTGCGAAATCCGCCGCAAATTTTCGGAAGAGCAGGTGAATATCTTCTGCTCGGTCACGCAAGGCCGGTACTCGGATGGGAACGGTATTCAAACGGTAATAAAGATCCTCCCTGGATTTGCCTTCTTGGACTCGCTCCAACAGATCGCGGTTGGTGGCGGCCACGACTCGCACGTCGGTACGCTGTACTTTGGAAGAACCTACCCGAATGTATTCGCCGGTTTCCAACACGCGCAGCAAACGGGCTTGTGTTCCCAAGGGAAGTTCACCCACTTCATCCAAGAAAATGGTACCACCGTTGACCGTCTCGAAGTATCCTTTTCGCGATTCGACCGCACCGGTGAAAGATCCTTTTTCGTGTCCGAACAACTCGGAATCGATGGTTCCTTCCGGGATCGCGCCACAGTTCACAGCAATGAAAGGATTGTGTTTGCGGGCCGACAGGTGATGAATGATCTGAGAGAAGACTTCTTTACCCACACCGCTTTCTCCATTGATGAGCACTGTTAGATCAGTTGCCGAAACTTGTTCAGCCACTTGCAGGGCAAAATTCAGCGCCGGTGCATTACCGATGATCCCGAACCTATTTTTGATCGATTGTAAATCGGCCATAATTTATATTGTTGGAACGATGTTTCCCAGCAGGGTGGCCTGTGAACATTGTTCCACTTTTACATGTACATAATCGCCTGGCTGTAGCCCTTCCAACGTTTTTGGAAATATGATGACTTTGTTTTGACTGCTTCTTCCCATCCAAGCATTTTCGTCACGTTTACTGTTCCCTTCAATCAGTACTTCAAACACTTTTTCAATGTCTTTTTTATTGCTAGCCAGTGATAATTCATTTTGTAAATGAACGATCTGCTGTAATCGTTCTTTTTTTACGGATTCGGGTATGTCATCGGCATAACGACGTTGCGCCAACGTCCCGGGTCGTTCACTGTAAAAGAACATATAACTGAAATCGTATCGACTGAACCGCATGATGTCCAAGGTCTCTTGATGGTCTTCTTCCGTCTCTGTGCAGAAACCCGAAATGATATCCGAAGTGATGCTACAATCTGGCAGGATTTCCCAAATGCGTTCCACCTTTGCCTTGTACCATTCGCGGGTATAAGTGCGATTCATAAGTTGCAAGACGCGGGTAGAACCACTTTGTACCGGCAGGTGAATGTACCGGCAGATGTTCTTATTACGGGCCATGGTGTGCAAGACCTCATCTGTGATGTCTTTTGGATGCGACGTTGAAAAACGTACACGGAGTAAGTGGGAGATCTGTGCCACTTGCTCGAGGAGTTGAGCGAAATTTACAGCCTCACCACCGGTTTCCGGTGTGAAGTGATAGGAATCAACGTTCTGTCCGAGAAGCGTTACTTCCCGATACCCCTGATCGAACAGATCCTGGCACTCCTTCAGAATGGAACGATCATCCCGACTCCGTTCACGTCCCCGTGTGAAAGGAACCACACAGAAGGAACACATGTTATTACATCCGCGCATGATGCTGACAAAAGCACTCACCCCATTGCTGTCGATCCGAACAGGGGAGATGTCTGCATAGGTTTCATCCCGGCTTAATAAAACATTCACGGCTTTTTGACCCGTACCAGCCTCCTCGATCAATTGGGGAAGCGTACGATAGGCATCGGGCCCCACCACGAGGTCTACTAATTTCTCTTCTTCCAGTAGCTTTGATTTCAGTCGCTCAGCCATACAGCCCAATACACCGATCAATAAACCTTTTTGTTGTTTTTTGAGTTTTTTAAACTCCGTCAACCGCTTGCGTACCGTTTGTTCAGCTTTCTCCCGAATCGAACATGTATTCAATAAGATCAGATTCGCCTTTTCTACATCTCGCGTGGCCCCAAATCCCTTTTCCTGAAGGATGGATGCCACTACTTCGCTGTCGGCAAAATTCATTTGGCAACCATAACTTTCAATGTAGAAATGTCGGCTGTATTGATTCGGGTCTTCCGCAAAAGGAGCGAATGCTTCTCCTTGACGGGCTTCATCATGTGTCTTTTCGAGGGTAAGCATGGGGAGCGTATCGAGCTGCAAATATACTGAAAATCAGGCTTTGGTGACAACCTGTCAGTCTTCATAAATGCATTGATTAACAGTTGATTGTGACAATATTTTAAATGCTCTGCGAGTAATCGTTATTTTGAACGTCCAATCATGGTGTACAATCTCTGGGTACGTAGGATCCTTTTTTTTGTGGGAATTTTATTTGCACAGGCTGTCCTTGCTCAAGAGAAGGATGGTGTTGTACAGGGACTTGTACGTGATTCAACCGAGAAGCCTCTTGCCGGCGCTACCATCAAGCTTTTTTCAAAGGGTGATTCGGTGGCCCGAAAAACCATACAAACCTCTTCTTCGGGTGTGTTCAGTTTCGAGGGACTGTCTGACGGAAAATATCAGTTATTGATCACGGCTGTCGGATATCGCTCTCAACGCATTGATAGCATAGAGATCGGAGTTGAGCGTCGCTCTTATACATTCGATGAGATCCGGTTGGGTTTGGGTCGTTCTGCCGAGCTGGAAGCAGTAGTGATCGTGGCAGACCGAACTTTGATCCAATCAAAAGATGGGAACATCAGTTTTTTAGCAGGTGATTCTCCATTAGCCGCCGGCGCCAATGCCTCGGAACTGATGACGCAGGTTCCGCTGATAAATAAAGACCCGGACGGTAAATTGACAGTACGGGGCAAGGAACCCAAGATCCTTATAGATGATAAGCCGGTTGAATTGAACATGCAACAATTGCAAGACCTGCTGGAGTCGATGCCGGGTAGTTCCATTGAGAAAATTGAGGTGATGACCAACCCGCCGCCTCAATTCGCACAGGAATCAGCCGTCATCAATATCGTTACCCGTAAAGGGCGTGTGGGTAAATCCGGACGCGTGTCGATATCAGGCGGAACCCGAGGAGAATGGTCTGCCAGCGGACAATTCACCTACCGAAAGGACCAGCTCTCACTTCAAGCCAATATCGGTTTTAATGAAAATCGCTTCGCAGGCGACGGCTACTCAAACCGACAAAACATCTATGCCGATTCAACCAATCAGTTCAATACCCAAACCGGGTATGTGAATCTGGCAAAAAGACCCTCTGCGCGTTTATCGCTGGATTATGAATGGAAAAAGAAGCATTCGATCAATTGGGTGTGGCAGTACAACGACAATCGATTCGATAACAATAACAGTACATATTTCAGCAACATCAATCGGTTGGGGGACAAATGGCGGTTCAGTAGACGTGCAGTCAGTGCACAGGGAGCCAACCAATCGCTGTCCCAAACCTTCACGTATACCTGGCGGCCTCGACCAGGCGAAACGCTTCGGATCATTGCACAGACTTCTGCATCCGACAATTCGAATCTTCGACGCTTCGAGCAGAATTTTCTTTTTAATAATGGAGCTCCAACCGGTCAGGATTCCACTCAATACCAAGATAATTATACTCGGGTATTGGGATGGAGCGCACGGATGAATTACGATAAAATGTTAGTGCCCAAGAAAACATATCTCTCCGCCGGCGTTTTCTATAACCAATCGCTCAATTGGGTAGATGTGGTTGCTCAATACCTGAAAATGCCTGAAGGTCAGTTGGCTGATCTGCCAGCATTGGATCAGGATTTTGATTTCCGTCAAAATATTCAGCAATACCGCGCCTCTGTTAAGCATCTTTTCACGGAGCGTTTCAGTTTGTTGGCGGGAATTCTATATGAGCATACGCTGATCCGTTTCAAACTGATCAAAGAGGGGTTGATCCGAGAGAATCAATACGGAAACTGGCTCCCTTTTGTGACCTTGAACAGATCTTGGAATGAGAAATACAACCTGACACTTTCTTATAAGCAAGCGATCCGTCGCCCGGGTTTGGGTGAATTGAATCCCACCGTTGATTTCTCTGATCCATACAACACTCGGTTCGGGAATCCTGATTTGTCGCCCTCTGTTGCACATAATTTCGATCTAGTTGGTGGATGGAATCGTTCGGGTCGGTTCCTGAATATCGGTCTGGGTTATAAC
>JBKCMR010000105.1:0-1086 GCA_046300055.1 Bacteroidota bacterium
GCATGCTTTTTGTAAAGTTTATCCCGATCACCTGACTGGGGAACCAGGTTGGGTCAATGTATCACATGCGGATGGGGCCGGAACCAAAAGTATTCTTGCCTACCTGTATTGGAAAGAAACAGGGGATATGTCGGTTTGGAAAGGTATTGCAGAGGATGCCATTGTCATGAATCTGGATGACCTTCTTTGTGTGGGTATCACGGACCGTTTCCTCTTTTCTTCAACCATAGACCGCAATAAGCACCGTATACCCGGTGAAGTTTTGTCTGCAATCATTGAAGGTAGTCGTTCTTTTTTCGAGCGCATGCAGGATCATGGGATCCACATCGAATATTTGGGAGGAGAGACTGCTGATGTCGGCGATCTGGTTCGTACTATCGCTGTAAACGGCACATTGACCGCTCGATGGCCTTCCGACCGGATCGTGACCAATGAGCAGATCCGTCCGGGCGATGTGATCGTAGGTCTCTCCAGTTTTGGTAGTTGTAACTATGAACAGGCATATAATAGCGGAATAGCCAGTAACGGCCTTACCAGTGCCAGGCATGATCTGCTATGTAAGGATTATGCAACTTATTATCCGGAAACCTTTGAGTCTTCCATGGATGAGACAGTTGTTTATTCAGGTCCCTATAAACTATCTGATCCGGCTCCCGGCATGCCGGATACAACGATCGGTAAGTTATTGCTGAGTCCGACTCGAACTTTTGCTCCGGTACTAAAATCGATCCTCGATAATCACTTTGCTCACGTACACGGCTTGATACATTGCAGCGGTGGGGGGCAGACTAAATGTTTGAAGTATTTACCTAAACCATTAGGCATCATTAAGCATGACCTGTTCGAGCCGCCTCCGGTATTTCAACTCATTCAACAAGCTAGCGGAGCAGATGATCAGGAGATGTATCAAGTATTCAATATGGGTACTCGGTTGGAGATTTATGTTGATCCTTCTTTGGCGGATGAAATTATTTCCATCTCGAATGGTTTTGGGGTCGAGGCCCGAAAAATTGGATATGTGGTAGATGCAGATTCATCCTATGTTCAGATCGAGCAACCCGGTAAACCTTTGCTTCGGTTTCCAAC
>JBKCMR010000106.1:0-148068 GCA_046300055.1 Bacteroidota bacterium
TGCATGTATTGGCTGTGCGGATCGGACTACTTTGTTTTTACCTGCTGGTATTTTTTTGGATCGTTCGGATCTTCTCAACCGCCTCCATGCGCAAATGGATATTACCCGTATTCATCCTATTGTTCTCATTGCCGCTGTTGATGTATCAAATTCTACCGACGTTCCGAGCGCGGGTAGATTATATCCGATATGAGTGGTCGTATACGTTTTCCGGTAAGTATTTGCCCGGCGGCAATGATGCCATTCGCATGCAGTCGCTGCAGGCATCGAAACATGTGATCGATGAGCATTCGGTTTACGGAGTGGGCTTCGGGGATATCCGCTCGAAGATGGATTCAGCTTATCAGAAGATCGATCCAAATCGTTCAGCTGCTGATCGTATCTATCCGGCGAATGAGTGGGCCGTGTATGGTGTGGGGATGGGGTGGATCGGGATCATTGCTTTTTCGGGACTGATGATCTGGCTCTTTTTTTATACATCGATTGATCCATTTCGCTGGCGCTCCTGGGTATTGGCTACAATTTTATCGTTTGTGACAGATATCGGTCTAGAGGTACAATACGGTGTGTTTTTGGCGCCTTTTCTTTTGTTGTTTTTTCATTCGCCCGATCGAATAAAAAAGCAGGAAATTCGCAGTTGAATGCCTACGCCTTTTTCCATTGTCATGATCTGCCGAAATGGATCGAGAGAGATCGCCCGAACGCTCTCCGGTCTGATCGGAATGACCGACGATATCGTCGTGTACGATACCGGCAGTACCGATGGTACGCAGGCCATTGTTCGGACCTTTCCGGTTCGACTCATCGAGGGGGAGTGGAAAGGATTCGGTCCTACCAAGAACACGGCTAATGCAATGGCCAAACATGACTGGATCCTGAGTCTGGATTCGGATGAGGTGCCGGATGAAAAGTTGAAGCAATCGTTATCTGTTTTCGATCCTTCTTCCACGACCACTGTTTATGCCTGCTCCTTTTTGAATTTCATCGGTGATACCCCGCTTCATTTCGGGGAGTGGGGGAGGGATAAGCATGTTCGTTTGTTCAATCGAACGCAAGTGAAATGGGATGCAGAGCCGGTACATGAGCAGTTGATCTATCCGGCATCTGTTGTGCAAAAAAAATTACCAGGCAAATTATTTCATCGTACCGTAAGGGATTGGTCCGATCATCGACGAAAGATGGACCAGTATGCCACGATGAATGCCCGAAAATATTTTGAGCAGGGCAAGCGGTCGCCGCTTGGGAAGCGATTGCTTTCGCCGCCTTTCACGTTTATCAATTACTATGTGTTTCGATTCGGATTCTTAGACGGATCGGCCGGCTTTCAGTGTGCTTGGATGACAGCTCTGTATACGCATTGGAAATATATGCGGTTGCGCCAACTTTATCGCTCCTGATCCGTTCTAGCACTATGACACAGTTTCTGCCGATCTTCCCGCTGGGCCTTGTTGTTTTTCCCAATGAAGGGTTGAATCTCCACATTTTTGAGCCTCGATATATTCAGCTGATCAATGACTGTATTCGTCACCAAAAACCGTTTGGCATTCCCACCATGATGAGCGGAAAGCTGCAGGAGCGAGGAGCGTTGATGCAGATCATGGATCTAAGCAGTGGGTTTGATGGAGACAGACAGATGGGAGAATCGGGGGGCGATATTCGCACACAATGTTTGGGAACATTTCGGGTGTTGGAGGTACTTAAATCGGTTCCGGATAAACTATATCAGGGAGCCATTGTGCATATGGACGATCGGGAATCCACCGATCAGCCCGGTTTACCTGCTCCGTTAATGACAGTTGTTCGAAAGTTGCATGGATTGTTGAAGATCGAAAAGAAGTTTCCGTTTCCGGATGATGAATTGCGAGCATTCGATGTTGGTCACCACATCGGATTATCGCTCGATGAAGAATACCAGCTGCGTGAACTGATGAATGAGAAGCAGCGACAGGAATTTATCAGAAGACATTTAGGAAGGGTGGTGCCTACGATGCAGACGATGGAGGAGTTGAAAGAACGAGCCCGATTGAATGGACATTTCCGTCCCCTCCCCGGACATTCGATCGAATGATTTAATTTGCTCTCTATGCTACGTACGCTTTGCTTAGATTTTGGTAATTCCCGTCAGAAAGCAGCCCTGTTCGAGGGAGAGGACTTAAAAGAGATCCGGGTGCTGGAAGATGCTAGAACGGATTCAGTCGACTTGTTATTGACTCAATGGAAACCCGACCGATCCATTCTTTCTTCAGTCATCGATCACGAAGTAGCGTTGATCGATCTGTTATCTACGCGGACGCAATTTCATCAGCTCAATCATCAGACTCGTATCAATTTCACCACGCCGGTAGGGAAGCCCGAGAGTATCGGTGCCGATCGCTTGGCGCTTTGTGCCGCTGCCGTTCATTTCTTCCCACGACGAAATAATCTCATCATTGCGTTGGGTACCTGCATCACTTACAATTTCATCAACACGGAACATTCTTTTTTAGGAGGTGGTATTTCCGCAGGATTATCGATGCGACTCAAGGCCATGCATCATCAGACCGCTTTGCTGCCCTTGATCGAACCCAAGGCAGATGTACCGCTGGTGGGTTATGATACGGAGACGAATATGCTCTCCGGTTCCGTTTTGGGGATGGCAAAAGAGATCGACGGATTCATCGATCTGTACCGAGCACGCTACGGGAACTTTAACGCGGTCTTAACCGGGGGTGATATACCCTATTTGGTGTCCCACTTGAAAAACGAGATATTTGCCGACCCCGACTTTCTGTTCAAGGGTTTATATGCCATTGCCACGCACAACCTCCACTAACTCGTATCAACATATACTGTTGACATTCAGCCTATTAACTCTCTTTATGGGGGTGAACGGACAGGATAATTCTCCTTATTCCCGATATGGTATCGGCGACCTGGTTCCCCAAACCAACATTTTTACCCGTGGTATGGGTGGACTTTCTGCTGCTTACATCGATAATTTTTCGGTCAATTTCAGTAACCCGGCTTCTTTTGCCTCTTTCCAGTCGTTCCGTGAAAAGAAGCAAAAGACAATGGCTTCCGGACGTACGGTTGCAGATTTCGGGGTGAATGTAGATCGTCGCAATTTGTTTCAACCCGGCACTAACAACGAATTTCAAGCCAGCAATGCCATATTCTCTTACGTGCAAGTGGGAATGCCACTTCGCCAAAACTGGGGAATGGCATTCGGTATTCGTCCCGTTTCACGTGTTAGCTACAACATCTTCCGCAGTGAGCGTCTGTACGATCCGATCTCCGGAAACAACATTGACAGTGCTGTCACTGTTTTCCAGGGAGATGGTGGTTCCTATCTCGCCAATTGGGGAACCGGCTTCAGTATTTTTCAACGCGAACGAAAAGGGTTGGAGGAAAAACTCAGTGTAGGTTTTCAGATCGGTTATCTGTTCGGTCGTAAAGATTTCACCAGCCGTCGTTCATTGATCAATGATTCTGTTCTCTACGCGCAGGCGAATTATCAGACATTGACCAATTTCAGCAACCTGGTTTATACAGCCGGATTTCAATATCGTTTGCCGTTGTCATCAAAAATGGCGCTTGCTATCGGTGCTTATGGCCGACCTGGCGCTACACTGAATGCCCGTCAGGATCGGGTACGGGAGACGTATCGATACAATGAGAGTGCCGGTAATTTGCGAATCGACAGTGTACTGGACCAGCGCGATGTGAAAGGAAAAGTGAAACTTCCTGCCTCTTATACGGTTGGCTTCATGCTTCAGAAATTTGCAACACCCAACAAAGAGGGCGGATGGATGCTGGGTGCAGATTACTCGTCCACTCGTTGGGATGATTATCGTTTTTTTGATCAGAAGGATTCGGTTCGAACCAATTGGACATTGAGTGTAGGCGGACAATGGAGTCCGATTCCGAAGCGCAGTTATTTCAGCAACATCGCATATCGTTTCGGTATGGTTTTCGGTCCTGATTATATCAAGGTGGGCAACCCGCTCTCTCAATTAGGTTTGAGCTTTGGAATGGGATTACCGATCCCTATCAGCCGTCAGGCCCCCAATCAGGTGACCTTCCTGAATCTGGCCTTTGAAATGAATCGCCGAGGCAACGACACCAATCTGCTTCGCGAGAACCTCTTCCGTTTCTCCATGGGCTTCTCGTTAAGTGACATTTGGTTTGCCAAGCGCCGCTACGATTGATCTATACTTCATGCGTACCATCATCTGGATCTTTGTCCTGGGTTTGTTTGCCTGCGAGAACAATGAGCAGGTGTTGACCGATTGGACCCGAAACATCCAACTGAGAGAAGAGGCATCGGATATGGAAAGCTATCTGAGTCAGGGTGGTTCTCTCCGCGCCAAGCTGAAAGCCCCCAAGATGTACCGCGTATCGGCTGATACGGTCTACGCGGAGTTTCCCAAAACACTTCATTGCGATTTCTACAACGCTGCACGGGAATTGGAATCCAGGTTGGACAGTCGTTATGGCATCTATTACGAAAATCTGAATAGAGTCTTTCTGCGGGATAGTGTGGTCGTGATCACGACCAAAGGCGATACACTGCTCACGCAACAGTTGTGGTGGGATCAGAATACGCAACTGTTTTCGACCGATAAGCCTGTTACTTATAAAGCCCCGGGTAAACGGATCTATGCTGCAGAAGGGGTGGAGGCTTCACAGGATCTGTCCCGTATCACCTTCCGAAAAACAGTCGGTACCATGCGGGTAGATGATAGTGGTATGCCGTTCTAGGTCGAGCCGCAATTACGGTATCTTTACGTCTCATATCAATTCAACATGGAATATCGTTACATGGGCCGCACGGGCCTTCAATTAAGTGTATTGTCTTTCGGCAGCTGGGTCAGTTTTCACAAGCAGATCGATGATTCAGTAGCGGATGAGCTGATGGGCATGGCCTATGATAATGGTGTCAATTTTTTCGATAATGCGGAGATCTATGCGCTGGGCGAGAGTGAAAAGATGATGGGACGCGTGCTGAAGAAGAAGAACTGGGATCGTACTTCCTATACAGTCTCTTCTAAAGTATTCTGGGGCTGGAGAGGAAAAGAGAATAAGCCCAATCAGAGCGGACTCAGTCGTAAGCATGTGGTGGAAGCTTGTCACGAAGCCTTGCAGCGTTTGCAGGTTGATTATCTGGATTTGTATTTCTGCCATCGTCCCGATAAAAACGTTCCGATCGAAGAGGTGGTGTGGACCATGCATCAGTTGATCCAACAGGGTAAGATCCTGTATTGGGGAACCAGTGAGTGGAGCGGCGTAGAGATCATGGAAGCACACCGCGTGGCACAACAGCATCATTTGATCGGTCCGGCTATGGAGCAACCTCAATACAATCTCTTCGAGCGGAATAAGATCGAGAACGAGTTTCAGATGGTGTATAAAACCGTTGGGTTGGGAACGACCATTTGGAGTCCGCTGGCTTCCGGTTTGTTGAGCGGTAAATACAATGACGGTATTCCGGCCGACAGTCGATTGGCTATGCCCGGCTTCGAATGGTTGCGGGATCGTTGTCTGAAAGACAATGCAGTAGAGAAAGTGAAGCAGTTGACTGAGCTTTCCAATGAGTTGGGTACCACCACACCCATTCTGAGTATCGCCTGGTGCATCAAGAATCCGAACGTGACCACCGCTATTCTGGGTGCAACTAAAGCTGCTCAGTTGACGGAGAACCTGAAAGCGATCGAAGCGATGTCGTTGCTTACGCCGGAGGTGTTGGAGCGCATCGAAGCGATCATGCAGAATAAACCCATTCTTCCTGAATATTAAATCAAAGCCATGTTGTTTGCCGGAAAAACCATCGTGATCACCGGAGCCACTCGTGGCATCGGTAAAGCCATAGCACTTAAACTGGCGAAGGCCGGCGCGAATATTGTGGTTGCTGCAAAAAGCACCGAAGAAAATCCGAAGCTCGGCGGAACGATCTATTCTGCTGCAGCGGAGATCGAGGCAGCAGGGGGTAAAGCACTGGCAGTGGCCTGTGACATTCGGTTTGAAAATCAGATCGCAAGTGTGGTGGAGCAGACCATTGCCAAGTTCGGAGGCATCGATATACTGATCAATAACGCATCGGCTATTTCACTGACAACGACTGAACAAACTGAAGCCAAGCGATACGATCTGATGCACGATGTGAATGTGCGCGGAACGTTCATGATGACCAAGGCTTGTATTCCTTACTTACGCAAATCGTCTAATCCGCATATTCTGACTTTGTCGCCTCCACTGAATCTCGATCCGAAATGGTTCGAGAAGCATGTGGCGTATACGATGAGTAAGTATAACATGAGCATGATGACCATCGGATGGGCTAAGGAGTTGACGAAAGATCGAATTGCAGCGAATTCACTTTGGCCACGTACCACGATCGATACGGCAGCGGTCAGAAACTTACTCGGTGGACAGATGCTGGTGAATATGAGTCGCACGCCTGATATCTTGGCAGATGCTGCCTATGCAATTCTCAAACGCCCCTCTACACAATGCACCGGAAATCTCTACGTTGATGAGCAGGTGCTGGCAGCCGAAGGCATCACTGATCTGGCACATTATTCAGTGGTGCCGGGCGCGACGTTGTATACGGATTTATTCCTTGATTAGAATTATTCCAGAGATCAGTTGAGGTAGTTTAGACAGTTGAGAATTATCAACCACCTCAACTCACTCAACTATCTCAACTCTCTAAACCTGTTCCTCCTTCCGGTCTCAACTGCGGAAACAGCAGCACATCCTGTATCGAAACATTATTCGTGAGCA
This sequence comes from Bacteroidota bacterium, assembly GCA_046300055.1. Lineage (GTDB taxonomy): Bacteria > Bacteroidota > Bacteroidia > Chitinophagales > Chitinophagaceae > JJ008. The sequence continues at coordinate 6,763 of JBKCMR010000106.1, forward strand.
GCATGCAGAGTCGGTCGATACCGATGCCGATTCCAGCTGTGGGAGGCATACCGTATTCGAGAGCACGTAAGAAGTCGTGATCGATGAACATGGCTTCGTCGTCGCCGCGCTCCATCAGTTTGACTTGTTCTTCGAAACGTTCGCGCTGATCGATCGGATCATTTAATTCGGAGTATGCGTTCGCGATCTCCTTGCCATTGATGATGAGTTCGAAGCGTTCTACCAGTCCGTCTTTTTCGCGGTGTTTCTTGGTCAGCGGACTCATTTCTACCGGATAGTCTGTAATGAATGTGGGCTGGATGTAATTCTTTTCGCATTTAGCCCCGAAGATCTCATCGATAAGTTTACCCTTGCCCATGGAATCTTCAACGGTAATGTGCAATTGTTTACAAACGGAGCGAAGTTGTTCTTCGCCCATGCGGCTGACGTCGATGCCGGTATGTTTTTCGATCGCTTCAAAAATGCTGACTCGCTGGAATGGCGCTTTGAAAGAGATCGCTTTATCTCCAACGGTTACATCCGTAATTCCGCATACGGCCATTGCCGTCTTTTCTAAAAGTTGTTCGGTGGTTTCCATCATCCAGAAATAATCCTTGTATGCGGTATAGAATTCGAGGATGGTGAATTCGGGGTTATGCGTGCGGTCCATTCCCTCGTTGCGGAAGTTGCGACTGAATTCATAGACCCAGTCGAATCCGCCTACGATGAGGCGTTTGAGATATAGTTCGTTTGCGATGCGGAGATAGAGGGGAATGTCTAGCGCATTGTGATGCGTGATGAAGGGGCGGGCCGCCGCGCCGCCGGGGATGGACTGAAGTACGGGCGTGTCCACTTCGAGGGCACCGTGTTCATTCAAGTATTCCCGGATCGCATTGATCATCTTGGTGCGTTTCAGGAAGGTGTCTTTAACAGCCGGGTTTATGATCAGGTCGGCGTAGCGTTGGCGGTATTTGAATTCGGGGTCGGTGACGGCATCGAATGTTTGTCCGTCTGCTTCTTTCACGATCGGCAGCGGGCGCAGTGATTTACTGAGCAGGGTGAGTTCGCGCACATGTACCGAGGTTTCACCGGTTTTGGTGGTGAACACATATCCTTTGATGCCGATGATGTCGCCGATATCGATCAGTTTTTTCCATACGATGTCGTAGAGGGTTTTGTCTTCACCCGGACAGATATCATCTCGCTTGATATAAAGTTGAATGCGTCCGTTTGCATCTTGTATAACGGCGAAGTTGGCTTTACCCATATCGCGTACGCTCATGATGCGTCCGGCCAAACAAACATCCTGAAACGCTTCTTTATGCTCTTCCTTGTATGTTTCCTTGATCTGTGTGCTGCTGCTGTTCACGGGGAACAGCGGAGCCGGGTAGGGGTCGATGCCCAGCATGATGAGTTCCGCCAGTTTTTCACGGCGCAGTTGTTCTTGTTCGGAGAGTGGATGTTGGCTCATAGTATTTTATGCAGTCGCAAAGGTAATGCGTGGGTTGTCGTAAAAAGAAAAGCCTCCCGAAGGAGGCTTTCGCATCGATCGGGTGGATCGAATTATTTGTTCTTGACGAGATAAGTGAGTTGCAATCCCATCACGTGATTGTTGATGTAGTCGTCACCAGTTGCTAACGGCTTGATGTTACGCAAACCGGCACTGTAGTTGAATGAAAGTCCCCAACCGGATTTCAGGCGGTATCCCATCAATAGGTTCACGCCATAGTCGCCGAAACGAACATCTGAAATGGCTTCGTTACCGATGTTCACGTTGTTTTCTACACGCAGCCAGTAGTCGGATTTGATCGGGTCGCGTACAATGGTCTTGGATACAAATGCTGAAGGGAGGTTCACGCCGAAAGTTGGACCACCTCCGATGAAGAAGTTATTTCCCTTGGGGCCATTCGTATTGTACACGAAGTTGGCTTGTAATTCAGCATAGCGAAGAGCCGTCCATATATCTCGGTTGTTATCCTTAACTGTTGTGTTTCCCTTTTGTACATAATACAATCCGGGCAAGAAGCTGATCGAAGTCTTTTTCAAAGGGACATTGAGGAACATGCCCAGTGTGTATCCACGGCGGCTGTCACCTCCTACTTTATTACCGCCTACTTCTCCGTACATATCAGATGAAGTGAAGCCGGCAGAAACTCCTACCTGGGCTGATTGAGCGGAAACGAAAACTGGCAAGCTGAACAACAGAGCTGCCAACGCGAGCATTCTTTTCATAACAGTCATTTTGGTTCACCTACTCGTAACGCTTTTCGGTTAGGGCGCCGTCCCATCCATATCGGGTCGGAATTTGCGCTAAGATATAGTTTTTTGGGTGTTTCTTTTTCCCGAACGGCCTGATTTCTTGAGGGTTGTAAGGGGTCGGGTGGGGGCGCTCTCCCTTCTTAAATATTTCATAACCCTATGATTTTCATTACTATATTACTACTTGAGTTTGTAATTTGTGTCTTCAACGTCAACGATATGCTCAAAAATCGAATACTATTTTGCCTGTTTTCACTGATGACTCTGACGGGTTCTGCCCAATTGAATTTGTCCGGTTTGTCGCAAGGCGATGCGGCTTCCGGTATCAAGGAGGCCTTGTCGAAGGGATTGACCACCGCTGTTTTGAATCTGAACAAGACAGATGGCTTTTTTGGTAATGCACTTTATAAAATGCTGTTGCCGCCGGATGCGCAAAAGATCGAAACCGCCTTGCGTAAGGTGGGGATGGGTCCGCAGGTTGACAAGGCCATTCTTGCGATCAACCGAGGTGCAGAAAAAGCGGTAGGGTCTGCAGCACCCATCTTCGGGAAAGCCATAAAAGAGATCACACTCACGGATGCCGTCGGCCTGATTAAAGGAGGCAATAATTCCATCACGCAGTTTTTCCGAAACAAAACGCAGTCATCCCTGATCGAGGCCTTTACCCCATCGGTTAAGAGTTCCCTCGACAGTACACAGGCAACCAAGTATTATGCGGATCTGGTGAACGCGTACAACAAACTTCCAACCACATTCAAAAAATCTAATCCCGATCTCACCTCATATGTTGTGGGAAGATCAGTAGATGCACTCTTCGATCAGATCGCCAAAGAGGAGACCAACATTCGGAGCAATCCGGCTGCTCGAGGAACCGACTTGCTTAAAAAAGTATTCGGAGGAAATTGATCAGGCGCCAGCCAGCAGCACTTGCCAGGCCTCTGGGATCTTATGTTGATCCAGCAAGGACGCAGCGTGTTTGTGTAGTTCTCGTTCCATTTCATCCGGGCTGATCGAATAGTACTGAACGATCTGTTTGACATGCGCGTCGTCGTAAGTCGGATCGATATCCGGGATGCCGGTTGTATTTGCCAGTTGTGCCAATTGATTGCCGGTGAGAACTGAGCTGTTACGGATCGATCCGGGTAACGCATCGAATCCCATCCCCAGTTTCACATTGGGCTTTTCTACCTCAAACAAGTTGTTTTCCGTCACCGCTGTATACCAGTTTCCACCGAGACGGGCCACCGGGAGGATCTTTCGTTGATCCGGTTTGCCGTTCGTATCGAGTAAGCGCTCGTCGATGTGTATGCAGAGTACTTCACAGATGACCAGGTTGCCGGCACCTCCTTCATTTCCGAGTGATTTGATCTCGTTTACTCGACACTCCATCTTTACCAGGGCCTCCTTGATCATCGGCGGTTTTACTCGGGTCGCTTTTTCTTCCGTGAAGCCGGCCTTGATGAATTCATTGACCTCCTTTCCGTATTCACAACTGGAGAGGGATTGTTGTTGAACGATTTCTTTCGTCACCAGATGGATCACGACTTCCGGTACTTCTTTTACATTTTCCAGTGTGTGCTTGGTGGAATTATCCCGTACTCGTCGAGCCGGTGAGAAGATCACGATGGGTGGGTTTGAGGAGAACAGGTTGAAAAAACTAAAGGGACTCAAATTCACATGTCCAGCCGCATCGATGGTAGAAGCCAGTGCGATGGGTCGTGGTGCCACGATGTGTTGCAGCCAGTTTTGTTTTTCCGCTGCACTGAGGGGGGCGAGATCGACGATCATGCCGTTCCGTTTTTCTTTCGTTTGAGTATGCTCCAGTCTGTTTCTTCTGCCACAATGGTATTGTGTAGTCGTCCCAGCTGACCGATCTCCATTTCTACGACATCATTGGGTTGGATCCATTGTTCGGTGTAATTCGGGTCGTTCAGTTTTCCCGTGCCGTTCAGTTCGAGAAAACAACCCGTACCGACGGTGCCACTTCCGATCACATCACCGGGATAGAGATCAACGCCATAGGAGGCGCGTTCGATGATTTCGGCGAAGGTCCAGTCCATATCGCCCAGGTTTCCTTCACTGACTTGCGTTCCATTCACCCAACACTTCATGGGCAGGTTCCAGGATTTTCCAACATGTCCTTCTTTGGCGGGGATCTCAAAATTTTCCAATTCATCCAGTGTCACCAGCCAGGGGCCGAGCGTAGTGCTGAAATCTTTTCCTTTGGCTGGGCCGAGGTTCAACAGCATTTCTTCCATTTGCAGGCGACGGGCACTCCAGTCGTTCATGATCATGAGTCCGCCGATATAGGCATCCGCTTCTTCGGCACGGATGTTTCGTCCGTGACGGCAGATGACGATAGAGGCTTCCAGTTCAAAGTCCAGTTTCTCGAAATGATCGGGCATGCAGGTGAGCGGTCCGGGACCACTGACACTATGGTGATTCGTGAAATAGAAGATCGGGTATTGATCGAATTCCGGGATCATGTCCACCTTACGGTTGCGACGGGCGGCGGCCACGTGTTGGCGAAAGGCATAACCATCACGGCAGCTGGAGGGGAACGGGACGGGTGCCATCAAAGTGGTTGACTCGATGGGTTTTCCGGTTCCGGTCAGGCGATTGCCTTCGAGGATGGCTTTTTCGGCCGCTTGTGCTAGGGGTAGGTAATCGTCCCAGTAGTTCAGAAACAGGTTCATGCTGTTCGGGAGTTCGGGATGGAGTTGATCCATGGCGAAGACTTGCCCGTCGATCAGCACGCCGAGTTGTTCATGGGAATCGTTATGGTACGTGATCAGTTTCATGTGGTAACTTAAAGGTAACCGGAATCAGTTTCTTTGCTTCCGCAAAAATCGTGTTTTTGGTATCTTTGCGCCATGCAATTCGAAAAAATCCATAATAAAGGTCAGGCTCGTTTGTTTCAGAACGATTTTCTAGAAATGCTGACCAAATCTCACCCCCTGGTTATTTGGGGCATGTACATTCCCATTATGGGTTATATGGTTTATTTGTCCGGAGCGGAATATGGTTACTCGAGCGGACGCATTCTCGCCACTTTTTTCGGTGGGATGTTGTTCTGGAGTTTTTTTGAATACATCGCCCACCGTTTTCTGTTTCATTGGATCCCGAAAACACCTCGTGCCACCAAGTTTGTGTATACGTTGCATGGGAATCACCATCACTATCCGCGCGATCGGCAGCGTCTGTTCATGCCGCCGTTACCCAGTCTGCTTATCTCTTCGACGCTGTTCGGGTTGATGTATTGGCCACTGGGCAATCAAGTATTCATGTTCTTCCCGGGTTTTATCCTGGGCTATTTGATGTATGGTACGATGCATTATGCGATCCACGCCTGGAATCCGCCATTCAAATGGATGAAGCCACTTTGGCGCAATCACCACTTGCATCATTATAAAAATGAGCATCAGGGATTTGGGGTGAGTTCTACGTTGTGGGATCTGGTATTCGGAACGATGTTCGATCTCAAGGAGAAAGAGGATCCGAATAAGGCAAAAGAGTTGATGTTCGAAAAGAAGAGTTGATTATATTTATTCATGCGTCGGCATAGCTTCATAGCCGGTTTTTTTTTCTGTTTAGTTGTATCGTTTCCAATTCTGCTTTGGTCCCAGAATACCAAAGGATTTGTGGCAACGGTACAGAATACGCCACCAATTGGCAAAACCCGGGCCGTGGTGGTGGGAATATCCCATTATCAATTCCTCCAGTCTTTAAATTATGCAGATGCCGATGCACAGGTCTTTGCTGATTATCTGAGGAGCAGCCCTTATTGGAATGTTGACCCTGGAGACATCGCACTATTACTTAACGAAAAGGCTCGATATGGTGACATATTGGTTCGTTTGCAGCAAGCAGTACTGCAAAGCAAGCCAGGCGATGCCCTGATTTTCTATTTTTCAGGACATGGCGATGTGGAGACGATCACAAAGTATAATCGAGGGTATCTGCTGGCATACGATACGTACACCAATAATTACATGTCTAGCGGGATCAAAGTCGACGATCTGCGCGATTTATTCTTGACCTTGCTCGACAATCAGGTGAAAGTTATTGTGGTGACCGATGCGTGCCGGTCTGGAAAATTGGCCGGTGGCATGAGTGGGATGGAATATACTGCCGCCAACTTAAGTACTGTCTGGAAAAATGAAATAAAAATCTTGAGTTCTCAACCTGGTCAGTTGTCGTACGAAGACAGAAAGTGGGGTAAAGGCCGCGGGGTCTTTTCCTACTATCTGACGCGGGGCCTGGCTGGGGAGGCGGATCTGAGTCGTGACTCTACCATTACGCTTTGGGAATTACAGATGTATGTAACCAACCATGTATCTGAAGAAACATCAAATCAACAACAGCCGATATTTTCCGGGCCTACTCCCACTTCCACGGTGATCGCTTCTTATCGCAGATCGAATACGGCCACACCTTCAAAGGCTGGAAATACGGCCTCTCGCCCAAGCCGTACATTTAAAATTCCCTTTGATAGTTGTACTAGTTATTACGATAAAATGTATGCTGCTATTGGGAAGGGAAATTTGATTGCTCCGGAAATGGGCTCGGCAGTTAATTATTACAGACTGTTTAAGCATTGCCGTCCCGACAGCAGTCTGTTGCTGACTGCAAACGGGCAATTATTGACAGCACTTATCAATCGGGCACAGGATGTCGTTAACCAATCTTTCATTGGTAAAAAGATGGTAGAGTACGGCACTTTTCAAGAAGGCGTGAAGTTGTTTGAGGAATTGATCCGCAACAATGATCTCCGGCTTCCGCAGTCCGATCATTGGAGAAACCTGCAGCGGTATTTACAAGTTCAGGGAGAAGTAATGTGGGGGGATGTCCTCGATACGTCCCGGCTTCAACGTATACTTGATACAGCCATACGGCATGAATCAAATGCTCCCTATCTGTTGGCGGCTCAAGGAATCTTGGAATGTCGTAAAGGCGACTGGGATCAGGCGATCCCGTATTTAAAGGATGCGGTCGCCAGTGGACCGGGGTGGCTCATACCTCCATATTTCTTGGGTATATGTTATGCTGAGAAAAAAGATTATGAACAGGCACTTGCTTATTACCATGAAGTGATGTTGAAAGATAGCGCCTTTGGCAGTTTTGAATGCGGCATGTGTATTTTAAACCAAATGACGGAATACGCATTTAAGTTGTCACCGAAAAAGGGCTTGATGTATCTCAAAATGAATTTAGATATTTCACCAAATAATCTAGATGCCTATGACAGGTACTATAGGTATTGTGTCTCTGAGCGAGATTTTGCAGCCGCTAACGATTTTGTCCGGCGCTTGAAAATGTCGGATTTCAATGTGTCTTATCTGCTCATGCTTTATCGTTTTCAACAGGATTTCTATCACACACCTATGTCCCTAAAGGCTCTTCAACGTGCATATTTTATGGCGGAAAGCAAACAGCAAGAAGCCGATTATTTTTATACACTCGGAAAATATTATCAGACAAAAAAGAGGCCGAATTTGGATTCTGCCATGATCTGTTATCGGATGGCAATCGAGCTTGATTCATCCAATATGCCATATTATATGGACCCGTTGGTGGACCTCATGGTTTTGAATGGCCAAACGGATGAGGCTATTAGCATGGTTCAAGCTAACATTCCAAAGTTTTACGATGATTACAAACTTCAGTTAAAGTATCTTTTGATGTGGCTGTATTTGCGCAAAGGCGAGTTTGAAAGCGCACTCGAATTAGCAGAAAATCTCCTTGATAAGGATTGGATAACCTGTAAGGAATTGGAGTATCCATTCAAAAAGTATCGTAACCATCCGGCATTCAAAGTGCTGATGAGTCGATGTCAAAAGCGGTAAGATCTACCAGCGTTCCTCGGTACCGTTCTCTTCTTTTTGCTGGCGAAATTCCTCTTTGGTCTTTTGTCGTTGAGCTGCTCGCTCCAGCATGATTGCAGCGATGAGTTCAGCAGCATCTTTATCCGGATTGTCCTGCAACAACCCACGCAATCTTCCTTCTGACACATCCATTCTATAGAGGATCGAGATCAGCTTATGGAAATCATTTTCCAGCAGGTAACGGATCTCATCCACCAATCGAATCTTCCAGTTGTTCTCCGGCAGTTCGAATCCGATGCTGGTGATCAGTTGTTCCCGAATGGGATCTTGCATGTTAGAATTTTTCATTTACGCCTAAACTGAATAGGGCAAAATCATATTTGACCGGGTCTTTCGGATCGAAGGAACGAAGTGTTTCTGTCAACTCCAATGCCGTTAGCCAGTCCGTTTGTGTGCGCTTGATCAGTCCCAATTTACGTGATACCCGGGCAACGTGCACATCGATCGGACAGATCAACTCGGATGGTTTGATGGTTTTCCAGATCCCAAAATCAACAACCTGTTTGTCTTTTCGAACCATCCAGCGCAAGAACATATTCAGTCGTTTACAGGTAGAGCCCCGTTGCGGACTGGCGATGTGTTTGCGTGTTCGTTCTGGCGCATCGGGCAGGGAAAAGAAGTAGTCCTGAAAGGCGTTGAGTCGATTTTCCATACTGGAAGATGCCCGGTTGAATGCAGACTCCAGTGAGGGTTGCTTTTTGTAGTGATGACGCAGGAAATGTATGAAGTACAAGAGATCGGTCGACTGAAACGTTCGATGCTTGAAGGCAAGTAGTTTTTTGAGGTCCTTCTCTCGATGTTGGATGATGAATTGATGCGGGGCATTGTCCATCAGCTGTAATAATTCGCGCGATTTATTCAGGATGGTGGTTCGGTTCCCCCAGGCAAATACAGCCGCAAAGAATCCGGCGATCTCTATGTCAGCCAGTTCAGTGAATTGATGCGGAATCGCGATCGGGTCGTTCGGAATGAAGGATCGTTTGTTGTATTGCCGGCATTTTTGGTCCAGCAATGCATGGATCTTTTCTTCATTCATATCAACCGATGGCCTGGTCGAGGTCTTTGATGAGATCTTCTGCATCTTCAATGCCCACACTGAGACGGATCAGTGAATCACGCAGACCGTTTTTGATGCGTTCTTCGCGCGGAATGGAGGCGTGTGTCATGCTGGCGGGGTGATTCACGAGCGACTCTACACCACCTAAACTTTCGGCGAGGGAGAAGAGATGTGTCTTCGACAGCACGCGCTTGACTTCGTCGAGGCTATCGTTCTTCAGCTCGAAGGAGATCATGCCGCCAAAGTCACGCATTTGTTTTTTGGCAGCGGCATGTCCGGGATGGTCTTCGAAGCCGGGCCAGTATACCTTAGCCACTTTCGGATGATTGCGAAGCCAATGGGCGATGATGGCCCCGTTTTCACAATGCGCTTTCATGCGAACGCCCAATGTTTTGATGCCGCGTAGTACGAGGAAACAGTCCATCGGACCAGGCACCGCGCCGCAACTTTTTTGAATGAAATATAATTTCTCGCGGAGTTCGGCGCTGTTCATCACTAAGGCACCTTGGATCACGTCGCTGTGTCCGCCCAGGTATTTAGTTGCCGAGTGCATCACGATATCGGCACCGAGCGTCAGCGGATTTTGCAGGGCTGGTGAAGCGAAGGTGTTGTCAACAACCAGGATCAGGTTATTCTTTTTGGTGATGGCGGCTACGGCTTCGATATCCGTGATGTTCATCAGCGGATTGGTCGGTGTTTCCAGCCATACCAACTTGGTATTGGATGTTACGGCAGCCGCTACATTTTCTGCGTTGGTGGTATCGACCGGTTTGAATACGATGCCGAAGCGTTCGAATATTTTGGTGAATAAGCGATAGGTACCACCATACATATCATTGGCGCAGATCACTTCATCTCCGGGGTTCAGGAGTTTGATGACGGCATCGGTAGCTGCAACGCCACTGCTGAATGCGAGTCCGTATTTTCCTTGCTCTATGATGGCCAGTGCTTCCTCTAGTGCGGTGCGCGTCGGGTTCTGGCTGCGCGCGTATTCATATCCTTTATGTGTGGCCGGTGCTTCCTGAACATAGGTAGATGTTTGGAAGATGGGCGTCATAATAGCACCGGTAGTGGGATCGGGGTGTGCACCGGCGTGAATGAATTGAGTAGCAGGTTTCATGCGGTTGATTTATGAAAGCAAAGATGAGTATTAATCAGTCAAAGAGTTGGGCAAGGGAGAAATTTCGCCAATCCTTTTGTTGTGCTTGCAGGATATCGGTGGGCCGGATCGGTTTTTGTAACACGCTCGGCGAAAGGATTTGTTGGTCGACCAAAATTTTTCGGGAGGCCTGAATGGCTGCTTGCATGTCGGGTTGTTGCATCCATTTCACCTGTGGGGTTTCGTATCCGATCTTTTGTGGATTCCAGGCGATGGTACGGGGCAGTCGATTTTCCATCGATTGGCGGAGGATCCATTTGCGCCAGCCCTGGCGGATTTTCATGTTGGAGGGGAGTGAAAAAATGAATTCAACCAATTCATGTGATAGGAATGGCAGACGTGTTTCCAGTCCCACATGCATGGCATTTCGGTCGGCATAACGGAGCAGTTCTTCGAGTCCGTGTGTACAAGTATTGAAATAAAGGGCGCCGTTCAGTCCGGGATGTTCGGGCAGTACATGATGTAACTGGTTGAGGTGTTCTTTTCGAAACGAATCGTTCAGTTCCTGATCGTTTCGGGCGGCTTGACAGTATTCGCGTTTTCGTTGGCCTGCCGCTGCGTCCGGGAAAAAGGCTGCAAGCTTGTGTTTCCAGCTAAAGCTTGGGTGCGTGTCGAGTGCCGTTGTAAACAGTATCTCTTGAGAGGATTTTAATTTTCGTTGACGATATAATTCCTGCCAATACCAGGGATAATAGCGGATATAACCGGCGAGTGTTTCATCTGCGCCTTGTCCGTCGATCACCACTTTCATTCCAGAACGGGCGATCGCGCGGTAAACAGCGTATTGAGCGAATACACTGGAGGAGCCGACGGGTTCATCTTGTTGTTGAAGGCATTCAACCGCTACTGAAAGCACATCATCATCCGAGAGCTCGATCATTTTTGCTTTTGCGTTGATGCGTTGTGCGATCACGCGGGCTGTTTCCTCTTCACTTTTTTCGAAGCCGGGGAAAATGGCGGTGAAGGTGTGAAGCGGTTCGTTTTGTTTTTCACTGACGAGGCTTGCGAGTGTGCTGCTATCGAGTCCGCCACTTAGACTGCAGGCGACGGGCACATCACTTCTTAGTCGACGAGTGATGGAGGTTTGAAGTAATTCTCGGAAACGGAGTTGCGCGGCGGCGTCGGACAGATCTGATGCTTTCTGGTGCAGATCGATGTCCCAATACCGTTCGATCCGGGCGCTTCGATAAATGGCCGAGTAGGTGAGGGTATGTGCAGCAGGCAATTTTTGTATGTGTCGGAAGAAGGTTTTATCGGGTTGGATGGGATCATCCACATAGCCAAGGGTCAGGTATTGAAAGGCCATGTGTCGGTCTGGTTCTTTTTCGATACCCAATGCCCAGAAGGCTTTTATTTCCGAGGCGAATAGAAAGGTTTGTTCTTGTACGGAGTAGTAAAAAGGTTTTTCTCCAAACCGGTCGCGGGCGGCGAAGAGGGTTTGTTCTTTTTCGTCCCAGATCGCGAAGGCAAACATGCCATCGAAATGATTTACGCAATCTTTTTTCCAATGGTCGTAGGCAGCGGTGATCACTTCCGTATCCCCCGTGGTCCGAAACGTATATCCTTTTTGAGAGAGTGTTTGTCGAAGTTCCAGGTAGTTGTAGATCTCGCCGTTGTGTATGATCGTGTATCGATCTTGGTAGTGGAGGGGTTGTTTGGCTTGCTCGGAGAGGTCGAGGATCTTGAGTCGTCGGTGTCCGAGCAGTACGGTACCGTCGTTGGATCGCCAGTGATCGCTGCCGTCGGGTCCGCGATGTGCGATGGCATCGGTCATCCGTTGCAGATCACCGATCTGGTACTGCTGTGGATTCGGTTGGAGGATTCCGGCGAGGCCGCACATAAATGGAGGTTGTGGATCCGATGGATTAGGGATCGAATCGGATAGGCAATTTAACGAGGCTGTTATCCCATCCGATCAGCAGTTCGGCTTCGTTTCCGGTACCCATGAAAGCGATGGTAAAATATTCCAGCTGTGTGTCGGGTGTTTGTACGGGCAGGGTGAAGCGGGCTACATCGAGAGCGGGATCGATATCGAGTCCCCAGGTATACAGTTTTCGGTTGATCACGATCGTCCATTCGCCGGTTTGTGGGATGGCGTAGAGGGAATATCGACCTTCAGGAATGCGTTTGTTCTGTATAGTCGCGGGTTCGAACAGTTCAAGTTCGGTGGCTTCATTGGCGCCCAGTCGCCAGGGTTGTCCGGCGGGTACCACATCTTGAAAAATATGTCGCCCTTGCAGGTGAGGTCGGCTATACAGTACGCGTGCAAGGGGTTTGTTTCTATCTGTTGGGCTCAGTTGTGCAGGGAAGTTGACGGGGAAGTAGGTCACGTCGAGCGGACTGAGATCGACGGTTACATAGGGGTTCGGTTTATTGGCCGGGTCTTGAATCGCAGAGGCAGTTTTTTTTCGTGTAGGTGGCGGGGTGGGTGCTTCGCAGGCGAAAAGGAATACGGAGAGCAGGGAGAGTATGGATAGCGTCTTCATATGTCGAAATTAATTCAGGGGACGAATGAAACGATGCATGGCATGTATCAGTTCGGTCATCACGTATTGATTCGGGTCGGTGTAGCTGGCGATGTTTGTCGCCCTGGAGGCATCATTGATCGATTTAAAAATATGATTCATTTGAGGGATGATGAGTAGTTGGTTACTCGGATTTGCCTCCTGCAGGCGTTTGGCATCTGAAACCTGCACTTGTATGTCTTGTTCCCCTTGAACGATCAGTGCCGGGCAGTTGATGGTTTGGATCAGTTTCGCTGGATCGAGCTTCATCCAGCTGATCAGATAATCCTGTATGGCAGGTCGGAATAGCGAGAACAGGGCGATGGGTGGTTCTTTGATGCGTTGGCCAAGGGAAAGTGTATCCAGACAGTTAAAGGCATTGCTTTTTATGGGATCTGGCAAGGAGGAGAGTTGTTCGCGCAGTACTTCCTGGATCGGTCTTCCGGCGCCGGCCAGGCTGATGATTCCGCTTAACGGAAAGGTTTGTGCGGCTTGCAGGGCCACGAGTGATCCTTCGCTGTGTCCGGCCACATAGATGCGACGATATCCTTTTTCGTAGAGCCATTGCAGCCAAACGCGGGCATCGGCACTATTTTGTTCGAAGACCAATGATTCTTCTCGTTGCAGCGATCGCTGGCTTTCTCCGATGCCTCGTTTATCGTATCGCAGCGAGGCGATGCCGTGCCGGGCGAGGCTATCGGCGAGTTGAAGGAGTGAGTTGTTCTTTCCGGGCAGTCCGGCGGTATTGCCGTTTCGGTCGGTGGCACCGGAGCCGGCGATGATCAAGACAACCGGTGGATCGATCCGATCCGGAATGAACATCGTACCGAACAGTTTGCCGCCATATACGGAAACAGAGGCGGTATCCGTCCGAAAAGGCGTCGATTGCGAATAGCCGGTCAGTGTAGACAGAAAGAAGGCGGATGCAAATAAGAATTTAGGAAGATGCATGCCTAAAGGTAACTTATTTGAGAGGGGCTGCTTTATTTTTGCGGAGTCCGCAAAGTCTCCCGGGCATTCGGGATCGGAAGGCGGTTTAAACCGATCAATATGCAACGTGGACCTGTTTCCCAATTTATCGAACACCATTATCGTCACTTTAATTCAGCAGCCTTGGTAGATGCTGCCAAAGGGTATGAAAAGCATTTGGCAGAAGGCGGCAAGATGATGATCACCCTGGCCGGTGCGATGAGTACCGCTGAGCTGGGTATTTCATTGGCGGAGATGATCCGTCAGGATAAAGTGCAGATCATCAGCTGTACCGGTGCCAACCTGGAAGAGGATGTGATGAATCTGGTGGCGCATTCGAAGTACAAGCGCATTCCGAATTACCGCGACCTGACTCCACAAGAAGAGTGGGATCTGCTGGAGAATCATTACAACCGAGTGACGGATACCTGTATTCCGGAGGAGGAAGCGTTTCGTCGTTTGCAGAAACATCTCGTGAAGCAATGGAAGGATGCCGAAGCGAAAGGGGAGCGCTATTTCCCGCATGAATTTTTATACAAAACCGTATTGAGTGGTGAACTGGAGCAGTACTATGAGATCGATCCGAAGGATAGTTGGATCGTGGCTGCTGCACAGAAGAATATTCCGATCGTGGTGCCGGGTTGGGAGGATAGTACCACCGGTAACATTTTCGCCAGTTATGTGATCAAAAATGAATTGAAGGCGAGTACGGTGAAGAGCGGGATCGAGTATATGACCTGGCTGGCCGATTGGTACCGGGAAAACTCGGGCGGAAAAGGCGTCGGTTTCTTCCAGATCGGCGGTGGTATCGCGGGAGATTTTCCGATCTGTGTGGTACCGATGATGTATCAGGATCTGGAGTGGCACGATGTACCGTTCTGGAGTTACTTCTGTCAGATCTCTGACTCCACCACCTCGTATGGTTCGTATTCAGGAGCGGTTCCCAATGAAAAGATCACTTGGGGTAAGCTCGATATTCAAACACCAAAGTATATCGTGGAGAGCGATGCGACAATCGTGGCACCGTTGATCTTCGCCTGGATCTTGAGATGGTAAAAATTTCAATTCAGCGTTAAATTATCAGGTATGAGTTTTGATTTGAAGAAGCCTATTTCGATCGGCAGTGATCATGCTGGTTATGCGTATAAGCAGTTCTTGGCTGATTGGTTGCGGAGTGAGGGATATGTAGTTAGAGATAATGGTACCCACAGTATGGACTCGGTTGATTATCCCGACTTTGCTCATCCGGTAGCGGAGCAAGTCGAATCAGGAGAGGCGGCATTTGGTATTCTGATCTGCGGTAGTGCGAATGGTGTGGCTATTACCGCCAACAAGCATGCCGGTGTTCGCGCTTCCATCTGTTGGTTGGATGAATTGGCTGGGCTGGCCCGGGCGCACAATGATGCGAATGTCCTCTGTATTCCGGCCCGCTTCGTTAGCCAGGAGCTGGCGCTTCAGATGATGAAGACATTCATGACCGCTGCTTTTGAAGGTGGTCGTCATCAAAATCGCGTGAATAAGATCTCCTGTTAATCTCTACAACTGCTGAACTAGGCTCAACTCCATTCCTTCTTTTGCTCCTTATTCACCCGTCCGGCCAGAATGATACTGGCTTCAAACAGCAGGTAGAGTGGGATCGTTACGATCGTTAAGCTAAACGGATCGGTGGAGGGCGTGATGATCGCGGCTGCGATCAGGATGATCACGAATGCATGTCGGCGATAGGTCCGAAGAAAGGTGGCGGTGACGATGCCGATCCGGGCGAGCAGCATCACCAGCAGCGGCATTTGAAATAATATACCGATACCCGCTGTGGTGTAAATGAGATTTTCCAGATAATCGGAGAACGAGGGCATGATGGTGATCTGGGCGCTCAGCTTGTAGTTGAAGTAGAAGTTCACCATGAAGGGCGTGAGGATGAAGTAGCCGAATACAACGCCGGTGAAGAAGAGCAGGGATACCCAGAAGATGACGCCGCGTGTTTTTTTCAATTCTTTTTCGGAGAGGGCGGGTCGAATGAAGCGCCAGAATTCCCAGAAGATGTAAGGGAAGGCGAGTATGAAGCCGCCGATGAAGGCCAGGGTGAAGGATGCGATGAATTGGCCCGTCATCGTGGTTTCAAGGAATTGTGCTTGTATGGGCTGAAAGCAGAGTGCTTCTCCGATACCGATGTTTTTCCCGAGGGTGCAGAGCCAGCGTGCGGAGATGAAATCGGGGCGGGTGGGGGCGAACAGAACGTCTTCCACTACCCAGTCGGAATAGGAAAAGACAAAAATGGCGCAGACCAGCAGGGCGATCACCGAGCGAATGATGTGCCAGCGGAGTTCTTCCAGATGATCGAGAAAGCTCATCTCGGCCTGTTCATCGGGAGTGCGTTTCTTGAAGAAATCGGTAATCGCCATGGGGCACAAATATACAGCGGGTTATTGCAGCCGCTTCATGCGAACGGTCTCGATGCGGGTTTCCGTCACCTGCAATACCTCAAACTCATATTCGTCGATGATGATCCGTTCTTTTTGTCGGGGTATGGTATCGTGGTGGTTGATGATGTATCCGGAAAGGGTTTCGGCCTCTTCGTGGTCGAAGGTGAAATCGTATTTATCGGCCAGGTAATCCAGTTCGAGTCGGCCTGAAAAAATATATTCCCGTTCACCGATCTGTTTTTCTACGAAATCTTCTGTGTCGAATTCATCGCGGATCTCTCCGAAAAGTTCTTCCAGGACGTCTTCCATGGTCACAATACCTGCGGTACCACCGAATTCATCGACCACCCAGGCGATACTTTTCCGTTCACGGGTGAACTGTCCGATCAGTCGGGTGGCGCTCATGCTTTCCGGAATGGCCGGTATCGGAAGGATGATCTCATCGATGGTTTGCGGGTTTTTGAAAAGGTCGAGTTGGTGCACGTAACCGATGATGTGATCGATATCTTTTTGGTACACGATCAGCTTGCTGAGTTGCGTTTCGATAAAACGTTGACGCAACTCTTCTGTACTCATGGTATGGGGTACGCCGATGATTTCCTTACGAGGTACGAGGCACTGACGGATCTTGATCTTAGGTAGTTCCTGTGCATTCTCGATCAGTTGAGCTTGCAGTTCATCCGATTCCTCGGGGATGGGCGTCTGAAACAAGTGTTTGAGGTCGCTTCGTTTCAATGGCTCTCTTTTTTCTCTGATCCGCACATCGAATACTTGTCGAAGCAACCATTCAGCCGCGTCGATGGCGGCGGCGGCGATGGGAAAAAAGAGCTGATGCGCAGTTCGCAGAATCCCGGATGATCGGATCAGTCCCATTTCCCCGCGGGACCGATAAAAAGCACGCGGAATGAATTCAGCCAGTATGAGTACGATCAAGGTAGTCAGCAGAATCTCGATCAGCAGTTGCCAGGTTGCTGAACCCACATGGGCGTAATTCCAGAGCGGTTGCATCACGTTGTTGATCTGCAGGGCAAGTAATACCAACAACAGTTGGGAGCCGACCAAGGTCGTGCCCAGCAGACGGGCGGGTGATTCCAAGAAGGGTTCGAGTCGTTTCAGCGCCTGTGGGAAGTTGCGTCTCTTCAGTTCCAATGCCATTCGGTTGGCACTGTAAAATGACATCTCGATGCTGGCCAGCAGGGCCATGCCCATCAGGGTGAACAAAAAGATAAGCAGGGTGCTCATCGGATTGAATATTATGCTTGAAGAAAGTTACGAATCAATTTCTCCGTTTCGTTGCAAGCTTTATCGAGTTCGTCGTTCAGGATCACGTGATCGAATTCTCCTTTGAAACTCATTTCATAGGTGGCTTTGTTGAGTCGGGCGTCCAGCGACTCAGGCGTCTCCGTGCCACGAGCGTGCAGGCGGCGGGAGAGTTCGGTCAGGGACGGGGGGTCGATAAAAATCGCTAGGCTGGATTCGGGATATCGTTTCCGGATATTCAATCCGCCTTTCACGTCAATGTCCAATAATGGGGTTTTGCCCAGTTGCCAGATCCGTTCCAATTCGCTTACAGGGGTGCCGTAATATTTTCCGAAATACACCATTTCCCATTCGGCGAGTTCGTCCTTCGCGATCTTGGATTCGAATGATTCTACGGTGGTGAAGTGATATTCTTTTCCGTCCGTTTCACCGGGACGCGGTGATCGCGTCGTACACGAAACAGAAAAGGCTAATTGTTCGGGCAAACGTTCCAGCAGGCATCGTACGATCGATGTTTTGCCGGCGCCGGAGGGAGCGGCGATGATAATGAGCTTATTTCGGGAAGATTCCATAGGCAAAGAAACGTCAATACTTGATGCGGATCAGTAACGCTTCTTTTTGAATCCGCCGCGCATGTCACGGCGACCACCGCCGCCACCACCACGGGGCTGGAATTTTCCTCGTTTACCGTAACCGCCTCCGCCTCTTCCCTCGGGTTGCATGCGATAGGCTTTCACGTACGGCGTATTTGTAAAGGTGAGTTGTCCGTCTGTCAGCGCATTCATCTCGCTTTGGATCACATCATCAGCCACCAGTTCTTTATGCCAGTTGTTATAGGCAAGTTTCATGTAGTAAGCGATGGCGTTGGCGAAACCTTGTTTCTTGTCCGCATCCTCCGCCTCCAAGGCTTTTTGGATCACCAGTTCCAGGTTTTTGCCCAGATGGGTATAGCGAGGGTAGCGTCGGGGGTAGGGAAGGGGCTTGGGTCGGGCCTTTGCCTCTTCACGTGTGGGGATGGGATAGGGTGATTTAACCTCAAGCGAGTAATCAGAGATCTCAAAAAGGTGATCCCAGAATTTTTGTTTGTAATCCTCTACGTTTTTCAACTGGGGGTTGAGTATGCCCATGGTCTCCACGATCACCTGTGCATTTCGCTGCCGTTTTTCGGTATCCTCGATGGTCAGAATGTGCTCTACCATGCGTTGGATATGACGGCCGTATTCACGCAACATCAGGTGGTTGCGACTAGTATTGTAATCCATAAAATTCAAGTGAAAGGACAAATATAAGGATTCCGCCGTGGCTACCTTTGCCGCCATGCGCATCGTTGTCAATACTCGGTTCTGGACGGAGGGCTTACGGGAGGGTTACGGGTATTTCACGGAGCAGGTGTTTTCGCGTATCGCGCTGGCGCAGCCTGATCATCAGTTTCTGTTTTTGTTTGACCGACGGCCGCCTGCCGATCTTCAGCTGCCAGATAATGTTTCCGTGCGGATACTTCCCCCACCGGCCCGTCACCCGTTGTTGTGGAAATTGTGGTACGATTGGCGCATTCCCCCCGTATTAAAGCAATTCAAGGCCGATCTTTTTGTATCGCCGGATGGCATCGCCTCGTTGCGCACGCAGGTTCCACAATGCTTGGTCGTTCATGATCTGGCTTTTTTGCAAGACCGCCACTGGTTGCCGGCTTCGATCGGTCGTTATTATCGGAAATACACCCCGCGGTTTTTGAAAAATGTGCAGCGGGTCGCTACCGTCTCTGAAACCTCAAAGCGCCAGTTGGTTGATGTGTATGGAATGTCGCCCGATGCGATCGATGTCGTGTACAGTGCTGCGAAACCGGTCTTTCATCCGTTCGAGATTACTGAGCGTACTGCCATCAAAGACAGATTTACCGAGGGGAAAGAGTTTTTTTTATATACGGGTGCGATCCATCCCCGAAAGAATCTGATCGGTTTATTGAAGGCGTTTTCGCTCTTCAAAAAAAGACAGCAAAGCAATTTTAAGTTGGTGCTGGCGGGACGGATGGCCTGGCATTCGGGTGATTTTGAATCGTTACTGGCGACTTATAAATACCGATCGGATGTGGTATTGACGGGTTATGTGGATCTCGATGTGTTGGTCGGATTAACGGCATCGGCCTATGCACTTGTTTACCCTTCATTCTATGAAGGATTCGGGGTGCCGGTACTGGAAGCTATGTGTTCCGATGTGCCGGTGATCACTAGTGCGGGTACGTCGATGCAGGAGATCGCCGGGGAGGCAGCTCTTTATGCTGATCCAAAGGAGCCGGCGGCTTTGGCCGATCAAATGAGCCGCTTGTACATCGATGAATCGCTTCGCCGACGATTGGTCGAAAAAGGCCGTTCGGTTGCAGAGTCGTTCAGCTGGGATCGGACGGCACAAGGAGTTTGGGGGTCGATGCTGGCGGCGGCGCGCCGAGATTGAGTTAGCTTTGCGGTTCAATTTTAATTATGCAGCAATCAACGATCACGATCCAGGTGGAACTGGACGAGAAGCGGGTACCTACCGATATTCAATGGGCGGCAAGTGATGCCGGTGACGGACAATTTCAGAAGGCAAAGGCCATGATGGTCTCTTTTTGGGACGGGGCCGATAAAGCCGCTTTGCGCATCGATTTGTGGACGCAGCAGATGATGGTGGATGAGATGGCGGATTTCTATTATCAGACGCTGATGACGATGGCCGATACCTATGGTCGCGCGACGCAGTATGCCGATCAGGTGGAGCAGATGAAGGCCTTTGCCAAAGAGTTTTACGAAACATTCCGTGCCAAACAATTAGCCAACAATAAAGCCTGATACCATGTCACTCGAGAAAAACATTATGGCCGAATTGAAGACGGCCATGCTCAATAAAGATGAAGCGGCGCTTCGAAGTTTACGTGCCATCAAGGCGGCGATTTTGGTAGCAAAGACCGCAGAAGGGGCACCTGCCGAAATGGACGAAGCAGCTGAGATCAAATTGTTGCAAAAAATGGTCAAGCAACGTAAAGATGCGTTGGAGATCTTTCAACAACAGAATCGACCTGAATTAGCGACAAAAGAGTCGGAAGAGATCGCCGTGATCGAACGGTTTCTCCCCAAGCCCATGTCGGAAGAAGAATTGCGTGCTGGATTGAAACAGATCTTCACGGAGGTCGGCGCAAGTGGTCCGGCCGATATGGGCAAGGTCATGGGTGCAGCCAACAAGGTTTTTTCCGGGAAGGTGGACGGCAAAACGTTGTCGGCTCTTATAAAAGAGATGTTGTCGGCGAAATGATCGTCGAATTTTCCTGATGGGCATCGATCTGATCATAGCACTATTGGCCCTGGCGGCTTTGTATCTGGGCTATCAACGCGGACTGATTCTCGCCGTGTTCTCGTTTGTCTCCATCTGGCTCGGTATTTTTCTTGCATTCAAGTTCAGTGCAGTGGTGGCAGAATGGTTGGGTGAACTTGTGTCGGTGTCGGACAGGTGGATGCCTTTGGTCGCTTTTCTTGCCATCCTGATCGGCGTGGTGATCCTGGTTCGATTGGGTGCCAAGGCGCTTGAGGGTGTATTGGAATTGGCTCAACTGGGAACCATCAACCGGTTATCGGGTGCTATATTATATCTGGCATTGTTGCTAAGCCTCTCGGCTGCGGTTTTTCAGGGATTGCAGTGGGCGGGTGTGGTGTCTGCAACTGATTTGCAGGAATCGTATTATCTGCAGACTATCCAACCGTTTTTTATGGAGCTGTTTCAAGGTATGGGTAGATGGATTCCGGGCGGGAAAGATGTCTATGATTCCTTGGAGCGATATTTCCGAGCTGTTCCGGAGTCGGTATCTGTTCTGTAGAATTCATTTTCAGTTCTTATCTGTTTGGGTCTCATTTGTTCCAAAAAGTCTATTTTAGCAACGAGGGGCTTGCCCTGCAGTTAGTATGTCTTACGCGATCAAGGATTTCAAGAAGTTCCACTTTATCGATGAGGGTGTCGGACAACCATTGGTTCTCCTACACGGCCTTTTCGGTAACCTCAGTAATTTTTCTGGGGTGATCGAACATTTCAAGCATACGCACCGGGTGATCGTGCCCTTGATGCCGCTGCTGGATATGGACCTGTTGCATACTTCAGTCGGCGGATTGGCTAAATACCTGCACAAATTTTTAGAGACACTGGAGTTGAAAGAGGTGCACCTGATGGGGAACTCGTTAGGCGGACATGTGGCGTTGGTTTATTTGCTGAAGCATACAGACCGGGCTCGGTCACTGACCCTAGCAGGCAGTTCCGGTTTATTCGAGAATGGCATGGGTGACAGCTACCCCAAACGAGGTGATTACGAGTATATCAAGAAGAAGACCGAGCAGACTTTTTATGATCCTGCCACGGCAACAAAGGAATTGGTAGATGAGGTTTTCAGTATCACCAACAACCGGTTGAAGGTCATCAAGATCATTGCCCTCGCCAAGAGTGCTATTCGGAACAACCTGGGGAATGAATTGTCCAAGATCTCTTTACCCACCTTGCTGGTGTGGGGGAATAACGATATTGTTACGCCGCCGTTCGTGGGAGAGGAGTTCAAGAGCTTGATCCCGAATAGTGAGCTTTATTTCATCGATAAATGCGGTCATGCTCCAATGATGGAAGTGCCTGACGAGTTCAACCGCATTCTCGCTGCCTTCCTGCAACGATTCCCGAACCCAGTAGTTCCGCATTAACAAGTTACATCGCTCCACTCCCGTACTTTTGGGGGAAGTCGATCTACATGCTCTGTCGTCAACTCCTATCACAGACTCTACCATTTTTACGTCCGGCCGATACGGTGTTCGAGGCCTTGAATGTAATGGCCGATCATCAGGTCATGCATTTACCTATAACGGAGGGTCCTGCCTTTGTGGGATTGGTCAGTGAATCGGCGCTTCAGTCGGTGGAGGATGATCAGCAGTCCTTGGAAGCATGTCAAACCCTTTGGCAGCCGCTTTCTGTTAAGGCAGACGATCATATGTTGATGGCTGTACAATTGGCCTCCGCGCAGCATCTCTCCTTGATCCCGGTTGTTTCCACGGATTCGGAATTGATCGGTACCTTATTGCCTTCGGATCTGATTCGGGCACTGGCTTCCTTCATGCGGTTGGAAGAGCCCGGTGGCTTGCTGGTACTGGAAATGGAGCCGCGGCAATATGCATTCAGTGAAATGAGTCGGCTAGTGGAAACACACGACGCACAGATCACGCAATTGAATACCCGGATACTGCCGGAGAGCGGACAGTTATCGGTCACCATCCGATTGAATAAACCCGAGATATCGGATATCGTGGCAACGTTTCAGCGTTATGAGTACAACGTGGTATGCTTTTTCGGGGAGGAATTATACACGAATCAGCTGCGCAGCAATTTCGACAACCTCATGACCTACTTAAATGTGTAGCGTCTCTCGTTCGATTCTTTTGTGGCGGCACTGGGTGCTGTTTTTTCTTTTACTGTTTTCAGTTTCGTCACTGCTTTCCGCCCAACCAGCGGGTCTCCCCGGGCATTCATCCTATTCTCCGGCCTTGCCTCTTTTGTACATCGATTCGATCCGTATCGAAGGCAATCGACATACACGGGAGCACATACTGATACGCGAACTTCCTTTTGCCGTTGGCGACAGTTGTCAGCTTCCTCAATTGGTCAGCTGGTTCGAGGAGGCGAAACGCGTATTGATGAACACGACCTTGTTTCAGCAGGTGACCGTGTATGCGGATTCGATCGTTCAAAATCGAGTGCAGGTGATGGTGCGGGTGAAGGAGCGATTCAATATTTATCCTGCGTTATTCTTCGATCCGGTCGATCGCAACCTAAATCAGTGGTTGTTCGAGCAAGGGGCCAGTTTGCGCCGTGTCAATTATGGCGCGCAATTATTTTTGAATAATACAACCGGGCGGGGTGATCGCACCAATGTCACCGTTTTGGGCGGCTATACACAACAACTCTCTTTTTCTTATGAACGACCTTATATCGACAAGCGTATGCGATGGGGCTTGCGCGTGGGGTTCAGTATGGGTCGCAATCGCGAGGTCAATGTAGAGACGCGTAATGACAAGCAGGTCTTCTTGCGTGATCCTGATCTTTTTTTGCGGCATCAGGTGCAGGCATTCGGTGAGTTGCAATATCGACCCCGTATCAACACCCGACACACATTCGGATTTCAGTGGAAATCGGAGCGGGTATCCGACACCGTGTACCGTCGTAATCCATCCTATTTTCCCGGGGGTGGAGGCAGCATACGGTATCCGCGTTTTTATTATGTACTAAATTATCAGCGGGTTGATCACTTGCCGTATCCCCGAAAAGGTCCGTTGGCGCAGTTGCAATTGTCCAGGTCGGGACTAGGAAAACCGATGGATCTTTGGGAGGTGCATGCAAAGGGCATGTTGCATTGGCCGCTGGATAAAAAATGGTCACTGGCTTTGGGTATGTATGCGGGGATCAAATTCCCTTTCGATCAACCATTCATCAACCGGCGAATGCTCGGATATGGCAACCAATTTGTATCCGGATATGAATACTATGTGGTCGATGGAATGGCAGGCGGGTTGACCCGGTTGTTTCTCACGCGCGAACTGGTTCGTCACACGATTCGGATTCCGTATAAAAAAGGGAAGGAGCCGGCAACGGTTCCCATTCGACTTATGGCTCGTTCTTTTTTGCAGGCAGGATATGTGCATGATCCGGAGCTGAGTTTGCGTGGCCGGTTGGCGAATACGCCTATGTATGCAGGAGGTGTGGGTATTGATATTCTGCTCTTCTATGATCTGTTGTTCCGGTTCGAGTATTCCGTCAACCGTTTCGGCGAAAACGGTCTATTTTTACACAGGAAGTATCCATTCTGATGATGCAAGCGGCCGTATACAGCCGGGTCTACGATCCGGATCAGCAAGCCGAATGGCAATTGCTATTCGATGAAATGGAGAATCAAGGTATTCGTCCCGTTATCTACCGTTCCTTTTATGAGCAGTTATTCGGTTCGATCCGTTTACCTGAAGGCGTCGGACAATTCAGCTCGGCGCACGACCTGAGTGAGGAGGTTGAGTTTCTGATCAGTTTTGGTGGAGATGGTACATTGCTCGATACATTGTCCTTGATCCGCGAAAAACGGATCAACATTGTGGGCATCAATTCCGGTCGCCTTGGATTTCTGGCCAGTATCGGAAGAGAGGATATTCCCAGCGCCATTCGGGCGATGGTGCAGCGATCCTTTGTCGAGGACCGCCGTACATTGATCCATGTCGATGCCAGTCAGCCTTTGTTCGGGGAAGTGCCCTACGCTCTTAATGAATTCACTATTCACAAGAAGGATCAGGGCTCGATGATCAAGATCCATACCTATCTGAATGGAGAGTTTTTGAATACGTATTGGGCAGATGGATTGATCGTTGCCACCCCCACCGGTTCTACGGGATATTCGTTGAGTTGTCAGGGCCCGATCGTGTTTCCGGATTCGAGAAGTTTTGTCATTACCCCGATCGCTCCGCATAATCTAAATGTTCGTCCCATCGTGGTGCCGGATACCAACGTGATCTCCTTTGAGATTGAAAGTCGTTCGGAGGAAGTGATCTGTTCCCTGGATGCCCGCCGGGAAGTGATTTCCAAAGACATTCAGCTGGCAGTCCGAAAAGAATCCTTCGACCTGGGTTTATTGCGATTGAGCGAGGATAATTTTTTACAGACCCTGCGGAATAAATTGACCTGGGGACTGGATAAGCGAAACTGATCCGCACAAGAAATTGGCTACCTTCGTCGTTCTTATCCCATCGGAACGTAAATCGATCCCATGAAACTTCAATTTCGTATTGTTTATCAGTTGGTTATCGCCGGAATGCTCAGCCTCGCGACGGCACAGGCCCAAGACGCCATCGTTCAGGAAGGTGAGTTTGGTTTCGGGGTGGGTGCCGGACATTATTTCGGAGACCTGAATACCCGGGCCAATCTGAGCCGTCCTAAGATCGCCGCTACGGCCTTCTTCCGTAAGAATCTGAGCAATTATATCGCTGCACGGGTGGGTGTTTCTTTTGCCCAGCTGGGCTATTCGGATATCTACAACGATCAGAACAAATACATGAACAGCCGAAATCTCAGCTTCAACAGCCGGGTTTGGGAGCTGACGGTACAGGGCGATTTCAATTTTTTCCGTTTCATGCCGGGGGAACCTGAATACAGTTTCACTCCCTACATCACGTTCGGGGCGGGGGTGTTCAGCTATGATCCCTATGCTTATTTGTTGGATGAAAAGATCTTTTTGCGTCCGCTTGGAACAGAGGGGCAGGGCAGTGCGCTGTATCCTGACCGAAAAACCTACGGCACAACGGCTCTCTGCATCCCCTTCGGTGGTGGTATCAAATATTCATTGAATGATCGAATCAATATCGGGTTGGAGGTGTTGCATCGGTTTACCAACACGGATTATCTGGATGATGTCAGCAAAACCTATGTCGATCCGGCTGTATTTCCGCTAAATCCGGATGGCAGCCAATCGGTCGGTTACCTCATGAGCGATCGATCTTATGAGCTCGGTCCCCGGGTAGGCATACCCGGTCGCCAGCGTGGAAACAGTCGCCAAAAGGACCAATTCGTGACAGCCATGCTGCACGTGAGTTTCAACCTGCAGAGCTACCGTTGCCCCACCGCGAATTAGATTTAATCGAATTCCGAAATACCTTGGTAATTTTGTGCCCCCTCTCGAGGGGGTTTTTTATGGCAGACCAATTCACACCGATCGACCGGGCACAATTGCCGCAACACGTTGCTATCATCATGGATGGTAATGGACGTTGGGCTAAGGAAAGAGGAGAAGATCGCCTGTTCGGCCATTTGCATGGTGTGCAGAGTGTTCGCGACATTGTGGAGGCCAGCGCTGAATGGGGCATCCGTTATCTGACCTTATATGCATTTTCTACGGAGAATTGGGACCGCCCTCAGGCCGAGGTCAGCGGATTGATGGAACTGCTGGTCAACACGATCCGCAAAGAAGTAGAACAGCTGAAAAAGAATGGCATCCGTTTGCATGTCATCGGTGATCTTTCCATGCTGCCACCCACGGCCCGGCAGGAACTGACCGAAGCATTGGAGTTGACAGCCGAAAACGACCAATTGCACCTGATCATGGCCTTGAGCTACAGTGGCCGCTGGGATCTCACCCAGGCTTTTCGTCGAATGGCCGATAAGGTACTGGCGGGAGAACTACAGCCTGAATCGATCAATGCGCAGACGATCTCCGACCACTTGGCTACTCAAAAATTCCCTGACCCCGAACTCATGATCCGAACCAGCGGAGAGCATCGGATCAGTAATTTCCTGCTCTACCAGCTGGCCTATGCTGAGTTATACTTTACGGATATATTATGGCCTGATTTTCGACGCCAGCATTTGTATGAGGCACTGATCGATTATCAGCAACGTGAACGACGCTTTGGAAAAACCTCCGAACAGCTGCCTTAAGGGGTGTTTTAACAAAGACTTTCAGGAATATCCGTTAATTTGCCCTCCTTCCGCCAGGAAGAACTACCTAACTAACTGACAGATAATTAATTGCAATTTTCCCCCTCGAATTGATGCAGAACCGGATGATGCGTATAACAAGCTGGGCCCTGGTGGTCGCGATAATGGCTGTGTTCCGTTTGGAAGCACAGGAGATACGTGATACGACAGCCCCTACCTCCGTCGATCCCAAATTGATCGAATGGTCCAATGCCAAGATCGTCAAAGAATACACCATTGGTGGTATTGACATCACGGGCATTCAGTATTCAGATACGGCCATCGTTTACTCGATCGCCAACCTGCAACCCGGCGATAAATTCATTCATCCCGGTTCCGAGATCTTCGGGAAGGCCATCAACAATCTTTGGAGGCAAAAGCTCTTCTCTAACATCCGCATTTATGCCACGCGCGTAGAAGGCGATAAGGTTTGGTTTGAGATCTATGTGCAGGAGCGGCCGCGTTTGGGCAGTTACAAATTCATCGGAATCCGAAAGACAGAGGAAGAAGATATCCTCACCAAAGTAGTGCTGACCAAGCAAACGGTCATTTCGGAGAACACCCGTCGGGAAGTGACCGAGAAGATCACCAAGCATTTCATGGAGAAGGGATATCGGAACGTAACCGTTCGTATCGAGGAAAAACCGGATCCGACCTTTATCAACTCCAATACGCTCACAATCATCGTCGATAAGGGGAATAAAGTTCGAATCAATGAGGTTCGTGTCTTCGGAAACGATCGTGTGGATGGATTCAAATTGAAACGTCGGTTGAAGGGAACCAAGGAAATGTCGAGACTGACACTTCGCCCCGATCTGTCAAGCAGTCCGTACGGAACCACCGAACCGCTTTCGTTCCGTTCGTACATGAAGGACTGGGGATTCCTGACGCCATCGCGTACCAAGCAGTTGTTGGATCCCTATTTCCGTTTCAAGCTTTTCAGTGGCGCCAAATTCGATGACAAGAAATACGAAGAGGACAAGGAGCGGATGCTGAATTATTACAATGAAATGGGTTTCCGTGATGCGCAAATTTTAGCGGATACACAATATCTCACCTCGAAAGGAAATATGAATGTCGATATCAAGGTGAACGAAGGTCGTCGGTATTATTTTGGAAACATGGTGTGGAAGGGGAACGCTAAATTCAGTGATTCACTGTTGAATGTATTATTGGGGATCAACAAAGGAGATGTATATAATGCTGCTACGTTGAACAAGCGTCTGGGTAAGGAAGCTTCTCAGGAGGGCGGTGACATCAGCAGTTACTATATGGATGATGGTTATCTTTTCTTCCGGGCAGAACCGGTGGAGATGGCTGTATACAATGACACTATTGATTACGAGATCCGGATCATGGAAGGTCCGCAAGCCCGTATCAAGAACGTGACCATTGCCGGTAACGAAAAAACAAAAGACTATGTCGTGCGTCGGGAACTTCGTACGATTCCCGGAGAGTTATTCAGCCGAGCCGACCTGATCCGTTCTCAACGTGAATTGGGTAACCTGCAATTCTTCAATCAGGAAACGATCAATCCGGGTGTGGTTCCGAATCCGGAAGACGGTACGGTGGACATCAACTGGAAACTCGAAGAGAAAAGTTCTGACCAATTGGAACTCTCTGCCGGTTGGGGTGGTGGTATCGGTCTGACCGGAACACTGGGTGTCACGTTCAATAATTTCTCCATCCGTAACATCTGGAAAAAATCTGCCTGGGATCCGTTGCCCACAGGAGACGGACAAAAACTCAGTGTGCGGGTTCAATCCAACGGACGCGCATACCGTTCCTACAACGCTTCCTTCACCGAGCCTTGGCTGGGTGGAAAGAAACGCAACTCATTCACGATCTCTTTCAATAACAGTAAGTTCTCGAACGCATTCGATCCGTTCACCGGTACCATCGATCGAGCCCGTTCGGATACCAACTTCTTGAAGACAACCGGTTTCTCGATTTCATTGGGTAAGCAGCTGAAGTGGCCGGATGACTATTTCAGTTTGGTGTACACATTCAATTACACGCAGTATGTGCTGCGCAACTACCCGATCTTCGATCAGAACTTTACGAACGGTACGTCTAATAACGTCAGCTTCAAACTGACCTTGCAGCGTTCCTCTGTTTTCAATCCGATCTTCCCGACGAGCGGATCGAACATCACGTCGAGTGTTCAGTTCACACCGCCGTATTCACTGTTCAATAAGTCCATCGCAACTACGAATAACAAATACCGTAACCCGGAGTATCACAAATGGCGTTTCGGTGCCGAGTGGTTTGTGCCGATCGGAAAGGCCTTAGGTGCCGATAAGAATCGTCAATTCGTATTGAAGATCGCAGCCAAGTATGGTTTCATGGGTCGATACAACCGGGCCTTGGATTATTCTCCCTTCGAACGTTTTCAGGTGGGGGATGCCGGACTCACCAACAACTTCGGTCTGCTCGGATTTGATATCGTGGCACATCGCGGATATCCCGTGTATCAGAATTCAGATCCCACCATCAATCCTGATCAGCAAAGTGCCAGTCAGTTCTTCACAATCTTCAATAAATATCAGCTCGAGATGCGATTCCCGCTGGTCACCAATCCCAGCAGTACCATCTATGCCATGACCTTCTTCGAGGCGGCGAACGGTTGGTTCAACTATCGTGATTACAACCCCTTCCGTCTGCGTCGAAGCGTGGGTGCGGGTATGCGTTTCTTCCTTCCGATGTTCGGTTTGCTCGGATTTGATTATGGTATCGGTCTGGATCGTATCCAGCCCGGACAAACCGGACTCAAAGCGGCTTCTCGTTTCACGTTCATGCTCGGATTCGAACCGGAATAAAACTCATCCGTATGAAAAAATCCTTTTTTCTGCTCTTTACCCTTTGCTGGGCCGGCGCATTGATGGCGCAGAAATATGCCATCATCGATACGCGCTACATCCTCGACAAGATGCCTTCGTATAAGGAGGCTCAGGTTCAATTGGATGGTATCGCGTCCGACTGGCAAAAAGAGATCGACGGTAAGCAATCCAAATTGGATAAGATGTACCGGGAGTATGAAGCCGAACAGGTGATGCTCACAGAAGAATTGCGTAAAAAGCGAGAGGATCAGTTGTATGCCTTGGAAAAAGAGGTGCGTGACCTGCAGCGGAAACGTTTCGGGTTCGAGGGGGACCTGTTTAAGAAAAGACAGGAGCTGATCAAACCCATTCAGGACAAGGTTTTCAATGCCGTACAGAAGATCTCTGTGGCCCGTGGCTATGAGCTTGTCTTCGACAAAAGTGAGGGAATTACCATTATATTTGCCGACCCCAAACTCGACAAGAGTGAGGACATTCTGAAAGAATTAGGCGTACGATAAACAAACAAACCATGAAAAAAACCCTTTTGATCCTGACACTGGTCCTTTTCGGAGCCGTTGTGAACCAGGCTGCCGCGCAAGCTACCAAGATCGGTTATGTGCGTGTAAACGATATCCTCGGCCTGATGCCTGAATTGGCTGCTGAGAAAGTGAATCTTGATACGGTCGGACAACAGTTCGTGAAAGACTCGATCATGCCCCGTCTCAACTACATCCAGAGCGAATACCAGAAGAAATTGCAAGAGTACGCCGATAGCACCAAGCCGAAGAGTGTACGTGATATCATCGGTAAAGAGTTACAGTCTTACCAAGACGAACTCGGTCAGGCTGAATCATTCATCCAGCAAGTTCTTCAGGCCAAGCAACAGGAATTTCTTGAGCCATACATCACCAAGGCTCGTAAAGCCATCGATGCTGTAGCCAAGAAAAAAGGATACACCTACGTGGTTTCTCCCGAAGCGCTGTTGGTGGCCCCTGAACAGGACAATCTGCTCGTGTCTGTACTGACTGAGCTGGGTATCAAGATCCCCGCTCAATTGCAGCAACCGACTCCTAAGCCAGCCGGTAAGAACTAATCGAATAAACAGATTCAGAAGCCTCCCATTGTGGAGGCTTTTTTATTGGATTACATTTGAGCTATGATGCGTACCGGACCCATCGGTGTTTTCGATTCAGGCTACGGCGGATTGACCGTCTTGCGTTCCTTGGTGGATCGCTTGCCTCAATATGACTATCTCTATCTAGGTGACAATGCCCGTGCCCCATACGGCCATCGTTCCTTTTCCACGATTTATGAGTACACGCTGCAAGCTGTCAAGTGGTTCTTCGATCAGGGTTGCCCAATGGTGATCCTGGCCTGCAATACGGCATCTGCAAAGGCTTTGCGAACGATTCAGCAGCAAGATCTTCCCACACTGGCACCCGATAATCGGGTCTTGGGCGTAATTCGTCCGACAGCTGAAGTGATGGGTCATCATACTGATACCGGACATGTTGGAATTCTGGCAACACCCGGTACGGTGCAATCAGATTCGTATGTGCTGGAGATGGCCAAATTCTTTCCGGAGGTGAAAGTCCATCAGCAGGCCTGTCCGCTTTGGGTTCCGCTCATCGAGCAAGGCGAACATGCCGGTCCGGGTGCTGATTATTTTGTAAAGAAAGACCTGGATGCGTTGTTGGCTCAGTCGGCGGACACCGATCTGATCCTGCTCGCTTGTACGCATTACCCATTGCTGGAGCCCAAGATTCGCGAGTATTTGCCAGCGGATAAGAAAGTGCTGACACAAGGCACGATCGTGGCCGGAAGTCTGGCGGAGTATCTGGTAAGACATCCTGAAATGGAGTCTAGGTTGGGAAAATCAGGCACGGTCCGTTTTTACACGACCGATGATCCGGCTTCGTTTGACCGGAAGGGCGCCCTGTTTTTTGGTTCGACGGTCCGTTCCGAACAGCTTGCTTCTGAGGCTTTAATCCATTGATCGACGGGAGTCCCAGGCTGATTTTTCAGTTTTACCCCTTAAAGTTAGGCCCGATCCCTTACATTTGCCGTCCTTTCACAAACCTGCAGGTGTGGTGACCGGCAGGCAAACCGATCGGAGCCGTTCTCCCGGCCCCATTCCGGTCCGCGAATATCCGCCGGATCGAACGTGAAAACTGAACAGGAAAAATGAAACGTACATTCCAACCGCACCGTAAGCGCCGCAAGAGCGTGCATGGCTTCCGCGAGCGCATGAGCACAGCCAATGGCCGTAAAGTATTAGCCAGCCGTCGTGCCAAGGGTCGCAAGAAACTGACGGTTTCCGACGAGCGCAAACTGAAGTAATCGGGCGGTACCGATTCAATACTTTTACAGCTCCGGTCTTCCGGAGCTTTTTTATTTAGTATGCAACCCGATCTTCGATTCCCCCGACAGGCACGCTTGAAAAGTCGCAAGGCTATTGACGCGTTGTTTCAATCGGGCAAGCGTGTGCATACGGAGGACTGGCGGGCTTTCTTTCTGTTTCGGCCGTCGCCCGGCATACAGATCGGAGTAGGAGCGCCTTCCCGTAATTTCAAAAAAGCGGTCGATCGCAACCGTGTTAAACGACTGATCCGGGAAGCCTATCGGCTCGATCAGCAACGCTGGAAAGATCGACTACAGGAGAAGCAGCAGGGTATGGACCTTTTCATTCTCTACACAGGAAAAGAGCTGCCCGATTTCAGTTCTGTACAGAAGGGCTTGATTAAATTGATCGATAAGATTTTTATTTGATGAAGGAGCTGCGCATTTTTTTATTTTATCTGCTTGGGTGGCCGTTGATCCTGTTGATCCGTGTCTATCAATGGGTGATATCGCCCCTCATCGGACCCAAATGTCGATACCAACCCACCTGTAGTCATTACGCAGTGGAAGCATTGAAAAAACACGGGCCCTTCAAGGGATTTTGGTTGGCACTCCGTCGCATCGCAAGCTGTCACCCCTGGGGTGGTAGCGGATGGGATCCGGTACCATAAAAAAATCCCGACAAGAACTGTCGGGATTGCTGTGTTATTGATGTTTTGATCAGAGGCGACCGGCTACTTTGTTCCAGTCTACCACATTCCAAAAAGCGGCCAGATACTCAGCGCGACGGTTCTGATATTTCAGGTAGTACGCATGTTCCCATACATCAGCACCGAGAAGCGGTGTTCCTTTAACTTCAGCAACATCCATCAGTGGATTGTCCTGGTTGGGTGTGGAGCAGATCTCCAGCTTACCGTCTTTTACGATCAGCCAGGCCCATCCACTACCGAAGCGTGTCATACCGGCATTGGCAAATTTTTCCTTGAAGGCATCGAATGATCCGAAGGCACTGTTGATGGCATCGGCCAGGGCGCCCGTTGGGTTTCCCCCTGCATTCGGGGCCAGGCTTTCCCAGAAGAATGTATGATTCCAGTGACCGCCACCATTGTTGCGAACCGCAACAGATATCGATCCGGCTTGTGCCACTAGTTCTTCAATAGTTTTTCCTTCGTGCGGTGTACCCGCGATGGCTTTATTTAGGTTGTCGACATAGGCCTGATGATGCTTGCCATGATGGATCTGCATGGTAAGTGTATCGAAATGCGGTTCCAGCGCATCGTGACTATAAGGGAGAGCAGGAAGGGTGAATGACATATTAAATGATTTAGGATGCAAAGGTAACGGCTAAACGGCTTTGGGATCAGGGATTCGCGTTCAGGATAGATTATGAGTTTCGTTTGTTCAGAAAAAAATCCTTCATCAGCTGTGCACATTCATCAGAAAGGATGCCGCCGGTCAGGGCCGTGCGCGGGTGAAAGGGAGAACGACCGGGTTGGTTTCGGCGATAGCTGCTTTTATCGTCCCCCGCTCCGAATACAACTCTTCCGATCTGACTCCAATACAAGGCGCCGGCACACATGCCACAAGGCTCGATGGTAACATATAGCGTTGCCTCCGGCAGGTATTTACTCCCCATTGCATTGAATGCGGCGGTGAGGGCGATCATTTCTGCATGCGCAGTGGGATCGCAGAGTTTTTCTGTCATATTATGACCGCGGGCGATTACCTTCTCATTCATGACCACGATGGCACCGATGGGCACTTCATCTGCTTCGAAGGCACATTCGGCCTCTCGAAGGGCCAGTCGCATGAAGTGTTCGTCCGTCATCGGCATAGATTTATCTAACTTGGCCTAAAATTAGTCGAATGGCGGATATAGCACAGCTACAAAAAATGCGTGATCGGGTGGTTTCTGGTGAAACTCGATCGTATGAATACAGACATGAGCGTCTTATTCGGTTACGAACCGCCATTCTAAATCATGAATCAGCGATCTATGAGGCATTGCATAAAGATCTGCATAAGAGCCGTGAAGAGGCATGGGTCTCTGAAATCGGAATGGTGTTGGCGGAATTGAATGAGGCCATTGCTTCGACGAAAAAATGGATGTCTCGTCGAAAAGTTCGTACCAATTTTTTGAATTGGCCATCTGCCAGCTATATCTATCCTGAGCCGCTGGGATTGGTCTTGATCATTGCGCCTTGGAATTATCCGGTGCAGCTCTTGTTCAATCCATTGATTGCGGCATTGGCCGCAGGGAATGTGGCTGTTCTGAAGCCCAGCGAATACACCCCTGCTACCGATGCGGTTATGAAATCCATTGTTCAGGATGCATTCACCGAGGATGATGTGTTGTATGTTTCTGGCGATGGGGCAACCGTTGTGCCGGATCTCATGCAGTCGTTTGCCTTCGACCATGTTTTTTATACAGGAAGTACAACCGTAGGTCGAATCGTTTATAAAATGGCGGCCGATAAATTGGTGCCGGTTACGTTGGAGTTGGGCGGAAAGAGTCCAACCATTGTCGAATCGGATGCCAACCTGAAAGTAGCCGCCCGCCGAATCGCCTCCATGAAATTTCTGAACTGCGGTCAGACTTGCGTGGCACCCGATTATGTGCTCGTACACCGATCGGTCCGTGAAAAGTTCATTGATGAAATGAAAATTGCGATCGGGAAATTCTACTCATCCGTTCCGCAAAAAAATGATGGGTTCGGGCGTATTGTCAATGTTCGTCAGTTCGATCGTTTGGTGGGTTATCTGAAAGATGGCAACGCCCTCGTTGGAGGCCGACACGATCGCGATGATCTTTTCATTGAGCCTACGCTTCTGGAAGAAGTTTCTGTCGATGCCCCCATCATGAATGAAGAGATCTTTGGTCCGTTACTGCCCATTCTGGTTTTCGATGATTTTCAGGAAGCCAGAAGAATTATTGAACGCCATCCGAATCCGTTGGCCTTTTACATTTTTACGGAGAACAAAGACCGGGCGGAACGATGGCTGGAGTCTGTACCTGCGGGAGGAGCGTGTGTCAACAATGTCAGCATGCATTTATTGAATTCACGGTTGCCGTTCGGCGGAAGGGGTGCGAGCGGATTGGGTGCCTATCACGGAAAGTTTGGATTTGATGTATTCAGTCATCTTAAATCCGTGATGCACACGCCCACCTGGTTTGATCCGGCTATCAAATATCCCCCGCTGACCGGTAAATTGGGATTGCTCAAAAAAATGATCCGATGAACAAAGGAAGATCCATCTTGTTGGTATTGATCGGCATCATCGCCGGATTTTTCGCCTATGTTGGTATCAGTCAACGCAACAGTCAAATGAGTTTTCGTCAAAAGGTTCTTCGAACCATCTATCCGGCTTTGATGTGGATGACACGTCTATCCGGTAAGAATACAACCGTCTTGATGCGCAGTGGCATCGAGCCGAAATCTTCCATTTATGATCTTTCCGTGGAAACGATCACGGCTAACAGCTTATCACTTTCCGATTACAAGGGTCGTTATCTGTTGCTGGTGAATACGGCCAGTGATTGTGGGTACACCGGACAGTATGCAGAATTACAACAATTGCAGGATCGGTTTACCGATCGGCTGCAGATCATTGGATTCCCTTCCAACGATTTCAAGGAACAGGAGAAAGGCAGTGATGCAGAGATCGCCGGTTTTTGTCAGCGTAATTATGGGGTGCGTTTTCCGGTGGCAACAAAGGGTATCGTCTTGCGTACGAGCGGCCAGCAGCCGGTATATGACTGGCTTACCGATCCCAATAAAAACGGGTGGAACAGTTTGAATCCCCAATGGAATTTTGCCAAATTCTTGATCGATCGGGAAGGAAGACTGATTCGTTATTTTGGTCCTTCCGTTTCTCCACTCAGTGAAGATGTACTGAGCGTATTGGGGAACTGATCAGTTCACCGGACAGTTCTGGTGATAGTCGACCAGCTTGATCGGCGCTTTTTCAAATGTGTAGCCGGCGTACACTTGCCCGATCTCATCCAGTACCGCATTGATCTCCTCTTCGGTTTTCATGGTGACGAGTTTCAGTCGGTAATCTTTGATATTGGGTAACCCCTTTAGATAGTTGCTGTAGTGCCGACGCATTTCATTGATGCCCACGATGGGGTTTTTCCATTCGATGGAGCGACGCAGGTGTTTACGACATACTGCTATACGATCTTCCAATGAAGGTGGATCCAGGTGTTCGCCGGTTTGGAAGAAGTGTTTGATCTCGTTGAAGATCCAAGGATATCCGATCGCGGCTCGACCGATCATGATCCCGTCGATACCGTATCGGTTTTTGTATTCAAGTGCTTTTTCAGGCGAATCGATGTCGCCGTTTCCGAAGATGGGGATCTTGATGCGTGGGTTGTTTTTGATCTTGCCGATCAAGGTCCAATCTGCCTCCCCTTTATACATCTGGGTGCGGGTGCGTCCGTGTATCGCGAGTGCTTGGATGCCGACGTCTTGTAATCGCTCGGCGACTTCCTCGATATTTTTATTTTGGTCATCCCAACCCAATCTGGTTTTCACGGTGACGGGCAGATTGGTGGAACGCACAACCGAGTCGGTGAGGCGAACCATCAGATCGATGTCGCGCAGTACACCCGCACCCGCGCCTTTGAGGGCAACTTTTTTTACGGGACAGCCGAAGTTGATATCGAGCAGATCGGGACCGGTCACTTCCACGATCTTGGCGGCCAGTCCGAGGGATTCTTCATCGCCTCCGAAGATCTGAATGCCGATGGGTCGTTCTTCCTCGAATATGTCGAGTTTCTTTCGGCTTTTGATGGCATCGCGGATGAGCCCTTCTGAAGAAATGAACTCG
The DNA here is from genome assembly GCA_046300055.1 of Bacteroidota bacterium. GTDB lineage: Bacteria > Bacteroidota > Bacteroidia > Chitinophagales > Chitinophagaceae > JJ008. Next base: position 43,754 of record JBKCMR010000106.1, read on the forward strand.
GTGTACATCAAGTCGGCACCGCCGTCTTTGCAAACGGCACGGAAGGGCGGGTCGCTGACATCCTCCATGGGAGCCAGCAGCAGTGGGAAGTCAGGCAGTTGTAAGTTTCCGATCCGTACCATTCCGTGTTGATTTGCCTATTTTTGATTGATCCGGTTGCAAATCTACCGCGTATTACCCACTTTCATGAAAGGATTACTGGCGCATCGCCCCCCGCTCAATCAATTGATCACCTTGGTGGCCATTGCTTTGGTTTCATTCTTTTCGGTCGCGATGATCGGAACCATTGCGTTGCAGGCGCTGACAGGTATTTCGGTCGATTCCTTGTCTGACCTGTCACCTGCACAATTGTCCAAACCCGGCATGCTGACTTTTCTCAGAGGCATGCAGTTTGTACAGTTCATCGGATTATTTGTATTGCCGGCCTGGATCTGTTCGCAATTGTTCAGTTATGAGCCCAATCGTTTTTTGGGTTTTCAAGCTCCCAACCTTTCACAATTCTGGTTCTGGTCCATCTTGATCATGATCATTCTTCTTCCCTTCACTCAATTCATTGGGGAATTGAATCAGCGCATTGTTTTCCCCGGGGGAATGAAAGAGTGGATGCAATCGCAAGAGAAATCAGCTGAGCAAACCGTGAAAGCGCTGTTATCTGCTCAATCGTTGAACGATCTGTTTTTGAATCTTTTCTTTGTGGCTGTGCTGGCAGGTGTGGGAGAAGAATTGTTGTTCCGAGGGTTGATCCAGCGCATCTTGGTCCGTAAATATGGTCGGTGGACTGGCATCGTCATCGCGGCGATTCTTTTTTCGGCCATGCACATGCAGTTCTACGGATTCTTTCCTCGTTTTCTGCTGGGTGTCGTATTGGGCATATTGTTCGCCTACAGCGGTAGCTTGTGGGTAGCGATCCTGGCCCATTTTTTCTATGACGCCATGCTCATCACGGCGGCTTATGTGAATCCTGATCTGTTAGAGGCGGAGTCGGTCATTCCCCTGCTTCAACTGATCGCGCCGGCGCTGATCAGTTTACTGTTGAGTGTTTGGGTGATCCGCCAAATGATCCAACGCTCGAATGAATTTCCACCGCAGGAACCTACTTATGTGACGGAAGATCCGGAAAACCCTTTTCGATCTTGATATGGCTTTACAAACCAGTGTACTAAAAACCCGTTCGCTGACGGCTGTTCTTTTTGTAGCGGTCATGTGTATCGGTCTTTTTGTCAACGCCTGGACCTACGCTTTTTTATTTCTTTTTTTAGTGTCAGTCGCCTGGATCGAGTTCATCCGACTCATCGATCGGATCTATTCACAGCAAACACATCCCTATGTAACAATGGGATGGGTCCTGAATAGCTGGGCTCTTTGTTTACTTTTTTCCACTCAACATTTTGAAATAGGCTCATTTTCATTGAGTGATAATCTGCTGCTGCCGTTTCATCTGGCAGGATTCATTCTGCTGGCTTGGGGTACGATCGTCAGCAAGACCATTTCATTCAAACATTGGGTTGCTACTGCAGCGGGGAATCTTTACCTCTCTTTGCCAATTGCTTTGGCCTTACATTTTTACGGATTCGGTCCGTTGCCGGATGTCGTTGATCTTTTCTTTTCCCCGGCCCTTTGGTGGGTTTTGATCGCGATCCTGACCATGTGGGTGAATGATACCATGGCCTATTTATTGGGATCATTGATCGGTCGAACGCCTTTTTCGAAGATATCACCTAAGAAGACCTGGGAAGGAACGATAGGCGGCATCGTATCTGCTACGGCATTGATCGGTTGGCTGTTGGACCGATGTTTTTATGATGAGGCATTATCTCCGCTGTCGGGTTATATATTGATCACCTTATTGGCTATTGCCGGAACGGTTGGCGACTTATTCGAGTCGAAACTGAAACGTATGGCCGGCGTGAAGGATAGTGGTAATCTGATGCCAGGTCATGGGGGTGTGTTGGATAGGTTCGATTCGCTGCTTTTTGCATTACCCGTGCTGTACTTGTTTTTACGAAGTATTTCGCTGTATGTAGATTAGTCTCTTTACAGTCGATTATTCTGATTCAATCCGGTTGTTGCCCCTATTTTTGCCGAAATCGTTTGTATGCGTATACACCGTGAAGGCTATGTGACCATTTTTATTGTGGGGATGCTGATGTTGGTCATCAACCTGGTATTGCATTATTGGGTTTGTGACTGTTTCTCCTATCTCTATGTGCCGGTAGCTGTTTTGACCGGGGGATTTTGGCTCTTCATTGTATCGTTCTTTCGTATACCCTCCAGAACACACACCATTCAGCAAAATGCGATCGTGGCCCCTGCGGATGGAAAGGTTGTGGTGATCGAGGAGGTGCAGGCGGATGAGTATTTCTCAGACAAGCGGATACAGGTTTCTATTTTTATGAGTCCGCTGAATGTGCATGTTAATCGCAATCCGGTCAGTGGCGAAGTAGTATACAGCCAATATCATCCCGGTAAATATTTGGTGGCTTGGCATCCCAAGTCTTCCACGGAAAATGAGCGTCACAGTGTCGTTTATCGAAAAGACGGAAAAGAGATCTTAGTCAAGCAGATCGCGGGTGCTTTAGCTAAGCGTATCTGTAATTATCTCAAGCCTGGTCAGCAAGTGAATCAGACGGAGGAGATGGGATTCATCAAATTCGGTTCACGCGTCGATCTGTTGCTTCCGTTGGATGCCAAAATCCATTGCAAGATCGGGGATCGTCCGAAGGGTGGGGTGACGGTGATCGCAACTTGGTAACCGACTTTAGAGGATCGCTCGCAATTCTTCCAACTCAAAAATGGTATGTGTGGGGTAGGTGTCTCCTTGAATGGGATATCGTTGCATGTCGATGTGATTCATATGGATCTGATCCATTCCCATCTCCCAGGCACCCTTGATGTCTACCTCCATTGAGTCGCCGATCATGATACTTTCCTCCACCATGGCACCGCTGGCTTCGAGTGCATGTTCAAAAATGGCACGCTGTGGTTTGAGGGCATTGGCTTTTTCGGAGGTGATCACTTGTTCAAAAAAAGACGTGAGTTCCGCTGCCTGCATTTTGTGATGCTGTACTTCCTCAAATCCATTGGTGATGATGTGCAACGTGTAATTTTTCTCTTTCAGGTATTGTAGGATCTCTAGGGTATTGGGGAACAGTTGGTTTCGCGTGGGAAGTAATTCAAGAAAGTGGACGCTCAGTGTTTTTGCGAGGGCTTCGTCGGCGATCTTGAAATCGAGCAAACTCAGCCACATGCGTTTCACTCTCAGTTCTTCTTGTTTGATGAAGCCTTTTCGGTAGCGTTCCCAGAGCCGTTCGTTATGTTCCAGGTATTGTTTATGGAAGCGATCGAAATCATCGATTCCTTTCGCCGCCAGGTCGAGTGAGCTGTATAAATGTTGGAGTGTATTTCGGGAGTTTGCTTCAAAGTCCCATAACGTATGATCAAGGTCGAAGAAGAGGTGGCGATACGACATGCTGCAAAGTAAGGGGGTTGGATAGGATCCGGGCGGCAAAAATGTTCGACCTTTGAAAAAATCATTTTTATGCGAGTGATCATCACAGGTGCCTCCAGGGGTATGGGAAAGGGAATGGCAGAACAATTTGCGGCGGCCGATCATGAGGTGTTGATCTCGTCTCGTAGCCAGTCCAAATTGGATGAATTGAGTCAGTCACTGATGACTAAATATCCCGGGTCGGTGGTGAAGGGGAAGGCGGCGGATGTAACGATACCTGAACAGGTGAAGTCGTTCGGTCAATGGTGTTTGGAACAGGGGGCACCGGATGTGTTGATCAATAATGCGGGGATTTTCGAGCCGGGTAAGTTACTGGATCAACCGGAGGGGATGATGGAAGGTCAGTTGGCGGTTAACCTGTATAGTGCCTATCATCTGACGAGAGTGATCGCTCCGGCGATGGTCAAGTTAGGAAAGGGACATATCATCAATATTTGTTCGATCGCCGGTCAGCGTCCGTACGCGCATGGTGGTGCGTACAGCATCAGTAAATATGCGTTGAATGGGTTTAGTCAGAATTTGCGGGACGAGTTAAAACCGACGGGGGTAAAAGTGACTACTGTTTATCCGGGTGCGGTATTGACGGATTCGTGGGGTGATTTTGATAATTCAGGGCATCGCATCATGGAGGTTTCCGATATCGCGCAACTGGTTTATCAGTGTACGCAGTTATCGGTAGCTGCCTGTGTGGAAGAGATCGTGGTGCGTCCGCGATTGGGAGATCTTTGATCAGTCGTCCGTGAATTTATATCCGACCCCTCGTACGGAATGAAAATATCGAGGTTGGCGACTATCGTTCTCAAAGTATTTCCGAAAGTTCAGGATGAAATTATCGATGGTGCGGGTGGTGGGGTAGACCTGATAACCCCAGACGATGTTGAGGATTCGTTCCCGGGTGACCACTTCATTTTTGTTTTCGATCAAAAGCTTCAGGAGCATGGTCTCCTTTTTGGTGAGTTCGATCAGGGCTCCATTGGTATCGAATGCTTGTTGGGCCTTAAAATCGATCCGATTGGATCCGAATGTATACAGATCGTTGATCTGAGGTCGGTCGTTCAGGCGTTGATTTTTTTCGATCAGTTTAGAGACACGCAGTAATAATTCTTCCAGATCGAAGGGTTTGGCCAGGTAATCATCGGCCCCTTTTTTGAGTCCCAGTATCCGATCGGCGCTCGTATTTCGGGCGCTGAGCATGAGAATCGGCGTGTCAAGATTTCGGATGCGGATATTTTCGGCGACGGTGATGCCATCGACTTCCGGGAGCATGATATCGAGGATGATCAGGTCTAGATGTTCTTCTTCTACGATGCGAAGCGCTTCGGCGCCGTCTCTCGCGGAGCTGACGGAATATCCCTCTAGTTCCAGGTTGAGTTTGAGGGCTTCATGCAGATTTTCTTCGTCCTCTACCAGTAAGATGGATGGCGTTTGTTTCATGCGGGAAATACAACCGCAAAATTACTGCCCCTTGGCAGATGATCGGATACGGAAATGGTGGCCTGGTGGTTGGCGGCGATCTTTTTACAGAGGTATAGACCAAGTCCGGTACCGGCCGTTTTGCGGGTGGTTTCGTTTTCGATCCGATAAAACCGTTCGAATATTTGCTTCCGTTCCGATCGGGGAATGCCGGGTCCCTGGTCGATCACTTCCAACCGAATGGCGGTTGACTCTTGCGATAGATTCAGTTTAATCGGGCTGTCTTTGGGGGCATATTTCTGTGCGTTCTCGAGCAGGTTATTGACCAATATTTGTAATAGCAACGGATCGCCGTTCAGGACTACCTCTTCGGGAATATGGGCAATGAGTTCGCGGTTCGGGAATCGCTTTTGAAAGTCCCGTATGCAATCGCGTAACAACCCGGCCAGGTTCAGTTCATTTCTCTCTGAACGAAATGACTGTCCCGCTAATTGAGAGGCTACCAGAATGTTGTTGGTGAGAAAGTTCAGGCGGGCTGTTTCGTCGAGGGTGGTTTTGACCAATCGTTCCCGCTTTTCTTCGTCGAGCGGATATCGTTGAATCGTTTCAAGGTTCAGGCGTGCTACGGCAATGGGTGTTTTCAGTTCATGGGTGACGGCCATGATGAATTCTTCTTGTTGTTTTTGGAGTCGAAATCGTCGCCGCACCGACCGATAGACCCAGGAGGCTCCGAGTCCGATCAATGCCAGAAAGGTGATGCCCTCACTGAGGTATTTGGTGAAGTTTTTTTGTTCTGCTCGTTGGATCTTGTTCCACTGCTCGTCGAACGCAGCTTGCGATAACTCCAGTTTATGTTCCAGCAGATAGTTGCGTTCTTTTTCTGCGATCTGCTGATTCTGTTTTTCGAGGGAGATGAACCACCAGATCAAGGCGGCTACTACATAGGCAAGCAGGGTCCAATACAGGACAGTAGTACGGCGAAACCGGGTGGCGGGTGTTGAGGCCGATTTCATTGTTTTCTTTCGATCCGGATGCCGGCTTGCAATATTGCAGGTAGCGGGTCTTCCCGCATGATCTGCTTCAGTCGGAATGTATAGTTGCCCGAACGGCGAAAGGACACACCGGCTTTTGCCAACTCATTGTTCAGCGGGATCCGGTGTTCATATACATCGTTGAGTCCGGTTCCCAACCAGCCTTGCTCATTATTACCCAATATCTGCTCGGTGCGGAAGGAATACAGCGTGTCAGGGGCTTCGATCTGCACGTCGAGCCAAATGTTATTAAACGGGTAGGCGTCGGTATGACGAAGGATCAAGGAAGCCTGGTAGAGCGCCTGTGTGTCTGAAATGGTAAAAGAGCAGGATGGAACAAAGTCGCCGCTCCACTGATGCTTGGGGATGTCGATCGTACGCTCGTAGAGGTCGATCGGTTTACATTGGCCGAAAAACAGGATCGTCAGGATCACAATCGGTACACGCATGGTACAAAATTAGGGCCTGTCAGAGCAGGTTCAGGATCTGCTCCTTGGCCTTTTCTAGTTCATCTTTCATTTCCACCACACAACGCTGTATCTCCGCCTCATAGGCTTTGGCTCCGGTGGTATTGATCTCCCGACCGATCTCCTGCAACACAAAGGAGAGTTTTTTGCCTTTAGATGGATCAGCATCTTCAAACAGCGAACGAAAATACCGACAATGATTTGCCAGTCGGATCTGCTCCTCACTGATATCGATCTTTTCTATGTAGTAGATCAATTCTTGCTCCATCCGATTGGCATCGTATTTTTCCTTGCCCACCTCTTCGTCCAGCAGTTTTACCAATCCCTCGCGGATCTTCTGTTTGCGTTTGGGCTCCAGCGAACGGATATCGGATTGCAAACCCTCGATTCGCTCGATCCGATGCATCAGATCGGCCTGCAATACTGCGCCTTCATTTTCCCGATGCGTATTCAGTGCGTGAATGGCACTATTCAATAATTGCTGAAAGGATTCCCATTCCGACCCCTCCAGCATTTCACTGCTGGGTACGATGACTTCCGGCATCTTTACCAGAATACCTAATAGATCGTTGGTTTCAAGTTTCAAGGCACCGGCCAGGTCTGCCAAGGGTTGGTAATAGGCCTTGGCCAATTCCGTATTGATCGTAAATGGTTTGGCTTCCCCCGTTTCTTTCAGGCTGATCACACATTCGACCGAGCCGCGGATCAATCCCTCGCTCAACATGCGCCGGATCTCGAACTCCTGTGGTTTCAGTAATGCGGGTAAACGCAATTGGAGATCGAACTGTTTCCCATTGAGGGATTTGATGTCGATCAAAAAGGTTTTTCTTCCAATGGAACCCTCTGCTCTTCCGAAGCCGGTCATCGATCGTACCATCGTCATCAGTTTAGTATTAAAGATATTTTTTTATTCGAGAGATGTCTTCGTGCAGAAACAAAAATCCCTCCGCAGAAGCGGAGGGAAATATATGGATGGGTTAGTAAGTACAGGGAAACTGCGTTTCCCCACACAATATTATGTCAATTATCTGTTCCAAAAAAATTTATAAGTTGTTTTATTAACATTTTTCAGCGCGTTGTGGATAAACGAAATCATGTATGTATTTGCATTAATGAATGCGAATGGATCGATCTGCAATCATGGCGACGTTTGCTTCGATAACTTTGTACAAATGCATTTGTATGCGATTTGAAAATCCGGTTTCGTTATCAACACTCGCTTTGCTCATTGACGCAGAGATCATTGGAGATGCATCCGCCATGGCTTCGGGAATAAATGAAATTCATCGGGTAGAGTCTGGCGATCTGGTGTTTGTTGATCACCCGAAGTATTATGACAAGTGTTTGCGTTCTGCAGCTACGTATATCATCATCAATGCAAAACTGGATCCGCCTCCGGGTAAAACATTGTTGGTGGTTGCCGATCCATTTGAAGCATATCAGCGTATTGTTTCTACTTATCGGCCCTTTGAACCAATCAGCGTACCCGTGCATGCGTCGGCTCGTATCGGTGAGGGGACGGTCTTAATGTCAGGTGTTTGTATCGGTGCGAATGTGGTGATCGGGAAAGACTGTGTGATCCATCCCAATGTCGTGATCGGTGCGGGTACACAGATCGGTGAGCGAGTTGTTATTCAGTCCGGCACCGTGATCGGGAGCGATGCTTTTTATTACAACAAGCGGCCGAATCGTTCATTGCCCTATCAACGCATGTTGAGTTGTGGTCGGGTGGTGATCGAAGATGAAGCGGAGATCGGTGCGAATTGTACCATCGATCGGGGCGTTTCGCATGATACTCGAATCGGAGCAGGCACCAAGATTGACAACCTGGTACATATCGGTCACGATACAGTTATCGGTAAAAATTGTCTGATCGCGGCACAGGTTGGGATCGCAGGTGCCACCACGATAGAGGATGGGGTGATCTTATGGGGACAAGTAGGGGTGAGTAAAACGCTGACCATCGGTGCCGGCGCCGTGGTCATGGCGCAAAGCGGTGTGCCTTCTTCACTCGAAGGCGGCAAAGTATACTTCGGTTATCCGGCTGAGGAAGCTTCGCAGAAAAAACGTGAATTGGTCTGGATCAAGCGCATCCCGCAGATCTGGGAGAAGCTGAAAGATCAGTCCGGTTCATAATCGTTGGGTAATTGATCGCCCAAGTTCTTCCAGACCCAATAGCCCTGCTGTATCCAATCGGATTGGTTATAGAAATATCCATTGGGGCGTATCGCAATAGCATCCTTCAGATCGATGTAGCTGATTATATAAGGTGTTCCTTTAGGTAGCTTCATGACCTTGATATATTCCGGCTCCGGTGCTTTTTTCTTATACGTGATGCTGATTTTTCTGGGAAACCAGATCTCGATCTCTCCCGTGCTGTCGGGCATTACATAATAGGTAGTGTCGTAGGGATCGATCTTGTTGAATTTCTTTTCACTGTTCTCGTCAAGCAGATCGATCACCCAACCGTTTTCGGTCAGGGTAGAATCATAATAATTATGCATGAACTGCAGGCGGGAGCCTTCATAGGCCAAGCGGCGATTGCGTTTCCAAACCAGCTGAGTGGAATCATCCCCGGTCAATTCAGTGAAAAATGAATAACCCCGGTACAGAAAATATTGAGTGTTGTATTGATACACGAAGGAGTCGAGCTGATAGCGGATTTCATAGCCGAGGGAGGGATTGACGATCTGTATCGGTTCATCCGCCAGCACTTTCAATCGGTTGCTTTTCTTGTAATAGAGAAAACGAAGTACCTCCGGATTTCGGATCGTTGAGTTGCTTGCCAGATCAGAGGCACCAATAAAATGTGTTCGAAAGAAATCTCCATATTTTTCCCAGCCCTCAGCTACCTCATTGCTGCTTTTGATCACTACTTCCGTGAGTGAATTGTCTTTTTTTATGAGTGAAATGGGGAGATTCACAGACTGGTTGACCGGAATCACCTGTGCTTGATAACCGGCATAGCTGATGGTTACATCATAGCCACCGTTTCGCAAGGGTAATTGAAAATAACCGTCCTTATCGGTAGATGTTCCTATGGTAGTACCCTGACAAAAAACGGAGGCCCGATACAGGGGTTCCTGTGAAGCGGAATCGATCACTCGACCGGTTACCGTATACTGGGCACCGGCATCAATCAAAACTGAAATGAGCAGAAAGGATAAAATAAATCTAAGCATAGCTGGAAGGAATGTCAGTATAACGCTTGCGGTCTTGTGCTTATTGTCGGTATCGGGTACAGGCGTTTAGGATGGTTTCGCGCAGGGGTTTGTAGGAAAACTGAGGGAAGGCGGATAGAAATTTGTTATTGTCGAATTGGGTCTGGCTCACACCCACTCTTGCACTTTCTTTACTGAGTAGTTCGTGTTTACCGGTGATCCATCCTTTTATGGCGGCCAGTCGCCAGGCGAGTCCGAGTAAAAAAGGAGTTGCTTTTCGGTTGGGACCCTTTACACCGAATCCCTCGGCCATGGTCTGTTGAAGGTCCTTGAATCGCCAGTTTTCTGCACAGATCAGGTATCGTTGTTCAGTGAGATCGGACTCCAAGGCCAAGCGGATCGCGCGTGCCACATCTTCCACATCGACAAATCCGTTCACGCCCTCGGTGTACCAGGGAAATCCATCATGTATTTGTTTGAAGAGTCCGCAGCTACCGCTGTTCCAGTCGCCGTAACCTAAAATTGTGCTCGGATTCAGGATCAATCCCTCCAGTCCTTCTGCCATACCTCTCCAGACATGGAGTTCTGCTTTGAATTTACTGCGGGCATAATGGGTTTGCACGGGATTGTCTTCCCACTTGCTTTCTTCATTCACCCAGGATGCTTTTTCCGTTCTTCCCAACGCGGCGACCGAACTGATGTGTATGAAACGTCGGACTCCGTTTTCCAATGCGAGATTTACCACATTAGCTGTTCCGTCAACGTTCACCTGATACATCCGCTTTCTTTCCTTCGGGTGGAAGGATACGACTGCAGCTGAGTGGATGACGGCATCTACTTCTTTCATGGCATCATCGAGCGACACCACATCCAACACATCCCCCTCGACCCATTCAACTGCTTCGAGGATCTGATCCGAGATCCAGGGAAGTGGTTTTTGTGTTCGGCAAAGTGCCCGCACGCGATATCCCTGTTCGATCAGCTCTTTCAGCAGATAGGATCCAAGAAATCCGGTGGAACCGGTAACGAGTATGATTGGTTTTGACACGTCGATTCAATAACGATAAAATCCTTCTCCTGATTTTCTTCCCAGCTTGCCTTGTTCTACCAATTGCTCTTGCAGAGGTGAAGGCCTGAGTCGTTCGGGTTGACCGAGTTGTTCGTACACAGACCTACTTACGGCCAGGTTCACATCTTGTCCGATCAGATCGGTGAGCTTGAACGGCCCCAGCTTGAATCCGGCCGATTCCATGATGCGGTCGATCGTTTCTGTGCTTGCGTTTCCGTTTTCCACCAGACGCATGGCTTGTATGTAATAGGGTCTAGCCACACGATTCACAATGAATCCGGGTGTGTCCAGGCAGCGCACCGGCACTTTTCCGATCGATTCGATGAAAGCCCAAGCGGTATCAGCTATGGTGGGGTCCGTATCTGTGGTGCTGATCACTTCCACCAACTTCATGAGGTGCGCAGGGTTGAAGAAATGCAGACCGATCACCCGTTCTGGATGCTGTATCTGCTTCGATAGCGCGGTGATTGATAGAGAGGAGGTATTAGACGCAAAGATGCATTCGCTGTGATTGAGTTCGGCCAATTGATTGAACAGGGCCACCTTGTCTTCCATCCGTTCAATGATGGCTTCAATGAACAGATCGGCCAGGCAGGATTGAAGGTCATCGGTGAAGTCGATCCGAGAACAGATCTTATCTGCTGCTTCGGCTGTCAATTTCCCTTTGGCGACAGCGGAGTCGAGTTGTTGACGGATCTGATTGGATGCGCGTTCGAGTCCGGCCGACTGTAGATCATAAACCAGCGTGGCATAACCGGCGGTAGCCAGGGTTTGTGCGATCCCGGCGCCCATGGTGCCGGCACCGCAAACACAGACACGATGGATAGAGGGTATCATCAGGTGAGCGCAGGAAATTGTCGAAGGAAGCGTACATCATTTTCACTGAACAGCCGCAGGTCGTTTACACCGTATTTCAACATGGCTGGTCGCTCTACGCCCATACCGAACGCAAAGCCCGTATATCGCTCGGGATCGATGTTGCAGTTGCGTAATACATTCGGATGCACCATGCCACAGCCCAGAATCTCTACCCATCCGCTTTTTTTGCAGACGGGACAACCATCGCCACCACAAATGAAACAAGTGATGTCCATTTCGGCACTAGGTTCAGTGAATGGAAAATAAGAAGGTCGGAACCGAACCTTCACATCTTTCCCATACATCTCCTGTACAAAAAAATAAAGTGTTTGCTTGAGGTCGGCAAAGGATACTTGTTCGTCGATGTAAAGTCCTTCTACCTGATGAAAAAAGCAATGGCTGCGGGCGCTGATGGTTTCATTACGGAATACGCGGCCGGGCATCAGCATGCGGATGGGCAATGTTCCTTTTCCCATCTCACGGATCTGTACGCTGCTGGTGTGCGTACGCAAGACCCAATCGGGGTTTTGCTGCACATAGAAAGTATCCTGCATGTCGCGGGCCGGATGATGTTCGGGCAGGTTGAGGGCTCCAAAATTGTGCCAGTCGTCCTCGATCTCCGGTCCTTCCGCAACGGCAAATCCCAATTTCTGGAAGATGGCGACGATCTCGTTCTTCATTCTTGTAACGGGATGTCGGGAGCCGATGGGTTGAGTGGATCCGGGTAAGCTGCGGTCGATACCGGAACCTGTATCTGTTGAGGCGGTAGTGGTTCTGTCGAGGTGCTGCTGGTAAATGGATTCGGCGTAGGCCTTGAATTCATTGAGTAATTGTCCGGCTTCTTTACGCTGCTCGGGGGCAACATTTTTCATTTCACCCATCACCGACTTCAAGGCTCCTTTTGTTCCCAGGAATCGGATGCGAAACGCTTCGGCATCGACCGCTTGGGTCACTGCAAAAGAGTCGATCTCCTGACGAAGTTGTGCGAGTTGTTGACGCAAGGCTTCCATGCGGACAAAGATAATGTTATCTTCGTCGGCATGGGAGATCGTTTCCGTATTGCCGATTTTTTATCGCCGATATCAAAGGCGTTCTTGAGTGGCGATCAGGGCTATGTAGACGGACAGATCGGTCACGTCATCGAAGCATACGAGTCAGAGTTTCCAGATATGGACCTTGCCTCTGTTGTGTTGGTGGGCTGTGGAGAGATGCGAGGTGCCGCTCTCGCACACACCGCTACGGATGCACCCGATATCATCCGTAAACATTTCTATCGATTATTTTATTGGCATACCGATATCGAACTCGCAGATGTCGGTAATATACGCATCGGGCATAGCCTGAATGATACTTATGCAGCCCTGAGCACCGTTGTGAAGGAGTTGATACAGGCGGGAAAAACCGTTATCATACTGGGTGGCTCACAGGATCTCACGCTCGCACAATACAGGGCCTATGGAATGACAGGAAAGATCATTGAAGCTACCGGGATCGATGCGCGCATTGATCTGTATACCGATTCAGTGAACCCGGCAGAGCATTTTCTGATGGAGATGCTGACGGCTACGCCCAATTTTATTCGCCATTATAATCACATCGGCTTTCAGAGTTATTATGTGCATCCGGGTATGCTGGAAACTCTCGATAAACTGCGTTTCGACTGTTATCGGGTGGGTAGTGTAAAGGAGAGTATTGATGAGATGGAGCCGGTGATCCGTAACAGTCACTTGATCAGTTTTGATATACAGTCGTTGGCACAGGCTTTTTCTCCGGCGAGCACGCTTAGTCCGAACGGATTCACTGGCGAAGAGGCTTGTGTGTTGATGCGGTATGCGGGATTGAGTCCGACGGTAAACACCATCGGTTTATATGGATACGAGGCCGCAGCTGACAGAAACGGTGCCAGTGCTGAACAACTGGCTCACATGATCTGGTATGTGCTTGATGGTAGAAGTCGCGGACGAAGAGAAGCGCATCTGGATGAGCGGGATGCCTTTAATGAATATATCATGGCATTCGCAGAAGTGCAGACCATCTTCCTGCAGAGCAAGAAAACTGGTCGCTGGTGGATGCAATTACCCGATAAGCAATTCATTGCCTGCAGCTACAAAGATTATCTCCTGGCCAGCAGTAATGAGATCCCCGAACGCTGGCTTCGTGCGCAGGAGCGGGGTTAAATCACACAATACCATTTTATGAGGATCGCTCGTTCGTTCTCGCTGATCACCCTTTGTTGTCTGTTCATTCATCAGCTGCAGGGACAAGCCCTTGACGCCTATGCACAACAATATCTGTTGCAGGCGCCCGGTATCCGAAATGCGCATGTCGGCATCAGTCTCTTCGATCCGGACAGTAATAAATTCATTTACCAATATCAGTCCGATCATTTTTTCACGCCTGCCAGCAATACTAAGATCCCGACCTGTTATCTGGCCATGAAATACCTGGGCGATAGTCTGTTGAGTTTTCGCGTACGGGAGAGCGGTGATTCATTATTCATCGCTCCTGCCGGTGACCCAACTTTTTTGAATCCGCAATTCACGGATCAGCGTTTTTTTCAGTACCTGCAATCGACGGATAAAAAGATCTGGGTCCAGTACAACGCCGACGATGCGTTTACGCCCTGGGGTAGTGGGTGGACCTGGGACGGATTCCAGGATTATTACTCAACGGAAAGAGCCGCCATGCCGGTATTCGGCAACCTGGTTCATTTCAAAAGAGGGTTGGGGAATGCACTGGAGGTTCATCCCAAATTAGCCGCCAGGCCACCCTATTTCTCTGAACCGATGATCCAGTTGTTGGGTAAAGGGGATCGGGTGGAGATCGATCGTCAATTCGATAAGAATGTTTTTTATTTCAAGAAAAAAGAGAGTGCGTTCGTATCGCAGCAAGTTCCATTCAAGACCGACAATGGGCTTACTAATTTTCTTTTCCTGCGTGATACGCTGAATCGAAACGACAATAATTTCTTCATGGGCATTCAGCGGAATTTCAGCGGTTATCGACCGGTTTACTCCATGCCAACGGACTCCATGTTGCGCGTGTTGATGTACGACAGTGACAATCACCTGGCCGACCAGACGCTGTTGATGGTCAGTCAGAAACGTTTGGGAAAAATGGATGACCTCGAGTTGATCGATAAGGTAAAGGCCGATGATTTTTCCAAGATGCCGCACGATCCGCGATGGACGGACGGATCGGGTTTGAGTCGATATAATCTGTTTAGTCCCGATGATTTTGTTTTCATCCTCGATCGGATGAAAAAGGAATTCGGAATGGAGCGTATTGCGGGTATTTTTCCAACCGGGGGCGTAGGCACCTTGAAGAGTTATTACAACGATATCCGCAATAAGATCTATGCCAAGACGGGTACGTTATCAGGCGTGGTTACCCTGAGTGGCTTTATTCAAACACGTTCCGGTAAATGGCTGGTGTTTTCTGTGTTGGTGAATAATCACCGCACCTCGGCCACCGTCGTTCGAAAAGGCGTGGAGCAGTTTTTATTGAAGGTGCGTGGGGATTATTGAAATCCGAATAGTTTATTCAACTGGTCGGCTCTGAATTCAAGATAGGTCGGATGGCCATCGGGACTCATATTTCCTTGTTGACATTGAATCAGGTCGGAAACGAGTTCACGCATTTCTCGTTCGGTGAGTTTTTGTCCACCCCGAATGGCTTGTTGTTTTGCCAACGCACGAACCAGTGATTCTTTCCGTGGCAGTTTCAGCTCCTGTGCCAGATGTTTGTATTGTTCCAGCAGTTGGTCGATGACCTGTTGCTCCGCTCCGCTTTCCATATCTGCGGGTGTTCCTTGTACGACGTAGGTGTTCTTCCCAAAGGGCTCGATCAGGTATCCGAGGGCAACAAGTTCCGGAAGTAACTCTTCGAAAAGGGCGGAGTCGGCACCACTCAGTTCGATCGTAGCCGGAAACATACTTCGTTGTGATGCGATCGGTTGTTGCGTATCGGCTTCCAGGAGTTTTTCAAATCGGATACGTTCATGCGCCCGTTGTTGATGGATCAATCGGTATCCGTTGTTCAGGGGATAGATAATGTAGGTATTCAGCAGCTGTGTGAATTCGATCTCATCCAGATCGATATGACTATTGATCAGTGCAGGTTGTTGCTCGACGGGTGTGGGTACTTCCCGAATGGGCAATCCGGCCCAGGGTTTTGAGCCGGAAGATTGTTCAATGAGGTGTGCCTGGTTTTTTTGGGTGAATCCGCTGAACAGGCTGCTGCCGGTTGTGGCTTGTCGTCTTTCTTCTGTGAACGGTTGTTGTATCGACGAAAGTGACTGTATGGTGGAGTCCAGATCGAAGTCGAGCGTAGGGGTGATGCTGAATTGAGCCAGGGCGTGTCGGATGGCAGCCTGCACGAAGGCATAAACGATTTTTTCGTCCTCGAATTTGATTTCCTGTTTAGTAGGATGCACATTCACATCTATCTGTGCCGGATCGAGGTCGATGAACAGCACATAGGAGGGGAACTGATCGGAACCGATCAATTCCTGATACGCGCTCATGACGGCATGATGCAGATAAGCACTCTTGATGAATCGGTTGTTGACGAAGAAGTATTGATCGCCACGGGTTTTTTTAGCAGTCTCCGGTTTACCTACAAATCCTCGGATGTTGAGATAGTCGGTCTGCTCATCTACACTCACCAGTTTCGACTGATACGGATTGCCCAGCAGCTGAACGATCCGTTGTTTGAGGGAGCCGGGTTCAAGTTGATAGAGTTGTTGGTTATTGGCCGTCAGCATGAATCGGATCTCCGGGAAGGCCAATGCCACGCGGTTGAATTCTTCCAGGATATGCCGCATCTCAGCCGCGTTGCTTTTGAGAAAATTCCGTCGAGCCGGTACATTGAAGAAAAGATTCTTCATGGCGATGCTGGTGCCGACCGGTGTGGCGACTGGCATTTCGGATTCGATCCGGCTGTTCGATACTTCGAGTTGGGTGCCGACGTCGGAGTCGTTTGTTCTTGTCTTGAGCTCTACCTGTGCAACCGCGGCGATGGAAGCGAGTGCTTCACCTCGAAATCCCATGGTACGGATCTGAAACAGATCATCGATCTGTTTGATCTTGGAAGTGGCATGTCGCTCGAAGCAACGCCGGGCATCTTCCATACTCATTCCTTTACCATTGTCGATCACCTGCACCAGCGCCTTCCCGGCATCATTGAGGATGAGGTGGATCTCTGTGGCGTCGGCATCGACTGCGTTTTCCAATAGCTCCTTCACGGCACTGGCCGGACGCTGGATCACTTCGCCGGCGGCGATCTGATTGGCGATGTGGTCGGGCAGGACGTGAATGGTGTGGGACAACGAGCAGGTTTTAGCGGTCAAAAATAACTTATTTACGGCTGCTTTTCGATTCAGTGTTCTATGCAAATCCGGTAATTTTATTGCATGTCGCATCGTATTTGCTTGTCTTTCTTTATCGGAGTCGTTCTGTCGGCTTCCAGTATCTCAGTATTGAATGCCCAAACGACTTATCAGAGTCGGCTTTCGAGAGAGCAATGGGTGGATTCTGTATTCAACAGTTTATCGCCCGATCAGCGGATCGCTCAACTGATGGTGATCCGTGCGCATTCCAATCTGGGTCCCGATCATGTCGAGAAAGTGGTCAAGCAGATCCAGGACTTCAATGTGGGCGCACTTTGTTTTTTTCAGGGTGGTCCGGTTCGGCAGGCGGTGCTGACAAATCGGTATCAGCAATTGGCTCAAACACCGCTGATGGTGACGATCGATGGGGAGTGGGGATTGGGCATGCGGCTCGACAGTGTAAAGAAGTTTCCCTTTCAGTTGACACTGGGTGCCATGTCGGATGAGCAATTGGTTTACCGGATGGGATTGGCGGTCGGTCAACAATGCAAGCGCATCGGCGTACACGTGAATTATGCGCCGGTAGTAGACATCAACAACAATCCAAATAATCCGGTCATCGGTTATCGTTCGTTCGGCGAAGACAAATACAAAGTAGCCCGTTTCGGAGTAGCATACATGAAAGGCATGCAGGATGCGGGTATCATGGCTTGTGCCAAACATTTTCCCGGGCATGGTGATGTGGATGTCGATTCCCATTACGACTTGCCGGTCATCAATAAGTCCCGTGCCGAGCTGGATTCGATGGAACTGTTACCGTTCAGAGCCCTGTTTGAGGCTGGCGTTGGCAGTGTGATGAATGCGCATCTTTCGATCCCTTCTATCGATACAACCGCACATGTGGCTACATCGATCTCGCGCAACAGTGTAACCGATCTATTGCGTCGCGACATGAAATACAATGGCATCAGTTTTACCGATGCATTGGAAATGAAAGGCGTTGCCAAGTATTTTCCGGGTGGAACGATCTCGGTGGAAGCCATTTTGGCTGGTAATGATATGCTATGTCTTCCGGCCGATGTGAAGGAAGCGATCGATATGGTGCAGCAGGCCATTCGTGAGGGACGCATCACACAGGCGGATATGGATGGACGAGTTAAAAAAGTATTAGCTGCTAAATATGGATTGGGATTGAATCGTGGTACCGTGATTGATACCACGAACCTGCTGGCCGATCTGAATCGGCAGACGGATGCCATCTGCACAGAAGTAGCCGAGCGGTCGACGATCTTATTGAATGACAAAGCCGGTTGGTTCAAGCATCGTGGCATTCGTCAACTGCGCCGGGTACTTAAGCATGGTAAGGTTGCTTATGTGGGTATCGGCTTGAATGCCCCCAATGATCTCGTACGTGCTATCGGAGTCGATTCCGGTCATTCGTATTTTATTTAAGCTAAATCGGATAGTCTTCGTGCTGATTCACTGCTCCAGCGCTTCCGTGCGGCTGGCGAATACGATCTGGTTCTACTTGGCGTGCATAATTTTTCGAACAAGCCGATGGATCAGTTCGGTTTATCGAAATCGGTTCTTTCGATGGCGCAACAGCTGAATGGTTCGAAGACGATCACACTGACCTTCGGTAATGTGTTGGCCAATGCTTATTTCTGTGGAGCCGATCAATTGTTGGCTTGTCATCAGGACGATTCCGTTTATCGTCGGGTCGCATTGAATATGTTGAAAGGTTATGTTCATCCAACGGGTAAGTTGCCGGTTCGTGTTTGTGATTTTCCGGTGAGTGCCGGTATTCAGAAGTTTCCTGAATCGGGCGATTGGGAGGCTACTGCGGCTCGTTTGCAAGAAGTGGATGCGATCGCAACAGAGGGAATCAAAGAGGGTGCTTTCCCGGGATGTGTGGTGATGGCCGTGCATAAAGGAGAGGTGATACTGGATAAGGCATATGGATTTGTCGATGGGGATCGGTCTGTTCCGGTGCAGCCGGATCATCTCTTTGATCTCGCTTCGGTGACCAAGATCTCTGCTACGACGCTTGCGATCATGAAGCTATATGATCAGGGGTTATTGAAGCTGGATGGTCGGCTGGATGAATATTTACCTGTTGTACGCGGCACGGATAAAGCGACGTTGACGATACGGGATGTGTTGCTGCATCAGGGCGGATTGGTTCCGTTCATCGCCTTTTATAAAGAGACCATCGATCCGTCCACCGGTGCGCCGCTGACCGCTTATTATCGAAAGAGTAAGGCGTCCGGATTCAGCATTCGGGTATCAGAGGAGCTGTATTTGCGTGATGATTGGAATGATACGATGATGCAACGCATCCTGAAGAGTCCGATGGGGCCTAAAGGAAAATATGTCTACAGTGATAATGATTTCATTTTTTTAGGAAAAGTGGTAGAGCAATTGAGTGGTCTTAGTTTGGATGAATTTGTACAGCGACATTTTTATCGTCCGCTCGGCATGTATTCAACCGGATTTCGTCCGAGGGATCGCTTTCCGGTTAAGACCATCGTACCGACGGAGACGGAAAAACATTTTCGTCAACAAACATTACGGGGCGATGTGCATGATGAAGGAGCCTCTATGTTCGGCGGTATTTCCGGGCATGCGGGACTCTTCTCCAACGCTTATGATCTGGCCATCTTATATCAGATGCTCTTGCAAGGCGGTATGTATCAGGGTCGACATTATTTAAAAGCGGAAACCATTCGGTTGTTCACCGGCTATCAGGTGGACGGAAGTCGGCGCGGTTTGGGTTTCGATAAACCGGAGCGAGATAATCAATCACGCAAGGATCCGTATCCTTCGTGGCTTTCATCCCCTTCCACATTCGGTCATACCGGATTCACCGGCACCTGCGTATGGGTCGATCCGGCACGTGAACTGGTTTATATTTTTCTATCCAATCGGGTGCATCCCACGCGTGAGAATGGTAAGTTATCATCGCTTTCGATCCGCGGTCGCATTCAGGATGTGATTGTGAAATCGGTAGAAGGTAGAAGGTAGAAAGTAGAAAGTTTAAAGTAGAAGTACCTAAAACATAAACCTTCTACCTTCTACTTCCTCCTAGGTCTTCTGTTGCCGCCCTGTTGATTGCCTTGTTGAGGAGGACGGCCTTCGCCGGCGGGCGGATTTTGTCGGGGTGGTCTTGGTCCTTGTGGTGCATTTCCGCCGCGTTGTTGCTGCTGCTGTTGTTTGCGTTTACGGTCGGCTTTTTCCAGTGTACGTAAGCTGATCTGACCCACCAGTTCCACAAATTCCGGTTCTGTTTCTTTTGGCTTATTGGAAACCACTTCCACGGGTTCGAGTTCTTCCGGACGGATACCTTGTTGGTTGAGGGATTTGATCTTCTTTACCCGTTCGATGCTCAGCGGGTATTGTTTATTGCTGTCGGGTAGTGTGTACCACATCAGGTTCTTGAAGATATCTTTCTTGACCAGGAATGCATTGCCTTTGGCCACTTGCAGCACATCGCACTGTTCGGGGAATTGTTGCAGGGCATCGAGGTAAGTGTCCAGTTCGAAATTCAGACAGCATTTGAGTCGGCCGCATTGTCCGCTCAGTTTTGTCTGATTGATCGACAGATTTTGGTAGCGGGCTGCGTTGGTGTTGACCGATTTGAATTCAGTGAGCCAGGTGCTGCAGCAGAGTTCCCGTCCGCAGCTTCCAATACCGCCTACTTTACCGGCTTCTTGTCGGGCACCGATCTGACGCATCTCCACTTTTACCTTGAATTCGTTGGCGTAGACCTTGATCAGTTCACGGAAGTCAACGCGACCGTCAGCGATATAAAAGAATGTTGCCTTACGTCCATCTGCTTGCATCTCCACCTGACTGATCTTCATGTTCAGCTTGAGTTGCTTGGCGATGGCACGGCTGCGGATGACCCCCTCCGGTTCTCTGGCCTTGTTCTGTTTCCAGAGATCGATATCCCGATCGCTGGCGCGACGCAGGATCTTCTTCATGTCGGGTTGATCTTCTTTAACGCCGCGTTTTTTCATTTGCAGACGTACGATCTCCCCGGTCAGGGAGATTTCTCCCAGATCAAAACCACTCACTCCTTCCACAGCAACCTGTTCTCCTTTTTCAAAGGGTTGAAGGGCGGGATTTCGGTAAAATTCTTTTCGGGTACCTTGGTTGAAGCTGATCTCCACTACGCGACAAGAATCATCGGTCAGTGGCAGGTTGTGCAACCAATCATATGCGTTCATGCGATTGCAACCACCCGAACTGCATCCGCCATTGCTTTTGCAACCGTTTGGTTTACCGCCTTTTGAAGTACTGCATCCGGAACAGCCCATGCTTAATTATTTAGGGCAGGGATAGGGCGAGGCAATGCAACAGAGAATGATTCAAAAAAGAGTGGCCTTTCTATGGTCTATAAAGAAATATCCGATACTGTTGATTGTCAATCGCTTCCGTCCTGCTCACGTCCGATCCCGATCACCTCTGTTCACACACACCTTATTCCTCGGTTTCGGATGACATCAAAAGTACGACTTTGTCCTGAATGACATGATAGACCTTCAGTGTCAGGGCATGGAACAGCATTTTGGCATTTGCGTTCCGTTCGATGTAGTAGGTGCATTTATCCATTTCACGGGTCAGGGCTTCCAGCTGTTCGATGCCCACGATCCGGTTCAGTTTGCTGGCCATGGCGGCTTCTTCCTCCCCCACAGGCGGTAATTGACCAGTTGCTTGTATTCGGATGGCAGTTTCCAGTACATGAATCACGTATCGGAGAAACTGTTTTTGTTTTTCCCGTCCGAGTTTGCTGATCTCTTCCACCCATTTGAATTGGGCGGCCGGACCGGTTTTTAAGATCGCATTCAGCCAATCGCGCAGGCGTTCCTGCCATCCTTCTTCGGCATGTTGCAACTGTTGCAGGGCTTCCCGGTAATTGCCGTCGGCGATCTGTGCAACTTGTTTGGCCAGAGCAGGAGGGGTGGTTTGATTATCCAGCAGCGCCCGTTCGATCTCATTTGAGGTGAGCATGGGCAGTCGGATCACCTGGCATCGGCTCTGGATGGTCGGTAATACGGCTTGTTCATTTTCAGTAACCAGCAGGAACAGGGTATCGGAAGGGGGTTCTTCGATGATCTTGAGTAATTTATTTCCTTCTTTCTCCAGCATTTCCGGCATCCAAAGGATCAGGATCTTGAATGCACTTTCAAAACTTTTGCGGCTGAGTTTTTTATTGATGTCCTCGCACTCGTACGTGGTGATCTTTCCTTGGCTGTTCTCTTTTTCTTTGATGCGTTCGATCCAGTCGTACAGATTACCGTAGGGCTGTTCCGTCAGAAACTCCCGAAAGGAAACGACGAAGTCGCTGCATTTGGGCTTATCGATGTTCTTGCTACTTACGGTTGGAAAGCTGTAGTGAATATCAGGATGCACGAAGGCAGCTGCTTTCTTGCAAGGGGGGCAAACGCCGCAGGAATCGGAGAGAAGTTGAGGGGTGAGAGATGAGGGTTGAGACGGTTCCTCGCCAAACAGTCCGCCAGTGGAGTCCGAAGATTTGGGTTGATGTTTCTCGCAGACCAGGTATTGGGCAAAGGCAAGGGCCAGCGGTAGTCCGCCGGTTCCTTCACGTGCCACCAGCATCAGGGCATGACTGATCCGATTCTGCTGATAGAGTCCGCGTAGCTTTTCCTTGAGCGACTCCTGACCGATGACCTGCGAAAATTGCATACGCGAATATAGTTGAGAGATGAAGGATGAAGGTTGAGATTTTTCATCTTTCACCCTTCAACGTTCAACTCTATTTCAGCCAATTCGTGATCTCTTCACTCATGGGCGCAGTCCGTGGGGAGAAGGTAGCGATCAGTTCGCCTTTTTCATCCAATAAAAATTTTCCGAAGTTCCAGGTGACCGGATTGTCGAATCCTTTTTTCTCGGCGGATTCTTTCAGGAATTTATACAGAGGATGGGTATCGTTTCCTTTGACTGATACTTTCTCTGCCATGGGGAAGGTTACGCCGTAGTTCTTTTGACAGAAAGCCTTGATCTCGGAATTGCTTCCGGGCTCTTGCCCCATGAAATTATTCGCCGGAAAACCGACGATCACGAGTTTGTTCGCGTACTTTTTGTAGAGTTCCTCCAACCCTTCGTATTGAGGGGTGAGTCCGCAGCGAGAAGCAGTATTCACGATCAGGATCTTTTTACCCTTGAATTTTTTGAAATCGATCGTTTCGCCATCCAATCCCTCAACTTGAAAATCATAGATGGATCCACTCAGCAGAAAGGAAGACAGCAGGCTCATAAGTAACAGTTTCATCGTGTAATTTTTTAATAAAACAATTTATTTCGAGGATGGTTGACTTATTGTTTTTCATAACAACCCAGATCGGGCAGCCCAATCGCACGCGGGCGGCCATCAAGATCGATCGTCAATCCCGTCACAATGCCCGCATTCAAGGCCGGCGAACCGGTTCGTAACCGGAAATTGTAGTTTCCGTTACTTGCCTGAATGGAATCGAACAAGGGAGACTGATTCTGTATCGCCTGGGTGACGGTTGCCAGCGCAGGAGCGGTTCGCATCTTCCATAAGACATTTCGAAAATTGGCTTGAAATGGCGCCGTTGAATTTTTTGACAACAGCACTTCGTCTTCTATGGTTCCACCCTCCCCCCAAAAAATGCAGTTCGTGAATTGGGCGGTCAGCGGATCGGCGCGATTGTCAGAAAAATTGGTAACAGTCAGAACGGGTTTTTGGTGATCGATGTAACGATTGGCGTAGCTGACCATCGTGCAATGCGTGAACTGATAATTACCGCCGCCGATCAATACCGTATTTTGTCCGCAATTACTGATCAGGCAATTTTCTGCGATGATAGATGTATTGAGTCCGATCAGACCTGCATCGTATGCGTTGTCGATTTCACATTGCTCTAACTTCAGTACGGGCGTACTACCGTTTGCGCCTTGTTGAGACACAATCGCTTGATAGGCCTGTCGGATCGTAGTATATCGGAAAATGTTATTGGTGGAACCGGGCTGAATATATATGCCGGGCCAGGCGGCTGGAAAATGGCGATAGGGTTCATCGAGTCGGTCTCCCTGGAGGCGGATGCGTTGTGTTGGATCGGCCCCACCCAATGCTTGGATCGTTCCTTTTACGACTATAGCCGCATCGGCATGCATATAAAGTTGCGTGCCGGGAGAAAGCGTAAGGGTGGCGTTGGGTTCAATGGTGAGTCCGCCCAGGATCACATAGGGTTTATCGTTTATCCATGTTTGTGACTGCGTGATCCGGTGGTTTCGCAGGAAATGGGCGTTTCGTCCCCATGCTTCTAATTGGATCTTTTGAATACGTCCATTTAATTCGATCACCAGTGAGTCTCGCACCACAAAAGATCCGTTGATGCTATTGGGGTCGATGTTGACTTGTATCCATCCGTATAGACTGTCTTTTTTTTCTACGACCAGATTCTCGAATCGGGTTCCGGTTCGACCGTTCAGGTTGAGTTTGAAAGGGGATTGGGTGCCGCCTCCTATACGTACGGAAGTGATGCGCAGGGCTTGATCATACTCATTCACCAATTGAAAGCTGCGATAGGTGGATCCGGCCGTGACAAATACCGTATCGAATTGCAGTGTATCGGCCGACACTCGGAGACGTGCATCAGGGCTATTCAGGTATCCTTCTTTTGTACAGGCGTAGAGGAACAGAATCAGGAAGAATGACCAAAGTCGCATGGGATAAAAGTACGATTTGCCCATCAGCTACCGGTTGACTCAGTGTGTGCCAGCGCAAAAAAGCTGAGCCGTACTTCTGGGATCTGCAAGAGTGTATGTCCTGCCGCCTCCAAGGTAGCACCCGTAGTGATCACATCATCTACCAGCAATAGGTGTTTGTTGGTCGCTCGATCGGTTCTTTTCAAACTGAATTTGCCCAGCATATTGTTCCATCGCTCTTCTCGATCTTTTCGTGTCTGTGTTTCCGTCGCGTGGTTTCTATACAATATGTCGTTCCAAACGGGAATGCCGCTGCTGATCGAAAGTCCGGCACAGATCCGTTCCGCCTGGTTGTACCCTCTTATACGTTGTTTATGCGAGTGAAGCGGTAAGGGAATCAGGGCATCGATCGGATGATGTTCGTGCATGCTTTTTAGTTTCTTCCCTGCCAACATACCCAGATAGATTCCAATGCCGGGTCGGTGATGATATTTGAATTGATGAAGTGTTTGTTGCAGGATCGTTCCCTTTTTTAATGGATACTCCGCTTTCACGTATTCAAGTTGGATGCGGCCCCAAAATATTTTTTCCAACTCATCATGCTTGCTTGGTTGGTATTGAGTTGCTTGCAGTTCCGACAGACACTGATAACAGATCGGTTGTTCGGGTCGCACGTTGTTAATCGCACAGGCAGCGCAGGTGCAGGGGAACAGCCAATCCAGGCATCCGTTCCACAGGGCGTATACATTCATCAGGAAAAAAGATATCGATAGAGATCTTCTACGCGGCTCATGGCCACGATCTCAATGCCGAATGTTGATTTTGTTAAGTTCTTCTGGTTGTATTTCGAGACGATGATCTTTTCGAATCCCAGCTTTTCTGCTTCCGCAATGCGTTGTTCGATGCGGTTGACGGCGCGTATTTCGCCACTGAGTCCGACTTCTCCTGCGAAACAGATGGAAGACGGTAGGGGTTGATCTTCATGTGACGAGAGGAGTGCACAGAGCACGGCCAGGTCGGTAGAAGGGTCTTCAATCTTGAGTCCGCCTGCGATATTCAAAAACACATCTTTATTTCCGAAGGGGAACCCGCCTCTTTTTTCCAATACGGCTAGCAGTAGTTGCAATCGGCGCAGGTCGAATCCGGAGACGGTACGTTGCGGTGTTCCGTAAACGGAATGGGTGACGAGTGCCTGTACCTCAATGAGCAGGGGGCGAAGTCCTTCTAAAGTTGCCGCGATGGCAATGCCGCTGAGTTGTTCTTCTTTTTGCGTGATCAGGATCTCGCTTGGGTTGACAACACCGCGCATACCACGATCGCTCATCTCATAGATGCCTAGTTCAGCCGTGCTGCCAAAACGATTTTTCAGCGTACGAAGAATTCGATAGGCATAATGCCGGTCGCCCTCGAACTGTAATACGGTATCAACCATGTGTTCGAGTACTTTCGGTCCGGCGATGCTACCATCTTTCGTGATGTGCCCGATCAGGAATACAGGTATGTTCGATTCTTTAGCGAAGCGTTGAAATTCAGCTGCACATTCTCGTATTTGCGATACGCTTCCGGGTGATGAATCGATGTGTGGGGTTTGCAGTGTTTGAATGGAATCGACGATCACCAATTGAGGGCGGATGCGTTTGATCTCCAAGAAGATCTCATCGGTGGATGTTTCGGTGAGCAAGTAGAAATCATCGTTGTGTGCATTCAACCGATCGGCTCGCATTTTGATCTGTTGTTCCGATTCTTCTCCGCTCACATAGAGTACACGCGTGGAGGTAAGTTGCAGTCCGGTTTGTAAAAACAACGTTGACTTTCCGATGCCTGGTTCACCGGCAACGAGCACGATGCTGCCTGTGACGATGCCACCACCTAATACTCGATTGAGTTCCGGGTCGGGTGTTTGAATACGATGTTCCGGTTTTGATTCAACATCGCTGAGTGAAACGGTTTTAGGTCCGATGCGTTTGTCTTCATCCGAACGCCAATTCTTTTTTTTCTTATCGTCTTTATGAACAGGTTCTTCGAGAAATCCATTCCATTGCTGACAGCCCGGACATTGTCCCAACCACTTGACAGATTCATATCCGCAGTGTTGACAGAAATATGCAGTCTTTGTTTTACTCATGCCGGGCGTACCATTTCAGTGGGTTGTAAATGTAGGTTAGGAATGCAGCATGGAATACACCGGAGTGTGGTAATGATTTGCTGCAAAAAGGGATGAAAAAAAGAAGGGCCGGTCAAAAGACCAGCCCGACTTACTAACCCATTAAATTCTGTTGCTAAATTACAATTTGGGGGTGGTTCGGGCAATAATATTTTGCGGTATCGAGTAAAATTTTTGTTAGAAACCTTTGTGGAAGGAAATTTCCGTGCGGGACGAAACCACCGCCATAAACGTCAGATAATCAATTTATTGTGTATGAAAATTCAAAGCCACCCGGATTGATTTTCAGGCAATTATCATCACCTGCAGCATTTGACTTGCTGACAAAACGTCCGGGATTTGGCAGGCCACCGAATTGGACGGAAATTTGAGATGTATCAGTAAAATCAAGCGAATATGTCAAGTGATATCATGTTGGTGTCCTTTTTATTCTTAGGGATCAGTTTTTTGGTTTCGGCGGTGCTGAAATCTAAGTTCACGAAGTATAGTAAGATACCCTTGTCTACCGGGTTGACCGGCAAGGAGGTGGCTGAACGGATGTTGCGGGAGAACGGCATATATGATGTGCAGGTGATCTCGGTGGAGGGGTTTTTATCGGATCACTATAACCCGTTGAATAAAACCGTGAATCTGAGTCCGGAGGTGTATCATGGCAATAGCATATCGGCGGCGGCTGTGGCGGCACACGAGTGCGGACATGCCGTTCAGCATGCAACGGCTTATGGTCCGTTGGTTTTCCGCAGCAAGATGGTCCCTGCCGTGCAGGTCACCTCACAGCTGGTGAACTGGATCTTGTTGGCGGGGGTGATTGTGCTGGCTATGACGCAGAATCCGACCATCTTATTGATCGGTATTCTGGCGATGAGCGTAACCGTATTGTTCACCTTGGTCACCCTGCCGGTTGAATTTGATGCCAGTAATCGCGCATTAAGTTGGTTATCAACGACTAACATTACCAATAGTCAGGAATATCCCAAGGCGAAAGATGCTCTTAAATGGGCGGCAACCACGTATGTGGTCGCTGCGTTGGCGGCTGTGGTACAGCTGATCCAGTATATAATGATCTATCTGGACAATCGGGATCGGGGCTGATTGTCAGCATTTTATGTCTATTGAATGAAGCCATGCAATATATATGCATGGTTTTTTTTAAATATTTGTTATTTTTGGAACGAACTCAATAAAAAAGCATTTATGAGAAAAACGCTACAATTTCTCTTTGCTGGTCTCTTTTTTCTGTGTCAGATTGCGTTTGCGCAGACTAAAGTTGTGACCGGTAAAGTCACTGATTCCAAGGATGGTTCACCAATGACTGGAGTGACAATCAGTGTGAATGGTCAGGCCGTGGGGACCTCTAAAAACGATGGAACTTTTTCAGTTACAGTTCCTACATCTGCGCGTACTCTGGTGGTTTCATCTGTGGGCTACAACGATTTGGAGGTGTCTATTACCGGCAGTGCTCTTGATTTAAAGATGACAGCCGGGCAAGATAAATCACTCTCTGAAGTCGTTGTCACGGGTTACACAACCATTCAACGGAAAAAATACTCCGGTTCTTCTGTAAACGTAAACATAGAGGATGTGCGTACACAACCTTTCGGATCATTTGATCAAGCCCTGCAAGGCGGGGCGCCGGGCGTATCGGTTGTTGCGAACTCCGGACAACCAGGTGCCAGCGCACAAGTCCGCATACGGGGTAATGGATCAATCAACGGAGGCAATACCCCTCTCTACATCATGGATGGTGTGCAAATCAATGCAGCAGATTTTGCTTCTTTGAATCAAGCTGATTTTGAGCGAGTGGAGGTATTGAAAGATGCAACGGCAACTGCTATTTACGGTGCTCGTGCCGCCAATGGTGTGATTGTTATCACAACACGTCGTGGACGTGCTGGTCAGTTGAAGTTGAATTATGAGTCCCAGATTGGTTGGAGTCAGATCCCTCAAGACCGCATTACGGTCATGAATAGTGACCAAAAGATTCAATACGAATTGGAAAATGGCAACTTGTTCGGTTGGAGCCCAGCGGAAGCTGACAGTCTTCGATTGGTTAATACCAATTGGCAGGATGCACTTTTCCGCAATGGCTTCACTCAACAGCACATGATTAGTGCGAGCGGTGGAACTGAGCAGACAAAATTCTTTTCTTCGGTCTCTTATATGGATCAAACCGGCACCCTAAGGACCACCAGTCTGAAGCGCTTTACCGGCCGTGTTAATGTTGATAATGTAATGGGGAACTGGAAATTCGGTATGAACATGATGCTCGGTCATTCTAAATTCTACAATACAAATGAAACGAACGCGCTAATTTCTGCTCCTTTAAATGCGATCCGTTGGGCCAATCCTTACGAGCGTCCCTACGATCCGGTTACCGGTAATTTCTCCAGCACTGGAAGTGGTCCGGGCCGCTTGGTTTCAAGCCAGCCTAACCCTGCTTCAGAATTGTTCTTGACTCGTCGTTTCTTTCCTCAACTCAAAGGAATCGGATCCTTCTACATTGAATACAACTTCCCTCAATTGAAGGGATTGAGTGTACGCACCAACTGGGGGGGTGATTATACCAGTGATGAAACACTCTTGTACCGTGATCAAAACTCTGCATCTGGCGCACAAGCTCCCGGGGGTAAGGGAAGTTTGTTCCGCAGCACTGGACGTAATTTCCGCTACACCGGAACCTCCTCCATCAATTACAAAAAGAGCATGGGCGACCACGATCTGGAAGCTGGCGCTTACTACGAGATCGTCAAGAACGATTCTCGCAGTTTCAATTTTACCGGTTATGGTTTAACTAATGGGCTGCCCAATGAAGGAGGTATTACGGCAGGAACTGGAACGAATGGGTTCATTCCTGCAGTGGGCGGTGGAGGATCTCAAAGCGGTATTCTTTCTTATTTTGGAATCTTAAACTACGGATACAAGAGCAAATACTTCCTCAATGTAACTGGCCGTCGTGATGGTTCTTCACGTTTCGGTCAGAATAACCGCTTCGCCAATTTTGGATCTGTGGGTGCCGTTTGGGTGATCAAGAGTGAATCCTTTATGGCCAACCAGAAAATTTTCAGCGATCTCCGACTCCGCGCTTCTTACGGAACGACGGGTAACCAGATTACTTCAGCTGGTGATTTTGGGTTCATCCCGCTGCTGCGCAGTTCTGTTTATGCAGGGGCTGCTGCGCTAACACCCAGCGCTGGAAACGCCGATTATCGTTGGGAGACCAACCGTACGGTAAACCTCGCCTTGGAGTTCGGCGTGCTGAAAGGTCGCTTGTCAGGTACAGTGGAATTTTACAATCGTAAAACTAAAGATCTGTTCTTCGATGAGCCTGTATCTGGAACAGCAGGTGTCCCTGGCGATCGTATTCCAGGAAACTTGGGTACCCTCCAAAATCAAGGAATTGAATTGCTGTTGAGAGGAGATTTGATCCGTACAAAAGATTTTCGCTGGACCATCGAAGGGAACCTGACTTACAACCAAAACAAAGTCTTGTCACTTCCAAAAGACAGTGTAGAAGATGCAAGTGGTATTGGCTTGTTAGTGGTTGGTCAGCCTGTTAATAACCTTTTCCTGGCTCGCTATGCCGGTGTAAACCCACAGACCGGTGCACCCCGTTATTACGAACTAGATGGAAAAACCATCACGGAATCTTACAATGATAATTTGCGAACCATATTAGGTACAGCCGATGCACCTTGGTTTGGTGGATTTTCGACTACGGTTGCCTACAAAGGGTTTGACTTGAGCGCACAGGTGAATTTCTTCCTCGGTCGAATACTCTATAATAATGAGTACTCAAACTTAATGGAACCCTCTTATTACACCGACAATCTACATACTGATCGTATAAGAGAGTGGCGTAATCCTGGCGACCAAACAGATATACCCGGCTTCAATTATGGAATTTTGGGCACAGCCAACAACACCACCTGGATGGTGGATAACGGTGATTTCTTCCGTTTACGGAACGTTACCCTTGGGTATACGGTTCCCAAGCGTTGGCTGAACAAGCTTAAACTCTCTTCACTTCGTCTGTTTGCGCAAGGGCAAAATATCTGGACTCATACCAAGGTTCGCTCTTTCGACCCAGAGATCACTGGTCAGTCGCTCACTGGCGCCTTCTATCCGGCTCTGGTGCAAGGCACGTTCGGAGTATCTGTGAGCTTTTAACCATCTAAACGAAGCATTATGAAAAATATATTTAAATCGACATTGACACGCCTAGTTGCCTTTGCGTTTTTACTAGGCTCATGTTCCCGTGGAGAGGTGGTTGATCTCTCTCCAGAGTTCACCTATGACGCTATTACGAATCCTTCGAGTATGGATCAAGTGGAGCAAGTGCTACTTGGAGCTTATGCAGGATTTCGTTCCAATGACTATTACAGGACTATCAATGCGTCTGGTCCATGGTCGGTTCTGCCGGATATGATGGCTGAAGATCTAGCGGAAACTGCGGAAAATCTCCCCCAGGATCGAGTGATGACTGACTGGAATTATTTTCCAACAACGGATCGTGTCCAATTCATCTTTTCTACTCCTTATCAGATCATTGCTCGTGCTAATATCGTTTTACGTGATATCGGCAAGTTCACAACCACGCTCAATCAAAAGCAGGCAAATCGTCTGAGGGGACAGGCTTTGGCTATTCGGGCACATTGTCATTTCGATCTGATGCGCTATTTCGGTCCTTCTTTCGATCGAAATTCAACTTCTGATTTCGCTCTTCCATACGTTACCGAGTTCAACTTCTCTTCCAGTGCTAAGCCCGCTCGGTTGACTAACAAGGATTTTTATGACAAAGTGTTAGCTGATCTGAATGCTGCTGCTACGTTGCTGGTCAACGTTGATCGGCCAGTAAACGGAAGCGGTCTAACACGTCCATTTATGGATTTAACAGTTGTTCGAGCTATTCAGGCTCGCGTAAATCTCTATGCCAGTCAGTGGCCCGATGCCATTTCTGCAACGACCGCAGCCATCAATGCGATTCCGCTTGTCACTCTGTCCAATTCTTCGCAGTTCAGTGGCATGTACAATGAGTCCGCACTCGGCGAAATCATTTGGAATGTACAGTTTGATGCGGGTCAAGGTGGCCCAGGTGGTTCTCTTTACTTCCCTCAGGGGAATCGCAATTCCTTCCGCCCTGCTGATCCGATTGCAAATGTTGCTGGCAATGCCGGTTTAATTCGCAGTTCTGACATCCGATATGGAGCCTTTTTTGCGGTTCTTCCTAACTCCGGTGGTGTTTCCCGTGTAACTGTTAAGAAGTATAATGGAAAGGGGTCTCAGACAGACTTGGTTTGCAACTTCCCAGTTTATCGTACTGGTGAAATGTATCTGATCCGCGCAGAAGCCTATGCACGCAGCGGTCAAGACGGTTTGGCCATGGCCGACCTGAATTTCATCCGTCGTAATCGGATTAATGGATATACCGATGAGAGCCTGACAGGAGCCGCTTTGTTGACCGCTATCGCCGATGAGCGTCGTCGAGAATTATTTGCCGAAGGACATCGCTTCTTCGACCTCAAGCGCCGGGGTGCTGCCAATCGCAATATCAATCGTGGCCCGAACTGTGGAAACCCGGCTATACAACCTGCTGGTAAATGTACACTGGCTGGTTCTGCCCGCGAGTGGAATTTGCCAATTCCGTTCAATGAGATGAATACCAATTCCAACATGGTTCAAAATTCAAATTATTAAATCTCGAAAATCAGTTTTATGAAACTTCAATTCATGAATAAAACTTGGATCCTGTCTTTGGTGGCAGCACCGCTTCTTTTAGTGAGCTGCATCAAGGATACCTACCGCACCGATTTCGAGGATAATACCCAGCGCCTCATCACAGAGTTTGCGGAGGGTCGAAAACCCATCGTGCAAGTAGCTGTAGACGCCGCCACGGGTATCAGTGTGGTGAACATGGCAGAATTAAGGGCTGTTACCCGATCGATTGTTCCCGCTGGCTATAACGTTACAGTAACCGTAAACAATAATTTAATCACCGCCTACAATACGGCTAACGGCACCAATTTTACCCCTGCTCCAGCTGCTGCTGTTACATTAGAGGGATTGAACTTTTCTCTTTCTAACGAGCGCCGTAGTGTCAACGTTGTTGGTCGAGTTAACACTTCATTACTCGCCGGAAATGCGTATGCCATTGGATTGACCATTAGTACAGTTTCCAAAGGTGCTATCAGTGAAGTTGCTAAGGACATTCTGGTGGCCATTTCTGTTAAGAATCCCTGGGACGGAGATTATCGGGCTACTGGTTTTCGTAACAATCACGGTGGACCTTCTCCTTCCGATCCAATTGTGGCTACTTTCCCCTTCGATGACGTCAAAACTCTATATACGGTTAATGCAAATACTTGTGAGATGTTGACAGCCGACGCAATAGATTATTGTTTGATCACTGTGAATCCTGATAACTCTGTAACTATGAGTACCAGCCCCTTTGGTTCATTTGTCACTAGTAACGAGGGTAACTGCTCATATAATCCCGCTACCCGGACTTTTACCCTCAACTATAAATATTTTAATTCATTGGGTAATTACCGTTACATCAGGGAAACACTGGTTCGTCAATAAACCAGTGACTATATCTGTATACAACTAAAACCAACTTATGCAAGTCATTTTTACACTCCGATCAACTGTGATGAAAGCTCGGCATATTTTTTTCGCCTTGCTGATGGCCGCCTCTTTACCATCAGCGTATGCGCAGGTGATTTTCAGTGAATCTTTCAATACAGTTTCTCCGTTGCCCACAGGCTGGGCTTCACAGAATCTGAGTAGTCCGCTAGGATCAACAGGTTGGTTCCAAGGAAATCCCGCCGCCTTTCCATCCAATAGTGGAGCCC
Organism: Bacteroidota bacterium; assembly: GCA_046300055.1. Taxonomy (GTDB): domain Bacteria; phylum Bacteroidota; class Bacteroidia; order Chitinophagales; family Chitinophagaceae; genus JJ008. Next base: position 77,300 of record JBKCMR010000106.1, read on the forward strand.
CCAATGCCTACATATCGGCTAACTTCAACAATACTTCCGGTGCCGGTATCATCAGCAATTGGTTGTTTACCCCCGTTGTTACTTTGAAGAACGGTGATCAGTTAACCTTTTTCACTCGTAAGATTACCCCTACTCTTGGTGATTATCCCGATCGTTTACAAGTTCTCATCAGTACTAGCGGGGCTAGTGTTAATGCGGGTACTACCGCTACCAGTACGGGAGATTTTACCGTGGTTCAAGATATCAATTCAACCTATGCGGTAGGTGGTTATCCGGTCACCTGGACTCAATATACGGTTACCATTACTGGAGTGTCGACGCCCACTAGTGGCAGATTGGCATTTCGCTATTTCGTGGAAGACGGCGGTCCATTGGGGAGCAACTCCGATCGTATTGGCATTGATGATGTGGTTTATACCGCCTTCACGGGTCCTTGTACTGGGGCGCCGAATCCTGGAAACACCATTGCCTCTCAAGCCTCTGTATGTCCGAGTTTAGGATTCAGTCTGAGTTTGCAAAACTCGCCTACTACATCCGGCAATACCTATCAATGGCAATCGGGGTCTTCTTCAACAGGCCCTTGGTCAAATATCACCGGAGCCACTAGCTCTACCTTGAATACATCACAAACAACTGCCACTTGGTACCGTTGCAACGTGACCTGTTCGAACGGTCCTGCCACCACGGCCTCAAATCCTGTACAGGTGGCCATGAATCCGCCTACAGCGTGTTATTGTATTCCCCCCAGTTCAAACTGCTCTTTCGATGATGTGATCACCAACGTTACGATCAGCGGCATGAGCAACAACTCTACTTGTTCAGCCAATGGTTATGGCGACTTTACAACTTCTGTTTTACCCGGCACTTTCATTGCTGGAGCTGCTAACCCCATGTCTGTATCGGTTGGTCCAGGCGGAACCGAATATGTAGGGGTATGGGTTGACTTCAACCGAAGTGGTGGTTTTGAAGCCAATGAGTTCACCTTGTTGGGTAGTGGGAATGGGGTTACGATAAACAACAGCATCAATGTTCCCGCTGGTGCCACTTTAGGCAATACTCGGATGCGTGTCCGCGTTCGCTACGACGTCACCTTGGGCGGAGCAGATGCCTGCACAGCCTATTCGTTTGGGGAGTCTGAAGACTATATCGTCAACATCGCCCCCTGCGTACAGGGTAGCTTTGTTATACAGCCGTCTAATACAAGTATCTCTTGCAGTGGGAATGCGAGTTTTAGCGCAACCGCCACCGGATCCCTTCTGACTTATCAATGGCAGCAGAAAGTTTCTGCAACTGCGCCGTGGGTGAACTTGACCAACGGAGGAATGTATTCTGGAGTTGCGACTTCAACCCTGACGCTAACCAATGTTCCACAGACCATGTCCGGTTTTCAATACCGCGTGATCATCAGTGGGGGATGTACCTCACCTGATTTCAGCAGTGTTGCATCTTTGACGGTAACTCCGTTAGTTGCTACCACCAACGTTAGCTCAGCTACTGTTTGTAATGGGTCTATCCAGATGCTGAGCCTGACCAATGCATCATCGCCCACCACTGTCTCATTTACTAATAATACGCCTCTGCCAATTCCAGATGGCGTTGAAGCTGGAGTACAAAGTAGCATCGCTGTTTCCGGCATACCCGCTGGAGCAGTGATCAGCAATATCAGCGTAACACTCAACAATCTCACACACGCATACGTTGGAGACCTTGATATCAACCTGATTGCTCCTAACGGGCAGAACATAAACCTAGTTGGCGGATTGAATAATGGTTCAGGCAACAACAGTACTGCCAATTTTGTAGGCACGGTGATTAGTTCAACAGGAACGGCCTCTTTAAGTGGTGCGGCAGCACCCCGTACGGGTGTTTTCGCTGCTGACCGTCGTGCAGGATATGGGCCTACCGGTAACACTCAAACAACCAGCCAATGGGCGAACCTTACCACCAACATGAATGGTAACTGGCGTTTAGCTTTGGCTGATTTCTTTGCACCCGATGCTGGTACATTGAACTCCTGGTCGATCAGTATCACCTACGGCACCCCCAGTACCGGTATCTGGACTTCCAGCCCTGCTTCTCCCAACACTATGTTTACCGATGCGGCTGCTACTACTCCCTATGTAGCCGGTTCACAAGCTACTACGGTGTACGTTCGTCCTTCTGTTAATACAACCTATTCTGTAGTTTACAGCACCAGTACACCTTGCACCTCCGGACCGACCAACATTCCGGTTTCTGTGAGTAACCCCGTTACCAATGTGGTTAGTCCTTCGAATGCAACAGTTTGTATCAACTCTAATGTAGCTTTTACCGCAAGTGCTTCAGGTAATCCGCTTACTTATCAATGGCAGGAGAGCATCAACGGGGGAACCACCTGGACGAATATCTCTGGTGCAACTTCCACTAGGTTGGAGATCAACGGCACAACACTGTCGCAAAATAACAACCGCTATCGTTGCATCATCACCGCTTCACCATGCGGTTCGGTGGCCACCAACGCTGCAATATTGACGGTGAATCCGCTGCCAACTATTTCGCTTTCTTCTCCGGTAACGCAATTGATTCCTGGCCGTACTACCTCCATTACTGCAACTGCGATATCGGGTGCTACTTATACCTGGTCGCGTAATGGGGCTACAATACCTGGATTAACTGGTGCTACTATCCCAGTAAACATTGACGGCGTGGGTTCTTGGCGCGCTACGGTAACGATCAACGGATGCTCCAATACATCAAATGAGTTATTCATCTCATCTGAGGCCTCCGATCGTCTCTGGATCTATCCGAATCCTTCCACATCCGGACAAATACAAGTTCGTTTGTTTAATAACAGCGGAATCTCCGGAGAAGTACGTACAGTAACAATATATAATGCTGCCGGTCAGAAAGTAGCAGAAAAGATCTTTACGCTGCTGGCTTCCGGAATTCCGTATCAGCGTCTTGATTTTGATCTAAGTGCTCAACCGACAGGCACCTACATTATTCGAGTGCTGGATCAAAGCACAGGTCAAGTTAAATCTGGTGCTGTCCTGATTCAGTAATCGTCCTGATCAATTTATAACCTAATATGCCTCCGCTCAGCGGAGGCATATTTTTTGAATCCATTTTTCCAAGTAATCGGCTATTGCTAAAAAGATAAGGCGAAACAATCGGCAGTTTCATCCATGTAATACTACTGAATGGATGCTAGTAAGCGTAACACTGATTAAAGCTTGATCTCTTCCTGATTCTTATCGAAGAATCGGTATTCGGTGAGATGACAAGAAGTGCTTTCCTTGACGCGAATGCGTTGTCCGAATTTCCGCCTCCATTTAGCCACCTTGGTACTCCAGGGCCAGCCCTTGGTCAGGTAAGCATGCACGATGGGGTGTACGATTAACTCCAGCTCTTTGTGCTGATGCGTACTCAGGTACAACAAATTCTTTTCGATGGCATCCTCTAGCAATAAGGCGGAGCCGATTTTGCCGGTGCCCTGACAGGTCGGACAATTTTCTTGCGTATTGATGTTCACTTCCGGGCGCATGCGTTGACGGGTGATCTGCATGATCCCGAATTTGGAGATCGGCAATACGGCATGCTTGGCACGATCCGTCTTCATGATCTCTTCCATCCGGTCGGCCAGCTTACGCTTATTCTCCGGCAGCTTCATGTCGATGAAATCCACTACGATGATGCCGCCCAGGTCGCGTAAACGCAATTGACGAGCGATCTCCTCAGCTGCCTCTAGATTGGTCTCTAAGGCATTTTGCTCCTGGTTGTTTCCAACACTCTTATAACCACTGTTCACATCGATGACATGAAGCGCTTCGGTATGCTCAATGATCAGGTAGGCGCCGCTGTTCAGGTTGACCGTTTTGCCGAAAGAGGACTTCACCTGCTTGGTGATGCCATAGGTGTCGAAAATGGGAGCGGAGGACTGATGCAGCGTAACGATCTCGGCCTTTTCAGGGGCGATGCGTTGGATATATGTTTTCGTATCGGCGTGAAGTGTCTTATCGTCCACCACAATCCGATTGAAACTTTCATTCAGCAGATCGCGCAGGATACTGGTCGTCTTGGTTTGCTCACTCAAGATCTTTGCCGGTGCTTCAGCACCTCGTAGATTTTCCTGAATGCTCTTCCAAGTACCTACCAGCATCGATAGATCCTCGTGGAGCTCTGCGGAATTTTTACCTTCTGCAGCCGTACGAACGATCACCCCGAAATTTTTCGGTTTGACCGCCTCGATGATCTTTTGTAAACGTTTGCGTTCTTCACCCGAATGGATCTTACGGGAAACCGCGACCACATTATTGAAGGGGGTGACTACTACAAATCGTCCGGGTAGGGAGATCTCACAACTCAAACGCGGACCTTTGGCCGCAATAGGTTCTTTGAGGATCTGCACCAAGATATTGGGCTTACCGCTCAACACCTCATTGATCTTACCTGTTTTGATGATCTCCGGCTCAAAGGTGAACTTGGCATAATCCAAACCGGGTTCCGTTTTGTCATCGATGGAACGCTGTGTGAATTTGAGCAGGGAGCGGGCGTAGGGACTCAGATCGGTATAATGCAGAAACGCATCTTTTTCAAAACCTACGTCTACAAAAGCAGCATTGAGGCCGGGTATGAGTTTCTTGACCTTGCCCAAATACAGATCCCCCACGGCAAAGCGCGCATCATTGCGTTCGTGATGGAGTTCCACCAGTCGCTTATCCTCTAACAGGGCAATCTCAACACCCTCAGCAGAGGAATGGATGATCAATTCTTTGTTCATGTCGTTCGCGTGCGAATCAACATGCCGAATAGCGGGGATGGTACGATTCAAGGATAAGATGTCCGGCGCAATACCAGCATCATAGGCACATAGCCTTGATCATTGTATCAATTGAATGAACCACCTGGGTAAAACAGACCGGCCCGGGCATGCCGCGGCCGTCCGAAGAACCTTACTTGTTTCTCTTCTTGTGACGGTTCTTTCTCAGTCTTTTTTTACGCTTGTGGGTCGCGATTTTGTGACGCTTCCTTTTCTTTCCGCAAGGCATACTTCAATTCGTTTATTAAATATTTAAAATCAGTTCGTTTCGTTCGAGATGGACCGGATCCTCTCCTCCAGTGCTTTTTTCAATTCAACCAGTGGCGTAATGGCCAGGCATTTTTTGTAAAGCTCCAGGGCTTCTTTTTTATCACCCGCTTGTTCTCTGATCTCTGCCAGAAGTAACAAGGCGTCCAAGGATCGAGGTTCGATCCGAAGGATGGTACGTAGTCTTTCTTCCGCTTTGCTTGTTTGGTTCGATAGAAGAGAGGCTTTTGCAAGGGTCATCTGACCATACAAAAAGGCACTGTCCCGTTCTACTACGTCCCGGATCTGGCGGATGCCAACCATAGGCGCAGCAGAGATTCCACCAAAAAGATAACAGGCACCCAGTCCTACGCGGGCTGAGTCGTTTTTGGGATTGAGGATCAAAGAGCGTTCGAACAAATCCTTCGCTTGCAAGGCTTTCCAGCGGCGGAGGTTTTCTTCCCCTTCCTGTTGAAGGTTATCCAACAGCGAGTGGGCGGCAAATGTCAGGCTTTTTTCTGAATTTTCCAATCGGGCAGCTTCTCCTTCATACCAGATATAAGGCTCAAATAGGCTGATCTCATCCCGCCAAAAATGCGCGAGTTCATGAAAGGCCTTCATTTGCTGGTCGGTTTGTGTCGGATCGGCCGGCAGCATTTTTTCAAGCTGTTTTACTTTCTCTAACTGACTGGCCGTCAGGCGTGATTTGGACATAGCCAGCACCGAATCGGTGGAATAGCCTGTCAACAAGGGAGGCTCCGTTTTCGAAGCTTCCTGATTCTCAGCTTTTTGCTTGCCAGGTTTGGCGATCGGGAAAATGAAATACAGACCGGCAATCAGCGCCAGCGCTGAAATCACTGTTATTCGTTGAGTGGCATTGAATTTCATGAGCCGCAAAGTTACCGGAACCGAGGGCTCTGCCAACAAAAAAGGCCCCTAAGGGGCCAATGGCATGCAATCGTAGGAAAATCAATCGGCGTCCTCACCCGGACCAGCATCCGGTTTGGGCTCCTTTAATTTTTTAACCTCGGCAATAAACTCTTTAGCGGGTTTGAAGGCCGGAATATAATGTTCAGGAATGTGTACTGCTGTGTTTTTCTTGATGTTACGTCCGATTTTGGCGGCTCTTTTCTTGGTAATGAAACTGCCGAATCCACGGATATAAATGTTCTCTCCAGCCGAAAGAGTGTCTTTGACCTCTTTGAACATGGTTTCAAGCGTCACCAATACATCCACCTTTGGGATGCCCGTTTTATCAGCTATTTGGTTGACCAGGTCTGCTTTTCTCATGGTTGCAAGATTTGGCACCTCTAACATAGTTAAAATATTTTGATAGTCAAGCAAATAGGATAATATTTTTGTCTTTCACCCTTAACTCGCCTTCCGCCGGCCTGTTGTTCATTTATGAACATAATTAAATGAAAAACAATCAATTAGATACAAAATGTCGTTTCTTCAGAGAAAAACTGATGGGATGGCATCTGGAAAGCAATAAACGGGAAATGCCCTGGAAGGGTGAAAAAGACCCTTATCGCATCTGGTTGAGCGAGATCATTCTTCAACAAACCCGTGTGGAGCAAGGGTGGGCCTATTATGAGCGATTCCTGGAAAAATTTCCAAACATTGGCGCATTGGCCCGGGCCTCTGATCAAGTAGTTCTCAAGTGCTGGGAAGGCTTAGGATATTATTCACGTTGCCGGAATCTGATACATACCGCCCGATATATAGCCTTCGAACAAAAAGGGGTCTTCCCCGGCACATATGATGAGATCCTCCAATTAAAGGGGGTAGGTCCTTACACTGCAGCTGCCATTGCTTCTTTTGCCTTCAATCAGCCACATGCGGTGGTCGACGGAAACGTTTTCAGGGTACTAGCCCGTTACCACGGCTTGTCTACGCCCATCGATCGACCGGAAGGGAAAAAGTTATTTCAGTCGCTGGCCCAGCTTTCCTTGGATAAAGATCAACCCGGACAATACAATCAGGCACTGATGGATCTAGGTGCTACGGTGTGTAAACCGCAGTCTCCAAATTGTACTGATTGTCCACTGAAAAAAAACTGCACCGCCTATAAAACAGCAACGGTTGATCAGTTCCCGGTCAAATCGCCCGCCAAAGCCAAGCGGAACAGATGGTTTTACTACCTGATACCGGTATGGCAGGGCAAAATACCGCTGCGTATGCGTACGGCAGGTGATGTTTGGGAGGGCTTATGGGAACCACCACTCATCGAATCCGATCGTCCATTACGTTTTGATACGATGCTGAAGCAACTAAATGAGACCTACGAGATGGATTGGCCGACCAAACAATCAAGTTATGAACGGGTCAGCTTGCGGCAGGTGCTCTCGCATCAGGAAATACACGGATCCTTCTATCGATTCGAACTGCAGACAAAACCCGGAAATTTTCGATCGTTCAAGTGGTTGAGTGCGAAACAGCGTGCGGCAATTCCTTACCCCAAGCTGATACAGAACTACTGGGCGGAGGCAGACTCCCACGAATAGCCGAAAACAGATATTTTTGTAATGCCTCTTGGTTCGTAACAGAATGAACCCGCGAGGACCCGATTGGATACGATCCCCTTATCATTCAATTTCTTTCAAACGCTTCTTTCTCTGCCGGCGCCCGGTCTTACCGTTTCGCTGGCACTCCTGCTGATCACTCTGTTGATCAGTTTTTTCCTGTCCGGCTATGAAGTCGCTCTTTTCTCTTTGAATAAATCGGATCTGGATTGGATGAAAACCAAATCCACTCCCGCCGCCAAGCGAGTACTTCGTTTGCTGGATGAACCGAAGGCTGTGTATGTTTCGCTGCTGATGGCCGGTACCTTTCTCAATATCTGTATCATTTTACTCGGTAATTTTTTATTGACCGATCAACTGGCTGCGGTGGTCCGCCCGGTCGCCTTGCTATGGCTGATCAAAGTATTATTCCTTTCTATCGGCTTGATCTTTCTTGTTCGGGTACTACCGAAAGTCTGGGCAACACAGAATAATCTTCGTTATGCATTGGACAGCTCCTGGTTGATCGACGGACTACACCGTTTGCTTCGACAACCTAGTCTGCAATTGGTTTCCCTGGCCGATCGGATCGGACAACTTGCCGGGGCAGATAAGACCGATAAACAAAAACTCGATGATGCGCTCGACGAAGATGTACCTGATGCTACGACTCCCGACGAGCGTAACATTCTGCGTGGGGTGATCCGATTTGGAGACATCAGTGTTCGCCAGATCATGAAAGCTCGGTTGGATGTTAGCGGTATCGAAATCAACACACCTTTCGATCAACTCGTGCAACAGATCGAATCCTTACACTACTCCCGCTTGCCTGTTTACAAAGAGAGTCTCGATGAGATCGTCGGCATTCTGCACACTAAGGAGTTACTGCCTTTTCTCCGTTCCGGCAAAGCAGACTGGACACGCTTGCTGCGACCGCCTTTCTTCGTGCCGGAACAAAAACCCATCGAGGACTTGTTTCAGGAATTTCAACAACGTCGCGTACACTTTGCGGTCGTGGTGGATGAATTCGGTGGAACCAGCGGCATTGTAACGATGGAAGATGTATTGGAGGAAGTCATTGGGGAAATACAAGATGAATTCGATGACGAGCATACCGGATTGCAGCGAGTGAACGATTCAACCTTTTTGATCGACGGAAAAACAGCATTGACGGAAGCCTGCCGCTTCATGCAGCAACCCATCGATACGTTCGATGGCGTCAAAGGGGAAAGTGATACGGTAGCCGGACTCGTACTCGAACTCGCAGGCGGCTTTCCGAAGCCGGATGATTCGATCGTTTCCGGAGATTTTCGTTTTACCGTATTGCAGATCGAGCAGAACCGCATTCAACAGGTACAGGTACAAATACTGACAGGCTCCCTAGCATGAACAAACTGATCACGATATTGACCATCCTTTGTGTTGTGGCAATCGCTTGCAATCGACCCTATAACGTAGGCAAGAAACGTGGTTATTACCGGATCGATCTGCCGGCTAAAGGCTATCAGTTATTCGAGAAACCGGGTTATCCCTATCGATTCGAATATCCGGTGTATGCAAATGTGATCAAGGATTCAACATTCTTCGATGATCGCGCGGAGGACTGGTGGATCAACATCGATTTCCCCTCATTCAATGGACGCATCTATATCAGCTACAAACCGGTAGGCGGTCTATATACATTCGATTCGTTGGTGCGAGATGGTTACCGCCTGGCCTATCAGCAACACGTGGATGTCGCCAACCGGATCGAGGATAGTTTGATGAAAACGCCCAACGGCGTAGAAGGAATTTATTTTTCCCTGGGTGGCAATACCGCTACGGCTAATCAATTCTTCTTAACCGATTCCACTCGTCATTTCTTACGCGGGGCATTGTATTTTGACGCTACCCCTAACGCCGATTCATTAGGGATCGTCAATGATTTTTTGAAAAAGGACCTCTTGCATCTCATCAATACGTTGCAATGGTCCGACCGCACCCAATCCCCTCAGCCATGATCGTCATTGAAAACCTGCTCATCAGCGAAGACATCATCGAGAAAAAGTTCGTGTGCGACATTGCTCGTTGCAAGGGTGCCTGCTGTGAAGAAGGAGCGGCAGGTGCGCCACTGGATGAGGAAGAAAAACAGATCATCGATGACGTATTTGAAATAGTGAAGCCTTACTTGTGTGAGCAATATCTCTCAGAGATCGATAAGAAAGGAAAATATGTCTATCACGAAGAGTTTGGTTGGGTGACCCCCACGGTGGATGCCGATAACGAGATCTGCGCCTTTGCCATTCGACGCGCCAACGGAGTGATCCATTGTGCCTTTGAACAAGCTTATCTGGATGGCAAGATCAGTTGGAAGAAACCTATCAGCTGTCATCTCTATCCAATCGTGGCGAAAAAAGGTAAGTACGGCGATTATGAGCGGCTGAACTATGAGCCCCGCACGGAGATCTGCAAACCAGGCTGTCTGAATGGAGAGGCCCTGCAGGTGCCGGTTTACGCGTTTCTGCGCGAACCGATCGTACGTAAATACGGGGAAGAGGTTTATGAAGCCTTGGATACGATTGCCAAGGGAGATTGGGAAGAAATCGATTTCAAGGAGTAATTTTAGATATGGCGATCAACGAGCAAACCGGTACCGAGATCAAATCTACTTTCCTGGCGCGTAGTGCCGTGAAGTCGTCAGATCGTGAGCATCGCCGAAAGATCAACTTCAACATCGGCCGGTACGATGCGGCCGTACCCAAGGGCAAAGCGCAATACAGCGACTTGATGGGTGCCCGAGAGCGCGCCAAAAACCGCAAATGGAAGGCCATTGAAAATCTGGATAGATACTTAGAGGATTTTGAAGCCCAGTTGCTTCGAAGGGGCGCTAAAGTCATCTGGGCAGAAGATGTTGCACAGGCGCAAGCTGCGATACAAAAGATCTGTAAGGAGAAGAATTGCCGTACGCTCGTCAAGAGCAAGAGCATGGTAACAGAAGAGATCCACCTGAATGATTTTCTAAAAACCATCGGCGTGGATTCTATTGAAACTGACCTGGGTGAATACATTCAGCAATTGGACGGAGAAGCGCCTTATCACATCGTCACCCCGGCGATGCATAAAAGCAAAGAAGATGTAGCTAAACTTTTTGCTGAAAAATTAGGAACTGACCCGAAGGCAACGCCGACAGAACTCACGCTTACTGCCCGTGCCATTTTGCGCGAGAAATATGTGGAGGCGGAGATCGGTGTCACCGGTGCTAATTTTCTGATCGCCGATATAGGAGGAATTGCTATCACCGAGAATGAAGGAAATGCTCGGTTGAGTTGTGCCTGGCCGCAAACACATATTGTTGTTGCCGGTATTGAAAAAATGATCCCCTCGCTGGCGGACTTGGATCTGTTCTGGCCTTTATTGGCAACCTACGGAACCGGACAGCAACTGACCGTTTACAATACCTTGGTGACTGGACCCAAACAACCGAAGGAGACAGACGGACCGGAAGAACTGTATGTGATCCTGCTGGATAATGGTCGAACCAATATCCTGGCCGACCCCAAACAGCGTGAAAGCTTGTATTGCATTCGTTGCGGTGCTTGCCTCAATGCTTGTCCCATTTACAAGAACATCGGCGGTCATGCATACGGCACTACGTATAGCGGACCGATCGGTTCGGTGATCACGCCCAACCTAAAGGCCCTGGGTGAATGGAAGCATCTCAGTGAAGCTTCCTCGCTTTGTGGTAATTGTACAGAGGTCTGTGCGGTTCGAATCAACCTGCATGAATTGTTATTGCACAACCGGCATGCCGTGGCGGTTAAGCAGGAAGGTCCGATCGTGGAACGGATCGCCTGGAAGCTTTGGAAACAGGGCATGCTGCATCGTAGTTGGATGAATCTCGCGAATGGAAAGGTTAAGAATAAGGTGGTGAACGGACTGGCCAGTGCGTGGACGGCTCAACGAGGAAATCTCGAGTTTCCAGCCAAAAGCTTCAATCAACTCTGGAAGGAGCGAAATAAAAATCGCTGATCACCCTTGCTTCTCTATGCGCATACCATAACGCCGCGATTGCGATACATCGTGGAGTGGTTTCAAGAGCATCATCTGCACGAGGCCATCGAGCTGACCGATTCAGTCGCCGATTTTCGTTCATATACAGGTGCTCGGATCAATTACAGTGCGCAGCGGATCACCGATAAAGAATGTTGGATCGAGCCGCATTCAATCTTATTCGGAGAGGAGATTCACGCGATCCCCATTACGGTATCTACGAATGGAAGCTTCCCTATTTTTTTCTGTGGGCGAGGTGATATGGGATTCGATCTGTTGGGGGCTTCTTTTTATTTGATCGTTCGGTATGAAGAGTATCTATCATTTAAGCGGGATATGTACGGACGGTATGCCCATGAGCAATCCATCGCCTTTGAGCATGGATTTCTTCATCGTCCGATCGTAGATGAGTGGATGAAGCAGTTTATGCTTTGTCTTCGATCCTATTTCCCTGAATTGCTCACCAAGTCGAATCAATTCCGGCACCTGGCCACCTATGATATTGACGAGTCATACGCGTATCAGTATAAACCTGTTTGGAAACAACTAGGCGGCGTCCTTCGTGACTTGTTCTATGGTCGTTTTGACTGGATCACCGAACGAGTTAGAACTTTACTTCGACTTCAACAGGATCCGTATGATTCCTTTTCCAGGCTCGAGCAGTTGCATGTCTCCATCGGCGATCGCCCGATCTGTTTTATACATGCCGGAGAAAAAAATGGACGGTATGACAAAAACTTCTCACCTAGATATCCAGAACAACAGCGATTGATTCGTTCCCTTGAAGCTTGGTCTGATCTCGGATTACATCCTTCTTGGCAAACTGGAGATCAGGATAGGTTATTGAGCGAAGAAAAAAAATCCCTCGAGGCGGTTATCAATCGACCGGTTCATCTGTCGAGGCAGCATTATATCCGTTTTCATTTACCGACGACTTATCATCAGCTGATCGATGCCGGCATCACGGACGATTATTCGATGGGATATGGGTCGGTGAATGGATTTCGCGCCGGAACCTCCAGATCTTTTCAATGGTTCGATCTGTCTAGGAACATCAACACCTCCTTGAGGATTCATCCGTTCTGTTATATGGAGGCCAATTCTTATTTCGAATTGAATCAATCGGTAGATGAAGCCGAGATCGAGTGGAGGGAGTTGGAAAAAGTAATACGGTCGGTAAACGGACAAATGATCACCATCTGGCATAATATTTTTCTGGGCAGTCAAAAACGATTTGTCGGGTGGGGTGATCGATATGTGCAATGGCTAATGACGCTTACGCGTTAGACCCCTTCCGGTTCGGGTTGTTCTGCCGGACTGATTCGAAAAGCTTTATTTACCAAGTACACACCGAGTAAGGTGATGATCGTTCCGACGATCATGTAGGGGGTGATGTGATCATTGAAATAAAGCCAGCCACAGATCGCGGCTACGATTGGGTTGACATACGCGTAGATGGATGCTTGTTCTGTTGGCAGATTTTGCAAGGCATATAAATAGCAGATAAAAGCGATCAGCGATCCGAAGACGATCAGGAAAGCGATCGAGCTCCAGGCCTTCCAGGAGATTTCAGCAAAGGGTATGTATTGTCCGGTGATTTGGCTGACAACAAACAGCGTTGTGCCCGAGATTAGCATTTGCAATCCGAGGCTGAAATAGGGATTGAAGGTGAGGGCTTCTTGTTTTGTATATAGGGTGGCAAAGGCCCATGTCCACGTGGCGATCAACGATAACCCGATCCCCAACCGAAAATCCGGAAGCAAAAAATCACTCATGTGATCATAGAAGATCGTGCATACGCCTCCGAAGCCCAGCAGTAATCCGAATAGGGCTAGACGAGGTAGTTTTTCGCGACTGGCGAAGAGTCCGATGATCACCAACCAGAGCGGAAAGATCGCACCCATGATGGCACCCATTCCGGCGGAGATGTATTTCACACCCCAGGTGCTGAGTCCGTTGCTCATCATGAAATTCAAAAAACTAAGGATTAGAACAGATCGCCATTGTTTCCCTTTTGGCAATCGTTCGCCGCGCAGCAGAAAGAAGCTGACATAGATCGCTCCTGCCAGAAATTGTCGTATCCCCGCAAGTTGCAGCGCCGGCATGTATTGCACACCAACTTTGGAGGCCACCCAGGTCAGTCCCCAAAACAAACATACCGCCACCAAGGCCAGGATCGCTTTACCGCGCGTGCCTTGTTTGTAATAGTAAAAAGGATTGAATACCTCCAGCGATTCTTTCGAACGCTGGGCGCCTCGCATCAATATCGCATATAGATTCTCAAAGATCATCCGTGCCTGAAATGTCGCTGACCCGTGATCACCATCGCCAGTTGGTGCTGTTGACAGTATTCGATGGAATCATTATCCCGAACGGATCCACCGGGTTGGATGAAGGCCGTGATACCCGCTTGATGTCCGAGTTGTACGCAGTCGTTGAATGGGAAAAAAGCATCACTGGCCATCACGGCACCGTTCAGGTCGAACTGAAATTGCTTTGCCTTTTCAATAGCCTGACGAAGTGAATCGATGCGACTGGTTTGTCCGCAACCTTTTCCCACCAGTTGTTTTTGCTTTACCAGGGCAATGGCATTGCTCTTGAGATGTTTACAAACCAAGTTGGCAAACCGCAGATCGCTTTGTTCCGATTCGGTTGTTGTTCTGCCGCCTACTTCTTTCCATTCTGCATAATTCCCCTCGTCGATTGATTGGACCAATACACCATTCAGTAGGCGTTTGCTTTGTTGACGGATCTTGGGCCAGGCGCGCATGGCAAGGAGAATGCGATTCTTTTTGGCGCGTAAGATTTCCAGGGCTTCCGGTGTGAACTGGGTGGCGATCAGGACTTCGAAGAAAATATCTTGTATGGCAGTTGCCGTAGCAGCATCGATCTCTCCATTGCAAACAAGGATGCCTCCAAAGGCGCTTTCCGGATCACCGGCCAATGCATCTTTCCACGCTTGTGATACGGTAGGTCGTTCTGCGATGCCACAGACATTCGTGTGTTTGATGATCGCGAACGTGTATTCGCCGGATGACTCGACTGAAAATTCGCGGATCAGCTCGATGGCTGCTTCCACGTCGACCAGGTTATTATACGAAAGTTCTTTTCCGTTCAGTTTTTCGAAGAGCGCGTTGAGGTCGCCGTAGAAGGTGGCTGATTGATGCGGATTTTCGCCATATCGGAGCGGTTGGGGGAAGGGTTGTGCTTGGAAGAATTCCGTGCCGCCGGTGGGGTTGAAATACTGAGCGATCGCTACATCGTAATGTGCTACCACTTCAAATGCCTTTGCTGCGAACGCGCGGCGTTGCTCCAGGGTTAGTGAGCCGTTCTGCGCCTCCAGTAACTGAGCCAGCGTGGCATAGTCGTTCTTGGCAGCAATAACAGTGAGGTCCTGGTAGTTTTTTGCCGCAGCCCGTATCATGGAGGGCCCGCCGATATCGATCTTTTCGATGATGGCTTTTTCGTCTGCAGTAGAGGCTACGGTTTCTTCGAACGGATAGAGATCTACGATCACCAGGTCTATTTCCGGGATGGCGTATTGTTCCATCTCGTTGACATGCGTGGCATCGTTTCTTTTTCCAAGAATACCCCCGAATACTACCGGATGCAGTGTCTTGACCCGTCCGCCCAGAATGGCAGGATAATTGGTGAGTGATTCTACCGGAATCACCTCGGCTCCTAACGATTCCAAGAAGGTTTGTGTACCGCCGGTGGAGTAGATCGTTACTTGATTTTTTTTCAGTTGTTCAACGATCGGTTCCAGCCCATCCTTGTAAAAAACAGAGATAAGGGCTGATCTGATTTGTTTCGACATGATGTGTGGTGAATATGCTTCCGCAAAGGTATCGGTTGAATGATTCATCAAAAGGGTGGGGGATAAGTTGTGATATTT
The DNA here is from genome assembly GCA_046300055.1 of Bacteroidota bacterium. Lineage (GTDB taxonomy): Bacteria > Bacteroidota > Bacteroidia > Chitinophagales > Chitinophagaceae > JJ008. The sequence continues at coordinate 92,772 of JBKCMR010000106.1, forward strand.
ACCATTGCCATACCATACCGGGGATTCGATCGAGCCGTTCGATCCATCCGTTCATGAGTCCTAAAAGAAATTCAAGGCACCGGCTGATGGGTTCAGCGGCAGGTGAAACCGCTGACATCGGTATCAGGATAAATAGCCCGATCAAGATGATCGAAGAGATAGGTACGGCGATCAGGTTGGCTGGCAGGAATAACAATGGAATCTGATGAAAATAATAGAGGGTGAATGGAAGGGTGCCGATTGTGGCGGCCACCGTCATACAGCAGGCACTCCAGGTGCTTTTGAGTAATGGGTTTATCGGATCGACCCAGGTCGATAGCTTGGGTTGAAATAGCAGGATGCCCAATACTGCTCCGTGTGAGAGTTGAAAGCCCGGGTCGAACAGCCAATCCGGGTCGGCCACAAGCAAAAACAGCATGGATAATCCCAGCGCTTGTAAACCGGAAATGGGTCGTTCCATCCATCTTCCTGCATGTATGAAGGTGAACATGATCCCAGCGCGTAACACAGATGCCTCCCCGCCGGCAAGAAAGCAGAAGATCCAGATACAGCATACTGTCAACAGGGTGCGGATCGTTTGTCCGCCACGAATAAACAGCAGCGGGTAGAGCAATCGCCATAGGATCTCAAACACCAGTGAAATATGCAAACCGGAAATAGCAATGATGTGTATGGTTCCGGTGCGGGTATACTGTTGCTTTTTGTCCGGATCTAGTCCGCCTTTCCAACCGATAAAGAGCGCCGTGGCCAAGCCGCTGTATATCGTATCGGTAAGATTGTCGTAGACTATTTTTTTCAACTGCATCCGAATGGCATGCAAATGATTGGGGATGTTCCAATGTTCTTGTGGGAGCGTCGTGATCGTTGAGGTATCAACTATGAATCCTTGATGTGTGATCTTATTTCGCAGGCAGTACGTTTCATAATCGAAGTTGCTACCGGGTTTGTTGCGGATCGGCTTAAAATGTATGTTGACCCAGGCGGAGATGCCCGGTTTAGCCTCTTTCAGGCAGTTGTGGTCTCGCGAATACAGGAGTACACCACCTGATATTCTATTGATCGTTCCATTGTGTTGGCTGGCGATGAGATCAGCGGCACATTTCCAACCGGTTCGGGTGCGAACGGGCTCTTCTCTGAAGGTCAATAGAAATGATGACGACGTTTGAGATGCATTTCCGATCCAATCTGGTTGTCGGCGATGATCGCGCAAGGAGGTGTAAAAAGCGCCACACAGCAGTGGCAATAAGATCATCATAGATCCGGAAAGGGCAGCGAGTTGCCATTTCCAGCGAATCGGCATACTATTAAACGTTCCGATCAGGAAGATCAGTCCGAGTAACGGAAAGAGACTTTGATCTATCGTAACAGAAAAGTAGTTGTTGATAAGTATACCGATCGCAAAGGGGATCAACAGCCGATATATCGGAGTCGGCATTCCTGATAGCATCCCTGCAAACTACACGTTGAGATAAGCGTAGGTTCTCACACTTTCCGTCCAATTTTCACTTTTCATCTCTCTTGCTCAACTTCCTCAACCATCTCAACGCTCTCAACCATCTCAACTACTTCGACAAGTACATACTCCTGTCTTTGTACAACTGTCTGAAATAGGGGTCGCGCAGATTTTTCACGAAGCGGATGGCTTCTCCGGTCGATTTCATTTCTGGACCGAGTTCTTTGTTCACTCCCGGGAATTTATTGAAGCTGAATACGGGTTCTTTGATCGCGAATCCGTCGAGTTTCTTTTCGAAGGTGAAATCGGTCAGTTTGTGTGTACCCAACATCACTTTGGTAGCAACGTTGAGGTAAGGAATTTGATAAGCCTTGGCGATGAAGGGGGTGGTGCGGGAGGCACGTGGGTTGGCTTCGATCACAAATACTTTTCCGTCTTTGATGGCGAATTGTATGTTGATGAGTCCTTGTATGTTCAGTGCCCGTGCAATTTTCTCTGCATATTCTTCCATGGTTTGTACTTCCAGTGGGGTAAGGTTGAAGGCTGGTAGTACGGCGTTGCTATCACCTGAGTGAATACCGGCGGGTTCGATATGTTCCATCACGCCCATCACATGGAAGTTCTCGCCGTCGAAGATGGCGTCGATCTCTGCTTCCTGACATCGGTCGAGGAAATGGTCGATCAGAATTTTATTTCCGGGAATGTGTTTGAGCAGACTGATCACAGCTTTTTCAACTTCTTCATCGTTGATCACGATACGCATGCGTTGTCCGCCCAGTACATAACTCGGACGAACCAACACCGGGTAGCCAACTTTGTTGGCGACTTCGATCGCATCATCTACCGACCAAGCAGTTCCGTATTCAGGGTAGGGGATCTCCAATGATTTCAGCATATCACTGAATCGTCCGCGATCTTCTGCAATATCCAGGCTGTCGAAAGAGGTTCCGATGATGCGAATGCCTTTTTGGGTGAGCTTTTCTGCGAGTTTCAGTGCAGTTTGTCCGCCCAGCTGCACGATCACGCCATGCGGTTTTTCATGTTCGATGATCTCCCAAAGATGTTCCCAGTATACGGGCTCGAAATAAAGTTTATCGGCCATGTCGAAATCGGTGGAGACCGTTTCCGGGTTACAGTTCTCCATGATGGCTTCGTAGCCGCATTCTTTGATGGCGAGGAGTCCGTGTACGCAGCAATAATCGAATTCGATGCCTTGACCGATGCGGTTGGGGCCGGATCCGAGTACGATGACCTTTTTGCGGTCGCTGACTTTGCTCTCGTTACGATGACCTTCTTCGAAGGTGGAATAGAAATAGGGCGTCTTTGCCTCGAATTCCGCACTGCAGGTATCCACCATTTTGTATACTCGTGTGATGCCGGCTGCTTTTCTTTTTTCGTAGATAACTTCCTCGGTTCCGCTTTTTAGAATACGAGCGAGCTGTTCGTCGCTGAACCCGTGTACTTTGGCTTTGCGGAGTAATTCGATCGGCAGGTCGTCGATCGAGTAGTTTGCCAACTCTTTCTCGAGGTTGACGATCTTGAGAATCTCGAAGAGGAACCAGCGGTCGATTCCGTTGGTGGCCTTAGAGATGGTGCCCACCGAAATGCCCGCCATGAGTGCATCCTTGATTCGGAAGAGTCGATCCCATTTCGGGGTCTTGATGTACTCCAGCAGTTCTTCGGCATGCATCATGCTTTTACCATAGTAGCCTAATCCGACGGCGTTATTCTCTAAGCTTTGACAAGCCTTCTGTATCGCTTCCGTAAAACTTCTTCCAATCGCCATTACCTCGCCCACACTTTTCATTTGCAGACCCAGTGTGTCGTTGGCGCCTTTGAATTTGTCAAAATTCCAGCGAGGGATCTTGACGATCACGTAGTCGAGTGCCGGTTCGAAATAGGCAGAAGTGGTTTTGGTGATCTGGTTTTCGAGTTCATCCAAATGATATCCGATGGCCAGCTTAGCAGCGATCTTGGCGATGGGATATCCGGTGGCCTTACTGGCGAGTGCAGAGGATCGGCTCACGCGGGGATTGATCTCAATGGCGATGATCTCTTCTGTTTCGGGGTTCAGGGCGAATTGTACGTTGCATCCGCCGGCGAAATTGCCAAGATCACGCATCATGCGAATGGCGGTATTGCGCATCAGTTGCATGCCGGTGTCGCTGAGCGTCATAGCTGGTGCCACGGTGATCGAGTCGCCGGTGTGTACGCCCATCGGGTCGAAGTTCTCGACAGTACAGATGATGCATACATTATCGGCTGAGTCGCGAAGCAGTTCCAATTCAAATTCTTTCCAGCCCAGTACGGCTTTTTCTACCAGTACTTCGTGTATCGGGGAGGCTTGTAGTCCGCGGTTCAAAGCCTCATCCAGATCATCTTTATCATGTACAAAACCGCCGCCTGTTCCTCCGAGCGTGAAGGAGGGGCGTATCACCAATGGGAAACCGATCTGTTGGGCGAATTCTTTTCCTTCCAGGAATGAGTTGGCTGTACGGGCAGTGGCTACTTGTATGCCCATTTGGATCATCCATTGCCGAAATTTCTCCCGGTCCTCTGCTTTATCGATGGCTTTGATATCTACACCGATCAGCCGGACGTTGTATTGCTTCCAGAGTCCGAGTTCTTCTGCTTCTTTTGCCAGATTCAGTGCGGTTTGTCCGCCCATGGTGGGCAGCACCGCATCGATTTGATTCTCTTGCAAGATCTGTTCGATGCTTTCGACGGTGAGGGGAAGCAGGTATACACGATCAGCCATCATGGGGTCGGTCATGATGGTGGCGGGGTTGCTGTTAATGAGGATTACCTTGATCCCTTCTTCGCGAAGACTGCGGGCAGCCTGGGTACCGGAGTAGTCGAACTCGCAGGCTTGTCCGATGATGATGGGACCGGAACCGATGATGAGTACGGATCGGATCGAGGTATCTTTTGGCATGGGGTGATGTTTATGGGCGCTTGCGAAAAAACAAATTGCGCAAAACTAAGGGTGTTAGACCGTTTGCTGCCCGGGGTGGTGAAAAGAATTTTCCCCAGCCCCAACCATTTACCCACTCAATGGTTTTTTATTCAAACCCCATTATTATGACGACGTTGGCAGAGGGACAAAAAGCGCCGGCTTTTTCGGCCGCTGATCAGAACGGGAAAACCGTTCGGTTGAGCGCCTTCAAGGGACAAAAACTGGTACTGTATTTCTATCCGAAGGATATGACATCGACCTGCACAGTGCAAGCCTGTAATCTGCGGGATCACCATAAGGAACTCATCAAAAAAGGCTGGGCTGTTGTTGGGGTCAGTCCGGATGACGAAGCCAGTCATCAAAAATTCATCTCCAAACACGAACTGCCGTTCACCTTGTTGGCCGATACCGACCAACAGATCCTGCAGGCCTATGGGGTCTGGGGGGAGAAATCGATGTACGGAAGGAAGTACATGGGCGTGATCCGTACCACGTTTCTGATCGATGCAAAGGGCGTGATCCGGCACATCATCCGAAAGCCTCAGTCGGCCAAACATGCTCAGGAGATCTTGAAGTTGGCAGCTGATATGGATTAAGCTCGGATGATCCACTCCAGTCCGCTGACAATGGATCGCTGAACGCCTTCTTCTTCGATCAGCAGTGCGCCTTCGTCCTCCACATCAAGGATCCGGATAACTTTCTCTATTCCGTTTTCGCGAACCGTGAATGATGCGCCTTTCCCGAATAATTGGTTTCGGTATTGTTTCAGAAGTGGATGAAACCCATCCCTGCGCCAGATATGGATCTGTTCATTCAGGGCGTTGGCGATTCGTTGTGCCAGTGTTTTGGGGTCGAGTTCTTTTCCGGTGATCTGTCGGATTGAAACAGGGTTTGGGAGGCTAGTATCGAATGTCGTTTGATTCACATTGATGCCGATGCCAACGATTTGCCAGTCGGAGCCGGACTCGATCAGTAGTCCGCCCAATTTTCTGCTTTTCCAATAGAGATCGTTGGGCCATTTGATCTGGTTGTCGCCGCAGGTGATTTCGGTCAGTACTTGTTGGCAGGAGAGCGCAGAACAGACGCTTAGGTGGAAGGGGCGGGTGTCGGGTAGTTGTGCTGTTTCCAGCAGGATGGTCATGGCGAGGTTTTGATTCGGTGCGGAGAGCCAGGACTTTCCCATCTGTCCTCTACCGGCGGTTTGGTTCCGGGTGAACAGCACATCGCCGTGACGGGCGCGTCCTTCTTCGATCTGCTCCCGGGCCAGGTCGTTGGTGCTGTTGGCCTGCTGCAGTTCCGTGAAGCGGCTTCCGATCGTGTTTTCCGGGGGAGGCAATGCCAATTATCGCTAATTTTAGGGCGTAAACGTAATCAAAAACAAAACGTCTAGCACAATCCTTTGGCTTCGTCCCTAACCCGTCGCTCCGACACCCTTGCTGATCGCGCTGCAGCGCCCAAACGCATCAATCGCAATTCCAAATTATTCAAGACCATCCTTTCTTCGATTCAAGAGAAAAAAGGGGAGGATATTGTTTCATTGGATCTGCGCAAGATCCCGGAGGCCGTGGCGGATTTCTTTTTCATCTGTGAGGCGCGTAGTCTGCCTCAGATCCGAGCGATTGTCGATCACATCGAGGATCAGGTGAAACTAAAATGCGGGGAAACGCCTTACCGACGGGAAGGCAACCAAAAGATGCACTGGGTGTTGATGGATTATGTGACCATTGTGGTGCATGTCATGCTGCCGGAAAACCGGACGTTTTATCAGTTGGAGGAAATGTGGAGCGATGCAGAACAAATGAAACACGACTAAGCTGTTAAAGTTTCGTCAAGTCGGGCTCCTTGGCCCGGTCCTTGCAACAATGAATATTCAAGCAATCGAATTTTGAAAAGTATGAATGAGAATCGAACCCCTGGAGCGGGCAAGTCCCCCAAAAAGACCCCTCGTTTCAGTTTTTACTGGATCTATGCCATCGTATTCGCGGTGCTGATCGGTATGCAGTTGTTCGGCCCTTTGGCGCCGAACATGGCTAAGTCCAACGAAAAAGAATTCAAGCAACTGGTTATAAAAGGCCAGGTCGACAAGTACCAGATCATCGACAATCGGAATACTGTACGAGTCTTCTTGAATGACTCCGGACTGGTGGCACAGGCGGCCCGACTCAAAGAGATCGGCGGTAAAGTGACCAAGCAAGGTCCGCACATGAGTTTCCGCATCACTGGCGGAGAAGCTTTTCAGAAATCCATGTCTGATCTCTACACCAAAAATCCCGCTGTTGCGGAGATCGCTTTTGATGTTGACAATGAGCGCGACTGGTTTGGCGGCATTTTACAGTTCCTCTTGCCCGTGCTGTTATTCGTTGGTATCTGGGTGCTGTTCATGCGCAAGATGGGTGGTCCGGCCGGCGGCGGCGGCGGTGGCGGTGGAGGGATCTTCAACATCGGAAAATCAAAGGCAACTCTTTTCGATAAAGGCACCAAGGTCAACATCACGTTCGCAGATGTAGCCGGATTGGATGAAGCCAAAGTAGAAGTGATGGAGATCGTCGATTTCCTGAAGAACCCGAAAAAGTATACCAACCTGGGAGGTAAGATCCCCAAAGGTGCCCTGTTGATCGGCCCGCCCGGTACCGGTAAAACTCTGTTGGCCAAAGCGGTTGCCGGTGAGGCGCAAGTACCTTTCTTCAGTTTGAGCGGATCCGATTTCGTAGAAATGTTTGTGGGTGTGGGTGCCAGCCGTGTTCGTGATCTGTTCAAGCAGGCACGGGAGAAAGCACCTTGTATCATATTCATCGATGAGATCGATGCGATCGGTCGTGCTCGTGGTAAGAATGCCATGATGAGCAACGACGAACGCGAGAGCACCCTGAATCAAATGCTGGTGGAAATGGACGGATTCGGCACGGATGTGGGCATCATTGTACTGGCAGCCACCAACCGTCCGGACGTATTGGATGCAGCTTTATTGCGTCCGGGTCGTTTCGATCGCCAGATATCGATCGATAAACCTGATCTGAAAGGACGGGAAGATATTTTCAAAGTCCACCTGAAGCCCATCAAGATTTCCAGCACACTCGATATACATAAGCTGGCAGAGCAGACGCCCGGATTCGCCGGCGCCGACATTGCCAATGTTTGTAATGAGGCGGCACTGATCGCGGCTCGTAAGAATAAAGAGGCGGTAGATATGCAGGATTTCCAAGATGCGGTAGATCGTGTGATCGGCGGACTGGAAAAGAAAAATAAGATCATCTCGCCTGAAGAGAAAAAGATCATCGCTTATCACGAAGCCGGACATGCCATCTGTGGCTGGTATTTGGAGCACGCCTATCCGCTGCTGAAGGTGACGATCGTTCCGCGCGGTACCGCAGCACTCGGCTATGCTCAATACACGCCGAAGGAGCAGTATCTGTACAACACCGATCAACTCAATGATCAAATCTGTATGACGCTGGGCGGACGGGCCAGTGAAGAGATCTTCTTCAGTAAAATATCTACCGGCGCACAGAACGATCTGCAACAGATCACCCGTACCGCTTACGCGATGGTTACGGTATACGGCATGAACGACAAGGTCGGTAACATCAGCTTCTACGATCCCAATTCGGACGCTGCCTTTACAAAGCCCTATTCGGATGATACTGCCAAGTTGATCGATAACGAAGTACGCTTGTTGGTCGACCATGCCTACGAACGCACCAAGCAATTGCTCACGGACAAAAAAGAGCAAGTTGAGAAATTGGCGAACGCTTTATTGGAGCGGGAAGTTCTTTTCCAAAGCGATGTGGAAGCCTTGATCGGCAAACGTCCTTACGAAGAGAAGAAGCCCTTGGCGGATGCAGTAGCTTTGGAAGCGGAAGTGACCCAAGAAGCGTCTCCAGAAGCGACGACGTCAACGGATACCGATCAAGCTTCAGATCCTGCTGTTCCGACAGAACAAACGGCCTGATCCTTATGAACGTATCACCTTCCAAGGAGAATATCCTGAAAAGGATCCGCCTGGCACTCGCGACCGAGACGCCGGTTCCTTTTCCGCACCGGGAGCCTGCGGCCGTTGTGCCTGCGTTGAATCAGGATATCGAGGTAGAGTTCGCCGAGCGGTTCGCGGCACTGGAAGGGAAATTCATTTATTGCATCAACCGACAGGAGCTTGCGTTCCAGTTAGGCAGTTTGATCCGGAAAATGAATTGGGAAAAAGTATTCTGTGTAGAGGAAGTATTGAAGCCGGCAATCGAAGCGGTGATCGGGGATCGGTTGTTCAATGAAGATCTGAGTAAGGCGGATGTATCGATCACCGGCTGTGAATGTCTGGTGGCCCGTACCGGCAGTATCGTGTTGAGTGCGGCACAAACAGACGGACGAACCGCCTCTGTATATGCACCTATCCATGTCTGTGTAGCCTTCACCTCCCAATTGGTATACGACATCGGCGATGCTTTTCAGCAGATAAAAAATCGGCATGGAGATCGGTTTCCTTCCTTGGTAAGCTTCGCGACCGGTCCGAGCCGAACGGCTGATATTGAGAAGACGCTGGTGGTGGGTGTACACGGACCCAAAGAGGTCTATCTCCTCTTGGTAGAGGGATAGTGCCACCGGTTTAGTAACTTTCAATCGTGCAAAAACGCATTTACTTTCTATCTGACTTTCATCTTGGGGCACCGGATGCGGCATCCAGTCTCGATCGCGAGCGGACCTTGGTTCGGTTCCTGGATTCGATCAAGTCCGACGCGCAGGAGATCTTTCTGGTCGGTGACCTTTTCGATTTCTGGTTCGAATATCGATTGGTGGTGCCAAAAGGCCATGTGCGACTCCTCGGCAAACTCGCAGAACTTTCTGATCGGGGCATCCCCCTGCATTTTTTCATGGGTAACCACGACATGTGGGTCAAGGATTATTTTCAGAAAGAACTCAATATGCAGGTCTATGACCGACCTGTTCTGTTTGAGCGACAAGGAAAGAAACTTATCGTGGGACATGGAGATGGCTTAGGTCCGGGCGATCGTGGATACAAGCGTCTCAAGAAATTATTTCGTCATCCGTTGGCTCAATGGCTATTCGGATTGTTACCACCCGCCATCGGTATCGGAACCGCCAATTATTTCAGTCGAAAGAGTCGGGCCCAAACAGGAGCCAGTGAGGAGGTATTCCTGGGTGCCGACAAGGAGTGGCTGATCCAGTATGCCAATCGAAAGCAAGCGGAACAGCCGGTCGATTATTATTTATTCGGTCATCGTCATTTACCTATCGATCACCCTATTGAACCGGGCGCACGATACATAAACTTAGGCGACTGGATCCGCTATCAAACCTATGCTGTCATGGATGAAGGTGTGATCGCGCTGAAAGCATTTGAACGACCTGAATCCACTATCATTCGCTCATGAGAAAGGTGTTTACCCTACTCGTTTTTTCTCTTTTCACGTTGAGCACGGTGTTCGCTCAATCGGATTCGATTTTTCAATTGATTCGTTCATTCCAGGGGGATATTCGAATGTTCACGGCGGATCATTTGGGGAATCTGTATCTCGTCGATCGGAAGGATCAAGTCAAGAAAATATCTTCCAAAGGCGATTCACTGGCCGTTTACAATGATGTTCGTCGGTTAGGTCCGCTACATAGCATTGACGTCAGCAATCCCCTGCAACCCATGCTGTATTACAGCGATGGCGTACGCTTCGTGGTGCTGGATCGCTTTTTGAATCCGGTCACTCGCATCGATCTGCAGGCCAGTGAGATTCTGCAATTAAAAGCATGGACACGCAGTTATGACAATCAGATCTGGCTGTTCGATCCGCTGGCCTATGCCTTAAAAAAAGTGGATCTGAGCGGTAAGGTGCAATGGAGTACGCCTGATTTTCGGTTGTTTCTGGGACGACCGTTCATGCCGGCTTGTTTATTCGATCAGGACCGGAATCTCTATCTCTATGAAGCCGGGCAGGGAGTATATGTATTCGATTATTTCGGTAATCTGAAAAATGGCATTCAGATATTCGATTGGCAAGACTTTCAAGTGGATGGGGGCTATATTTTCGGTCGCAAGGCCGATACGCTATATCGCTATGAAATCAAGAGTACTTATTACGACGAGTGGACACTGCCTGTTGAGCTGAGAGGAGCCGTTCAATACACCATACGGGGAAAGATGGTCTATGCTTTGTTTCGGGAGGGACAAACCGATCGGATACGGATCTATTCGGTTCGATGATGCATACGTAAACTCAGCGAAGGATCTCTGCCAGTTCTTTATCGAACATACCGTACTTCCCGAATTCTACCACGCGTCCTAATTCCTTTCCGTTTTTGAATACCAGGATGGTCGGCACCAGGGTGACGTTCAGTGCTTCGGAGAGTCGTCCGACTGTTTTTTTATTTCTGTCCACTCCGATCAAGGAACATTTTTCAGTCGGGAATGTAGCGCTATCGAGTAGGGCCAAGAGTTGAGGAATGATGAAATGTGAATCCTCACACCAGGTGCCCATAAAGGCTACGATCTCAATGGAATCCTTTTGCTTTTGGATGTTTTCCAATGCATCGGGACGAGCCTTGTAATTTTTATACGTAGAAGCAAACCAGGTGAAGGCCGTGTCGGTCTCCAATAGCTTACGGGAAAAATGTCCTTTGATCGTTTTTTCGCCCGGACCTTCTGAAAATGTTTCAAATGGTTGTGCCTGACTTCCAACCATGATCAGTAGGAAGTGGCAAACGAGTATCAACTTCAAAATGGTATTCATACTGGATGCTAAAATACAAAACCCGCTCTTCTTAATCGATATTAACGATCATCCACGCACATTAAATGGAATTCAATGACACGCCCGGCTGTCGGTTTACTCAAAGGGTGGCCTTCATTTCGAGAAAGAATTGGCGGATCTGTTTGAGGGACTGGATCGCGGCCATACGTTGTTCGGCCTTGTCTCCTTTTTTCAAAAAGTCACGGGCGCCATCGATCGTGAACTTGCGACGGCGCAACAGGTCATAAATGAGGACTAGATTCTTGATATCGACCGGTCGGAAGAAACGATCCCCCTTGCGATTTTTTCTTGGTTGCAGCACATCGAATTCAGTGGCCCAGTAGCGGATCAGGGATTGCTTTTCGCGGAACATGCTGGCCACTTCTCCGATAGAATAGTATTGTTTTTTAAACAGCTCTTCATCGGCAGGGATTTCAATGCGGTCGACGTTGGCTGCATTTTCCTGCAGGGAGCGACGACCTCTTTTGCCGGTCGATGAAGTTTGTTGTATGCCCAAACGGGGACTGTTCATTTCGATGCGTTCTTCCTGTATCACCTGAACAGGAGCCGGCTTCCTGGGTCGAACCGCCTTCAGTTTGGTAACCGGAGGTGGCGAGATCAAGGTATCCTCGTCTCCGAATGAAAAGGTGATCTGGGTGAGGGGTTTGGCCATATCCGATTTTTATCCTGGTAAAGGTATCGGGGTAATGGCCTTTTCTGTGGTAACGAAACGCGGGTGTGGAAAAGTATGTGTGAGCGTAGGTTAGTCCAAACTTTGATTGTTGGAGGCAGCTTGTTTCAGCAGCCGGTCAAATTGTTCCGGCGTCAGATCGTTGTAGAAGAAGTATACCGGATCGATGCGTTGATTGAACTTAATGACTTCGTAGTGGCAATGCGGACCGGTTGATTTACCAGTGTTCCCCACCCAACCGATGACCTCGCCACGTTTCACCGACTTCCCGGCGCTTACTTTCACCCGAACCATGTGTCCGTACAGTGTTTGGTATCCATAGCCATGATCGATGATCACGTGATTTCCATAGCCGGATCCTTTATTGCCCGCATGGCTGACTCGACCATTCGCAGTAGCATAAATGGGTGTTCCCTGAGGGGCGGTGAAATCAAGTCCCTGATGCAGTTTAGGGGTCTTGTAGATCGGATCGATCCGATATCCGAATCCACTCGCGATCCGATTCAGGTCGCGGTTGTGTACGGGTTGAATGGCCGGCGTATGGGCCAATAAGGTCTCTTTATCCTTCACGAGCTCCTCAACCTCTTGATAGGATTGCTCCTGCGTTTTCATTCGAGCCAATAATGCTTCGAGTGTTTTTTGAATGGAGGGAACTAATTGGTCGGAGGCCATGCGCTGGATCTTGGCGATTTCCAGGGCTTCGGCCTCCAGTTGCGCCCTGGCGCTGTCGGGAATGGGATCCGCTTCAAAAATGGAACGATAGACCTCGTTATCACGTTTTTCCAGATCGGCCAGTTTGATCTCGATTTCGTTCAGTTTCTCCGCGAGATCCTCGTACTGATCACGCAGGTAGCGGTTTTGTGATTGCAAGATCTTTTCTTGTGGGGAACCGATGAACCGAAAAGCTGCGAAGGCGATGAGTCCGGCCGTTACCAAGGATGCTGCCAGAAAACCGAACAGGCGTAACAGGCGCACACGGAGTGGCGTATCCAGTTTTTCATACTGAAGCGTCTGGGTGTTGAAGATGTATTTGATGCGCTTCATGGACCGGGAATCCGCAAGGGAAGAAAAGGCTTGTTTCGCTTACCTTTGCGTCGACAAATATACCCGGTAAACCGGAATTAGAACGACCATGACTGCTGCCCAGATCCGACAAGCTTTTTTAGACTTTTTCGCGTCGAAAGGACATACCATTGTTCCTTCTGCCCCGATCGTGGTGAAGAACGATCCGACGCTGTTGTTCACCAATGCGGGCATGAATCAGTTCAAGGATTTCTTTCTGGGAAACAAAGTGCCCGAACACCGACGCGTAGCGGATACTCAGAAGTGTTTGCGCGTGAGCGGTAAGCATAATGATTTGGAAGAGGTGGGGGTGGATACCTATCACCACACGATGTTCGAGATGCTGGGCAACTGGAGCTTCGGCGACTATTTCAAGAATGAAGCCATCTCCTGGAGCTGGGAGTTGCTGACCGAAGTGTACAAGATCCCCAAGGATCGATTGTATGCAACAGTGTTTGAAGGCGATGCGAAAGAAGGCATTCCGGCATCCTCTGTTGCCTTGGCCAAGTGGAAGGAGTTGATTCCTGAAGATCACATCGTATACGGAAACAAGAAAGATAATTTCTGGGAGATGGGCGATACCGGTCCCTGTGGTCCCTGCAGCGAAATCCATGTCGATTGTCGATCAGAAGAAGAAAGAAAGAAAACGCCCGGAAGAGATCTGGTGAATAAAGATCACCCGCAGGTGATCGAGATCTGGAACAATGTATTCATCCAGTTCAACCGAAAAAAAGACGGAACGCTTGAGCCTTTGCCTTCTACGCATGTGGATACCGGCATGGGATTGGAGCGATTGGTTCGCGTGATGCAAGGCAAGGCGTCGAACTACGACACGGATATTTTCTCCGGCACAATCAAAGCAACTGAATCTATCACCGGTGTCACCTACGATGGAACGGATACCCGACAGGCGGTTGCCTTTCGGGTGATCGCCGATCATATCCGTGCGATCGGTTTCACAATTGCCGATGGTCAGCTTCCTTCGAATACAGGTGCCGGCTATGTGATCCGCCGCATTCTTCGTCGCGCTGTCCGCTATTACTACTCTTATTTGAATTATCATCAGCCGCTGCTGACTCAATTGATACCCTTACTGGCTACTCAGTTCGAACTGGTATTCCCTGAATTACATCAGCAGGTGGATTTTGTGAGTAAGGTGGTACGAGAGGAAGAGGAGTCTTTCCTGCGTACGTTGGAAAAAGGATTGAAGCGGATGGATGATATCATCGGATCGGTGAAAAATAAAACCGTAGCCGGTAAGGATGCATTTGAATTGTACGACACCTACGGGTTCCCGATCGATCTGACTCGTCTCATTGCGCAGGAGAATCAACTGCAGGTGGATGAAAATGGATTTGAGCTAGAGATGAAGCAGCAGAAGGACCGCAGTCGTGCAGCCGGTGCCATCGATGCAGAAGATTGGGTGGTGCTAACCGAGGGAAATGCTGTTTTTGTTGGATATGAGGAGTTGTCTTGCTCGGCTAAAATCCTCAAGTACCGAAAGGTGACCGCCAAAGGCAAAACGGCCTATCAGGTCGTGCTTGACAGAACGCCTTTTTATGCGGAGAGTGGCGGACAGGTTGGCGATCAGGGGTGGCTGGTCAGTGGCGATCAGCGCTGGGAGGTGATCGATACCAAGAAGGACAACGATTTGTTCATTCATTTTCTGACGGCACTTCCTACCGATCCGTCTATTTCACTTGTCGCTCAAGTGAACACTGAGCTACGTGCCTTTACAACTGGGCATCACTCCGCGACGCATTTGCTGCATAGTGCGCTTCGTCAGGTGTTGGGTACGCACGTGGCGCAGAAAGGATCGCTGGTGAATGCAGAACAATTACGTTTCGACTTTTCGCACTTTTCAAAAGTGACGGATGAAGAGGTTGAGCAGATCGAGCAGATCGTCAATCAAAAGATACGGGCCAATATTCCTGTTGTGATCAAATCAATGCCGAAGGAAGAAGCGCTGAAACTGGGTGCGATGGCTTTGTTCGGTGAGAAATATGGCGACGTGGTACGGGTGGTGGTGATGGATCCGAATTATTCTGTTGAGTTGTGCGGCGGAACCCATGTTGGATCGACCGGTGAACTGGGTCTATTCAAGCTCGTTTCCGAATCAGCGGTTGCAGCCGGTGTTCGTCGAGTCGAAGCGGTTTGTGGTGCTGCAGCGATCTTGTGGATGCAGGAGCAAACGCGTTCGATGCGCGCTATCAAAGAGGTATTGAAAACACCGACACCACCGGTCAAGGCGATCGATCAGTTGCAAGAGGAGGCGGCTCAGCTGCGCAAGCAGGTGGAAGGATTTGAGGCGCGTCAATTGCAGGGACTGGTCATTGAATTAGAAAGAATGGCGATCGCTGAAAAAGGACGCACTTTCATTGGCGCTTCTATTGAAGTATCCTCGGCTGATGCATTGAAAAAACTTTGCAACGATTTGCGTACGCGTGGAGAGGATCGCTTGGTGGTATTGACAGCCAATATTCAAGGAAAAGCTTCTGTTGCCATCGGGATCAGTGATGGGTATGCTAAATCCAGCGGCTTGCAGGCCGGTAAGATCATCAAAGAAACGATCGCTCCGATCATCAAAGGCGGCGGCGGGGGTCAGCCCGGTTTGGCCACAGCAGGTGGTCAAGATGTATCTCAATTGGCTTCTGTGATTGAGGCCATTCGATCCCTCTGATCTCATTTAACATTTTGTAGGGCATCTGCGAGTCCCCTCGGTTGTAGATTCGTCTCTCATTTACAACTACTGCTGTATGCGCAAAACTATGTTGATCGTGGCCACCCTGTTTGTGGCTGGTACGTCGATCGCTCAAGGGAATGCCCCTATTCACACAGAAACCCGAGTCAAAATTCGTGATGGCAACGGTGGTTATTTTACCGAAAAACCATTGGTCATTGTCGATGGCAAACCGGGTGGGGATCTGAAGAGTATTTCTCCCGACAACATTTTGAAAATTGAAGTTTTAAAAGGAAACTCCGCCACTACGCTTCACGGGGAAGATGGTAAGAATGGTGTTATTGTAGTCACTACCAAAACGGGCGCACTAGCAGACACACTCGCACCTGGAACCCGCAAGGTAGAACGCAGGGTTATGGTGAATACGTACAAATTCAGTGACGGTTCTAAGGATACGACTATTATTCGCGCTGATTCTGTGACGATGAAAGTGGAGGTAGATGGAGAAAAGATCATGATCGAAGGAATGCCTCTGGAGGAGTTCCGTGATCGTGGTGGAAAGGAAATGGATGTGCGCGTGTTTCGGATGGGACAAGGACCCAACGAAGAGCGTCGTGAGATCCGGATCGAGAACGATCGCCGTGCATTCCTGGGCGTAGCTACCGAGAAATCTGAAACCGGAGCGTTGGTGAAGGAAGTGGTGTCGGGTTCACCGGCAGAAAAAGCAGGATTGCTTGCTGACGATCGAATCGTTAGTGTAGATGGACAAAAAGTAGATGGACCAGAATCGTTGATCCAGATCATCGGAGCGCATCAGCCCGGCGATAAAGTTGTTGTTGCCTGGACACGCGGTAAGAAGTCGATGAAATCAACAATCGTGCTAGACAAGCCACAAGCACCAAAAATCGTGGAAGGATTCAGACTGCCAGATATGCCCGAAGGAGAACTCGGTGAGTTCGAGCTCGCAATGCCTCGTATAATGATGGACGCAGCCGATAATCGAAAAGTCTTTTTATTCAAAAGTGACGGATCAAGTCCTTTTGAAAAATCCGCTCCTAAAATCGGATTGTCGGTGCAGGATACAGAAGAAGGGAAGGGCGTACAGGTGTTATCGGTTCTGCCTACGGGTGCTGCTGCGAAGGCGGGCATTCAGGCTAACGACCGTATCGTTTCGATCGATCAGACGGCCGTGAACGATGTGGATGGATTGAAGCGGGCGATTGAAAATACAAGCAGTAAGCGCTCGGTCATGGTACATGTTCAGCGCGAGAAAAAGGAGATGCACATCGAGCTGGTCTATCCGCGTGAATTAAAGAAAGCAGATCTCTGATTTGTTTTTGGGTGTATAGAAAAGCCCCGAACTACATCGGGGCTTTTTCATTTTGAAGCGGTGCCATTATTTCAGCACGGCTTGTAATTTTTTGGCCAGATCCGGACCACGTAGATTTTCAGCTACGATTTTCCCTTGCGGATCTACGAGTACGTTATAAGGGATACCCTCTATATTGTACATGGGAACAACGATGCTGTTCCAAAACTTCAGTTCACTGACCTGTGTCCACTCCAGCCGATCGTCCTTGATCGCTTTGATCCAATCTTCTTTACCGTCTTCCCGATCGAGTGAAACACCCAACACAGTAAAGTTTTTGTTTTTGAATTGTTGATAGGCAGCTACTACGTTTGGATTTTCCATGCGACAGGGTCGGCACCAGCTCGCCCAGAAATCGACTAGTACCCATTTACCCCGGAATGAATTCAAGGAGACGGCCTTGCCATTTACGTCGGGGAGGGTAAACTCCGGCGCGGTTTGTCCCATCAGTCCTTTACTCTTTACCATATCGGCTTTGATCTGTTCGCGGATCTGCGTCAGTCCCACATGTTTGGGAAACTTGATGGCCAGTTTATCCAAGTTAGCGGCGATCTCTTCCAAGGTAAATGCAGTCAGGCGATAGCTGGGATCGAATGCGATGCTTTGGTAGAAGCCCAGTAATAGTAAATAGGTGCTGGGCGTGATGGCCGCATTCAGGGTTGAATCGGTGCGACTAAGCAATTCTTTTGATTGACGGCTGATGCGTTGTTGCAAGCTATCTACAACAGTTGTTGTTCCGGATTTTTTGGAGAGTGTGTCTGCAGCGATGAGATCACTCACGTAGCCCATCATCCATTTGTTCAGATCGTTGGTATAGTTACGTACCTGTGCAGAAGCTGGTGAGCCCTTCACGGTGTAGGCCGGTATGGTTCTTCCCTGTAATTGTTCGAAGCGGATATCGAGTTCGATCGACTTGGTATCGTTGATCAGCAGACAAAGCGGGTAGCCTTGTTTGTCGGAGCGCAGGTAGTAGACATGGTCATCCGTTGCGGGGGCATTCAGGATGAATCGACCGTTTTTGTCGGGCTGGATAGAATCGACCACGAAGGGTTGATTATCTGTTGTGCGAACTTCTTCTAGGTATAAGATGGAGAAGGTGGTGTCGGTTAGTGTACCCGTCACGGTAAAGCCAGCTGTTTTATTGCTTTTACAGGAGTGCAGAATGGTAGCGAGCAGGAGCAGTTGCAGAATTTTTTTCATGTATCATTTTTAGGCACGGTAAAGGTAGCAAAGAAAAACCCCGGCAATCGCCGGGGTTTTAGAATCATTATAAGCTTTTTAATCAATTAGTTATCCCAGAATACTTTTTCTGAGAGACTGCCTTTCTGCTTACAGTTTGGATTCGAGTTGATCTCTGACTGCGGGTAGTAGAAAATAGTAGGGATGGATCCTACTACAGCACCTGCAACGGGGGAGAGCACAGGGTATCCCGTTCTTCTCCAGTCATTATACGGTTCTAATGCTACACCGTAGTTGGCAATGTATTTTTCTTCAATGATCCGCTGCAATTGCTGTGCAGGGGTACCACTTAGTGTGCCATACAGGGCGAGGTAGGCTGTGATATCAGCTGCGGCAACACCCGCTTCCTGCATGGAGGCGGTGATACCTGCTTGGAAAAATGATTCGGCTGTACCAGCAGAACCAAAGCGAAGAGAGGCTTCGGCACGGATGAAGTTATACTCAGCAAAGGTTAACAAGCGGATGGGGGCTGCTCCCGTGTAGGCTGTGTGATTGGCACCTATGTCCGTAACTGCTCCTGATGTATTAGCGACTAGTGGTGCTTTGAGTGTGCCACGAAGGAAGGTATGCATCCGTGAGAAGTCGATGCTTTGGGGCTGGCCAGGTGTAGCTCCTACGTACGGAGAAGTTGGTGTTGGAGTAGCCGTATAAGGGAAGGGGGTGAAGTAGAAAGCCCGACGAGGATCTTGCTTATTATTCATGGTATTAACCATAAAGCTGTTCGGGAAGAACTGGCTTAAGCGACGCTGCTCGAACTGATGAATGGGATTCTGTGCATTGGCAGCATCGATGAATGCCATTTGAAAATTTTCATTGTTAGCAGCAATGATTGGCGCATTAGTATTAATGATCCCATTCAGGCCGCTGGCGGCCAGTGTTGGATTCACTTCGCTGAGATGCAAAAACATTCGCATTTTCAGGGTGTTGCCCATTTTAATCCAACGGGTGCGGTTCCCACCGAAAATAGTTTCATTTACACCCGGAACAAGTGCAGAGGCACTTGCATTTAGATCGGCAATACCTGCATCGATCAAGGCAATCAATTGAGGGTAGATGGCAGCATCATCGTCAAATTTGGGTTGACGGTTACCAACACCCTTGGTTGCCTCCGAGAAAGGCACATCGCCCCAAGTGTCTACTAAGTGCTGATAGCACCATGCTTTCAGGATTTTTGCGATTCCAGAGTACCAGGGGCTACCGGTGCTATTGGCAATTATATACTCAATATCCATCAGAATATTTGAGTAGAATGTACCCCACATACCGTTTACATCAGTACTCTGAATGTTGTATTTCTCATATTCGAGTGTTTGCGTACCGGCAGCGCCTTGTCCCGCAAACTGCTGTACCCAAAGAGAAGTAAACCGGTGAAGGTCGCTACCGCCGGTAAATCCAACGTTCGTTGTAACACTCGTAAGAACTGTTGGCAGTGGAGCAGTGGTTAGCGCGTTTGGGCTAACGTTGATGTCCAGATTCTTGCGACAGGAAGACCCTATGATGGCAATCAGCGCAAGGCTTGTCATCAGCTTAAGCATACTATTTTTCATAATGCAGTTTTTGAACGATTAGAAATTGAACTTCACAAACACGCCAAGGTTGCGTGTGCTTGGTAATCCGTTGAACTCAAGTCCTTGTGCGTTGCTTACCCCGAGAACGTTGTTTTCAGGGTCAAAATGCGGGTAGTTTTTGGCGCTCAAGAAAAGATTTCTGCCCATGATGCCAAATTCAGCCCCACCTACGAACGAATTCTCGAAAATGGACCCTGGAAGCTTGTAGCTGATGGAGAGCTCACGCAAACGGAACCAGCTTGCATCAAACACATATGATTCGCCGGTACCGAAGGCATAAAGTGTGCCCCAATATTGGTTTGCTGTGACTGGAATGGTATTTTTTGTGACGCCATCCGGACCCACCCCTTGGAAAACATAAGGGCGTGTCGATGTTCCATCCGGGTTGAATCGGGGGAATTCAGCAGTTTCCAAAGCAGCACCAGAGCGCCTGAGGTCACCAATGTTACGACTGAATACATCACCCCCCTTGCGAATATCGAAAAGGAAAGAAACATTAAAACCTTTAAAACTGAAATCGTTGTTTATTCCCAACAAGTAGTCGGGAGTAGGATCGCCGATTTGTGCATTGTCTGGAGCCAATACAGGTAAACCAGAGGCATTCAGCCAAAGCTCTCCAGCTGAATTACGACGGAAGACTGAACCAAATAGAATCCCGTAAGGTTTTCCTGCTTCCAATCGTGCGTTTGGAGTTGTGAAACCTGCAAGGACGATGTTAGGTACACCATCTGCGAGTTTTTTAGTAATGGTACGATTCTTGGTATAGTTGAAAGTTACATCCCAGGTCATGTTCTGTTTACGGATCGGACTAAGACGGAGTAATACTTCCCAGCCTTTAGTTTCCAATTCACCTGCATTTGTAGTATATGATCCAAATCCGGAGGAGGGGGCAACTGGTACTCCGAAGATAATGTTGGTGCTATTGGATGTGAATCGAGTTACCTCCAATCCGATCCGGTTGTTGAACAATCCCAATTCCATACCTAATTCGTAGCTGGCTGTGAACTCAGGACCGAGTTCAGGATCGCCAGCTGCATTACCTAAACTGAATCCAGGAAGGTTATTGTATGGGAAACTAATTGTGGGGCCGAATCCGTCGGCAGCACTTGCTGTTCCGAAGAATGTATTGGTGGCATACGGAGAAGCTTCCTTACCCACTTTTGCGTAGTTACCGTAGAACTTAGCGTAGCTAATGGTTTTGCTTTGACGCAAACTTGGAACAGCTTCTGTCAGGTTGAAGGTACCTGCTACACCTGGATAAAAGTAGGATCGCTTATTTACAGGGAAAGTGGAAGACCAGTCATTCCTTCCTGTGATGTTTATACTTGCGATACTCTTGTAGGACAGATTCAGATCTCCGTAGAAACCAGCCAGAAATTGTCTTGACTCAAAATTCGAAGGGTTGAAAATTGCGGCATTGGAAAGGTTGCGAAAGCCGCGGGCCGCCAATTGGCGGCCAATGATCTGGCTTTGGCGTGCACCTCTCCAAGCACTTTCATTTCCAAGCACAAATGTCATATCCCAGTTTTTACCCAGATTCTTCTTGAAGTTGAAGTTTAGGTATGAGTAATAACTGTAGAAGTTGGTGTTACGATCCAGGATGCCACCAACTGGACCAGATGCCGTATTTAGTTGTCCGGTAGAACCGATCTCATCAAATCCTTTTTCATAGTTGTTATAAAAGTCGCCACCTAACTTGTAGGTTATATTTAACCAGCTATTCACATCCCATTTAATATTGGCGTTACCAAAAAAACGGCTTACGTAGTCATTATAAAGGTTCTTTTCAACTGTCCAAAGTGGATTGTCAGTGGCATCGAAGTATACCTGGCTCTCATCCGGATTTTTATAAGGATAGTTGTAAAGGTTGATGTTGCGTGGTAGGAACCAGAGGCGGAAAAGCGGATTGCCCAGTTGATTGCCCTGTTGTGTTCGCTTGGAAAAACTGTTCACATAGTTGCCGCTTACAGAAACTGAAAGTTTTTCTGTTGCTTTGATGTTACCCGAGAAATTAAAGTTGTTACGGACTAAGCGGTTATTTTTTATCACACCGGTTTCGTAAAGATTGCCGTAGCTTAAACGGAAACTGCTATTTGCACCACCACCGGAAAACGTCAGGTTGTTCTGCATGTTCATGCCGGATTGGAAGAAATCTGATACGTTACCGGGATAAGCTGTGAGTGTTTCAGGTCTTCCGAGAAAGTTAGTTACCGTCTGTCCGACAATTTGTGGTCCCCATGAAAGGTTTGAAATGGGGTTAAATGCGCCACCTTGTACTCCCCCTTGTGAGTACAAATTCTGATAGTCGGGGAGGCGATTAACCGAGGCCCACTGCATATTGCTGGTGAACTGTACGCTATTCTTGGAGCGGATCTTTCCTTTTTTCGTGGTTATGATAATCGCTCCACTTGCGGCGCGAGAACCATAAAGAACGGCAGCAGCTGGACCTTTCAATACCGTGAGGCTTTCGATGTCATCCTGGTTGATGTCGATTGCACGGTTACTGTTCGATACGCCAGTCTGTAGAGCGTTACCACCACCACTATTATCAATTGGAATTCCATCCACAACAAATAGAGGTTGGTTACTTCCGGAAATGGTGTTGAAACCACGAATGAAGATCGCCGTACCGGATCCAACCATGCCGTTCGAACCAGCAACACGCACACCCGCCACTTTTCCAACTAACGCATTTGCGATATTGGTGGTACGGCCCATTGTGAGATCATCGTTTTTGATCGTGGAGGCTGCATACCCGAGGTTTTTTCTGGATTTTTCAATGCCTAATGCCGTCACAACAACTTCTGACATCACTTTTTCTTGTCCTTTAAGTGAGATCGATAGATTGTTTTCGGCACCCAGAACAACTTCAACCGGCACCATGTCCACCGCCGAGAATGTCAATGTCTTGGCATCAGCTGGTACAGTCAGGGTAAACGTTCCGTCCGACTTTGTTGCTGTTCCTGTGGTCGTTCCTTTCACCACCACAGATGCATTGGCAACCGGATTGCCTTTCTCATCAGTCACCTTACCGGTGAGGGTTCGCTGGGCCAATGCAGGTGTAACGGCGAACACAACTCCCAATAGGAGCAGATACAGTTTTCTCATGTGCATGTTAGTTTTTGAAGATTTCGAAAAAGCCCGTATGTACGGGCGGTTGAAATTACTCAGTATCGAGGTAAAATCAACTAAAAATGGGCGATTTTTTGAGAGGGAAAAGGGCCTTTTTGAGAGGCCGATTCAAATCCTCCTTTTTTTGCCCCCCAAAAAACAAAAAACTACCCCCTTCCGGGCCCTATTTCTTAGGATTTCGGTCCAGGCTGATCAGGATCGCCGGCAGCAATACCAGGTTGGTCAATGTTGCCGTTACCAAGGTCAGTGAGGTGAGCCAGCCTAAGGCCAACGTGCCACCGAACTCACTGAGGCAGAATACGATAAACCCTGCAATGAGTACCATAGAAGTATACAGGATGCTGATGCCCGTATGGTGGATCGTCTCTATCACGGTCTTCAACCGATCCCCTCCCTGCATGGGCAGTTCCTGCTTGTAATTTACCAGAAAGCGGATGGTCACGTCGATCGCGATGCCCAGTGCCACGCTGAATACCAACACGGTAGAGGGTTTGAGCGGAACACCCACCCAGCCCATCACCCCGGCCGTGATCAGGAGCGGAATCAGATTCGGGATCAGGGATGCTAGCAGGATTCGAACCGAACGGAACAGATACAGCATGCACACGGCGATCAGGAGGAAGGCCCAGAAAATACTCTCTTTTAATCCATTGATAATGAATCGACTACCTTCCAAGAAGGTCACGCTCGTGCCAGTGAGCTCGATCGAGTGGGTACGCTTGCCCCAGGTGGAGTCGCCTGATTTTTCAGCCCGGGTGGACGAATCGGCGCTCAGCGCCAACAAACTATCGCGGTTGAATAATTCTTCTGCCCGATACTGGATGCTGTCGAGCAGTCCCGGCAGGCGACGGCTTCCGATATCCGCCATGTTGACGCTGATCCGGGCCTGTGAACGGGAACTGTCCATGAAACTGCCGACCAATTTTCCTAACGACGACTTGCCGGTGGATGAATCGCCTCGGAAATTCAGATACTGCATGAGTGCGGGCAGGTCATAGGAGGAAGGTAGGGCATAGCTGCCAGGATCACCATCAAAGAAAGCCTGTCGGGCGAATTTGAGTCCCTCTGCAATACTGAGCGGACGAGCAATATCTGGAACCGATTGCAGGTATTGCGCCAGCGAATCGATGTTCTCCAGGTTGCGAAGATTGCGAGTCACACCCTGTTTCTTTTTGGTGTCAACCACGATCTCCAGTGGCATCACCCCTTTGAAGTTTTTTTCAAAGAATTTCAGATCTGTATAGATCGCGGATGTTTTTGGAAGATCGTCCACAATGAATCCTTCGCTGCGTAATTGGAGTGTACCCAGGATAGACAATACGACGATAACAGCTGTGATCCCATAGATGAGTTTACGATGATTGAGTGACCAGTATTCAAGTCGATCCAACCAGCGACGCATCCAGGGATTTTCCAAGTAGCGGGTGTGGCGTGATTTCGGGGCCGGTAAATAACTCAGTGCAGCCGGAATGAAAATGAGGGAGATGAAGAACAATAAAAAAATATTGGTTCCCGCCACCAATCCGAACTCTTTCAATAATGCACTTTCTGTGAGGGCAAAGACCGCAAAACCGATCGCGGCCGTGATGTTACAGAATAACGTGACGATACCCATCTTCTCGACCATGGTCACCAATGCCTTTTCACGATTGCCCGTTTCATTGTACGCAACATGGTACTTGTTCAAAAAGTAGATGCAGTTCGGAATGCCGATCACCACCACCAATGGTGGAATCAACGCCGTCAGCAAACTGATCTTGTATCCCAACAGATGCAGGAAGCCCACACTCCAAACGACACCGATACCCACTACGATGAGGGATAGGATCATCGCACTGACGGAACGGAAGAATAGCAACAGGATCAATGCCGATAACGCCACGGAAGCGATCAGGAATAATTTCATCTCCTGCTGGATCATCACGGCTACCTGCGTGCGGATCAGGGGCAGTCCGCTTATGTGCATCTCGATCTTTTGTGCCTGTCCGAACGACTCCACCACATCCAATATGGAAGAGATGACTTTTTCCCGCTCTTTCGTAGCCATCACTTCCTTGTTGATCCGAAGGCCGGTGAGATAGGCCTTCGTTTCCGGATTATATAACAGTCCCTGATAAAATGGGAATGATTCAAATTGTAACCGCAAACTGTCGAGTTCTGCCTGCCCCGATACTTTTTCCGGGAAGAGTGGAATCGCATTTAACTTTTCTGCGACTGAATCCCGATACAATCCGATCGTACCCGGTATCGATAAAACATCTTCCACACCACGAATGGTTTTCAACTCCCGGCAGAGGCGGGCATATTCGTTGAATACCGTATCGACAAACAGCCGATCGGTCTGAATACCGATGACCAGCAGATTACCATCTTCTCCAAATTTTGCTTTGAAGGCCTGATAGCTTTTGTATTTGGGGTTATCGGTGGGGATGGCCCGTGTGAACTCATAACTCAGTTGTACCTGACTGGCTTCATATCCCATCCAGCCCGTGAGCGCGGCCAAAACGATCAACAAGGAGATACGATACCGTAGAATGAATTGTCCGAGCCGATGCCACATGCGTTTGAATTGAGGCACAAAGAAACGAAAAGCCCTCCGCGTAACGTAAGAATTCAAACTACTTTTGATTCATGCGCTGGTCGATCCCATTCATGTTGCTTTTTCTGTTCCCGATCGGTTTGCGGTCCCAAGCCATCGGCAGCTGGCGCGAGCATCTGCCCTATAACAGCGCCATCGATTTGGTGGAAGCAACTGACCGGATTTTCGCCGCTACCCCTTACAGTCTTTTCTCCATTCAAAAAGCGAGTGGTAAGATCGAGCGGTACAGTAAGGTGAACGGGTTGACTGAAACCGGTATCCAACGGATCTTTTTCGAACCGGTATCCGAACAATTACTGATCGCATACAGCAACAGCAATATCGATCTGCTGACACCCGACGATCGCTTCAACATTCCTGACCTCAAACGCGCATCGGGCGTTGGTGATAAGACCATTCATTCGATCACCTATCTCAATGGGCGTTATTATTTATCGACCGGACTGGGCATCGTTCAGCTGGATCCCATCCGCAAGCTCATTCCTGATACCTGGCGTTTGGGGGCCGGTGGTCGCTCTATCCCCGTTAAACAATTTGCCTTCGATGCAGGCTTTTTTTATGCGGCCACAGACGAGGGATTGAAATCCATCGCTCGATCCGGAAGCAATCCCGCCAATTCGAATAATTGGCAATTGCTCAGCGGTACCAATGCACTTCCATCAGGCACCTGTTCATTTGTGCAAACACTTGGGACGGACCTGATCGCAGCTGTACGGGATACGATCTATCGCCGTTCCGGTAATCAGTGGACGATCCTTCACGGATCTGACTGGCCCTTGATCAGTGCCCGTGTTTCTGAGGGAAAGCTGTTGCTCTGTCAACGCAAAACGAACGGACAAAGTCGTGTACTCATACTCAATACCGATGGCAGCATCCAACGAATACTTTCTCAACCGGTAACCGTTTCCTTTCCGAAACAAGCTTTATTGATGAATGGTGAGGCTTGGTTGGCGGATCTCTTCGGTGGGCTTTCGCGCTTTCCGGTCAGCGGCGCTGCTCAAACATTTACAGTGAACAGTCCGCAGGGACTTGCCGCCGGACAACTCCTCACCACAAATGGCCATTTTTTCGCTACTGCAGGATCCGTCAATGCAGCGTGGAATTATCAATACAATGGCGATGGGCTTTATGCTTTACGGGACGGGGAATGGACCAACTACAATCGATATCGACTTCCAATTATGGATTCGGTGCTGGATCTGATCACAATTGCAAACGATGCACGTGATGGATCACTTTGGATTGGGTCTTATGGTGGTGGATTGATGCAGCTGCAAAAAGAAAATCAAATTCGTCTTTTCAAGCAAGGGTTTTTGTTTCCGGCCATTGGTGATCCAACCAGTTATCGGGTATCCGGCTTGGCATTTGACAAGGATCAAAATCTTTGGGTGTCTAATTATGGAACGGATCGGCCGTTACTCGTTCGTACGCGCGACAGTAACTGGTATCGATTCAATACGCCGTTTCTGCTGCCAGAAAATGCGTTGGCACAGATCGGTGTCGATCCGTTCGGTTTCGTTTGGATCGTTTCACCCAAGGGAGGCGGATTAATTGTATACGATCCTGGTGCATCGATTTCTTCTACGGCCGATGATCGCTGGAGACGTTTTCGCAGCGGTGCTGCCAATGGAAATCTTCCAAGCGATCAGGTGAATGGCATCGCCATCGATCGGGATGGAGTGATCTGGATCGGAACCGATAATGGCATCGCGTTAATCGATTGTATGGAATCGCCTTTTGATGCCACGAATTGTGAAGCGTTTCGTCCCGTCGTAGCGAACGGTCCATTCGCCGGCTATCTGTTCAATGGGCAGAATATAAAACAAATCGCGGTTGATGGTGCGAATCGTAAATGGATCGCTACTTCGAGCGGTGTTTTTTTGATCGATGCCAGCGGTGAAAAAGTACTGCAGCATTTTACATCGGAGAATAGTCCGCTGCTCAGCAACGATGTACTTCAGCTTGCGGTAGATGGAAAACATGGTGAGGTGTATTTTGCAACAGATAAAGGGATCTGTTCCTATCGGGCCGATGCAACGGCTGCAGAGGAATCAGATGCCGAATTGTTAGTCTATCCCAATCCGGTACCACCGGGCTATACCGGAACGATCGGTATACGGGGATTGCCGGATCGTTCGCTGGTGAAGATCACGGAACTTGACGGACGTCTGGTGTATCAGACAAAAGCAAATGGCGGACAAGCCACCTGGAATGGAACCGATTATACAGGTAGAAGAGTATCGACCGGTGCGTATCTGGTACTGGTGACCGACTCAAAGGGGAAATCCAAAAAAACAGGCCGCATCTTTTTCATTGAGTAACATGGCTACGCCGCTACATAAAACAAAGGGACTGGTCTTGCGCGCCGTTAAATATGGCGATACAAGCCTCATTGTGACGGTCTTCACGGAACTGTTCGGGTTGCAGTCATACATCGTCAGCGGCGTTCGAAAATCAACCAAGAAGGGTAGTGGGCAGGCCAATCTCCTACAGCCGGGAGCCTTGCTCGATCTGGTAGTATATAATCACTCTTCTTCCTCCCTTCAACGCATCAAAGAATTGCAGTGGCATGTATGGTATAATGAATTATTCACCTCGGTGCCTAAACACAGTGTGAGTTTGTTCATGATCGAGTTGTTGCATCGTTGTTTGAAACAGCCCGAACCCAACCCGGATCTGTTTCAGTTTTTTGAAGATTGTTTACTGGAACTCGACGCTGCTTCTGATACAGTTGCTGCTAACATGCCGCTGTTCGTTGCCGTTCATCTTTCCTATTTTTTTGGATTTCGGCTGATGGATGATCGGGTCGAGGATAATTGCTGGTTGGATCTTCGTGAAGGAAGGTTTGTTGCTGAGCAACCGATCCACCCCGATCATTTGTCACCTGCAGATGCAGCGGTCATCTTGCAATTGTTACGAGTGATGCATCCACGCGAGTTGGCAGAATTGCGTTTGAATCGGGACGTTCGACGTCGATTGCTCCAATCGATGGAGGGTTATTATCAATTACATCAATCGGATTTCGGAAGCCTGCGCAGTTTGCCCGTATTGCGTTCGATCTTAGAGTAATCGTTGGCTTGTTTCCCAATTTTCGGATAAAAGAACAATACCCGGCTTTCTGCCTTTTTGGAAATGACCGAGTGCATCATCCCATCGTAGTGCGGATGCACCGGAGGAGGTGGCCCATTGTAAAATATTGACCGGATCGATCGATGGGAAGTGGGTGCGGATAGACTGCATTTCTTTTGCGATACTGAGTTGCCAGTTACTGCTGTAACTATCGGTGCCCAGTACGATGTGACAACCATGTTTGATCAGGTTTTTGATCGGAGGCACTTTATTCTCGATGTACAGATTGGCATTGATGCAAATACACCAGACGAGTGTCAAGCCGTTTTGCTTGGCATGCGTCTCTGCCCAGCTAATATCTTCTTCTGGTGTGCTGGTGTTATGGACGAGAAAAATGGTTTGCCCCTTCGTGAAATACGGCAGCACGGAACGCAGGGCCGATTTACCGGTGATGGGGAATGGAGAGGTATTGATTCCAAAAATCTGAAAGAGGCGCAGGTATTCGCTTTGTCCGGTTTTGTATAGATCGTCCTCTGCCGGATGTTCCTGATTGTGAAGTGAGATCACCTCGCCTGCCGTAGCCTCGTTGATCAATTCGAAGGTTCTGGGAGAGATCGAGTACGGTGCATGCGGAACGATGGCGGTGCGGTGTTCGATCGATGATGTTTGAAGGGATGCTTTGAGTTCGTTCGCCACTTGCAGATAATGTTCTACGGAAGCATCTGCCTTTTTATCGGTGAAGCTCAGCACTTCGGTGAAATTCTGCCAGCGAATCCGGCTATTGCTTTTCACAGCGGCGGTATCCGCGGTATTACCGATGTCGCCGACTGCCACGATTCCGTTCTTGTACATCTCTTTTTCAGCGAGTCGGATCTTTTCTTGAATGACGGCGGGATCAAATCCTCTTTTGGTGACAACGGAACAGAGAAATTCGATGAGTCCAGTATGAGGGGGAATAACATCTTTGAGGTGACTCAACTCTAGGTGACAATGTGCGTTTATGAGTCCGGGTACCAGCGTTCCTTTATGCATCGATACGTCTGCTCCGGCATCCATTGCCTCTACCACATCGATAACCATTCCTGATTCGTCGGTGATCAGGGCTTTGTTGCGGTGAAGTGTTTTACCGTCGAACAGTTCGTCGGCCTGGAATTTGCGTAGGTTCATTGTAGTCAGCAAAGGTAATCTTCATAGTTTTGCCCGCCTTACATGTTAGACCGTTTAGAAGCCATACAAGCCCGATTCGATCAGTTGGGAGTTGCCCTCACGAACCCCGAGATCGTTAGCAATAACCAGAAATTCACTGCCACCAGTAAAGAATACCGGGGTTTGGAGAAGATCGTCGTCGCCTATCGGTCGTATAAAAAGACGCTTGACGATGTCGCTTTGTATAAGGAAGCCCTGAGCGGGGATGATGAAGAGCTTCGGGAGCTGGCCAAGATGGAGTTGCCCGATTTGGAGCAAAAGCAAACTACACAGGAGGCGCAGATCCGACAGTTACTGATTCCCAAGGATCCGCAGGATGATAAGAATGCCATTCTGGAGATACGGGCCGGAACGGGTGGCGATGAAGCCAGTTTGTTTGCGGGTGATCTGCTTCGGATGTACATGCGTTATTGTGAAGCCAGGGGGTGGAAGACTGCTGTGCTCAGTGAGAATGAGGGTACGGTGGGTGGATACAAGGAAGTGCAATTGGAGGTGATCGGAGATGAGGTATATGGTACGATGAAGTTTGAAAGCGGAGTGCACCGGGTGCAGCGGGTGCCGGCTACGGAAGCAAGCGGACGGGTACATACTTCTGCTGCCACGGTGGCCGTGATGCCGGAAGCGGAGGAGGTGGATGTAGAAGTGAATCCGGCGGATGTGAAAATGGAGACCGCCCGAAGTGGTGGAGCAGGCGGACAGAACGTGAACAAGGTAGAGACCAAGGTGATGCTCACGCACATCCCGACCGGGACGGTTGTGATCTGTCAGACCGAACGCACCCAGTTAGGCAACCGCGAAAAGGCCATGCAGATGTTACGTACCAAATTATATGAAGAGCAAGTACGCAAGCAAGAAGAAGAGATTTCCCGACATCGAAAAAGTTTGGTCAGCTCCGGCGATCGGAGTGCCAAGATCCGGACCTATAATTTTCCGCAGGGAAGAGTAACCGATCACCGGATCGGTCTCACCTTATACAATCTAGATGCCGTACTGAACGGTGAAGTGCAAGAACTGATCGATGCATTGCAGTTCGCGGAAAACGCAGAGAAACTGACCAAGAACGTTTAATTCACCCGGTTCTGTCAGTATTTCCCACATTCGTAAATGTTTTCTTTACGTAAGTAAGCTCAATTATAGAATCGTTAACAACGGAAGGCAACTTTTCAATGTACTTTCACGTTATAAGAAAAAAGCACATAACTCTTTTCTCATAAGCAGTTAGTTTTGGTTGCGACCCCTGTTTCTACAGGGGTTTATTTTTTTCGGAAACGCCAAAGCGAGAACCATCCGCCCATAATAGCACCGGCTGCATCGGCCCAGATATCTCCCAGATCGAACGAACGATTCGGTATCAATCCATCTTGTACATATTCCATGCCGATCCCGTAGGCAGTAGCCAGTCCGGCAAAAAGGGCAAAAGGCGTGGAGAATCTTGATCCCATTTTGGAGCGACTCCAATATCCCCAGCACAGCATGACCACCAGGATGCTGAAGAGTCCGATATGAACCCACTTATCGAACTGGATCTGCGACAGCCAGTTGTATTTGGGAAATCTGGATCCGGGCAGGCAAAGTAAAACGGTACAGAGCGTGAGCCAGCCAATAGCCGGTCCATAACCCGGACGGTATTTAGTCAGAAAAACGAACATCTGATTTAGCCGACCAGCGACGCGTAGGCAGCTGCATCCATCAGTCCATCCAGTTGTGATGGATCGCTGAAGGTCATTTTCACCATCCAGCCTTCTCCATACGGATCGGAATTCACCAACTCGGGTGATCCGTTCAGTGCGGGATTCAATTCGGTGATGGTACCACTTACAGGGATGAACAGATCGGATACGGTTTTCACGGCCTCAACGGTTCCGAAAACAGCACCGCTTTCCAGTTCTTTTCCGATGGTGTCCACTTCCACAAACACGATATCACCCAATTCGCGCTGGGCGTATTCGGTGATGCCGACGGTAGCATTGTTTCCGTCGATCAGGATCCATTCATGGTCTTTGGTGTAGCGCAGGTGCTCGGGGAAGTTCATGTGGTTGTATTGAGGGGCAAAAATAAGGATTGATCGTTACCTCCGTCGCTTGATCAGTTCTGCTTTCAGGATTCGGCAATCGCTGAGGGGGCGGTCACGGGCAGCACCTTTGCTGGTGGGAGTACTGGCGATGGCATCCAACACCTCAAATCCTTTTACCAGTTCGCCGAATACAGTATAGTTCTGATCAAGGTGAGGAGCTCCGCCCAAGGTTTTATATACTTCCCGCTGTTCGATCGGGATCTTTCGTCCCTCTAGACGAAAGGTTTCGGTAGAGTCAAGCCCTCCGTCCGTGAAAACCTTTCCGTGCACGATATAAAACTGACTGCCGCTGCTGGCTTTGGCCGGATTGTTATCTCGTGCAGCAGCCAGCGTGCCGCGTTTGTGAAAGAGGCTGGGGTTGAATTCAGCCGGAATGCGTTCAGTCGGACCGCCATTTCCCAAGGCCTGACCGGCAACCGCATTTTTTGAATTGGGGTCGCCTCCCTGGATCATGAAATTTTTGATGACCCGATGAAACAGGGTGCTGTCGTAGTAGCCGGTTTTGACCAGTTTCAGAAAATTATCGCGATGCAAGGGGGTAGAGTCTGACAAACGCAGCACCATCACGCCCTGCGTAGTGGTCAGTTTCACATCTCTTTTTCGATCTTTCTTACGAAGCGTCGTATCCGATTGAGCGAACAATCCGGAAGTGGCGAGTAATAGTAAGAGTAGGAGGTGGATTCGGATCGATTTCATTATAACGCAGATTGATTTTCAAAATACAGAAGAACATGGTCTTTGATGAAATTCTCCTGTTCTGCCGGGTTCATAGCCGGCATGGGTTTGAGTTGACGGAAATGGGGCCATCCATCAGTATCCACCTGTTCCATTTCATAATAACCGCTGGCCGATAATAGGCTGCAAACGGCCACATGCATCAGGTCCTGTTTTTCTTCCTTATTGAATTTTTCCCGGATCTGTCCGAATTCCTGGATTCCTATCAGAAACAGGATGGCTTCCAGGTCCGGTTTCTTGCCAAATCGTTCTACTAATGCTGCTTCCAGATTCCACCATCGTTGTTGCAGGTCGTCGTTTCTAAGCATGACGCAAAGATAGATGCGTTACCTTTGCGCCAAATCGCATTTGCATGCTGACCATGGCTATGTTGCGGCAAGATCCGGGTGGAGTCAAACAAAAGCTCCACAAAAAGCATTTTGCCCCTGTTGAGATCGTTGACTATATCATCCGGATGGATGATCAGCGTAAAAAGCTGCAGTTGGATTGCGACAACCTGCTGGCTCAGATCAATGCGGCTTCCAAGGAGATCGGTCAGCTCATGGCCAAAGGACTCAAGGATGAAGCCGAGGCTAAAAAACAAGCTGTAACACTGCTTAAGGATCAGTTGCAACCGCTGCAAAACGATCAGGCCCAGTTAGAGAAAGAATTGATGGATGAACTGGTAAAGGTTCCGAACCTCCCGGCGGATATCGTTCCGGAAGGAAAAGCGGCGGCGGACAATGTGGTGATCAAAGAGGGTGGCGTTAAGCCAACGCTCACGCAGAAAGTTCCGCATTGGGATCTGATCAAGCAATATGATCTCATCGATTTTGAGACCGGTGCCAAACTCACCGGAAGCGGGTTTCCGCTATACAAAGGAAAAGGGGCTAAGCTGCAGCGTGCCCTGATCCAGTATTTTCTCGATTACAATACAGAGGCCGGATACTTGGAGTATATACCGCCCTATATGGTGAATCAGGCATCAGCCTATGCGACCGGACAATTGCCGGACAAAGAAGGCCAGATGTATCACATGACGGCCGATAATTTTTATCTTATTCCCACCGCAGAAGTTCCGGTGACGAATATTTACCGGGATACCATCCTCAAGCAAGCCGAATTGCCGGTGAAGATGACCGCCTATACACCTTGTTTCCGTCGCGAAGCGGGTAGTTTCGGAGCGGATGTGCGTGGATTGAATCGGGTGCATCAATTCGATAAAGTAGAGATCGTACAGCTTGTCGATCCGACCATCAGTTATCAGGTGTTGGATGAGATGGTGGCCCATGTAGAAAAATTATTGATCGACTTGGAGTTGCCTTATCGCATTTTGCGTCTCTGTGGCGGCGACATGAGTTTCAACTCGGCACTTACCTATGATTTCGAGGTATTCAGTGCGGCGCAGGAAAAATGGCTGGAGGTGAGTTCCGTCAGCAACTTCGAAACCTTCCAGTCCAACCGCATGAAGCTGCGTTATAAAGACGAGCAGGGCAAGATCCACATGATGCACACGCTCAACGGCAGCTCATTGGCCTTACCTCGTATCGTGGCGGCTTTGCTAGAGAATAATCAAACCCCTGAAGGCATACGATTACCGAAAGTCTTGCATCGGTATTTTGGTGCAGAGAGTATCTAATAGAAAAATCCCGGCTGAGGCCGGGATTTTTCTATAATTCAGGGTTTAAAGTTCAGGGTTCAGCCTCCTACGAACTGCGTGATGCCGGCAAATAGGGCAAGAATTCTTTTCATTTCTGATCAGTTGGTTTGGGTGAGCGGTGATTGTAGAAATTTTTCTACGCTTGTTGACCTACGCGGCCATTTTTTTGACGCGTGGGTTCATGACCGCGAACCAGGCCGGAGGCAGTAGACTTAATAACATCATACCGGGATAGCCCGTCGGCATCTGTGGCGCCTCGTCGTGATGTCTGAGAATCTGATATTTGCGGCTGGCCAGATAGTGGTGGTCGGAGTGACGACTCAGTTCAAACAGAAATAGCCGGCCTATCATGTGATCGCTGTTCCAACTATGCTGAGGCATGGCCCGCTCGTATTTTCCTTCTCCGGTCGCCTTCCGTTGCAGACCATAGTGCTCGATATAATTCACGGTTTCCAAGAGCAAGATGCCCATCCCGGCGGCAGCCAGAAAGTATAGTAAAACCAATCCGCCAAAAACCCAATAGATCAGGGCTATCAGTGACAATTGGATCAGCTGGAACCGGATCATTTCATTATGAATGCTTAGCGCGGAGCGGCCTTTTTTGATGCATTCTTCATTCGCGATATGCCAGGCACTCAGATAACCCATGATCACCGTACGGAACCAAAACGTATAGATCATCTCTCCATAACGAGCGCTGCTTGGATCCTCAGGAGTGGCGACACGCTTGTGATGGCCTTTATTATGTTCCGTGAAAAAGTGCATGTACAGCGACGTGAGCAGCAGACTTTTCGCCAGAAATTGTTCGAATCGATTCACCCGGTGCCCAAGTTCATGTGCCACGTTGATCCCGAAACTCCCGCAAAGTATTCCCATGGCGCCAATGCGGCCTGCTCGGTCCCAAGCACTGAGATCGGTTTGTTGCATGGAGATCAAAAACTGATACAGCATGAAAAATTGCATCGGCACGGAGAGGTACAGCAAATAATCGTACATCTTGTCTTGACGGGCCATTTCCTCTTCTGCAGCAGAAAGATTTTCAGCACGTGGCGCGATCAATAATTCCAGCGAAGGAATCATTATCCAAACCAAGAGCATAGGAATCCATACTTGCCAACCCGTCACTTGAAAGGCGTAGCCTGCTGCCAGGAACAAAATAAATGGGAGTCCGTATTTGAGGGTCCGTAGTGGTCGCATCCACCAAACTTACCTAAATGATCGGAATGCTAAAAAAATGTAAGAATCAATACGCCAAAAGGCGTTCTTGGATTAAACGATTTACCTTTCTTTCCATCTATCAATCATGCCCGATCCACAAAAAAATCTGCATCTGCTCTGGCGTGCGGGATTTGGTCCCGCCGTTGAGCAATGGAACGATCTCGACCGTTACAAGCCTGATCAATTCTGGCAGGCACTGAAGCAATCCTCCCAAAAGAGCCCCGATCCGATCGAAGTGGCGAGCAATGCGATCGACGGACTCGTCATGGGGGTCAGAACCTTTGCCGAACTCAGCAAAAAAGAACTCGATGCCGATCAGCGAAAAGAACTCCAACAGCGGAATCGAAACGGTATCCGGGATCTGAATACGATCTGGATGCGCAAAATGGTCAACTCGGCTGCCCAGCTAAGAGAAAAGATGGCTTTCTTCTGGCACGGACATTTTGCCTGCCGCAACCTGAATGTCCTCTATCAGCAACAACTGCTCGACATCCTCCGGCAAAACGCCCTGGGCAATTTCGGGACGATGCTGAAACTGGTCTCACGATCTGCTGCCATGCTGAACTTTCTGAATAATCAGCAGAATCGAAAAGACCGACCCAATGAAAATTTTGCCCGCGAGGTGATGGAGCTCTTCACGATGGGGCGAGGGAATTACTCAGAAAATGATATCAAGGAAGCGGCTCGTGCCTTCACCGGTTGGGCCTCTAATTTTCAAGGCGAATTCGTGTTTCGTCGGTTTCAGCATGATTTTGGGAGCAAGACCATACTTGGGCGCACCGGAAATTTTGAAGGGGAAGATGTACTGAACATGCTGCTGGAACAAAAGCAAACGGCCGTATACATCACCACCAAACTCTATCGATTTCTGGTGAATGAAACACCGGATAATAAACACATCGAATGGTTATCCGAACGATTTTATAAAAACGGCTATGAGATCCTTCCGCTATTGGAAGATATTTTTACCAGTGATTGGTTTTATGAAACTAAAAATATCGGTACACGGATCAAATCGCCGGTAGAGTTGATCGTCGGACTACAACGGATGTTGCCGATGCAGTTTGAGGATGCGAGCGGAATCATGCAATTGCAACGCGGACTCGGGCAGGTATTATTTTATCCGCCCAATGTGGCGGGTTGGCCGGGCGGAAAAAATTGGATCGACAGTTCGTCGCTGATGTTACGAATGCGTATACCTAGATTACTATTAGGGGAAGATGATTGGAACCTGCAAGCCAAATCGGACGATGACGTACAGATGGGCATGATGCAAAACATGCAGAAACGATTCGAAGGAAAAACGGATTGGTCGTCCCTGATCAAGGCCTGCGAGAAAATTCCCAATGAAAAATTATCCGAACGATTGGCTGCCATATTGTTGCAGACCCAGAAGTCGAGCACGTCTCTTTTACTCAAGAACTATATCGATCCGGCCGATCGGGAAAATAGCCTTCGTTCGCTGACCGCTCATATGCTCAGTACACCCGAATATCAACTCTGTTAATCCGTTACCATGACCATTCGTCGAAAGGAATTTTTACAATTGGGATCACTGGCTACGGCCTCTTTGTTTGTACCTAAGTTTTTGAAGGCGATGGAAACGCCCGGATGGGTTCCGCCCGGTAATAAGATCGTCGTGATCCTTCAACTCAGCGGAGGCAATGATGGATTGAATACTGTCGTGCCAGTGCGCAATGATATTTACTATCGATCCAGACCTCTACTTGGCATTGCCAAAGACAAAGCTTTATCCCTAACCGATGAGGCCGGCTTGCATCCTGCACTTACCCATTTCAAGAGTTTGTACGATCAAGGCCAACTGGCCATTTTGAATAATGTCGGTTATCCCAATCCGGATCGTTCGCATTTTCGAAGTATGGACATCTGGCATACGGGCAGTCGTTCCGATCAATACTGGA
Organism: Bacteroidota bacterium; assembly: GCA_046300055.1. GTDB lineage: Bacteria > Bacteroidota > Bacteroidia > Chitinophagales > Chitinophagaceae > JJ008. The sequence continues at coordinate 130,115 of JBKCMR010000106.1, forward strand.
ACTCCGGTTGGCTGGGTCGGTATCTGGATGCACAATGTTGCGGAAGCGATGCGCTGACAAGAGCCATCGAACTGGATGATATTTTGAGCTTATCGATGAAAGGAGAGCAACTGAAAGCGATGGCCGTCAAAGATCCGAGGCGTTTATATGGTACGGCGAATGAACAGTTCTTTCGTTCGTTGAATGCGACACCTGCTGCTGAACATAGCGAAGCGCCGGTGGATTATCTGTATAAAACACTGGCGGAGACGATGTCTTCTGCCGATCATATTTTCAAGCAGAGTAGACTTCGTCCGTCACGCAGCACTTATCCGAATACGGAGTTAGGTAAAAGCTTTCAGACCATCGCCTCGCTTGCGTATTCAGATATTCAAACGAAAGTGTATTATCTGTCACTGGGAAGTTTTGATACGCATGTGCGCCAACAGGCACAACAGGAACGTCTATTCAAAGAAATGAATGATGCGGTGGGGGCCTTCACAGAGGATCTTAAAAAACAGGGGCGATTCAATGACCTGTTACTCTTCACCTTCTCTGAATTCGGTCGCCGGGTGAGTCAGAATGCCAGTGGCGGAACGGATCACGGAACGGCGAACAACATGTTCCTGATCGGCGGGGGATTGAAGCGAGCGGGATTATTGAATGAATTGCCTGATCTGTCAGATCTGAATGAAGGCGACCTGAAGCATCGTGTCGATTTTCAACGGGTGTATGCGACCGTGCTGAAAAAATGGTTGCAGGTAGATGATCGTACTATTTTAAAAGGAGATTACAAACCCTTGGATTTCGTGTAGTAACAAGAAGTTGAGAGGACGGGGGTTGAGAGTTGAGGTGGAGGGGTTTATGGTTGTTTGTTGAGCGTGTGTTTTCGTAGTCCGGTGATGATCGCGCTTAGCGGTTCAATGAGACTTCGGATATTTTCATAATCTTTTGCAGTTAGGTAGTTTAAGTCGTTAGAGATAATGAGTTGATTCAATAGTTCCATCAGGCTGCTGTATGCCATACTGTAAAAGTGGCCCTGGTCTTTAGCAGAGTAGCGTCCCGTTCCCTCGGAAAGGTTCGATGCTACTGATATCGCTGCTCGCCGAATTTGCTGAACGATCCCATATTTTTCTTCCGACGGGAACTGGGTTGTCAATGAATACACTTGTGCAGAGAGTCTCCTCGCGGCCTGCCAAGCTTCTAGTTTTTCGAAGGGGTATGTGAACATGAAAGCAAGATCGCGATCCGAGGTGCGGTAACCAATACCACAAACCGGATCGCGATCTAATAACGCATCTATCAACTCGTAACTGACAACTATACTCAACTACAAACAAAAAACACCAAAACCTCAACTCTCAACTCCCACCCCCTCAACTTAGTTCACGCCATGCATCATCTGCTTTAGTTTCGGTGTTAATCCGAATAGCAATACGGAGGCGATTCCGCAGAGGACTACGAACACCATAAAGAATTCAAAGAGATTGTGAATCGTGAATCCCGCAAAAACAGGGTATTCTGCTTTGATGATCTTTTTCTCTTTGATGAGTGCGAATTGTTCCGGACTCAGTTTTTTGGTCTCGTCCTTGAAATAGTCAGTGAATTTGATCTTGTATTCTTTGGCCAGGTCGTCATTGATCTCGGCGGCTTTATTTTTTGCCAGGATGAATAATTGTTCTCCGGACGGATCGACTTTTCCATCCAGGATTCCTTTGAGATCGATGTTCGATTTTTCAGCTACGATGTACTGCTCGCTGGTGGGTGGCAAAATCGCGCCCAAGGTTCCAGCCAAGGCATAGCCGGATGCGTTGGATAAAAAGAATACACCGTAGAGAAGCGAGGAGAAACGTTTGGGAGCCAATTTACCGACTAGAGAGAGTCCGATCGGACTCAGGCAAAGCTCTCCGAAGGTTTGGATCAGATACAACAAGATCAGCCATTTCACGGCCAGCAAACCACTGTTGCCCAGGTCTTTTACATTGTGTGCGATGATAAAATAGCTTACGGCGATCAAGAGCAATCCGATCGCTTGCTTGAAGGGAGAGATGGGTTCTTTTCCTTTAGCACGAAGCTTATCCCATAGAATACTGAAGGGCACTGCGAACATCACCACAAAGATCCCGTTGAAGATCTGCACCATGGAAGGAGGCATATCCCAGCCGAAGAAATTCCGATCGGTTTGATTATCGGCAATGAATGTCAGGGAGGAGCCGGCTTGTTCAAAGGCAGCCCAGAAAAAGATTACGAAGAACGAAACGATGTAGATGACCCAGATCCGATCCCGTTCAATTTTAGTGATGGAACTGTCGGAGAGAATGAGGCGAGCGAGCGATAGACCGGCCGCATAGATCACCGAGTAGATCACGTTTTGTCCGAATACGTAGAAAAACACCAGTCCCAGTGCAACAAAGAGAAGTACAGTGGTGTATAGCGCTGTGTTGGAGAAGATGGCTTTTTGAGATTCACCCTCTTCATAATCACTTGAATCATTGTTTTTGGGTAATCCACCGATAGCACGTCCTTCAGGGGTAACTACATATTTATCCTTTAACAAGAAGAAGGTGATGGTACCGATCACCATGGCAATGGAGGCGGCGAGGTATCCCCATTTGAATGCATAGATATCGCGGTTGCCGGCAGCATCGGTAATGTCGCCCAGGAGGGGACAGATCAATTGCCCCAAGAAAGCGCCCATGTTGATCCCCATATAGAAAATAGTGAAGGCGGTATCGAGTTTGTTCTTCTCGGCTTTGGGGTAAAGGCTACTCACCATGCTCGAGATGTTCGGCTTGAAGAAGCCGTTTCCGAAGATGATGGCGCCCAATGCGATGTATAATAATGTAGTGGCCAGATCCAGGTTCGAATCAAAAATGCTGGCACTGAAGAAGAGCAATAGTTGTCCGGCTGCCATCAGCGAACCGCCCAGCAGGATACAATAGCGATTACCGAGAAATCGGTCTGAAATGAAACCGCCGAGCATCGGGGTGAGGTAGCAGAGTCCGAGGAATCCTCCATAGATCAGGGAAGATTGTTCTTTGCTCATCATCAGGGCATTCACGATGAAGAGGGTGAGCAGGGTACGCATGCCATAGAAATTGAAGCGTTCCCACATTTCGGTTCCAAATAGCACCCAGAGCCCTTTCGGGTGGCTGGTCGGTGTTTTTACGTCGCTCATCTGATTGATTTTGATTGTTCGACAAAATAGTAAAAAATGAATGAAACGTTCATTTCAGAGTATCTTTAGCGCGTTCCTTCAGCGTGTTATTATGAATGTATTGATACTCGGTTCCGGCGGACGGGAACATGCCCTGGCCTGGAAGATGAAGCAGAGTCCGCTTTGTCAGCAACTTTTTATCGCGCCCGGCAATCCGGGTACCGAGGCCCTCGGCACCAATCTCCCCATCTCTGTATCTGATTTTCCTTCGATCCGAAAGGCTTGTGCTGATCATCAGATCGGGTTGGTGTTGGTCGGACCGGAAGATCCGTTGGTAAACGGAATTACTGATTTTTTGGAATCGGCCGATGAGCTCGGTGATCTGATCGTGATCGGCCCCTCCAAGGAAGGAGCTCAACTGGAAGGCAGTAAAGCATTCGCCAAGTCCTTCATGACCCGCCACGGTATTCCAACCGCCGGCTATCGAGAATTCAATGCCGATAATTTCGAGGAAGGATTACAATATTTATCGACCCATACCTTGCCGATCGTTTTGAAAGCAGATGGACTGGCGGCCGGAAAAGGAGTGGTGATCGCAACGGATCATGACGCCGCCAAGCAGACGTTCACTGAAATGATTCGAGAAGCGAAATTCGGTACGGCGGGTGCCAAAGTGGTGATCGAACAATTTCTACAAGGCATCGAGATGTCGGTATTCGTGCTCACCGATGGAAATGATTATCTGATATTACCCGAAGCGAAAGACTACAAACGAATCGGAGAAGGCGATACAGGACTTAATACAGGTGGAATGGGAGCGGTCAGTCCCGTACCATTTGCCACGCCGGCGTTGATGAAGAATATCGAAGCGCAGATCGTGAAGCCTACGATCCGCGGGTTGCAACAGGAATCTATACGATATCGGGGCTTTGTCTTTATTGGGTTGATGATCGATGGCGACAAGCCCTATGTGATCGAATACAACTGCCGCATGGGCGATCCGGAAACGGAGGTGGTGATGCCGCGCTTAGAATCTGACTTGTTGGATCTACTGATGGCAACGGGTGCAGGTATGTTAGCTGGTAAGCAAGTGGAGACCGATCCAAGAGCTGCAGCGACCGTCGTAGCGGTCAGTGGTGGCTATCCGGAATCCTATGAAAAAGGATTTCCGATCACGGGGGTTGAATCACTCGACCCGGATGGGCTTTTGTTTCACATGGGCACGACACAAAAAAATGGCGAGCTCGTCACGCAAGGCGGACGGGTACTGGCTGTTACCGCATTCGGAAAGTCCATTACCGAAGCCGCCGCCAATGCACAATCGCAACAGGCCAACATACAGTTCGAAGGAAAATACCTACGCCGCGACATCGGCTACGAGTTCCCCTAACATTCAACCTTAAACTACTACACCCTTCACCCTTCACCTTTCATCTTTCACCCTTCATGCATTACCACGATTATCTTCAACTCGATAAGATCCTGAATGCGCAGGATCCGGAAAGTGTCAAAAAGGGAAAACCCGCTCACGATGAATCTCTCTTTATAGTGATCCATCAGGCCTATGAACTTTGGTTCAAGCAGCTTCATACCGAAGTGGATTCGGCGCTTCAGTTGTTGAAGAATCCTGCGTTGAATGATAATTCACCGGAGTTGCAGACGCTGGTGCATCGGCTTGATCGTTGTACGATCATCCTGCGGGTATTGGTGAATCAGATCGATATCATGGAAACCATGACGCCTTCTGATTTTCTGGAATTCAGAGATCTGCTTCGTCCTGCGAGTGGATTTCAGAGCTGGCAATTCAAGGAGTTGGAAGCTAAACTGGGACTGAAATATGCACACCGGCACGGACAGGAATATTATACTTCACAACTTCGTCCCGAACAAGTGGAGCTGATCCGAAAAGCTGAATCCGAGCAATCCATCTTGCAATTATTGAATGCCTGGCTTGAGCGGATGCCTTTTCTTGATGAGGAGGCAGCTGATTTTTGGCCGCTCTATACGGCCGCCTACAAAAGCAGTTTATCGCCCGAAGAACAATCTGCAGCGGGGGCTTTCGACCAGATTTTTTCGGAGGATAGTGACGAGCGTACGCTCTCGCCCCGGGCCTGTCGCGCGGCGCTGTTCATTATGCTGCATCGGGGATACCCGCTCTTGCACTTACCCTTCCGCTTGCTCAATGTGTTATTGGAGATCGATAGTCAATTGAGTTTGTGGCGCTACCGGCACATGAATATGGTGCAACGCATTATCGGTATTCGGATGGGTACGGGTGGAAGTAGCGGCAAAGACTACTTGAAAGGAGCAGCGGATAAGCATTATATCTTCCGGGAGATCGCGGGGCTGACTAGTTTTCTGGTCGCCTCAGAAAAAATTCCGCCGATCTCATCCGATGCACAGCAATTACTGGGTTTTCGATTTCATAAATAAGCCCAGATAGACAGCTACCAACAAGGCGACGAGCGCACTTGTAAAAAAAGGTAGTGAAGGGTAGCCAACCGTCCAGAGTGTGCCGGCAACTCCGCTAGCCAGCCAGATCGATATACTCTCCATCGAAGTATAAAAGCCGAGTGCCGTACCGGTCTCTTTCGGATCAACACGTTCTGTGATCCACGCTTTGATCATGCCTTCGGTAGCGGCTGCATAGATCCCATACAGACAAAAAAGAAGGAGTATGGCCTGATCGCCCGGGCGAAAGCCGAAACCTAAGTAAACAATGGAAAAGAGCAGAAATCCGATCGTGATCATGCGCTGGGTTCCGATCTTTTGTGCCCACTTGCCCAATGGGTAGGCTGTCAGGGCGTAAACGGCATTGTATAAAATGTAGGCCCCGATGACCCAGGCATCCGGGGGGATGACTTGGCCCCAAAGTTTGATCGGATCCGTTCCGATGCTCTCCCTTGCCATCAATAGTAAAAAGATATCCGCGCTGTTGAAGAGTGCGAATAGCAACAGGGCGGGCACCATTCTTCGAAACGAAGGAGGGGCAACCTTCCAGTAATGCAGGTAGCTGAAGAACCCACCACGGGTGGATTTTGATACCGATCTTTTGCCCTCCTTTAACGTGAAAAGCAGAAGAACGGATAAAATTCCGGGAAGGAAGGCGAGCAGGAACAGGGTGGCATAGTCACCCGGATGAAACAACAGATAACAAAGGGCTAGTAGTGGACCGATCGCGGCGCCCCAGGTATCCATGCTGCGGTGAAAACCAAAAACCGTGGCTTTGTTGGGGCCCGCTTCTTGCGCCAGCCAGGCATCTCGGGGGGCCGTCCGCATCCCTTTGCCCAGTCGATCCATTCCCCGTACACCCAGGATCCAGATCGGATTAGACAGCCAGCCCATCAGGGGTTTTGAAAGGGCACTAAGCGAATAGCCCCATTGAATGAAGGGGAGTCGGCGACCGATCTCGTCGCTTCTTTTTCCGAAGTAGCCTTTGCTGATGCCGGCCAGCAATTGAACCGAGCCTTCGAGCCATCCGATCCCGGCCACAGAAAATCCGATCTGTTGGAGGTAAAGCGGTACGATCGGGTAGAGCATTTCACTGGCCATGTCGGTCAGCAAACTGACCCAGGCCAGTACCCAGATGATGCGGGTGAATGTGGGCATGGACCAATTTACTGATTCCGGATTTTCGAATTTGGATTTTCCCTCGCAAATCACCTTTTCCTCCTTGAAAATTCAGATTATTTGCCAACCTTTGTCTCCATTAATCTTCAGCAATTTTCATGGGCATTTTCAATTGGTTTACACAGGAGATCGCGATCGATCTGGGCACCGCGAACACCTTGATCATTCACAACGACGAAGTTGTCGTGAATGAACCCAGTATCGTGGCATTGAATCGCAACAATCCCAAAGAGGTATTGGCGGTTGGACGCAAAGCCTTGATGATGCATGAAAAAACGCACGAGAGCATTCGTACGGTGCGTCCCTTGAAAGATGGTGTGATCGCGGATTTCAATGCAGCGGAGCTGATGATCCGTGAATTGATTAAGTTGGTTTATCCCAAAAAACCTTTGTTCCCACCGAGCTGGCGTATGATGATCTGCATTCCTTCTTCCATCACGGAAGTAGAGAAGCGTGCCGTGCGCGACAGTGCTGAGCAAGCCGGTGCGAAAGAAGTATATCTAATTCACGAACCGATGGCTGCTGCCTTGGGTATCGGTATTGATGTAAGTGAACCCGTTGGTAATATGATCATCGACATCGGTGGCGGTACAACCGGTATCACGATCATTGCGCTCGCCGGTATCGTATGCGATCAATCCATTCGTGTGGCCGGTGATGAATTCACGGCCGACATCATGGAAGCGCTTCGTCGTTATCACAGTTTATTGATCGGTGAGCGTACCGCTGAGCAGATCAAGATCCATGTGGGTGCGGCTATGAAAGAGTTGGAAAATCCACCGCCTGATTTTGCCGTGAATGGTCGTGACCTTGTCACCGGTATCCCGAAGCAGATCATGGTGAGTTATCAGGAGATCGCTGAAGCATTGGACAAGAGCGTATTCAAAATAGAAGAAGCTATTCTAAAAGCCCTGGAGCAAACGCCACCCGAGTTGGCGGCGGACATCTATCGTCGTGGCTTGTATCTGACAGGTGGTGGTGCCTTGCTGCGTGGATTGGATAAGCGTCTCAGTGCCAAGATCAAGTTGCCTGTTCATATTGCGGATGATCCGCTGAAGAGTGTGGTCACCGGTACGGGCATTGCGCTGAAAAATTATAGTCAGTATCCCTTCGTGATGCGGTAGTATCCATGCGGAACGTTCTTCTTTTCATCCGGCGTTATCACACCTTTCTGTTGTTTCTGCTTTTGCAGATCCTCTCTTGGTGGTTTCTGGCCAGCTTCAATCGGTTTCATCAAGCTCGTTTCCTTACAGCCGCTCAAGAGGTCACCGGTTCGATCAATAGTCGATACGATCGGGTAGAGGATTTTTTTCAATTACGTGCCGAGAATGAACGCGTGCATCAACTCAACGACTCGCTGCTGCAGCTACTTCCTGCTAACACCTTGTTGGTAGATACCCAGCGGATCGAAAAAGAGGAGATCACTTCTGATAGTATAAAGCGCCTGCGTCGATATGTGTATCGACCTGCTACCGTCATCTACAATACCGTTAACGAGGAGAAGAATTATTTTCAGATCGATCGAGGTGCGGCGCAAGGCATTCGGGAGAATATGGCTGTGCTGAATTCAGACGGTTCCGCCGTGGGGGTGATCATATTGGTCAGTCCGAATTTTGCCCAGGCCATGAGTTTGTTGCATGTGCAGCAACGCGTCAATGCCGCCCTGAAAAAGACGGGGGATTTCGGCACCTTGGAATGGGATGGTGCGCATCCCGACCGACTGATCCTGAAAGGCATTCCGAAAAGTTTATTTCTGAAGATCGGCGATACGGTAGTCACTAGTGCGTATTCATTCAATTTCCCTCCGGGTAAAATGTTGGGTACGGTCAGCGCCCTTTCGACCGACAAGCGCACGAATTTCCATGTGATCGAAGTAAAGCCTGCCGCTAATTTCCGCAACCTGCAACAAGTGTTTGTGGTGGAGAACCTGCAAATGGATGAGCAGGTGAATCTGAATCGGGAAGCCCGCAAGCGGATCGAGGACCCTAAAAATCGTAAACCATGACCGGCTTCATCCGATATTTTTTCCGGGCCCTGTTGCTGGTAGCGGTTCAGGTTTACCTCCTGAATAAAGTGCCCCATCTGCATCGGCTAGTGTTGCCTTCCCTCTACTTTGTATTTGTATTGTGGCTTCCCTTTTCCATGAGCCGAACCGGGTTGTTGTTGACAGGCTTTTTACTCGGCCTCTCAGTTGATTATTTCAGCCTCACCCCCGGTCTGCATGCAGCCGCCTGTGTGCTGATCGCCTATCTGCGCCCCTACCTGATCACGATCCTAATGCCCCGGGATACGCAGGAATTTCAATATCCCGAACCCTCCGTCAAGGCGATGCAGTGGGCGCCCTATTTGGTGTACATACTCTTTCTTTCCTTCGTTCACCATTTCTACCTCACCTTTCTTCAGTGGCTCAGCGTGGGATCGTTCTGGTCCTTCCTGGGAAAGACACTTCTGGGGACCCTGATCAGTTTTTTGCTCATCCTCACGGCCGACCTGCTCTTTCCGCGTCAACAATCCTACCGAACCAATACGGCCTGATCCGTATTTGATTTGGAGCACGCGCCTCCGCATGCGTAATTTGTACCGCGATCCCCTTCGCTCATCATGTCTGTTTATCACCAAGCCCGCAGCCGCAGCATCCAGCTTCTTGTACTGGTTGTATTTCTGATCATCCTGCTTCGTCTTTTCTATTTGCAGGTGATCGATGAACGTTATCGTCAATTGGCGATGGATAATGCCGTCTACGCCAAAGTCATTTATCCGGAGCGTGGGATCATCTATGATCGTAAAGGGAAAGCCATTCTAAACAACACCATCATTTATGATTTGATGGTGACGCCCGCTGAAGTGAAAGGTATCGATACGTTGGAATTATGTCGATTGCTTGAAATAGACACGGCTGAATTCCGAAAGCGAATGATTGATGCCATCGTCAAAAATACCGCTGTTCGCCCCTCTGTCTTTCGCGGACTGTTAACTAAAGAATTACAGGCGAGGTTCGAAGAGAATGGATGGAAATTTCCGGGCTTCAATCTGGTAGAGCGTCCGCTTCGCTATTATCCCTTCGGTGCCGGTGCGCACATCCTTGGCTATGTACGGGAGGTGGATGGCAAAGACATTGATCGTTCTCGTAACTTTTATCGGCAGGGTGATTATATCGGTAAGACAGGACTGGAATCCTTCTATGAAAATGTGTTGATGGGACAAAGAGGGGTTCAGTACATGATCAAGGATAATAAAAATCGGTTGGTGGGGCATTATGAGAATGGTGATTTCGATACGGCTTCCTCAGCCGGTAGAAGTTTACGTACCTATATCGACATCGAACTGCAACAGCTGGCGGAAAAGTTGATGAGTAATAAGGTGGGCGGATTGGTTGCACTCGATCCAAAGACCGGCGGGATATTGGCGATGGTATCCGGGCCGAATTACAATCCCAATGATTTGACGGGCACAAGTGGAAGCGCCAATTACAGTCGGATGGTATTGGATGTGACGGGGCCGATGCTCAACCGCGCCATTGCCGGACGCTATGAACCCGGATCGACGTTCAAACCCTTGGGCGGACTGGTCGCACTGGGTGAAGGCGTGATCAACCCGGGATTTGGTTATCCCTGTGGAGGCCGATACAATGCTTGCGGTCATGGTAAACCAGCCTGTACACACGCAGGCGGCGGGCATGCGGCGAATCTTCGTCTCGCGATCGCGAACTCTTGTAACTCCTATTTTTCTCATATCTACCGGATGACGGTCGACCAACCCAAATACGGCTCTGTAAAAAAAGGTTATTTGCATTGGCGTGAATACATGAATGCTTTCGGATTGGGCGTGAAGCTGGGCGTGGACCTGCCGGGTGAGAGTAGTGGCAATATTGCGGATACGTCGGTCTACAATCGGGAGAATGACAATCGATGGACTTCCTGCACCAACCTGACCTTGGGTATCGGTCAGGATAAAATGCTGACCACACCCTTGCAAATGGCCAATGCCATGGCCATTATCTGCAATCGCGGGTATTATTATGCACCCCATTTTGTAGAGAAGATCGAAGGAGAAACAGAACTGGATTCCGCACTGGTAAATCCCTATCGACGTAAACACGAAGTGCTCACCGGTATTCCCGATACAGCTTATCGCGCGGTGATCGAGGGAATGAGTGATGTGGTGAAAATGGGAACGGCCCGTGTGGCACAGATCCCAGGGATAGAAGTTTGTGCCAAGACCGGTACGGCGGAGAACTATACCATTCTCGACGGACGAAAGATCAAGCTCCCGAACAACTCCATGTTCGTTTGTTTCGCACCCAAAGAAAATCCAAAGATCGCCATCGCTGTTTTCGTGCAGAATGCAGGATTCGGAGCTACCTGGGCTGGACCGATCTCTCGCATTCTCATAGAGAAATACTTGAATGACACCATCAGCACTCGAAGCAAGGCCGACTCGGCACGTATCTCCGCGGCCAACCTCATGCCTGCCTATTTCAAACGCCTGCAGGTGAAAGAGGATTCACTTCGTGCACGTCAATGGTTCAAGCTCACGAAAGACAGTTCTTACTTAAAACGCATCACACGTCGATCTATCCCGGCAACTCCTGCACGCAATAATCAAGATCAGACTGAGCGAGCGGTAGCCTGGATACCTGAAAACAGAAAAACTATCGGCACGGAGGTTGCCTTAAGCAAATGAGACAACAACAGGGAACCATATCAAAAGGGGTAGACTGGAGTATCTGCTGGATTCTGATCGCTTTATCAACCATCGGTATGCTCGCCATTTTCGCGGCTACCTACCGGGAAGGCGATCCGATGCTGGCCAGCTGGGTCGGATTCAAAACGGATTACAGTAAACAATTCTATTTTTTTCTGTTCAGTATTCTATTGGGATTTGTGATCTTACTCGCCGATAGTAAGTTTTTCCCGGCCACCGCCAACCTGGGTTATGCGATCGGGATTCTCTTTCTGTTATTGGTATTCCCTTTTCACTCGCGGATCAAGGGAACGGAATCGATCATTCGCATCGGCGCATTCAATTTTCAACCGGCCGAGTTTGTGAAGATCTTTGTGGCACTGGCACTGGCCAAGTATCTGAGTTTGCCCGACATCGATTTTCGGCGAACCGGTTCACAGCTACGAGCGGCAGCCCTGGTTCTATTCCCGGCGATCCTTTGTATCGGACAAAGTGAAACCGGATTGGCGCTTGTATACACCTCCTTCTTTTTAGTCATGTATCGAGAGGGATTGCCCGCCAGCATACCATTGATCGCCATCCTCGGCGTGATCTTGGTAGTGGCTTCCATTCTATTGCCTCCGAACCTGTTGGCTATTTTACTGACAGCCGGTGCACTGATCGCCCTCTACCTGCTACGACGTACCATCAAGCGCCACCGGGGGGTACTCACCAGTATCATCCTGATCTGGTTTGTAGCTGTGGGCATTCAGCGTTTTGCCGTTCCATTTCTTTTTAAGAATGTGTTGCAGAAGCATCAGGTAGAACGCATCTATGATCTGTTCGGAAAGGATAATCCCTATCGTCAGGGGACCGACACGCTAGCTCCCGCTGTTTCATTGAAGAAAAAAGAGACGGGCAGCAGTTATAATGTTCGTCAATCCAAGATCGCGATCGGCAGCGGTCGATTTTTGGGTAAAGGATTGCTCAGTGCCACCCAAACACGTTATGAATTTGTACCCGAACAGCGAACGGATTTCATTTTCTGTACCGTGGGAGAAGGATTCGGTTTTATGGGCAGTTTGATTCTGCTGGGACTTTACTTACTTCTCTTGTTCCGCATCGTTACCATCGCCGAGCGGCAGCGAAGTACCTTCAGCAGAGCCTATGCCTATGGGGTGATGGCCGTACTGTTCTTTCATATTGTGGTGAACATCGGCATGACCATCGGTTTGATGCCCGTGATCGGTATTCCCCTGCCATTCATCAGTTATGGAGGCACCTCCCTGATGACGTTCTCTATTTTATTATTCATCCTCATGCGCCTGGATGCCGATCGGCAAATGGTGCTACGATAAATACAATGATCTTTCATCCATTATCCGAAGGCAGTTTCACCATCGATCAGACAAAGGAGTTTGTTCCCTTTGATACAGAACGTGATCAACTCCAGGATAGATCTACTGGCAGTTTGCTTGTCGAGATCCAACCTTTCGTGGTTAAAACCGCTACGGATCTGTTGTTGTTGGATACAGGTCTGGGATTTTCGATCGATGGCGAACTCCAGATTCATCGCAACCTGCGGGCATTGGGTTTTGCGCCTGAAGAGGTGACTAAAGTCCTTCTTTCTCATTTACACAAGGATCATGCCGGTGGTATTGCATACGGCGAAGGGGTAGCTCGGAAACTATCATTCCCTCGGGCTACTTATTATTTATCAGCGAAGGAACTACAGTTTGCTTTTGAGAAAGGAATGCCGTCGTATCCGGCAGATGAACTTGAAATTTTGGTTGATCATCCCCAAGTGCGCTTTGTGTTGGATGGAGATCGGATAGATGGATCGATTGAAGTGATGCATAGTGGAGGACATTGTCCGCACCATCAGGTGTTTCTGATCCGAGAAGGAGAGCAGGTATTATTTTTTGGCGGAGATGAAGCACCTCAGCTGCAGCAAATGAAACATCGCTTCGTGGCTAAATACGATCATGATGGTAAGAAAGCGCAGCAGTTACGACAGCAGTGGTGGGAGCAGGGAGCGAAGGAGCACTGGACGATGTTATTCTACCACGATATCCGGCAGCCGCATTGGTCTTGCTAGGGAGTATTTATCTAAAACGGCGTCGGCCACCCGGTGGTGGAGGCGGTCCACCCCGATCTCTCTGACGCTCGCGGATCAAGCGCATGACTTCCATGCGGAAATGCTCTTCCTCCATAAAAACCTGGTCACCTCTTTTATCCCCCAGCCATTGACGGAAATCTTTTCGGTACCGAAGCCGAAGCTCGATCATCTGTTGTTGCATTACCAGCCGGTCGCCTCGATTCGTGCGATGCACCTTGGCAAAATCTTTCATGTACTTCTTGAAGGCCGGATCGAATTTTTCTCTTTCAGCTGCAGTCATCTCCAGATTATTCTGAATAAAGAGACTCATTCGCTCGGGTAATTTAGGGTCGGGCGGACTAACTTCATCTGGTGGTGGACCGGGTGGTTGCGACCAAGCTAATTGGGCAACCAGCAGGAGTGATAATATGATTGAGATCCGTCGCATCATTCATTAGTTTCAGTGGATGTGATGAATTCAGATTGCTCCAAGAATTCATTCAATTCCTGTTCAGATACATCAGCCAAAAGGGTCTTATCCGCAGCTCCTTCCCGAATATCGATCTGTGCTGTTTCCTGTCCCGTCATACCGGCCGAAACGAATTCCTGCAGCAGACTTTCTTCTTTCTCGTTCAGTTGCTGGATATCCTGTTTCACCTCAATGATCACATTCTTCGCATTGCCGGTCGGCTGCTCAGATCGCCCCATCCATAAAAAAATACCGGCGGCAATCACAGAGGCGGCCACCGCGTAACGGATCCAAGCTTGGCTGAAAAGTGAACGAACGGGTGCCTGTTCGGAGGCTGGTAAGTTGACCGGACGATCAAAATATCCGACCGGTGTGGAGTAAGGTTGTTTTTTGGAAAGTTGCTGCAGCAGGGGAGACAGGGTGCCGAGCTCTTCCTTGGCCTCTTCCTGTCGGATCCGCGTCAATACCTGTTCGGCCAGTCCCTCGAAATATCCTGGGGGTACGGGGTAGGGCATCCGAGGTTCTTGGCCGGACAAGTTGCTATTCAGCTCCTTCAGTTCGTTATTTATGGCTTGACGATCGGGCATGGTCAATTCGGCTTCTAAGATAGATACAGGCAGGTAAGGTTTAACGGTTCAGGAGGTAGTCCTCCACTTTTTTAACGGCATGGTGATAGCTGGCTTTCAGGGCACCTTCGCTAGATTCCAACACCCGGCTCATTTCTTCATACGGCATCTCGTCGTAGTACCTGAGGGTGAACACCAGTTTTTGTTTCTCAGGCAGTGCCTGAATGGCGAGTTGGAGTTTCCATTCGGCTTTATCTGCATCGAAATACTGATCGGCCCGAACTTGTTCAGAAAGGTTCACGCCACCTTCCTGATCCAGCGATACAGCTCCTTTTCGTTTTTGCTGATCCAGAAAACTCAGGCATTCATTGGTGGCGATTCGGTAGAGCCAGGTGTATAGTTGACTATCGGAACGGAAATTCTCTAACCCTTTCCAAACCCTGATCCACACATTTTGAATCACATCGTTGGCGTCATCATGTACGACCACCATGCGTCGCACATGCCAATAAAGTCGCTCCTGGTACTTGCGTACCAGTTGGGTAAAGGCAGACTCCTTTTTTGCCGGTTCTTGAAAAGCCAGCAGGATTTCAGCATCTGAATGCAGTGGCATGGATCGGTAAGACGAATTAGGTTTCGTCTCGTTTAACGAATGTCAGCTCTTTTTTCTTGCCAAGGCACGTTTGGCAGCCGCAACGATATCCGGCACATCCAATCCGTATTTCTTGAGCAATTGGGCAGGGGTGCCGCTTTCTCCGAACGTATCGTTGGTGCCTACGTATTCGATGGGCGTGGGACAGTGTCTGGCCGCCACTTGTGCAACGGCATCACCCATGCCGCCGATGATGTTGTGTTCTTCGGCGGTAACGGCGCAACCGGTTTTTTTCAAGGTTCGGATGATGCTTTCCTCATCGAGGGGCTTGATGGTATGCAGGTTGACGATTTCCACGGAGATGCCTTCTGCTTCTAATTCGACACCGGCTTGGATCGCATTCCATACAAGGTGACCGCAAGCGAATATCGATACGTCGGTTCCTTCAGAAAAATATTGTGCCTTGCCCAATACGAAATCGGATTCTTGTGTGAACATGGGCCAGGCGGGTCGACCGAATCGGAGATAAACCGGTCCATCTGTTTCAGCGATCGCTTCAGTGGCTGCTTTGGTTTGAGCATAATCGCAGGGAACGACAACGGTCATGCCCGGCAGCATTTTCATCAGTCCGATGTCTTCGAGAATTTGGTGTGTGGCACCGTCTTCTCCGAGGGTGAGTCCGGCATGTGAGGCGCAGATCTTCACGTTCTTTCCGCTGTAGGCAACGGACTGACGGATCTGGTCGTACACGCGTCCGGTCGAGAAGTTGGCAAACGTAGTGGTGAACGGGATCTTTCCACCGATGGTCATACCCGCTGCCACACCGATCATGTTCGCTTCGGCGATGCCGCATTGAAAGAAACGTTCAGGAAACTCTTTCATGAATTGATTGAGTTTGAGCGAGCCGGCCAGATCGGCAGTGAGCGCTACGATGTTCGGGTTCTTGCGGGCGGCGGCTACGATGCCGTCACCGAATCCGCTGCGGGTGTCTTTACTGCCGGTTGAAACGATGTCTTTGAGCATGGGGAATTTGTTGCCACAAAAGTAGTTTCAATTGATGCGCGAAAAAACGAATGAGGAAAAGTCAGTATAAACGTGGAAAAAGAGGATCAAGATGAAAGCACCGTCTCTCCTTTTCGATATCGTTGTTCCCAGGCCCAGGCGGTGGCCATGATGTCATCAATATTAAATCGGGCATTCCATCCAAGGCGTTGTTGAGCTCGGGAATTGTTGGCATAGATGGCCATGACGTCACCGGGTCGGCGTGGACCGGCCGTCCACTCCAGTTTTTCTCCTGCTGCTTTTTCAAAGGCTTGGATCGATTCCAACACGGTGATGCCGGTGCCGCTGCCCAGATTGATGGCTTCACAGGTATGTTGTTTTGCTTCTCTTTCCAATAATTGCAAGGCCTGGGTATGTGCGCGCGCCAGATCGCAAACGTGAATGAAATCACGCAAACAAGAACCATCCCGCGTGGGGTAATCGGTTCCGTGAACGGTCAGTTTATCGATTACACCGATGGCGCTTTGGGTGATGGCGGGTACGAGGTTCTGTGGTTTACCGATGGGCAGTTCACCGATCTGGGCGGAAGGGTGTGCACCGGCCGGATTGAAATAGCGGAGCAGCAAGGCAGAGCAAGGTGCGGCTTTGACGAATTCTTGTACGAGTTGTTCACCGATCTGTTTGGTGAGTCCGTATGGAGAAGCGGCGGGTCGAAGTGGGGTTTCTTCCGTGACGGGAATCGATTCGGGCTCGCCGTAAACGGTGCAGGAGGAAGAGAAAACAAAATAGGGGACCTTGTATTCCTGCACACAACGCAAGAGGTTCAGCAGTGACTGAATATTATTCTCGAAATACAAGAGGGGTTGTTCGACCGATTCGCCGACGGCTTTGTAGGCCGCGAAGTGAATGATGCCGGAGAGGTCCGGATTTTCTTCGAATATTTTTTGGGTGTCGGCCAGCGAGCAGAGATCGATCGCGTAGTTCTTGACTTTTTTTCCGGTGATGGTTTCGATCCCCTGCAGCATCCGTGCATCGGATCGACTGTAATTGTCGGCCGAGATCACGTCATAGCCCTGCTCGAGGAGATCGACGAGGGTATGCGAGCCGATGTATCCGGTACCGCCGGTGACAAGAATCTTTTTCATGTGTTACCCCGCAAAAATCGGGATATAAATCCATCAAAAGGTGATCAGAATAAACGCACCAATGCGTAGATACCCCCTGCCAGCAGCGCACTGATTGGAATAGTCAGTATCCAGGCCCAGACCAGATTGAGTGTTACGCCCCAGCGAACGGCTGATAGACGCTTGGTGGCTCCTACACCCATGATGGAGCCGGTGATGGTATGCGTGGTGGAGACGGGGATTTTTAATGCCTCTGTGAGGAACAGCGTAATAGCTCCGGCCGTTTCTGCGGCCACACCTTCGAAGGGTGTAACCTTTGTGATCCGAGTGCCCATGGTCTTGACGATCTTCCAGCCCCCGCTCATGGTGCCTAAGCCGATCGCAAGATAACAAGCAATGGGCACCCAGTTGGGCATTTGGTCAAACTCCTGAATGCTGCCACCTGCAATCAAGGCCGCGGTGATAATACCCATCACTTTTTGAGCATCATTGCCGCCGTGGCCGATACTGAAAGCGGCCGAGGAAACCAGCTGAAGTTTTTTGAACCAGCTATTTGCCTTGTGGGTGTTGAGTGTGTTGAGATAGAGTGAAAAGATTGCCATGATCGTCAAGATTGTGGCCAGCAAGATCCATTTGAAATTCTTGGCATAGAAAATCACTTGCAACCAATAGCTA